>JBBRNB010000005.1:0-113531 GCA_038230535.1 Thermoanaerobaculia bacterium
AAAAGACTACGTTTGGCGAGATGGTCTGCTACTGGCCACGATCTCCCGCATCCAGCCAAATTCGGACCAGACGCTTACCTATCACTACCACCTCGACCACCTCGGCACTCCGCGGTTGATCACGGACGGCAATGGCGTCGTTGTCTCCTCGCACAGTTACTACCCGTTCGGCGCGGAGATGAACCTGACACCCCAGGAGAACCCCGCCGAGGCTATGAAGTTCACGGGGCATGAGCGGGATATCGTTGCCGGGGATAACCACAGTGTCGACTACATGCATGCGCGGTATTACAACGCGAATTTGGGGCGTTTTTTGGAGTTCGACCAGGGCCCTTTTCTTCCAGCGCGTCCGCAGTCCTGGAATCGGTACTCTTACGTCGAGAACAATCCAATAGCCTATGATGACCCCACTGGTCGAGAACGACCACTGCCGCGATATATCCGCGAACACTGGTCGCTGCAGAGAATGAACATAGAGGCGGCCGCCGATCGCGCCAACGACTTAGCGTTTGCTGCTCGCGTCACTCACTACGACGACATTAAACAGGCGATAAGTGGTTGGAGCTCCGCCTCAAACAGCGAAAGGCTGATGGCGGCAGGCGTGATTACCATTTCGCTCGCTGATATTTGGGTCAACTTTGCGCAGCCTGAAAAAGCAGCGGCCATCGACGGTACCGAAAGTGTCGGTTTTAAATCTTTCGGTGCCTTTAAGAGGATATTTGGTGCTGCTGGCGAGGGCGTGCAATGGCATCACATCGTCGAACAGACCGGAATGAACGCGGAGCGATTCGAAAGCAGAGGCCTTGCACAACAGTGCGAACATAATTAAGGTCGACGTCGCAACCCATACTAAAATTAGCGCCTACTACTCATCAAAACCGAACTTCACTGGCGGCCTGACTGTTCGAGACTGGTTGGGTACGCAGTCGTATGAGGAGCAATACAAGTTCGGCGAACAAATACTACGCGACCTCGGTGTTATTAAATGACGAGACTGCCATTAATGAATCACAGCCTTGACCAACTCCTAACCGTCTATACGGAAGCCGCACGTTTGCACGACAAGTCCTCCGAGGGCTCAGACTATCGAGCCGCAAACAACCACTACGACGTTCTAGTAGGCATCTATCGAGAGCTAAAACGCCGAGGCGCGGAGGCCCTTACCGGTCTCTTAAAGCTTCTGGACGACAGCAGTCCGGCCGTTCGCCTGTGGGCGGCGTTTCATACGCTCGAGATTGCACCTGCTGTTGCCGAAAGAGTATTGGAGGATCTCGCCAAAGGCGCGCCAAGCTTAGCGCGACTAAGTGCAGCAACTACGCTCGCGGAATGGCGCAAGGGTTCGCTTATCATCCCATCGTGACCTCTCGAACTCGGAATGCAGTAACGGCGCGATTGTTGGCGGATAATTTATTGCGGCCAGCACCGGCATGTCGTGGGTTGATTCCGTCCCGACCAATAAGAAGTTGGATAAGTTTCAATTGATACCAAGCTACGCGATGTCCCTAAAGGTTTTCTTGGACCTACTATCACACAAGTGGTGCTTAGGCCAATGGGATTTTGATGAGAATACCGTTCGATCACTTTGAAATCGTATTCCCCGACGAGCGGTCCGTCAGCGAAGCCCCGGATCGTGGCTATCTCAGCCATGTGATAGTTGAAATGCGCGACGGTTCCAGATTTCCGGCGTGCTTCATTAACATTCAGACTCTCCGGGAGGATCTTGACCAGTATTCCAAGCTCCAGCAGCGGTTTATCGCGGAGGTTGGCATGATCGTGGTGCCAGATTTGAGTTTGGATACGCTCACTTCTGCGATTGCAACTCTCTTCGATCGAGGCTATTTTAAACACTTTCAGACAATCGACGAATCGCCCGACCCATGGTCAGTGTGAACCGCCAGAAACACCGACTCTAGCCAAGTTGGATCGCATTCAGTGATTGCAAATGACTGTCGTAACCACTGCCGCCTTTCGCGTACACTCAGAGCGTGGCATCCCCGGTTGCGAATGGCCGAATCGTATCCGGCCACATCCAGCAACTCCGGAACGCGCTACAAGGAATCGCGCAATGAACGGACGACAGCTTCTCGAACGCCTCGCCTCATGCATCGTTCTCGCAAGCCTATCGCTGGTTCTCGGCGTGGTCCCCTTGGCCGAGGGGGCCGAGCTGAAGTTTCGGCCTGCCTCCGCCGTCGAGCCGGTGATCGCGCGTTACCTGGTCACGCTCGACACCTCGATCAACGCGGATGACGCGGGCACGACAGCCGAATCGCTCACCCATTCCTACGGTGGGCGGTTGGAGTCGTACGCGCAGGACCCCCATACGTTCGCCGTAACGATGACTCCTTCCCGAGCACGCACGCTCAGTTCCGATCCCCGCGTCCGGACGGTCGTTGAAGTCGCGCAGCCGGATCGCAGGCTGGACGAACCTTCAGCCCCGTTGGCTGCAAGTCTGGCCTCGAATCACCTGGTCTCACGCCCCCTCTCGACGAGCGGCGTATACGCCTACGGAGCCGGAAACATCAAAGCCATCGGCAACGATACGTTCGTCTATGACGGCGAGCAGCGGCTGGTCGACGCCACGGTCCAGGGAAACCGCCAGACCTACGTCTACGACATCTACGGCAACCGCACCAGCGCCACCCGCGTCGGCAACGCCATCAACTGCCTCGGCAACACAAACTGCGAAGCGCCGGTAACGGTGCTCTCATCCACCAACCACCTGGACAATGTCACCTACGATGAAGCCGGTAACGTCCTCACGGGTTACGGTGCCGCCTACGTTTACGACGGAACCGGTATGGTCACCCAGGCCACGGTCGGCACCGACATCCGAAACTTCGCTTACACCGCGGACGACGAACGGATCGCCGTCCGGCAGGGCTTGACCTGGAGCTGGACAGTGACGCGATCAAGGCGCAAAAATGCTGCGCGAGCTCACCAGTGCGGAGTCGCAGACCCCGTTCGGACTGAACACGCACCGCTGGTCAAAAGACTACATCTGGCGAGATGGTCTTCTACTGGCTACGGGCTCGCGCACCGCCCCAAATTCTGACCAGACGCTTACCTATCACTACCATCTCGACCACCTCGGCACTCCCCGGCTGATCACGGACGGCAGAGGTTGTCACGACCGGCCGCAGCGTGGGGAATCGAGCTACAAATGTGTCGCGAGCGGACTTCGCCAAGAATTTGGAATCGAACGGGTTTACCAAGGCGGTTAGCAAAGACGGCAAGGTAACAACTTTTCGGAAAAATGGTGTGAAGTACACGTTGCGCGATACGGCAAAATCAACTGGCGGACCAACCGCCGAAGTGTTCAAGGACGGAAAGCTTGTAGCGAAGATCCGTCTGGAAGAGAAGTGATGATCACGAGCCGCAGCGATTTCGAGCGGGAAACGCAGGCCATTGATCGCCTCGTCGATCCAAGCGCCACGCTTCCGAATCAAGTCTTTCGACGACGAGCTTCGGCATTCCACGTTATCGACTTCGATCAAGTGTGGTCCGAGGATTTCTTCCGCGATGCGCAACGGCTTACGACGAGTGCAGGCGATTCATCGTTCATTTTCGCCGTGCTGCGTCCCGACGCTGACAATTATTACCACGCGCACTTCGGCAAGTTCTCATTGCTACGGTTTACAGATGTAGATCCAGTGCAACGTTTTATCGATGAGGTGCACGAGGATCCTGGGGACAGCCCCGCCGATGCAATCGCGTACAACTCAGAAGCGATCCTCGTCTACTCAGCATCGGAATGTTGGGCGATCTACGGCGATCAAGATGTGGGAATCGGAATCGTCGCCGTCATGGATGACGAGATGGAGGAAGCGATCCGTACGACGGCTCAGTCGCTGAGGCTCTTCACACCGATCGAGGCCCTGACGACACTTCTTCCGCCCGTCTATCACGGCGTTGTTCCTGAAGATGTGAAGAGGTCCCTAGTGTAGTGTTTCAACTACTTCTTGTCGTATCCCGCGAGAGGCGCGGCGTTCTTGCTATCGATGGAGACTGCAAGGAACTTTCGTAACACAACACTAGTTGGAAACTACAGCACTGTCGCCATCGTGTGAGAGACGGCGAGCGATCGTTGGGTAAGTTGGGGTCGTAGTGACTTCCGGCCGCCCCCTAGCCGCGTCACGGCCGCTGACAACGCGCGCGAAAAGGTGAGCGATCGTGCGCGCGGGCAACGGCCGCGCCTCGGGCTCCCGCCCGCGCGCTGAACACGGGCATGGCAAGTCGCACCTTCCCCCCGCCGCTCGCGAGGGGGCGCTCCAGAAGAAGGCCGTAAAGGCAACGGGCGGCACCGGCCGTACTCGTCGTCCACCAACCGACCCTTCGACCCCGCAGAAGAAGTAAGCGAGGGGCCGGAGGAGGGAACGATTTGGCAATCAACCCCCCGGCTCCCCGGACGTCCGGTTCGACTCGCGAATCGGGCTGACACTCGACCCGCGGCCATCTGGCCGCGGGTCGATTTTACCTCGGAATCGCAGGGCCGGACACCCGTTTCTTCGCCGTCTGCCGTGACGTACTCTCGAAGGGGTTGCAAAACGGTGACGACACCCGCGTGACGGTGCGCGAAGAGCTGGCGGCCGTTGTCGAAGCATTCGCTTCCATTCGCGAAGCGTCACCCTTCCACCTTACTGGTCAACCTCCCGAACCACGCGGAAGCCGATGCTGAAGCCGCGCAGTTGCGGTTCATGTGTGTACCGCAGCGCACTGCGCGCACTGCCGGCACCGAAATACCAACTGCCGCCACGGATCACTTTGTACGGGCTGTGGCACGACTGATACGGGTCCGAGACAGCGGATGATGCATACGGACAGTACTCGTCCGAGCACCACTCCCAGACATTGCCGTGCATGTCGTAGAGACCCCACGCGTTCGGCCGAAACGATGCAACTGGCGACGGTGTCTGCGCGTCGAAACTCGCGTTCGTAGTCGAAAGCTGGCCGCCGAAGCTGTAGGCGCTGGACGAGCCAGCGCGGCAGGCATACTCCCACTCGGCTTCCGCCGGAAGACGGAAATGCGCATGTGCCGAGGCATTCAGACGTCGCAGAAACTCCTGTACTTCAAACCAGGTGACACTTTCGACAGGCAGATTTCGTCCGTGAAAGTGACTGGGATTGACCCCCATCACCGCCGCCCACTGCTCCTGCGTGACCTCGGTGGTCGAAATGTAGAACGGGCGAGTCAACGTCACGCGGTGAAGCGTCTCATCAGCACGGTGACCCTTCTCCCCTGCCAGCGAGCCCATCAAAAACCTGCCGGCTGGAAGGAGAACGAAATGCAGCCCTGTACGGGGCTCACGAATCGTATGCGGCGGGTTTCGGCACGAGACGCTCAGAAGAGCGGCCACAATTGCGAGGCAGGTGTACCGCCTCATTTCAACCACATTTCCAATCCTCGCGCACATATCCGAGATCATCCGAGATGGTCACCCTGATCATCATCCACAAGCTGGTGGGTTGTTCCTAGTGCGATTGATGTATGCTGTTCGGCAGGTCCACCGCTCCGTCCCAGGGGCGGTTAATACAAATCGAAGAAACTCGAAGGCGAGTCGCCTCCTCCGCGCAGTGCCGCGAAGTGGCTACGTCTTCAACAACGGCGACGAATTCGCCGGAAGGAAAACCATGCAAGTACGCATCACGGCTATGCTTCGAATCCTCGCCCTTACTCTCTTCACCATCGGCTTCAGCGTCATCGCACAGGCTCAGACGCTGGCCTATGTGGGGAACTTCAACCTCAACAACGTCTCGGTGATCGACACCGCCACGAACAGCATTGTCACGACCATCCCCGTGGGAACGAAGCCGACTCAAATCCTGGCTTCGCCCGACGGCTCGCGCGTGTACGTCGCGAATACGACTCCGAACTTCGTCGTCTCGGTCATCGACACGGCCACAAATACAGTCGTGGCCACGATCCCGACACCCGGTGCCGGCTTCTTCATGGCCATGCCGGCGGATGGGACTCGAATTTACGTAAACGATTTCCTCTTCCCGAGCAGCGGCGTCAGCGTGATCGACACCGCGACGAACACGGTCGTGGCGTCGATTCCCATGCCTGCCGGCTCGAGACCCCGCGGCCTGACCGTGTCGCCCGATGGTACTCGCTTGTACGTCGCCGACCTCGTCACCGGAAACATCTACATCGCCGACACGGCGGCCAATGCCGTAGTCGACTTCATCCCGAGCCCGTCCGGTACGCAAACCATCGCGGTCATCCTCTCGAAGGATGGCAGCAAGCTCTATGCAGGAAATGGAGCGGTAGCCGGCGAGGTAGGCGTGTTCGACACGGCCACCAAAGTTCTGCTGGCTTCGTTGCCCACCGGCGTCGGGCAGGCCGCGCAGTTCTCGATCTCTCCGGACGGCTCGAAAATCTACGCCACGGGAATCGTCGGCGGGGGACCGTATGTGGTGATCGATACCGCGACGAACACACCCACCACCCTCGCGCCGATCGATGGCGCATGGGTTTACGCCGCAATCACGCCGGACAACGCCTTTGCGTACATCAATGACTACCTACACAGCCAGGTCGCTGTGGTCGACAACACCTCGAACGCCCTGATCACGACGATCCCGCTGGCAGCACACAGTAACCCCTGGGGCATCGTCATCACCACACTGCCTCTCACGACGCCCTTTGCAAGTTTCAGAGTCGGCAAGCTCGACTTGAACAGGAACGGTTTCCATGAGGACGGGAGCTTCAGCCTTTCCGCACCAAGTACACACTCGCTCGCGCCGTCTGCAGCGGGTGGCACAATCGATCCCGTGACGCAGCCCGTTGTGTTCACGATCGGCAGCTACGTCCTGACCATCCCAGCCGGCTCGTTCCGCGAAGACGGCAAACACCTGCACTGGAAGTTCGACGGTACGATCAACGGGGTGAGACTGAACATCCAGATCGAGCAGCACGGCAACAGCACTACGCAGTTCGACTACAAGGTCGAGGCAAAAGGCGGCCCCGTTCTCACCGGGCTGCCGAGACCGATCACGGTTGGTCTCAAGATCGGCACCAAGACCGGCAGCGCTATCGTCCCGTAGGAGTCTCTCTGCGGTAGAACCTTTCAATCGAGAGTCCTTCTCCCCCGCCGCCTGCGGGGGAGAAGAGCCTGCCCTGAGCGAGCGCGGCGAGTCGAAGGTGCGGAAGACTTCTCGCGAGGAGTAAGCCTACACCCCTCACCCGCACTCCACTTCGCTCCGGGTCACCCTCTCCCCGAGTCTTCGCGCGGGGAGAGGGTGGATCGATGGGGGGCGACGCGTCTGGTGCAGAGGATTCACGGCACCTCCACTATTTCAGACGTACCTCATCGATCGAGAAGCCGGCCGCTCCTTTGTCGTTGCCGCAGAAGAGAAACGCCTGCACATCCTTGCCGTCGACGTTGAAGGCCGACCACGGCAGGTTGATCTCGGTCCATCCCGCGCCGGCGTGTACCGTCGTGATGCGAGGGATCCGTCCGGCGCTGGTGGCGAAGAGCATCACCCGGATCTCCGTATCACCCTTCGCGTAGAACGAGAGGCCGCCTTTCGCAGAGACGTCGACCGGTTGCATCGGTTCCGCGCTGAGGAGCAGCATCGCACCGGCCCAGGGATACATCGCGCCCATCTTTGTTTCCGCGTTGATGTGCAGCGCCTTCGGCGTACCGTTCGCGCCGCCGTCGACGACCTCCATCGTCGCGGTGGAGGTGCCGCCCATGATCGAGTCGGTGGAGATCTGCCAGCTCGCACCGAAGGCTGGTTTTTCGTCAGGTGTATCGAAGTTGCTGATCATTCCATTGCCGAGCGGGAGAACGGCAGGCGCGCTCGTCTTCGGCTCCGGCTTGCGGTCGAGTGCTGCCCCATTCTTCCAGATCGTGACGATGTTGCGCGTCGCCAGGATGTCGGTGGTCGGATCGCCGTTGACGAGCAGCAGATCAGCGCGAAGCCCCGCCGCCACGCGCCCTCGGTCAGTGAGCTTGAACTGTTTCGCAGGTACCGACGTCGCGGCCGCCAGCGCCTCGGCAGGCGTCAATCCGGCCTTCACGAGCAGCTCGAGCTCACGATGCACGCTCGCTCCGTGCGCCGTCCCGGGATTCGGAGCGTCCGTCCCCGCGAGAATTGGCACGCCCGCGCTCTTCAACTGCCGCACGGCCTCGAACGCGTACGCCATGTCCGGCCCGCCGCTCGCGCGCTTCGGAAAAGAAGCCTTGAGACTGGTCATCTCGTCCGTCGTGAGATACGGGGCCAGATGTGAGTCCGTGTTCAACGAGGTACCACTGCCGACGCCGGTCGTGCTCTCGTTGACGGTCAGCGTCGGAACGACGAAGGCATGATGCGCGGCCACGAACTTGCCGAAGCCGGCGTCCGGCATCTTGTCGGCGAAGATGTGGACGAGGGCATCTGCCCCGGCATCGATGGCATCGCGCGCCGCGCCCAGCGTCGAGACATGAACGACCGCCATCTTGCCGCGTTTGTGCGCCGCGGCGATGAGCGCGGTCATGTCGCTCTTCGACAACGTCGGAAGCTTCATCCCGTATTGTTCGCCGGTCTCGTCGATCAGCTTGATGTAGTCCGACCCCTCGGCGATGCGCGCATCGATGAATGCCTGCGCATCATCCCCAGACTTGTACGTCGGAATCGGGAAGTACTCGCTCCCATGCCCCCCGGCGACCGTCACAAGCGTCCCCGCCGAGTAGATGTCCGCCCGATTCGTCACCGGACCCTTGGCCTGTTCGGCCCGCAGCGGATCGAGCGTGACGTGAGAAGTGAACATGTCCATCTCCGTCGTCACCCCAAAACGCAGCGCGCGCTCGAGAGTCCCCGGAAAGACGTGCGTATGCGAGTCGATCAACCCGGGCAACAGCGTCTTCCCGCTGCCATCGATGATGGTGGCACCGGCGGGAACCGTCACCTTCGCGCCCGCGGCGACGATGCGCGTCCCGTCGATGACGACCGTGGCGTGCGGAATGACGCTCGTCCCGTCGAAGAGGCGAACGTTCGTGATGGCCGTCTGCTGCGCAGAAAGGACGGCGGCGAAGGAGAGGATGGCGATGGTATCGAGGAGAAGGCGTTTCATCATGTCGCCAATATCGTCCCATGGGTCGGAACGCGACACTGCCGAACGTCAGGAGATGGAGATGACAAGTGTCATGTGAGGGTGTGGGGTGTGGGGCGAGCATGGTCATCTGCAACGGTAACCACTGGGCAACGGGACCGCGCTAGAATGCCTCCGCCCGAGAATTCGTTCTTACCAGTAGGAGTAAGAGGGAGACGGCATGCGCATCACATCGAAAGGACAGGTAACCATCCCGCAGGAGGTCCGAGAACGGTTCGGGCTGCTTCCGGACACGGAGGTCGATTTCGTGGTGAAGAGAAACGCCGTCCATCTCGTCAAGAGTCCGTCGCGTGCGCGCAGCAGGGGCGAAGCCATCGTCCGTCGTCTGAAAGGGACTGCGACGGTTCGGATGTCGACTGACGAGATTCTGGCGTTGACTAGAAAGTAGGATCGAAGAGATTGAGAACCTTCTCCCGGCAGCCGATTTTCGCCGGCCCGATTTGCCGTACGAAGCGGCTTTCCTCGCCGGGAAGGCATTCCTGGCTTATCGCCGCCGCGGCGGAACAAAAACAGCGCCCCTTCCGGATTTCTACATTGGCGCCCACGCTGTGATCGCCGGACTCCGTCTTCTGACGCGTGACGGGCAGCGCTACCGCACGTATTTTCCGACGGTGCCCATCATCGCACCCTCACGTTGACCCGTCAGCTGTAGGTAAACTCTGGCATCCACGACCCCGAGGCCGCACAGCTCGAGATCTCGAAACCCCTCGCTTCACTTCGGTAACTGATCGAGCAGCGCCCTTTCCTCACCGCTGAGCTCTCCCGCCAGCTCCGGAGTGGCTTCGATGAGCGCCTCGGCGTCCGCCAGATCCTGAAGCCTTTTCGATCGACGGCGCGCAGGGTCGCTTCCGGCACGAAGTTTCTCGTGCAGGAGATCGACGATGCGGATCACCCGCAGCGTGACATCTTCTACGACGATTTCGTCCGCACGCGAGATCGCGTTCGCGAGTAAGGGGTCGTCAGTGAACTGAACGGGAGTACCGCCGGGCGCCACCCAGTTTTCGGAGTGCTGGAAACTTTCATGAAAGCGGAAACCGGCGGCGAGGAGGGCGTCGCGGGGAATGGCGTCGCGTCCGATGACAGCGACGTCGATATCAAGGGTCGTACGCGCTTCCGTTCCATGGACTTGAAGGGCAAGACCTCCGATGATGGCATACGGAACGCGCGCGCCGCCTAGAAGGCGGCACAATGCCAGCAGTGCGGGCCGTTTGCTCTCTTCCATTTCGCCCCTCAACCAGTGCCATTGACGGTCGAGTAAAAACCCGGCCTCGAGACCAGCGCTCATACGAGGGCATTCTACGCGTGAGTTGTCCCTCACCTGCTACGCTTTCCGTCGTGCCCGAGAAGATCCGCCGTTACACGCTCAAGCAGCCGGTCAAGCCGCAGAAGCAGTATCGCGTCCGGTACGAAGATGAGCTGAATCAGGAGCAGCTCGACGTGGTCATGGCCGGCGAAGGGCCGATGCTCGTCATCGCAGGGGCGGGGAGCGGGAAGACGCGGGCGTTGACGTATCGCGTTTCGCGGCTTGTGGAAGATGGCGTCGATCCGTCCGACATCCTGCTGCTCACGTTCACGAACAAGGCGGCGCGGGAGATGTTGAGCCGCGTCGAGCAGCTCGTCACCATCGACACGCGGCGGATCTGGGGCGGCACATTTCACTCCATCGGCAACCGTCTTCTCCGGCAGCATGCGGCCACGATCGGCTACCGGTCGAACTTCTCGATCCTCGACTCCGAGGATGCCAAGGAGATGATGGAATCGGCCATTTCCTCTCTTGGGATCAAGACTCTGGAGAAGCGCTTCCCAAAAGGCGACGTCCTCATCGACATCTACTCCTACCTGATCAACACACGCACGCCGCTGGAGCTGCACCTCGAAAACAATTACCCTCACTTCGGCGTCTACCGCGACGAGATGATCAACGTTTTCCGCCGGTACAAGGAGCGGAAGCGCGAAGCGAATGCGATGGATTTCGACGACCTGCTGGTCAACTGGAAGCTGTTGCTGGATGACCACCCCGAGGCCGGCGCGGCGTTGCAGAGGCACTATCGATACATCCTGGTCGATGAGTATCAGGACACGAACAAGCTGCAGTCCGAGCTCGTCGATGCCATGGCCGCGGTGCGGCGCAACCTCATGGTGGTGGGCGACGACGCGCAATCGATCTATTCATTTCGCGGTGCGTCGTTTGAAAACATCATCACCTTTCCGCTCCGATTCCCCGAAGCGAAGATCTACAAGCTGGAGACAAACTACCGCTCGACGCGCCAGATCCTCAGCCTCGCCAACGCCTCGATCGCTCAGAATCGATTCCAGTTTCGCAAAGAGTTGCAGGCGGTGCGCGGCGACGGGCCCGACCCGGCGGTGGTCGGAGTCGACGATGTCTTCGAGCAGGCCTCGTTCATCGCCCAGCGCATCCTGGAGCTTCGCGACGAAGGGGAGCACCTCGGCGACATCGCAGTGCTCTATCGCTCGCACTACCAGTCGCTCGAGCTGCAGATGGAGCTGTCGCGGCGCCTGATCCCGTACGAGATCCGCTCCGGAGTTCGTTTCTTCGAACAGGCCCACATCAAGGATGTCGTCGCCTACCTGAAGATCGTCACGAATTCACGCGATGAGCTGTCGTGGAAGCGGGTGATGAAGCTCTACCCGAAGGTGGGAGAAAAGACTGCGGCGGAAGTGTGGGCGAGGATTGGGACAGCCGCGGAGCCGTTGCAGGCATTTCTGAATAGTCCGAGACTGGCCGCCGAGGGCGGCGGCCCTACACGATCACGCACGCCGAGTTTGAAGAGCCTGCGCGACGTGCTCTCGATCATCGGCAGCGAGTCGATGCAGCACAACCCATCGGAATCGATTCGTCTGATTGTCGAGCGCGGTTACGCCGACTATGCGCGGTCGAAGTTTGCGAACGCTCAGGCGCGGCTGGACGATCTGGAGCAACTGTCACAATACGCGCTGCGCTACGAAGGCACCACCGCCTTCCTCGACGAAGTTGCGCTTGCGAATCCAATCGCCGGAGAGGACGTCGCCGTCGCCGGCCCCGAGGATGAAAAGATCGTGCTGTCGTCAGTACACCAGGCCAAAGGACTGGAGTGGCGTATCGTCTTCGTCATCTGGCTCGCCGACGGCCGCTTTCCCTCGCAACGCGCTCTTCGCGTTCCTGGCGGCATCATTCGCGTGAAACCGAAGGAGTTGCACCAGGCCTTCGAGCTGACCGACGCGCTCGTACGAGGTACGACCGAGCTCGCCATCGAAGAAATGCCCGCCGAGATCGTCGACGACGCGACACCGGCGGAGCACGAGATCGTCATCCCCGGCGAGGAAGAAGAACGACGCCTCTTCTATGTCGCCGTCACCCGCGCCAAACAGGAGTTGTATCTCGTCTTCCCGGTCATGGCCCGCGACCGCGGCGGATTGGACGTCCTGATGGAGCCGTCGCGCTTCATCCGCGAGCTGCCGGGAGACTCATACGAGAAGTGGGTGATCGGAAGCGAGTGACGCCGCCTACTACTCCACAATCACCTTCGGCACGTCGGTGTATGCCTCTCTGGTCACCTTCACCGGAAGGGTGATGGTCTTCCGTTTCGAGCGCACTTCCATTGTGTAGGTGCCAGCCGGAACGTTCTGCAGATAGAACTTGCCGTTGATCCTGCTGCTCGCCGACGTCGCCGCACAGGCGACTGTCCGTTGACAGATCGTGCGCCGCGACACCGGTCAGCCGTACTCCAGCGTCCAGGTCACGCTGCAGGTTGGGAGCGCCCGGTCCGCGCCGCATTCAGGAGTTCCCGCCGCGATCGCGCGATTCCTTCACAAGCTCTCAGGATGTCAGGGGGATGTCAGGCCACACCGAAATGAGGTGCAGCGCCAGCGCTGTCCTTCGCTGCTACGAAACTTCGGTCGCTCAGGATGATAGTGAACACGGAATGCGCGATTCCTGCACCCTCTCTCAGGATGACAGGTTGGATGACAGGTTAACTGAGTCGCTGCGCGAGCGAAATTCTCCTACTTAATCTTGATCAACTCCACATCGAACACCAGCATCCCCGCCGGTCTCCCCGGCTTCCCTTTGTAGGCAATCTTCTCGGGGATCCAGAAGCGGACCTTCTCCCCTTCCGTCATGAGCTGGATCCCTTCGGTCCAGCCGGGGATGACTGCGTCGAGCGAGAACTCCGTCGGCTCTCCGCGAAGGATCGAGGTGTCGATCATTTGTCCGTCGGTGGTCCAGCCGCTGTAGTCGGCGAGCACCTTGCTGTTTCCCTTCGGGTGTACGGTTCCGGTTCCGGGGCGAAGAACTTTGTACGAGAGGCCGGAGGCGGTCTTCGTCGCGTCCGCGGGGGGCGCGGCAACGTCGGCCGGAGTTGCTGGCGGATGGACGACCGCCACCAACTGGCCGTCAACGACCAGTGTCTCCCCTTCCGCGATCTTGCCGGCGCCGAGGGATGGTGGAATCCAGGCGCGGCACTTCTGGCCCGGCGTCATCTGCTCGAACATCTCGCGCATCCCCGGCAACAGCTTCGACATCGCGACAAACGCGGGGGCTTCGGAGCGGGTGTAGTCGATCACTGATCCATCGGACGCCTTCCACACTGCGTAGCGGAGATGGATGTAGTCATCCGCGCCCGGATGTTCCGCCGCAGTTCCAGCCTCGAGCTGCTTCGTGACCAGACCGTCCGCGCTCTTCTGCGCGTCCGCGGGCGGTGTCTTGAGGTCGGGCGGAGGAGCGGGTTTCGCGATGGCGACGGCGGCAGAGAAAAAGAGCGCGATCATCATTAGACTCCGCACAACATGCGACTTCTTCTCATCTCTTCCTCCAACGTCCACGGATACGGCTACCTCGATCATCCCGAGCCGGAGATTCGCGCCTTCGTGGGCGGCGACCGCCGCGTTGCGTTCGTACCCTTCGCTGTCCAGGACCATGGCGCGTACACCGCCAAGGTTCGTGAACGCCTCGGAAAGATGGATCTCGAGGTCATCCCCATCGACGATCTCGACCGGGCCGATGCGATCTTCGTTGGAGGCGGCAACACCTTCCGTCTTCTGAAGACGCTGTACGAGCGCAACCTGCTTTCACCAATCCGCGATCGCGTCCGTGCCGGCCTCCCCTACTTCGGCTCCAGTGCCGGCACTGTCATCGCAGCGCCGACGATGAAGACCACGAACGACATGCCAATTGTCGAGCCGCCATCATTCGACGCACTGGGCTTGATCCGCTTTCAAATCAACGCCCACTACCTCGATCCCGATTCGAATTCGACACACAAGGGCGAGACGCGCGAAGAGCGCATCCGCGAGTTCCACGAAGAGAATGAAACGCCCGTCGTCGGATTGCGCGAGGGCTCGAGCATTCGTGTCGAGGAGGGAACTACGACACTCCTCGGCGACAAGACAGCGCGAGTCTTCCGGCGGGGGCAGGAACCTGTCGAAATGGGGCCCGGGGTGATGGACATACCGTAGCGCCGGCGGCTCGCTTGGCGATGCGGATGAGAATCGCCGCCGGGCCGGCGGCGATCCAGCCGGCGGGCCGCCGGCGCTACGCTACACTTCACATATGCCTGACAAGCGCCCGCAACCCGACGAATACTCACCTCACCAGGAGCAGTATGTCTCTCTGATTCGTGGACCTATCCTCGACGAGCTGATTGCTGCGCGGGAGAGCATCCGCCGGCTGATCCATCTGGTGCCGGAAGAGCGCGGAGACTTCCGGTACGCGGAGAAGAAATGGACGATCCGCCAGTGCATCGGTCATATGGCAGACGCGGAACGGATTCACACCTTTCGCGCGCTCACGTTCGCACGCAACGATGGCATCGACCTGCCGAAGTGGGCTCCTGACGCTTACGCCGCAGCCGCCAACTTCGACGGCCGCTCCATCAGGAACCTGGTCGAAGAACAGCTCGCTGTCCGCGATTCCAGCATCGCCTTCTTCTCGAGTCTGCCGGCCGAGGCGTGGTCGCGCGAAGGAACCGTCACAGGCAAGCGGTTGACCGTGCGCGCCATCGCGTACATCACTGCCGGACACGTTCAGCGCCACCTCAACATCCTCCGCGAGCGCTACGGCGCCGGCGCATAGGGAGAGAATTGACCGATGCTTCCCCAGGCAGAGCTCGACGAAGCGCCGGTCGCCGAAGGCGAGGAGAAAACCGAAGAGCCGTCGCTGTTCCAGGTCCTCCTCCACAACGACGACTACACGACGATGGAGTTCGTCGTGTCGGTTCTGGAGTCGGTATTCAACATGCCGGAGGAACAGGCCCTTCAGGTGATGCTCAACGTCCACCTCCGAGGCGTGGGTGTGGCCGGGATCTACACGTTTGAAGTCGCGGAGATGAAAGTCGAGAAGACCATCGCCCTGGCGCGGGAGCAGGAGTTCCCGCTCCTGGCCACGCTGGGGCCTGCATGACGAAATCAGGCCGCCTCGGCGACGGTTCTACTGCCAGCCCACTATGATCGCCCGCCAGTTACAGAAATCGTTTGAATTCGCCCTCCACGAAGCGCTGAAGCGCCGCCATGAGTACGTGACCATCGAGCATCTACTTTTCGCGCTCCTTCACGACCGCGATGTGCTCGAAGTCATCCGCGCCTGCGGCGGCGACGTCGACGTCCTTCGCAAGCAGCTCGATGACTTCATGAACCGGACGCTCGAGCAGCTTCCGGATGATGCCGAGGTTCAGCCGGTGCTGACGGCGATGCTCCAGCGCATCGTGCAGTACGCGCAGCTCCACGCGCAGTCGTCGGGACAAAAGGAAGTGGATACCGGCCAGATGCTGGCCGCGATCTATCAGGCGGAGCGCTCACAGGCTGTCTACCTGCTTCGCAGCCAGGGAGTGAACAAACTCGACGTGCTGCAGTACCTCTCGCATGGCATCAGTAAAGATACTCCCGCCCCGAAGCCTGCCTTCGCCGGCGACGAAGAAGGGGCCACGGAACAGACCGGCGATCCGTTGAAGACCTTCGCCGTGAACCTCAACGAACGCGCAATCAAGGGTGATATCGATCCGCTCATCGGCCGCGGGCCGGAACTGGAACGGACCATCCAGATTCTCGGCAGGCGCCGGAAGAACAACCCGCTCTTCGTCGGCGAGCCGGGCGTCGGCAAGACTGCCATCGCCGAGGGGCTCGCGCTCAAGATCACGAAGAACGAAGTTCCGGCCGTGCTGAAAGATGCGGTGGTCTGGTCGCTCGACATGGGTGCGGTCCTGGCCGGTACAAAGTATCGCGGCGAGTTCGAACAACGCTTGAAGGCGGTGGTGAACGCGCTACTCGCGAAACCGGAGGCCATCCTCTTCATCGATGAGATCCACACGATCGTTGGTGCCGGCGCGGTGAGCGGCGGAACGATGGATGCCTCGAACATTCTCAAACCCGCGATCGCCTCGGGGAAACTGCGTTGTATCGGCTCGACGACGTACGCCGACTACAAGGCATCCTTCGAACGTGATCACGCTCTGGCCCGCCGCTTCCAGAAAGTCGAGATCGGCGAACCATCCGTCGAGGAGACGGTCGATATCCTCAAGGGTCTGAAGTCGTACTACGAGAAGCATCACAACGTCGCCTTCTCCGACGACGCGATCAAGCTCGCCGCCGAGCTCGCGGCCAAGTACATGCACGATCGCCGTCTGCCGGACAAAGCCATCGACGTATTGGACGAAGCAGGATCGAGAGCACGGATCAACCGTGCGGAGGCGCCGCCCGCGGCGGCTGACGACCCGCCAGCCGTGGCCGCCGAGGGCGGCGGCCCTACACAGGCAACAGCTCCCTCGGTCATCGGGATCGATGACATTGAATACGTCGTCGCCCGTATGGCCAAGATTCCGCCGCGGACCGTGGCGATCTCGGAGAAGGAGCGGCTGCAAAGGCTCGACGCGGATCTGAAGCGCGTCATCTACGGTCAGGATCACGCGGTCGATCAGGTGGTCAACGCCATCAAGATCTCGCGCTCCGGACTTGGGCATCCGGAGAAACCGGTCGGCTCGTTCCTCTTTTCAGGACCGACCGGTGTCGGCAAGACGGAGCTGTCACGCCAGCTCGCGCTCTCCCTCGGCATTGAGTTCATCCGCTTCGACATGTCGGAGTACATGGAGCCTCACACGGTCTCGCGGCTGATCGGCGCGCCGCCGGGATACGTTGGTTTCGACCAGGGCGGTCTGCTGACAGACGCCATCTCGCGCACGCCGTACGCGGTCCTGGTGCTCGATGAGATCGAGAAAGCGCATCCGAACCTCTTCTCGATCCTCCTGCAGGTGATGGATCACGCCACGCTGACGGACAACAATGGCAAGAAGGCCGACTTCCGCAACGTCATCCTGATCATGACCACGAATGCCGGTGCGCGCGAGATGAGCGATTCCTCGATGGGCTTCGGCAACACCAGCGGCGCGAAGGGCAAAGGCCGCGGCGCGATCGAGCGGACGTTCACTCCCGAGTTCCGCAATCGCATCGACGCCTGGATCGCCTTCGAGCCGTTGTCGTTCGAGACGACCGAACGGGTGGTCGACAAGTTCATCGACGAGCTGCGCGTCCAGTTGCGCGCAAAGAACGTCACGCTGGATCTGACCGAGCCGGCGCGCGCCTGGCTCGCAAAGAACGGCTACGACCGATCGTTCGGAGCCCGCCCGATGGCGCGGCTGATCCACTCGAAGATCAAAGAACCGCTCGTCGACGCGATCCTTTTCGGAAAGCTGCAGGACGGCGGGAATGTGGTGGTTGATGCCGAGGGTGAGGGGTTGGGGCTGAGGTGGTGAGGTTGTTGTCGGGTCTCCTCGGGGTCTCGCGGGTGCGGGGTCTCGCGATGTTGGGTTGCTTGGTTGCTGAGTACAGACTCCCGGAAGAGTGACCAGTGTTCTTAGCCTTCTGAGAGCAGCAATTGAGCTACTCAATTGCTACTCTCGGAGGGTAAGACTTGGCTACTCTCTTCCGGGGAACACTACTTAGCAACCCAGCAACCCCGTAACCACACAACCCATGTCCCGCTTTCCCGATCCTCGCCATGCGCGTGGCGACATCGTCGCCGTCGGCGACGATCTGCGCGTGGAGACGCTGCGCGATGCGTATCGACACGGCATCTTTCCGTGGCCGCACGAAAAGCTGCCGATGCCTTGGTTCTCACCGCGTCGGCGCACGGTGATCCTCTTCGAGGAGCTGCACGTCGGCCGTTCGCTGCGAAAAGCGCAGCGGCGTAGCGGCTTCACCTATTCGATCGATCGAGCGTTCGACGAGGTGATCGCCTCCTGCGCCGAAACGCCGCGGGGCGACGAGACCGGTACGTGGATCAATCCGGAGATCGTTGCGGCATACAGGAGTCTTCATCGCGCCGGCGACGCCCACAGCGTTGAAGTCTGGCGCGACGATGTCTTGATCGGCGGCTTGTACGGCATCGACGCAGGCGGCGCTTTCACCGGCGAGTCGATGTTCCACCAAGTCACCGACGCTTCGAAGCTCGCTCTGCTTTTCCTCATCGAACATCTGCGCGCCCGCGGCGTGAACTGGATCGACTGTCAGGTGACGACACCGCACATGGAAGCCCTCGGCGCGCGCGAGATCCCGCGCGGCCGGTTTCTGGACATGCTCGCAGTGGAGCAGGCTTCGGGACGGTCGCTGTTCTAGGTGCTTTGCTTCGGTTTGCGCCGCTGCGCGTCGCGTTGGCCGCAATCAATCAATGCGCGTGTGCGTGCGCCGGCTCTCCTGGTCCGTGCGTATGTCCGGGCGCTCCCGACTCGACCTGCGCCGCGACGGTGACTGCCAACTGCCGGAACGCCTGCGCAGCGGCGGACGACGGATCGAGGACGACGATCGGCTCACCGCTGTCGCCGCCGACCACCACCTTAGGGTCGATCGGGATCTCGCCCAGGAATGGGACGCCGAGGAGCTCCGCGGTCCTGCGGCCGCCACCGTGGCCGAAGATCTCTTCGCGCTCGCCGCAGTGGCGGCAGATGAAGTAGCTCATGTTCTCGATGATGCCGAGAACCGGCACGTTCACTTTGCGGAACATCGCCAGACCCTTGCGGGCGTCGATCAGCGCCACATCCTGCGGGGTCGTCACCACGACGGCTCCCGAGAGCGGCACCTTTTGCGTCAAGGTGAGCTGTGCGTCCCCGGTACCTGGCGGCAGATCGATGATCAGGAAATCGAGCTCTCCCCACTTCACGTCAGAGAGGAACTGGTCGAGCGCCTTCATCACCATCGGGCCGCGCCAGATTACCGGCGTATCGGGATCGGTGATGAGGCCGAGCGACATGGTCTTCACCCCGTGGTTCTCCATCGGGATGATCTTCTCGTCGCTCTCGTCGATCTGCGGACGTCCATGGATACCGAGCATCATCTGCTGCGACGGGCCGTAGATGTCGGCGTCGAGCATGCCTACGGTGTAGCCGAGTGCGCGCAGTGCCAGCGCCAGGTTCGTGGAGACAGTCGACTTGCCGACGCCCCCTTTGCCTGATGCCACGGCGATCTTGTACTTGACGCCGGAGAGAATCTGAGCGGCGGGCGCACCTCCCTGTGGTCCCGCTGCCTGGCGCGAACCGACGTCCACCTGCATCCGGACGTCTTCCACCCCCGGCACAGCGCGGACGGCAGCCTCGGCGTCGCGGCTGATCTGCGCGGCGGCGTTCTGGTTCTCCGTCTGAAAGCGCACCGTGAAAGCGACGCTTCCTCCCTCGACGCTGACATCATGGACAAACCCGAACGACACGATGTCGCGCGACAGTCCGGGAAATTTGACGCCCTTAAGCGCGTCGAGAATCTGTTCCTTCGTGGGCATTCGTTTTCTCCTGAATGAAGCGTTCGTACGAGGCGCGGATGATCGGAATGGCATCTTCGTAAGAGCTGACCACCGTAACCGCCTTCATGTCCTGCGGACTGGCAAAGCCGCCAGTGATCATGACCTCGTTGATCCAGTCGATCAGACCGGTCCACATTGTACCGACCAGGATCAGCGGATGCTCGGTGACGTGCTTGACCTGTATGAGCTGCCACACCATGAACAGCTCCAGGGCCGTTCCGATGCCACCCGGCAACACGATGAACGCTGATGAGAGCCTGATGAAGTGGTGCAGACGCGAGAAGAACGTGCGGTGGCGGAAGACCTTGTTGACGAACGGGTTGGCATCCAACTCGGTGGGCAGATGAATCGCCAGCCCGAACGAACGTGAGTGACTCTCCGTCTGCCCCTCCATCGCTCCGGCGTTGGCCGCTTCCATCAGTCCCGGACCACCACCGGTGACGATGTCGGCTCCCAGCCTGGCCAATTCGAAGCTGAGTCTCTTGGCCTGTTCATAGATGGGATCGCCGCGTTTGATCCGCGAGCTGCCGAAGACGGAAACGCGATAGTGCTCGACCCGCTCCGGCTGAATCTGATCGAGGTCGTTGATGGTCTCCCAGAGCTGGTAGATGGCTTTGTCGAGAATGTGCGCCGGATCGACGCTCGACCGCTTCTTCGACTGCCCCTTCCGCAGCGCTTCGAGCTGCGGCGTCGTCGTCTGCTGGTTCGTAGTCTTCGCGCGCGGTTTGGTGGCCATGATGGTGATGCTACGCCAAGCGTAGCCCGGCGGCCCGCCAGCTACGTCTGTTACCCTGCATCCATGTCCCGGCGCCTCCCCATCCTCGCCGTTGCGATTCTTTTCATCGCTCTTCCGATCCTTGCCCAATCCGCAACCGAATCGCGGGTGGAGAGACAACAACTCGTACGGGAGTTGCTCAAGGTCATCGACAGCAAACGGTTGACGCAGTCGATGCTCGACGTGCTCTTCAATCGCATGCTCGCGGCCAACGAAGGGATGCAGGGGCCGGAATCATCGATGCCGAAGGACGTGGCGGAGAAGATTCACGAACAGAGAAAGAAAGCGGAAGAGCAGATGCGGGTGTTCCGCGAGCGGTTGTGGGCGCGCATCGACTTCGCCACCTATGACGAACAGGTCTACGTGCCGCTCTTCGAAAAGACCTACTCAGCCTCAGAACTGCGCGAGCTGATCACGTTCTTCAAGACCAAAGCCGGACAGAAGACCGCGACCTTGCTCCCCGATCTCTCACTCGGCGCGTTTCTCAAAGGATCGGAGCTCATCAGCAAACAGGCCAATGAGGTCTCCGAGGAGATGCGCAAGGAAGAGGATGCGAAGCAACCGGCGGAGGAGCGGACGATGAAGGACCTGCGCAGCGTGGCCACCTCGATCGAATCATATGCCACTGACGAGAACCACTACCCCAAGGTCTCGTCCTACAGCGAGCTAAAGCCGATTCTCTCGCCGACGTATATCAAAGAGCTTCCCGAAAAAGATGGCTGGGGCACGCCTTATCGATACTCCGTCTCCACCGATGGCCAGCACTACCGTCTGGTCAGTGCCGGATCGGACGGCCAGTTCGAAGGTGGCAGCGACATCATCGCCATATTCGACGAGAAGAGCCGGCCACCAGCCCATGCAAGCCCTAGCCTGGAGAGCGACATCATCTATCAGGACGGCGCATTCGTGCAGATACCAGCAGCAGCCGCGGCGAAGATGGAGTCGAACCAGTAGGCTTTTTAGAAGGCGTTTCCCTCTCCCCTCTCGCTACTCCATCCCCATGTACTTCCGCCGCAACTCCTCCGGGAACCGCTCGATCGCGTAGCGCAACATGGTGCGGGGCATACGGTGAACGTGCTTGCGTAGAAAGCGCTCGAGCACGGGCTGATCGCGCTTGCCTACTTCGCGCAACATCCAGCCACAGGCTTTGTGGATCAGGTCGTGAGGATCGTCGAGAAGGATCTCCGCGATACGGAGGGTGTCGTTGAATTCGTCGTGCCGGATGAAGTCTTGGGTGCTGATGATGGCGATGCGCCGCTCCCAGAGCGACTCCGATCTCGCGAGGGCGTACAGCGGCGCGCGATCGCGCTCGCGCAGGTAGTCGCCAACGATGGCGTGCGCGGAGGTGTCGACGAGGTCCCAGTTGTTGATGCGGTCCGTATTGGCGAGATAGAGGCGATAGATTTCATCGCGGGCCGTCTCGTCTCCGCGCTTGTACTTGCGGACGAGGATCATCAGCGCCATGAGTCGCGCCTCATGCCAGCGCGACTGCAGCAGTTGCACCGCGTCGGCAACTGGGACGGGCGTGAGCTCGTGCGACAGCTTCCGGAGTACCGGAACCATGACGCCGAGGAAGGCGTCGCCGTGTCCGTACTGGCCGGGACCGCACTTGAAGAATCGAAGATGATGCTCGGCGATCGTGGCATCGCCCAGCGCACGGAGCCGCCGTTCGATCGCTTTCGCGGTCACTACTTCACGATCCAGACGTCCTTCGAGAGCTCTTTGAGCTTCGCCTCGCTTGCGCGCGCCTCGGCCTCCGAGGAGAACTTCACGCGTACTTTGAACGTCAGGCCCGCTCGCTCGACGTAGGCGGTCATGAATCCGTGGTCGATCAGTTTGGCGGCCAGCGCATCGGCGGTCTTCTGATCGCTCGTGACGAGTAGCTGCGCGTACGCGGGTCCAGCCGGCGCAGGAGGCTTCGCTACCGGTTTCGGCACTCCGGCTGGCGCCGTTGCCGTCATCGCGGGAGATTCGGTTGACCGAGCCACCGTCCCCTCGGTGATCGTGGATGGAAGCGTGGCCGGCGCCGGAGCGGTGGTCGTCGCGCTGGCAGCCGTGAGAGGGGCGGCCGGGGCCTTGAAGTCGTCGTTACCGACGCCGAGGTCGACGAGCTTGCTGTCGCCTTTCTTCGCGGCGGTAACGTTCCCCTCGTTGATGACTGCCGGCTCTTTGCGGACCACGAGGCGTTCATCCGCCTGCCCTTTACCGATCATCAGGCCGAATGCGAACGACGCGGCGAGTGAGAGCAGCAGCAGGATGAAGGCGACAAACGCCTGTCCTGCAGTGAGTGATACCTCGTAGTGGGATTGATCGTCAGTCAGGACTTCGTCAGACACCATTGCACACCCTCCCGTTACTTTGTCTGAGCTTGTGACGCGGGCGCAGCCGCAGCGTTCCAGTTTGTGTGATAAACGACACCGTTGTCAAAGTAGACGGCCGAGGCGCCACCGTCTTCCTTCGGGTAGATCCACACCGAGTAGACCCGGTTGTTCTGCACGACCTGCTTGATCCAGTCCTCGCGCGGGAGGCCGGCCAGCTTGCGGACATCATCCTCTTTCATGCCGCCCTTCACGTTCGCGAAGGCGGTCATGGAGACGAAGCGGCGCTGCTGCGCGATGACGACGCGCTGCTTCGCATCGGCGCTGTTCGGGTCGAGCTCCACGGCGGCGCGGTAGAGCTCGAGGGCCTTGTCGTAGCGCGAGAGATACTGCATGTACTCGTCGCCCATGATGATCTTCTCGCGCGCCAGCACCTGACCAGCCCGTGGATCGTGGGTACGATCGAAGTACTCCCTCACCCTGTCCATGAACGGCACGTACACCGGCTCGAGCTTCTTCTGGTTGTCGAGCACGGTCTCGAGCATCTGTTTACGCGACGCGTTCGCCGGCGGCAATGGCTGAGCCTTCCGCAGCGTCTCGATCCAGGCGTAGTCGGTGCCGATCAGCCCCCACTCCCGATCGTTCGGCTGCGCTGGCGGCCCGGCGGCGATGGCGGCAGTGGCAAGAAGCGATGCAACGATGATCAGGGAAGCGGCACGGAGCATTCGAGGGGTTATTTTACCCTACGTTCCGCTCCCCTCTCGATGACTTCACACTGTAAACTGGGACAGCCATGTCATGGCTCGGCAGAACACTGATCGCAATTGGCATGCTCGTTTTGGCGGGAGCGCTCGTCACAGTGTCGAGCTACCTATGGGACGATCAGTCGAACCCGACGACGAAGGCAGCCGTCGCGGCGACGAGCCCTGCGATCACGACGAACGATGTGCAAATCGACGGCTGGATCGACGACAGGGCCGTGACGCCCGGCGAACCGATCAAGTTCTGGATCGTGGTGCAGAACCCACCGTTGGCGAGAGAGATCAGCAACGTCGAAATCGTGGCGTTGCGAAGACCGAACTTTGAGATCCCGGCAAAGCAGCTACCTTGCTGGAAGACCATCCCAGGCGCGGCAGAGATGCCTGCCGAAACTGTTCCCGTCTGCCGAAACACTTCTGAGCTCTCCTCCCTCCGGCTGCCGGAGGCCAGAGTCGGCCCTGCCGGCTCGGTGACGATTGAAGGGCAACTCGTCGCTGGCCAGCGCCGCGGAAAATTCGGCCTGACGGCTGTCGTGGGATGGGTCGACTCTTCTGGTGCGCACCGGCGAAAGCCGATCACAGTGGCACCCGTGGTCGTCGAGAGCAGCTTGCGAAACCGATTGGTTTACGTGACCGGAATCCTTCAGTCGTTACTGAAAGACTTCGCGCTGCCGGTGGCGCTCCTCTGGCTCGGCTTTCGGATCAAAGCCATCGAAACAGCTCGGGAAGAAGCGCGAAAACAGACAGACGACCGCGTTGCACGTGTTCAACAGACGTGGACTCTCATGCTGCCGAAAGTGCATGAGAACGCGGAGAAGTACTACATTCCGCTCATGTCCTATGCGGGATCCGCCGGCAAGTACTATGAGTCAGAACCCGACTACGCATTCTTCTTTTATGCCTCCTTCCTTTCTCAAATGAAGCGGATGAACGATGCCATCGGCGGCTTCTACCTGAAGGACGAGGAGGGAGAGGAGGTAGTCTCTCTGATCTGGGAGGCTCTGCTGGACGAGGCCGACAGTCCGAGATGGTTCGGCCGCATCGAACGTGAACGTCTGCAACTTGCCGTCGACCCTTCGCTGACCTACACCGAATTTCGCAACACGCTTCGAAATGCTGCCGTGGCCGCCGCGCGCACCAGGTTCGTTGACAAGGCGAATCACTTTGAGCGGCAGTTGCCTCTTTTCCGGATGTTCTCACACGCTCTCTGGTTCGAGACAAACGTCTGCTACGCCTTCTGGTACGACGATCCGCCAAAGTTCCCGACGAAGGATTTCAAAGAAGCGCTCCAGCAATTCAAAACCGCCTGCGTTTCACCCGACCAGCACAGCACGCTGATCGAAGTGCTGGAGCGGTACACAACGAGTGTGCAAAAACGCGGGAAGGATCCTGACGCTGCGGGCGTTAAAATTGACGGACGCAGCCGAAAGGCTTAGATTGGATTCGCGATGGCACGACCGATTGGCAACTGACAGCAGCCCACTTCTTTCTCCGGGATCGCCTCCCATTCCCTTCTACCCTCCCAGGGAAGTAGCGGCCGGTCGGTTCTCCGGATCCACTCGCCAGCGCTCAATCTTCATCCCCACCGAGGAAGGCATCCGCGTCGATGCCGGTCGTCGCCGTGCTCCACGCGCCCGCCTCGCCTAGCCCTAGTCGCCTTCCACTACCCAGGAGTCGTTCTTTGCCGCCCACTCCAACAGTCGCCGAATTGGTGGAGCGGCTCGCGCCGCTCACACCACTCGGCTGGACATGGTCGAACAACCCCACGGGAATGCATCTGCTGCTGCGGCATCCGGACGACTACTACGTGAGGGCCATTGCCGTCGGCGACGATGGCCTGCTCCTTCGTTTCGGCGCCCTCGACCAGACGAGATTGCGAGCGGCGTTGCAGCATTGGTCGCGTCCGCTGTTACCTGATTCACGGGGCGAACACGGAGGACGGCGCCGCGATCGCCGATTGCCTTCGGCGGAGGATCGCGGCCGACACGATCGTGATCACCAGTCCGACCGGGAACACCTCTACGAAGGTCATGCTGACGTTGACCAGCGGATTCTTGTACAATTTCTCGAATACCTGCATCTGTTTCTGCTTCGCTGCGATGAGCACGTCGCTTCCGCCGTCAGCTCGCATCTTCTTGATGACGTGGGCGTCGTATTTCTGCAAGAAGTCGGGCGTGAAATTGAAGTAGATGACCTCCCACGAGACGACATAGATGGCGGATGAGATCAGGGTGATGAGAATGCCGACCTGGAAGGCTTTGCCAAACGTGATCGCGCCGCTGGAGACCTTTTCACGATAGGAACGGATCCCCACGAACACCATCACGAAGGCGAGCACCATCGATGCATAGCCGAGGATCTCGCTGTGGCCGAGCAAGCCGCTGTTGATCAATGGAAGGGTGACAGCCATAACGATCGCAAATATTGCCCCAGAGATGAGCCCGCAAATGAGTACGATTCTCTTCATCAGTTCCTCCTAAGTTTGCCGCAATATGGCCCGCCCCGGCGTATCTGTCGTCATCCGTTCGGATGATTTCAGCCCGTCACCCTTTCGTTGACCCCTAAAATCAGGGAAGAAGGCCGAGCTCGCGCCCTTTCTGAACGGCCTGCACCCGGCGGCCGACGTCCATCTTGTCGAACAGCCGGGAGGAATGGGTCTTCACCGTGTTTTCCGACACGAACAGTCTCTCGCCGATCTCCCGGTTGCTCAGACCCTCGGCGATGAGAACCAGGATCTCGTGCTCGCGCGGAGTGATGCCGAGGTCCTTCCGAGCTGTCTCGTTCGCCGCGAAGGGACTGTCATCGCGCACCCGAACTTCCCTGATCACAACAACTTCCTTCGCCCGCATCCACCGGAGGCCGACATACACGCCGACAGCCGTGAAGAAGATCGCCAGAAGGCCGCCGTACATCTCGGCCGGGTAGGCATGGACAAAATGTTCGTATTCGATCAGCCTGAGCAGGGCGATGAGCACGCCCCCGATGGCCGCGTAGAGAAGTATCCGTTTCACGCGACGGGAGTGTAGCGTGAGCATCGCCTATCGAGCCCGGAGAAGCATCAGTTCTCACCATGGAATGAGCGCCTGCTTCAAAACGAAGCATGAATAGTCAAAACTGAACTATTTAAAGTCGCCGATGATCCACAATCTATTACCTTGGTTTGATTCGGTGCATCGAATCTTGGTATTCGAGCGTGCTTTGCCACGACGAGACCTTCGAATTGATGCAAGTTCTCGCACCATGGATCGATTGCGCGCAACCAAACGCTGTTCGCATGCTCGAGAACGGAGCAAGCAAAGTAGCAAACGTACTATCGTCTCAAACCATGGTTGAACCTGGACGTCAGTTCGAAGTAAGCGACAACGCCGGCGCAGGGTACGCGGTCGATTGTTCACATCTGGCTCCCACCATGGATTGAGTTATCATTCCAAAATGCCCAGATCGCGCAGGTATAACGCAGACGCAGACCGTTTCGGCGTGATCCTGCGCCAGCTTCGCGAGCAACGAGGGTGGACTCGACAGAAGCTGGCCACGCGCGCCGGCATGACGCCGACGTATGTGGGGATTCTCGAGCAGGGCGGCAACGTCCCGAGCCTCACCAGCGTCCTCGAGCTGATCGAAGTCCTCGGCGGCGACATCGGCGACGTGATGCGCCGCCTTGCCGCGGCGCGAACGGCACCGTCGGCCGCGCCGTAACCGCGGCCGCGCCAACCCGCCGTTCAAGTCTACGAACGGCGGGCCGGCTGGCACTCTCGATCTACTTTCCGGTCGGAAGTTTGTAGACAAGCCCGAAGTGGGCGTTGAACTTCTTGTTGACGTCGCCAAGATCCGAGCTGTGATTCGCGAACAGAAGCGAAACCGGGATGCTGAGCGAGTCGTTGATCTTCTGGGTATAAGTGATCGAGCCGATACCCCGCGACCGGGCGTTCTTCGTAGGGTCGCTCGGATCTTTCACGTCCTCAAACCTGAACGATAGGTCGATGCGTCCGTTGTTTATCGTCGTTGCCACACCCTGCATCGTCCGACCGTACTTCACACCTCGTATACCAGGTTGTGCGCGCGAGGGTAGCCGAACTCGAAGCCGCTCAGGTTCGGATCACCCTTGATCCAACGCCGGTTCGTCCGGTCGTACGAAATCGAAATGGCGAGACGGTCGTCCGGAATGACATCTCCACCGGCGAAGGTCTGCAAAAGGCCGGCACAACGTTCCGCTGCGGCAGCGTCCGTCGCCAGAGCGATTTCGTTGCATGCCCCACCGTACTTTCCGCGAAAGCCGTTTAAGTTACGGGCACCCATTTCATACGTGAACTTCGCCGTCCACTGGTTCGGGCCGACGATGTTCTTCCGTGCGTTGTACAGGGCCGTCCCGTAGAGTTGAGGCTGGTTGTTGAGGAGTTGGGCGAACCTGGTGGTGAGTGTTGAGACTCGAGTATTCAAAGCCTGCTGCGCGCGCGCGGCCGCTTCGATCACCTCTTTAAGAGCATTCGCCTCTGATAGGTCGTTGTTCTTGAGCTCCAGGAACGTCTTCTTCTCATCACCAGTCTGCAAGTTCTCATCATCAAGTGCCTGGGACAATGCGGCGTCCGACGCGGAGGAGTCTGGAGTGATGACCTGCGCAAGCAACATCGATTCGAAAAGCGCGCGATGGGGCTTGATGCTGCGGCCAAAGCGTTCGCTCGTCGGCTGAAACGATCCACTCAAACTGACTTCGTCAGTGTTCGTAAGCGAGTCGTTGAGCTTCGTGGTCGAGGCGGCTGAACTCGCGAAATGATCAGTCAATTGCGAATTGAGTTTTGCGTCACCGAAGACCGCCTGCAATTTCAAAGCGTGGTCGAGGCCCAGAATTTCGACCGGCGGATTGTAGTCGAATGTCAGTACGTTGCCGTTCGACGAAAGTGAAGACGACTCCAATGATGCGCTTAGCAACGAAAGAAAGTCCTTCAACGCCGATCCCGACGGGGAGATGAGGGCGGGAAGGCCGCTGTTTGTAGCGGCGACGGTCTTTTGGGTCGCAGCGGTAGACTCCGCCTTGGCCACTTCCTGAGACGGGTTGAACCGTTCCCAACAGGCGAGCACCCTGTCGGTTCGTTCGCACTGCTGTGCCTGAAGTCGAACTGCGACAACCAAGGCAAGGAGGAGGAGCTGCACGCGGCGATTCACTTGACCTCCGGGAAGGTCGCGATCACTTTGATATTGCGCGATCCAATGTCAGACATCGATGTGTCGCACTGCAACGCGATGCCGTTGATCGAAACCACCTTTCCAGCCGCGTCAACCACGCTCATCGTGTAGTCGATCGGCTTGTCCGGTTTACTGAACACGGACAGTGCTACGTCGAAGACGTAGTGGTCGCCGGCATTGAAGGCGATCTTGGCGGGGCCGGGAATGAGGTCATGATGGCGGAGGGGCGGAAGAGGCTTGCCGTTCAAGTGAATGGCAACTAGAACGTTGAACTTGTTCTCATCGCCCGATGCTGACGCCTTGAACGTCGAGCCTGCAGGGATCGGTCTCCAAAACAGAAGCGGATCACAGGGCATTTGTTTTCTCCTTCCGTACGGGAGACGGACAATGCGCGTGTTTTCTCGACCAGGAAGGAAAACAGCCCGCTTACCATGCTGCGGTCCCATGAACGAACTGCCTGGCAGGAGAACGGGTTCGCTGTATCCGTGCAGCAAAGACGCGCTGGGCTCCCCCATCCCCTACGTTACAATCCCTCCGCTTTCGCCATGAGCAAGTTCTACATCACTACCGCTATCCACTACGTCAACGATGATCCGCACATCGGGCATATGTACGAGAACGTCGTGGCGGATGTCATCGCGCGGCACCGCGGCGGATGCGGACTGTTTCGGCGTGATCCTGCGCGAGCTTCGCAACGAGGGTGGACTCGCAGAAGCTGGCCACGCGCGCCGGCACGACGCCAACGTACATTGGGATTCTCGAACAGGGCGGCAACGTCCCGAGCCTCGCCAGAGTCCATGATCTCGGACAGCGCTACGAATTCCCTTCCTTGTGTTCCGGCTTCTGCCTGATATGGATGAACAGAAACCGGACTCTTTCATCACCGTGCCTGAGAGCTTCCTCGATGAGGTCGAGCGCGCACCGATCAACAAAACCCCAGGTGATCTGGCGCTCCTGGCAGATGAGATTCGAAGCGCCCCATGGGCAAGGCCGGCACTCCGTGTCATCGGGAGAGCGCAATTTGCGATGCGAGCGTGGGAAGCAGCCAGGGACACGTGGGAGGCGGTGCGCGTCCTCGAAAGGAACGACATCGAGGCGAATACGCTTCTGGCAACGATCTATCAGAAACTCGACGATCTCGCCGCATCGGACTTGGCGCCGGAGGCGCAGACCGGGCCGAACCCACCGCACGTGCTCCTCTTCACCGGTCATCGCGTCGATGATCCAGGCCGCCCAACGCCGCGGTTCCCGCCCGGGAAAGTCGACATCGCGCGGCAGGAGATCCGCGCGGCGATCGACGACGCCATCGCCCGTCATGGCAACCGCCTGATCGGTATCTCCGGCGCCGCAAGCGGTGGGGACATCCTGTTCCATCAGGAGTGTCACGCGCGTGCGCTGGCGACGACTATCTTTCTCGCCCTTCCCGCCAGCGAGTACGCCACGAAATCGGTGAGCTCGGCAGGTCCGGAGTGGACGCGGCAGTATTACGACCTCCTCGGGAAGACACCCAAACGCGAGCTTCAAACGTCCGAAGATCTGCCGAAGTGGCTTTCCTACCGGACTGACTACACCGTCTGGCAGCGCAACAACCTCTGGATGCTGCACAACGCGCTAGCCAACGGAAGCAGCCGGGTCACACTGATCGCTCTCTGGAACGGCAAAGCCGGCGACGGACCGGGAGGGACGGCGCACATGGTCGACGAGATCCTCCGCCGAGGAGGAGAGGTCGTGCGCATCGGAATGGGAACGGTGTTTCCCGCCGAGTGAACCGCGCCACGCCACTCCCTACGTTACAATCCCTCCCCTTTCGCCATGAGCAAGTTCTACATCACTACCGCTATCCACTACGTCAACGATGACCCGCACATCGGGCATATGTACGAGAACGTCGTGGCGGACGTCATCGCGCGGCATCGCCGGCGGATGGGGGACGATGTCTGGTTCCTGACCGGCGCGGATGAGCATGGGCAGAAGATCGAGCGGGCTGCGGCGAAGGAAGGGATCCTGCCGATCGAGCTAGCCGACCGCGTGGTGGCCAAGCACCACGAGATGTGGCGCAAGCTCAATATCAGCCACGACGATTTCATCCGCACGACGGAGCCACGCCACCACATCGGCGTTCTCGAGCTGATCCGGCGCATCCAGGAGCGGACGCCGGACGACATCTATCTCGGCGAGCACACCGGCTGGTATTGCCAGAACGAGGAGACGTTCATCCCCGAGAATCAGGTACGCGATGGGAAGGATGAGAGCGGCCATCCCGTCGAGATGACGACCGAGCGCAATTTCTTCTTCAAGCTGTCTCGATATACACAGAGGCTCCTCGACCACTACCGGCAGAATCCCAGCTTTGTTTATCCACCGGCGCGGTTGAACGAGGTCGTGTCGTTCGTCGAGCAGGGACTCAGGGACCTCTCCATTTCACGGACTTCGATCACATGGGGCATCCCCTTCCCAGGGAATCCCAATCATGTCATCTACGTCTGGATGGAAGCGCTGACGAACTACATATCGGCGCTTGGGTTCGGCAGCCCCGATCATGCGCGGTACGATCACAATTGGCCGGCGGACATTCACCTTGTCGGCAAGGACATCATCCGATTCCACGCCGTCTACTGGCCGGCCTTTCTGATGGCGGCCGGTCTGCCGCTGCCGAAGCGGATCGTCGGCCACGGGTGGTGGCTGCGCGACAATCAGAAGATCTCGAAGTCGCTTGGCAATGTGGTGCGACCGTACAACATCATCGACGAGTTCGGCGCCGATCCGCTGCGCTACTTCCTGCTGCGCGAGATGGTCTTCGGACAGGATCAGAACTATTCGGATGAAGCCTTCCTCGGCCGCTACAACGCCGACCTGGCGAACGACCTCGGGAACACGTTGTCGCGCTCGATCAAGATGACCGACACGTACTTCGGCGGCAAGACTCCGCCGGCGGCGTGTCCGGCAAATGAACTGCTGCGCACCGCGGAACAACTCGTGCCGGAGTATCTGAAGTCGATGGATGAACTGACGTTCCAGCGGGCGCTCGACGCGGCGTGGAAGCTGCTAGTGGCGGTGAACAGCTATATCGTCAGCAAAGAGCCGTGGAAGAAGTTCAAGGAAAGCGGCGCGGACGAGTCGCTGTCGCGCATTCTCTGGAACACGCTCGAGGCGCAGCGCATCGTCTGGGTCATGATGGCGCCGTTCATGCCGGCAACGACGCGTGAGGCATTGACCCGGCTCGGCGCCGATCCTGACTTCATCGGCCGCGACGCGCTGGCGTGGGGTGGCTTACCGACGGGTGCGCCGGTCCGCGCCGCCGAGGCCATCTTTCCCAGGATTGATGTGGAAGCGTACGTCGGCGCGGTTCGCGCCGCAGGAGAGACCAAGGTGGAAGAGACGAAGCCAGAAGCACCGACCCCAACCGCACCGGCAGAACCGGCGCAGTCCGCACCGCCGGCCGAAGCGACCGCCGCGCCTCCGGAGGTTAAGCCGAAAATCGGCATCGAGCAATTCATGGAGATCGATCTGCGCGTGGCCGACGTCCGTATGGCCGAGCGTGTGCCGAAGTCGAAAAAACTGATGAAGATGACCGTCTTCACCGGAGACGAAGAACGCACCATCGTGGCCGGCATCGCCGCGAAGTACACCCCCGAGGAGCTCGTGGGGCGGAAAATCGTGATCGTCGCCAACCTGCAACCAGCCAAGCTGATGGGCATCGAATCGAACGGCATGGTCCTGGCCGCCTCGATCGACGGCGAGCCCTCGCTGCTGAGTGTGGATGAGGGAGTGCCGGCGGGAACGAAGGTGAAGTAGGGGTTCCCAGCCAGTCACCCATCGGGGTGGCGAGGTTTGACTGCTCTTCCGATTCCAAGAGCCACCGAGTTGTTGACTCGCGCGTGTGCATCTCCAGTGTGTTTTGTTTAAGCCATGAGCTTCTCAGTAGTCAGAAGACGAACAGCGAGCGCCGCGGCGTTTTCAAAGCTCAATCTCGCACTCTGGGCAGTATCGACGATGCCTGCCTGCACGAGATCTTCGTGCCGTCCCGACACGGCGTTGAATCCATAGTCGGATCGCATGTCATTTCCTATCAGCTCAATGACTTCAGTCCAATTGCGATCGGCATTGAAGCAGAGCTGACGAAGAGGCTCTTCACAGGCGCGTCGGACGATTTCGACGCCGATTTGTTCATCTCCCGACACGCGCAAGCTTTTCAATTCGAAGCTTGCACGCACGAAGACCAAGGCGCAACCAGGAACAACGCCCTCCTCAATAGCAGCCTTGGCGGCACGCAAGGCCTCTTCGATACACTCTTTCCTCTCCTTCATCTCGGTCTTGGTGGTGGCACCGACCTTGATCACGACCACGCCGCCGACCAGCTTGGCGAGCCGCTCCTGCAGCTTCTCGCGGTCGTAATCCGATGCTGTGGCCTCGACTTCAGCCCGGAGCTGCCTGATACGCCCCTCGATGGCGTCCGACGTGCCTCCTCCTTCGATAATCGTCGTGTTGTTCGAGTCGATGGTCACCTTCCTAGCCTTGCCAAGATGCTCCACTGTGACCTTCTCGAGCTTGAGGTCGGAGCCCTCGGTGAGGGCCTTGCCACCGCTTAGAATTGCCAGGTCCTCAAGCATGGCCTTCCGCCGATCCCCGAAACCCGGCGCCTTAACCGCCGCCACCTGCAGCGTGCCGCGCACCTTGTTGACCACGAGCGTCGCGAGCACTTCACTTTCGACGTCCTCCGCGATGACGAGCAGGGGACGGTCGAGGCGTGCCACCTGCTCGAGGACCGGCAGCAGCTCCTTCATCGAGCCGATCTTCTTCTGATGAATCAGGATGAGTGGGTTCTCGAGCACTACTTCCATGTTCTCGGGGTCGGTAACAAAATCCGGTGAGAGGTAGCCGCGGTCGAACTGCGTCCCTTCAACCACGTCGAGCCACGTTTCGAGCGTCCTCGACTCTTCGACGGTGATGACGCCGCCGCTACCGACCTTCTCAATAGCCGAGGCGATGAGATTGCCAATCACATCGTCATCGTTGGCCGAGATTGTGGCGACCCGCTCGACCTTGTTGCCGCTGACGGGCCTGGAGAGTCTTTGAATGGCATCAGAGACACAGCGAGCCGCTTTCTGAATGCCACCAGCAAGGGTTGTCAGGTTCAAACTCTTGTTCGCGGCCTTCGTGCAACCAGCGAGAATACTTTCGGCCAGCAGGATTGTCGTAACCGTTCCGGAACCGGTAAGCCGGAGACTCCTGGTTGCAGCTTCGCGCACAAGCTGTACACCCATATTCTGCTGAGCATCCTGAAGCTCGAGGTACTCGACAACGGCCGCTCCTTCCCTCGTAACGATAATATTGCCGTCTTTCCGCTGAATGATTGCGTTGCGCCCTCGGGGGCCGAACGTTCCCCTGACTGCTTCCGACACGTGATGAACGCCGAGCCACAGTGTCATCAGTTCAGTCTTTTGACCGGTCGCTGCGGGTAGGTATGCCAATGGTTCCGCGGAAAATGGTGTCTTCTGTGGTACTTCTGCGATCACCGTCTCGGTCGTCAACATGTGTACGGCAATAGCGCTGGCATTCTGCAGAACAAGACGGACCGCGTGGGTGGGCTCGGGAACGTTGGCTATTGAAGACATCCCTTGGGCGAGTTGAATGGCTTCATCTGCATCGAACCCTCCGTTACCTGCGATCACTCTCAGCGGCTGTTCGAGAGCGCCTTTTACGATATCGACCCCGATCTGCTCATCTGCCTCGGCACTAAGCCGTTGTAGTGCTGCAATACACCGAATGAACGCCACGCCGGCACCCGGGACGACGCCTTGATCGACGGCCGTCTTGGCGGCACACAACGCGTCCTCGACACGCACTTTCTTCGCCTTCATCTCGATCTCGCTGGACGCACCGACCTTGATCACCGCCACGCCGCCGACCAGCTTGGCCAGTCGCTCCTCCAGTTTCTCGTGGTCGTAGTCCGATGTAGCGGCTTCGACTTGCGCCCGGAGCTGCCTGACGCGAGTGTCGATGGCAGCCGGCGAGCCGCTGCCTTCGAAGATGGTCGTGGTGTCCGAGTTGATGATGACCCTCCTAGCCTTACCGAGGAGTTCCACTGCGATGTTCTCGAGCTTGAGACCGAAGTCTTCGGTAACAGCCTTGCCACCGCTTAGAATCGCGATGTCTTCAAGGATGGCCTTCCGCCGATCCCCGAAACCGGGCGCCTTCACCGCCGCCACCTGCAGCGTGCCGCGCACCTTGTTGACGACGAGCGTCGCGAGCGCCTCACCTTCGATATCCTCCGCGATAACCAGCAGGGAACGGCCGAGACGTGCTACTTGCTCGAGGACCGGCAGTAGCTCCTTCATCGAGCTGATCTTCTTCTCGTGAATCAGGATGAGCGGGTTCTCGAGCACCACTTCCATTCGCTCGGGGTCGGTCACGAAGTCCGGTGAGAGGTAGCCGCGGTCGAACTGCGTCCCTTCAGCCACGTCGAGCCACGTTTCAAGCGTCCTCGACTCTTCCACGGTGATGGCGCCGTCGTTGCCGACCTTCTCAATGGCCAGGGCGATGAGATTGCCAATCTCATCATCATTATCGGCGGAGATTGTGCCGACCTGAGCAACCACCTTCCCGCTGACAACCGGGTTCGACTGCTTCTCGAGGCTTTTCGTAGCTACTTCGACCGCAAACTGGATTCCACGCTTCAACGCCGCGGAACGTGCCCCGGCATTCATTGCCTTTAGCCCCTCACTAAAGATGCTTTGCGCCAATATAACCGTCGTCGTTGCCCCGTCGCCCGCAGTTCGCCTCGTCTTTGTAGCAACGTCTCGTGCGAGGTGAGCCCCCATGTTCTCGATAGGATCCGGAAGTCGAAATTCGTTGGCAATTGTTCTAAAATCAGTAGTTAGTATCGTGCCGCCGTTGCTCCTCTTAACTGCGACATTACGGCCCTTCGGCCCGAAAGCCACCTTAACGATATCCGCCAACTTACTAACGCCACGCAGAAGGCTCACAAGCTCGGGCTTGACGTTCCAATGTGCGGTCTGTTCCCGCTCCTGTTCAGATGGAGATGGCGAGTCCGAGGGGCTCTCGGCCATGGCCGCGTTGTTCGCGGACTCGATCATCTTCTTAATCGAGGCAAGGCAGTCCTCAAGCTCTGAGCTCGTCCACCGTAGAAGATCGGCGACTTGTAGGTGACGGTACGACAGCGGCACGCGGACCTCTTCGAGACGGATCGGAATAAGTCTCTGGCGGCGCAAACCCTCTGCGGCTTCATTCCGCACCCATGCCGACGTGACCGACCTCTGCGTCCACAACACGAGCACACAGCCCGCTTCCTCGATCTCCAAATCGATCACATCCTCGTACGCCTTGCCTGCTGGAATCCGGCGGTCCCACCAAACCGTCCAGCCATGAGACTCGACGACTTCCGCGAGTCGCCTCGCCGATTCGCGATCCTCGCGCGCATAGCTGATGAATACGTCGGCCATTCTTTCTTTTCGAAGGATTCCCTCTTTTTAGGATACCCCGGGACAGCACCGAACCCGGAAGTCAATCGAGGAGGCGTGCGTCCATGCCAGAGAATTGCGGTGGCTTCTATCTCGGGTCCAGAGACGCGGTTCGTCACGGAGATGCCAGACGGGCTGAAGGCTCGCCCGCTGGTTCTGCTTGGAACTGGTCGCCGAAGCCGCCAAACCTACACGTGGACTTATGAGAACGTTGGACTATTGTGCGTCCTTCAAGCGGGAGTCTCCACTCCGTCCTGATTCCGGACACAACTCCAAATAACGAACGGCTCCGGCCGGCTTCGAAACGCGTCGTTCCCCTTTCCTTGTAGTGACTTAGCCTGTTGCCACCCCGTGGCAGCGCTCTTGGACTACTGGTAGCCAGTTCGATGAGTGAAAAGGGGTTGCAACCATGAGCCTTGCCGAGTTCGCAGTTCCAAGCCAGACGTACCTCCCAGCCGATGCGCCTCTGCCGACGGTCCTGATCGTCGAAGACGAGCGCAAGCTCCGCTGGTCGTTGATCGAGCAGTTCCGGGCAATGCAGATCGCCCCCTTTACCGCCAGCAGCGGCTTCGAGGCGATCCGGATCGCCGGCGAGAGCCGGCCCGATCTCATCCTGCTCGACGGCCTGCTGCCGGAGATGCACGGATTCGAGATTGCCCGCTTCATCCGGCGGATCGATGAATCCTACAGGCCGCACATTGCCATCATGACGGCGATCTACAAACACACGCGGTATCAGAACGAAGCGAAGCTCAAGTACGGCATCGATGATTACCTCATCAAGCCTGTGCTCCCGCAATCACTGGCCGGTCTCGTACGGCGCGTCCAGGCGGCGTCCAAATGAACGCCTCCACCGAAGCAAGAGGCCGCGTTCTCATCGTCGATGACCAGCACGATCTTCTCGAAGGAATGAAGACGCTGCTCGAGCTCAGTGGCATCGACGTGACTCTGCACGACTCGATGATCACGCTCCCGCTGATCCTTCGGGAAGCCGATCCCGATGTCGTGCTGCTCGACGTGAGCATCCCGGCGCTCTCCGGCGCCGCCGTCTTCAAGCAGGGCCTCAGGCGCCTTCTTCGCACCGACGCCTCACTCATCCTCTTCTCCGGGCGCTCTGCCGGCGAGCTGGCAGTGATGACCGAGGAGCTCGGCGCCGATGGCTTCATCACCAAGGCACAGGATCCGATGGAGATCGTCACCCACCTTCAAACACTCATTGATCACCGCCGGTTTCTGCGGTTGACGAACCAGGAGGTCCCTAATGTCACAACTCGTACCGCACTTGCTGCTGCGCACTGACACCAGCCTGTCTCACATCGCGACCCTGCTACGCACGGCCGGGTACATGGTCAGCAAAGTCGATGACGACGCTATCGCGGAGAAAATCGCCGGCGCGCCTCACGTCGATGGCGTAGTCGTCAACCTGCCAGCGCTCGCCGCCATCGGCATCGTTCGCAGGATCCAAGCGCTGTACCGGCACAACGTCGTCATCGTCGTGATCTCGAATGCGGCTGAAACGGTCAGGCGCGCGCTCCCGGGAGTGGCTGTCGTCAAGCAGGAGGAGGCCGGCGACGACCTCATTTCGACGGTTGACCTGGCTCTTGTCGCACATCAGATGCAGCGAACGGGCTAAAACGTTACGTCCATCCGCTCCACTGACGAGCGCAGCCCTACATCCCGATCGGGTGCCAGACCGTCTTCATTTCCTGGAAGTCGAAGATGGCATACGGCGACTGCGACCGCGTGGCATCGGTCCATCCGATGGCGGCGGCGTTGAAGTGGACGACGCGCTTCACGTTTTCGGCCGCAGTCTTCCGGATGTTGGCGATGGCATCTCCAGCAACACCGGTGGTGTCGATGGCATTGACATCCATGTGCGAAGCCATCCACGGTACGAGCTCGCTTTTGATCCCTGAGATGAGGTTGACGACGCCCGCCGGCACGTCGCTGGTCTCGAAGATCTCGCCGAGGGTGATCGCAGCGAGAGGCCGCGATTCGGAAGTGATCGCCACCACCGTATTGCCGCCGACGAGGGCGGGCGCGATGCGGCTCACCAATCCCAGAAGCGAGGGCTCGTCCGGCGCAACCACACCGACGACGCCTGTCGGTTCGGGGACCGTGAAGTTGTAGTACGGGCCGGCCACCGGATTCACCGAGCCGAAAACCTGCGGGTACTTATCGCTCCAGCCTGCGTAGTAGACCCAGCGGTCGGTGACAGCGAGGACCTCGCGGCGGGCTTCGGCGGCCGAGGATCCCTGGCGCCGCAATTCATCGACGAGCTCCGCGGAGCGGGCTTCACAGACCTCGGCCAGGCGATAAAGGATCTGACCGCGATTGAACGCCGTCTTCCCGCTCCAGCCCGCAAACGCTTTGCGCGCTGCCTGCACAGCATTGCGCAGGTCTTTTCTCGATCCGCGGCAGGCGTTGGCGAGCAACTCTCCTCCTTTGCCATTGACGGCATAGAAGCGGCCGGATTCCGTACGCGGGAACTCGCCGTTAATGTAGAGCTTGTAGGTTTTTCTGACGCTCAACCTTGGCACGATTGCTCCCTCATCACGACAGCACCACATACGGCGCCAGCCCATGCAATCCGCCTTCGCGGCCGAAGCCTGATTCCTTGTATCCGCCGAATGGCGAAGAGGGATCGAATTTGTTGTAGGTGTTTGCCCAGATCACGCCGGCACGAAGCTTCTGCGCCATCTTCAGAATGCGCGATCCCTTTTCGGTCCAGATACCGGCAGAGAGACCGTACGGCGTGTTGTTCGCTTTCTCAATCGCCTCTTCCGGCGTACGGAACGTCAATACCGAAAGCACCGGCCCGAAGATCTCTTCCTGGGCGATACGGCTCGACTGCGCGACGCCGGTAAAGAACGTGGGACGGAACCAGAAGCCGCGGTCGGGAACGCTGCACGTCGACTGAAACATCTCGGCACCCTCGCCGACGCCGCTCTCGACGAGCTCCTGGATCTTCTCCAACTGCGCGCGCGAGTTGATGGCACCCACGTCGGTATTCTTGTCGAGCGGATTGCCGACGCGAAGAGTTCCAATGCGTTCGCGGAGCTTGCGCACCACCGGCTCTAGAATCGATTCCTGCAGGAAGAGCCGCGATCCCGCACAGCAGACGTGTCCCTGGTTGAAATAGATCCCGTTGATGATCCCTTCAACGGCCTGATCGATGGGGGCATCTTCAAAGACAATGTTGGGCGCTTTGCCGCCCAGCTCCAGCGTCAGCTTCTTGTGCGTACCGGCGAGCGACCGCTGGATTCTCTTGCCGACCTCGGTAGACCCGGTGAAGGCGATCTTGTCAACGTCGTCATGGCTCACCAGTGCGGCCCCGGTCGCCCCAGCGCCTGTGATGATGTTGACGACGCCGGGTGGGAGGCCGGCTTCCTGGATGATGTCAGCCAACATCATCGCTGTGATGGATGTGGTCTCGGCCGGCTTGAGAACTACCGTGTTCCCCGCGGCCAGCGCGGGAGCGATCTTCCATGCCGCCATGAGCAACGGGAAGTTCCAGGGGATGATCTGGCCGGCTACGCCGACGGGAGAGACGATACGGTTTGGGAAGGCGTATTCGAGCTTGTCGGCCCAGCCGGCGTAATAGAAGAAGTGGGCCGCCGCGAGGGGGATGTCGATGTCGCGCGACTCTTTGATCGGCTTGCCGCCGTTCATGGTCTCGGCGACCGCGAGTCCGCGCGACTTCTCCTGAATCAGCCTGGCAATGCGAAAGATGTACTTCGCGCGCTCGGATGGCGCCAGCTTGCGCCACGTCTTCTCATATGCGCGGCGCGCCTCACGCACGGCGCGGTCGACGTCTTCCGCATCTGCCTCGGCCATTTCGGCAAGCGTCTCTTCCGTGGCGGGGTTGATGGTCTCGAACCAGCGCTTCGAGTGCGGCTCGACAAACTTCCCGCCGATGAAGAGGTTGTAACGGGACTTGATCTTGACGTGATCAGTCGCTTCCAGCGATGGAGAGTAGTGCCACTCCGCCATCGCACTGGAGGCGGCTCCGGGCGTGAGACGGTCTCTGGTTTCAATTTGTGAGGTCATTCAAGTCTTCCCAGGTATTGAACGCTGTAGGTTCAACAGCAGGCCGTCTCTCCGAACGCTAATCCAATGTGAAGTAATCGCCCGACTGGTAAGCGCCGGTTTTTTCCTTACGCAACTGCATCAGCACGTCATTGAGCAGCGACGATGCTCCGAAACGGAAGAGGCCGGGCGTCATCCATTCGGGTCCCATCGTCTCGTACAGGAGGACCAGATACGCGAGCGCCAGCTTGGCACTGGAAATCCCTCCGGCGGGCTTCATCCCGATCCTCCTGCCGGTGGCGTGCAGGAAATCGCGGATCGCTTCGAGCATGACCAGCGTCACAGGCAGAGTGGCGTTTGTGGTCACCTTGCCGGTCGAGGTCTTGATGAAATCGGCGCCTGCGAACATGGCGATGAGCGACGCCTTGCGCACCTGATCGTAGTTGGCCAGCTCACCGGTCTCGAGGATGACCTTGAGATGTGCAGGTCCGCACGCTTCCTTTACCTCGGCGATCTCATCGAAGACCTTCTGGTAGTTGCCAGAAAGAAAGGCCCCGCGGTCGATCACCATGTCGATCTCGCCGGCCCCGGCAGCTACAGCTTGCCTCGTCTCCGAGACTTTGACGTCGATGAAGGTCTGGCCGCTCGGGAAGCCGGTGGCAACCGAAGCGATGTGAATGCCGCTGCCGGCAAGGGCCTGTTTCACGAACGGGACCATGGCCGGATAGACGCAGACCGCAGCGACGTGCGGGATCGTGCGGTCGGACGGGTCGGGACGGATCGCTTTCTGGCAGAGCGCCCATACCTTCCCCTGTGTGTCTTTCCCTTCGAGCGTGGTGAGGTCCATCATGCTGATGATCAGCTCGAGTCCCCACACCTTCGACTCTTTCTTCAGCGAACGCTTGGCAAGCGAGGCAGCACGCTCCTCGGCGGCGATCGCGTCGACGCCATGCGCCATCTCCAGGGCATCAGCGATGCTGCGACGGAATGTAGCCGGCGGGAAGACCGGCGATTGCGTGATCAGAGACTCGCTCATGGACTGCCAAAAATAGCACGTGGAGGGGAGTGGGGGGTTGGGTGAGGGGGAGTGGAGGGAGGACGCCCTCCCCCACTCCCCAGGAATCAATGCGCTGCCCGGCGCCTGTTCAGAACCTCGAACACCTGTTTCCACTGGCCGTTACTGTAGCTCCAGAGGTCGGAGAGGTAGGTGCCCTGGTAGCCACCGAACATGACCAGCTCGTTGCGAAGTGGATCGACGGTGAAACCGCCATTTTCGCGCGCGGGCGGCACGATGGCCGTGGTTACCTTCGTCCAGTTCGTGCCGTCCCAATCCCAGAGGTCCTGGGCGTAGACCTGGGTCTGGTTGTTGGTGGCGTCGGTATCGACCCTGATTCCGCCAAAGACGATGGCGTGATTCGTCTTCGGATCGACGGCAGTCAGCGCTCCGTAGCGCATACCGGGAGTGGTGGTCGGAACGATCGCGGTCCAGCCATTGCCGTCAAACGACCACATGTCGCTGTAGCGCGTCAGGCGATCGGTCGCCGTGACACGGCCGATCCCGCCATACAGCACCGTCTTCTTCAGGACCGGGTCGTACCACATCGATGCAAGAGCGCGCGATGTGGGGGGGTTCTTCTTCACCTGCGCCCACACGCTGCCGTCATAGGTCCATGTTTGATCGAGATATCCACTGCTGTAGCCGCCGAAAAAGACGATCTTCTTCAGGTTTTGATCGTAGACGAGGCTGCTCCACTGGTGGCTCGGAGGCGCAGTCTTCGTCGCGTCGTACTGCGTAAAGGTCGTGCCGTCGAACTCCCATGTGGAGCTTCCCGAGCAGAGCATGACCAGTACTTTGCGGTCAGTGTCGAACGCGGAGACCGGCAACACGCAATCGGTCGGCTGGCTCGCGATACTGGTCGTATGGAACTGACCGTTCTGATAGGTCCAAAGGTCGAAGAAGTTCGCGGCATCGGTCAGGCCGCCGTATAGATAGACCACGTTGCGAACCGGATCGGCGACCAGCGTCATGAGCGAGCGTGGCAGCGGGTAGGCGGCATCGCTGACTTCCGACCAGAATGTCTGCGAATAGACAAACGTGCCGGACTGGAGGACGCCGGTGAGTGGCGAGCCGCCGAAGAGCACGACGTTCTGGTGGTCGGGATCGAAGGTAATCGCCTCGCCAAAGAACCGGCCGGCGAACGTCTGGAGTGCGACCTTTGTCCAGTTCGTACCATCCCACTCATACGTGTCCTCGGGCGACACAGAGGTCGCGCAGACGGCGCCCGTAAAGAGAATGGTGTTGTTCGAGCCCTGCCAAGTCATGGCGCCCTGATTGGCGCAGAGCGGCAGCAGCGCGGGTTTGAGCTGATTCCACGTCTTGGCAACCGGATCGTACGCGTACATCACCGTCGCGACGCTGGAGTCGTAGCCGATCATGATGGTCTGCTTGCGGACCGGGTCGTACGTCAGCAGCGGCTTGTTCACCGCGGGTCCGTCGGTGAGGATCTGATGCCAGTTCGTGCCGTCGAGCTCCCAGGTGTCGTGAAGCGGCGCCTCGGTCAGCGTTCTTCCATCGGCGCTGTATGTCTGCAGCGTCCCACCGAAGAGAACGATTCGATCGCGTGCGGCGTCGTAGGCTGCGCCGGCCAGCTCACGGATGGGAGGAGCGTTCGCGGTCTGGATCTGAGTCCAGTCGTTTCCGTCGTAGCTCCATGTGTCGTTGAAGTTGAGTTTGACCTCGCGGCCTCCGAAGATCACCACCCTGTTGCGGGCAGAGTCGAAGACCATCGACTCCGCTGCACGGGCCGGCGGGCTGTGAGCAAGGAATCGTTGCAGCCACCGGAGCCCGGTCCATTCCCAGGTATCGCCCAGCTCGTAGGATTGCTTCGTACCGGCGTCGATGGCGGTCAGGCCACCGAACAGGACGGCGCGATGGATCGCGGTATCCCACACCATCTGCGCTTCGTAGCGCGCGGACGGCGTTGCCGCGAACGTGGCGCTCGCGGTGAGGAGAAAGAGGATGCAAAACAGAAAACTGCGCTTCAGCGAGTGATCGCTCATCGGTATGCGTTTGCCCCTAAAAAGATACTGAGACCGCGAATTTTGCTCACGTTTCGAACCGGCTCGCCCGAAGACAAATTTCTCCTATTGGACGGGTCACGCCGCAAAAGGAAACGGAGGTTACGCGGGAGTCGGGAGCCGGAGGGAGAAAGAACCAATCGCGCCTCCGACACCCGGCCCCCGCGCAACTCCTATATCCGAATCCGCAGAGTCGCAAGCGTCTCGCCGAGGTCGAGCTTCACCGGAGAGGCGATGTTGTGGTGCGCACGCTCGATCGTCAAATCGACGTGCTTCGCGAAAGCGATCCGGACACCGTAGTCGAGCTTCGTCCAGTTCCACCACATGCTCGGCGACGGATAGGTCTTCGGCCCTTTGAACTGATTCTGCAAGGCGCTCAGCCGCACCGCCGGCTGGATGCTCTGCACGAGCGTCTCGCCGCCGATCGTCGGACCAAACGCCCACGGCACCTGATAGCCGGCTTCCAGTTCCTCCCCTTCGCGATACAGCCCAGCCACGTCCTGCTTCGTGTATTGCACCGTCGAAGTCAGGCCACGCCACTCGACGTAGACGCGCGCTCCGGTCTCCTGCTTGCGCCGGCCGTGGACCGGCAGGCTGACTGAAACGCCAGGCAGCTCGGGACCGTTGAGGATGTCGAGGTCTCCGCCGTAAAACGTCCCGGTGAGCTTCTCCTGGTCCGCCATCGACCGGCGGTAGTGGAAGGCGATGGCGTCAAAGCCGAAGGTCTGCGCGTCGTTCTGCCAGCGATAGCCGAGACCCTGCCCAAACTGAACGTGATCGGTCCGCAGAAAGTACCCCTCCGTCTCCGCGTTGTAGAGGATCGGGAAGCCGGACTTGAGCCGGGGATCGGGATTGGGCTGCAGCAGTTCCTTGATGCCGTTGTCGCCGGCCAGCGCGTTCGGATCGCGGAAATAGAAAGGGTTACCGGTCGTGCCGCTGAGTCGCCAGTAGAGGTTGCGTCCGATCGAGCCACCCCCCATGAAACCGACATCCTCCATCCGGTTGAAGGCGGTGGCGGCCAGACCGTAGCTCTCCAGCAGTCGGATGGGCTGGCGCTCCATCTTGGGAGACTTACCCATCTGCAGGAAAAACGACGTCTTGTCCGGACGCGCCAGGAACTCGGGCTTCGGCCCGAACAGTATCCACAGCTCGTCGGCATCGGCCTTCCGGTCCTCGCTCGTCGGGTTTCGGCGATACAGGTCCTGGCCGTGCAACTGGGTATGCACCGTGAACCAGTTGCTGTAGCTCAGGTCGAGCTTGATCTGCGCCACGCTCAGCTCGCCGTGAGCGCCCGCGTTCACGGTCTCTTCGAATCCGACCGTCTGTCCGACCGGCAGGAAGCTCGGCGGGAACGGGAACTTGAGAGCAAACTTCTGCTCGTTGCTGTCCCGGTAGTTAGCGCGCAGCTCGATACGGGACTTGAACGTCCAGTCGCTCGCCGGTTGCGTCTGGGCGAAGAGAGGGATTGCTGAGAATAGACCGACTGCTACCGCGGCGATTTGTCGCATATTGTCTCCAACTACGTCGCGGGGAGCGCATTTGGATTGTAGCAGTGGATCAGTAGCAGTGGATTAGTCGATCAGTGGATCAGTTGATCAGTTGATCAGTCGATTGGTTGATCAGAAACAAGAAACATGGTCCTGACCCATTGACCTACCGATCCCACTGACCTACCGATCCACTGATCGACTGATCCTTTGATCCAACGCACCTACTGATCCACTGCCCCCCTGACCACTGATCGGCCAATCCACTGATCCACTGCGCTCACCGAAAACACGTCCTGCACGCATCGTAACCCGCGCGGATTGCTTCGCCGGCGCTCATGAAGACGACCCGAGTATCGTCGGCGAAGCGCTTGGCCACTGGGCAGTTGGCGCGATGAAACCGTTTCGTCTTCCCGGACGCGCTGGCGACGAGGATCTCTGCGTTGGATGCGAGAGCCTCGATGTTGTGCTCGATCTCGCCGGCGGCGGAGGCGATGTCATCCATCACCAGGTCGCTCACGACTTCGTCGATGATGCGGGTCACGTCGATGGCATGGAGTCCCGGCAGCAGCGGGGCATTCTTCTCGTCACCATGATCCAACTGATGGACGACGAGCTCCGCCACATCGATGCGCAGCGGGACGAGTTGCAGCGTCGGGATCTCCTCCTCGACGAAGACGTATTTCGCTTCGCGCCACGTGGAGAGCTCGGCGATCTCCGCTTCGGCTTTCTCACGCATGGCATCGTGAAGCTGGTTCTCGGTCAGAGCACCCAGGATGACCAGGATGCGGCCGAGCGCGAGCTGCGTTTCCCTCTGGATATCCAGCGCTTTCTGCCGTTGCTCCTCGGAGATCATCCTGCTGCCGATGAGCCGCTGCGCAAGGAAGCGGGAGGGATCGTTCGACGAGCAGGAGATGATCTTCCCCTTCTCGATGAAGAGTTCCTTCTCGCGGGAGCCGCTGGCGATGACGAGCCGTCCCGTCCGCAGTTGCGAGGCATGCTTGACGAGCAGTTCGGCGGTCGTGGCACTGCCGAGCGATTTCCACTTTCGCTGCGGCGGCAGCGATGTCGAGACGATCTCCGACTCCGCCGGCGACGGCGGAGGAACGACCGCCCGCGCTATACGCTCGTGGATGGCGCGCAGCTCCTCTTCCGCCCGTTTCCGCCGCTCCAGCTCTTTGCGAAGAGCGTCGGTCATGATCTTCAGCTCGTCCATCGTCTGCTCGCCTGCCAGACGCAACTCATCGATGGCGGAGCGGAGCGACTCCTCTGTCCCCTTCCTTCTCAGCAACTCGGCGCGCAGGGTTTCCAGGCTCTGCTTCGTCTCCTCTCGGGATTCGGCCCGGCCGTCGGGCGCAAGGATCACTTCGACGAAACCCTTGATCTCGCCGTCGAGCCGCACCGGCGTGATGCTTGTACGCACCCAGAGGTGCCGGCCGTCTTTGGCCATGCGCCAGTCCTCGAGATCGATCCGTCCCGACTCACTGGCCTCCTTGAGCTGCTGCGTCGATCTGCCGCCCCAATGCTCATGATCGCGATAGAGCATCCTGCGGGAACGGCCGAGGACCTCGTCGCGTTTGTAGCCGAGAATTCGCTCCGCGCCCGAGTTCCAGCCAGCGATGAGACCCTGATCGTCGGTACCGATGATTGCAACGTCGGCTAACTGATCGACGACAGCGAGAAGGAGATGCTCGGCGCTCGGCGAGGACGATCGGGGCTGGCCCTGGGTGCGCGCCCGGTCGTCGACGACGTAGATGAGGAAGGGAGTGCCGTCGTCGCCGTTGGCGGCCGAGCAATTCACTTCGACCTCGCGGTACTTCCCTTTCTTCTCAATGATGCGCTTGTCCAGGCGGTAGCCACGCGTATCGCCGCTCAGCATCCGTCGCATCAGCACTGCCTCGCGCTTGGCATCATCGGGATGCGTGAGGTCGGTGAACGTCACCCGGGCCAGTTGCTCGCGCGTGTAGCCTACGATCTGACGAAACATCTCGTTGTATTGCAGCCAGGCGCCGTCGATGGAGATGAGAGCGATACCGGCCGGCGCGTGCTCGAAGGCCTCCCGGAGCCGCATATCGCGATGCCCCGGGCCGAGAGGAGGACCACCGGGCTTGCGCACGAGGGAGATCATTCGATCGACGGTCGGGAGCTTGACCATGTGAGTTGTGGAAGGATTGACTTTAACATGCGCTTCACGCGTTGTCTGTTAACTGCGCTGCGCGCGTTGTCTGCGCGTTGCGCGTTGTCTGCTCTGCGCGCGTTATCGGTTGTCGGTTTGTTGCGCGCCGCGCGTTGGTTGTGAGCCGCCATCAAGGGAGACAACCGACAACTGACAACGCGCGAAGCGCAGACAACCGACAACGCGAGAAGCGCACACAAAAAAGCGCAATTCAACCCAGATGCTGCCGGATCGCCGCCTCAATCTGCGCTCGCGGCACGGCACCGACGACGCGTCCCTTCTCGACGCCATCCTTGAAGAGCACCAGCAGCGGGATGCTCATCGCCCGATACGCTGCCGCCGTGCGCGGGTTCTGATCGACATTGAGCTTTGCGAAGCGCACGTCCGCACGCGACGCGGCCAACTCTTCGATCACTGGCGCGATCGTCCGGCAGGGTCCGCACCACGGCGCCCAGAAGTCGACGACAAATGCACCGCTGCGAATCGTCTCCGCGAAACTCGCATCCGTGACCTCGATGGGATGACTCCCGGTCAGCGGCGTCTTGCACTTTCCGCAAACGGCCTTCTTCCCAGCCGGCGGCAACCGGTTGGCCTGACCACAGTTTGGGCAGCAAACGATGTCGGTCATGAGACTGCGCCTTGCGCGTTATCTGCGCTTCGTGCGTCTTCGGTTGTCTGCGCTTCGCGCGTCGTCGGTTTCCTAGGTTGTCTACAAAGAACTTCGCCAAGAACTATAACGCCCGGCGAGCAGCTCAATCCACACCTCCGAAAACACGCGAAGCGCAGACAACCGAAAACGCGCGAAGCGCAATTCATTGAGGCAAACTCGGCGGCGGCGATCCGCGGTGGTAGGCCACGTCCGCAGCATGCTGCGAGGCGTGTACCGGCAGACCGTTCTTCCAGTCCTTGTATGCCTGCGTCGCTTCGCGGAGGCAGATGCCGCACTCCTCGGCGTGGTTGGTCTGGAAACACGTCAGCAGACTCAAATGACCATGAATCTCGTGGCATTCGCAGTAGCAGTACATCTTCGCCAGCCGGTCTTTGATTTGTGCGGCCTCAGCGTAGACGGTCGCGGCCGCGGGGTTGGTGAGCTGCGCCGCCACGAGCACCTGTGCGTTCGGATCGGGCAGCGGCTGTGTCGACGTCATCCCTGCCATTTCCGGCATCGCTGCCGATGACGCGGGTTGAGTCGACGCGGCGACGGGCGCCTCGTGCTGACGGCAGGAGACCGAGAGAAAGATCAGAATGAGGATCGATCGCAGCACCGAAGGTTTCATGAGCCCTCGCAACGAAAGGCCGCCGTGGTGTAATCCTTCACCGTGATTCGCGCGGCCACAGAAGCTGATCTTCCCCGCCTCGCAGTCCTGCTGTCGAGTGCGAATGATGCCCCCTATGACCTTGCCGCGGTAGCCGCCGAAAAATGCTTTGGAGCGGGGGTGAGCGGAGCAGCCGAAGTGAGCGTATACGGCGATTTTGAAGGCGTATCCGTCACATGCGGCAAAGTACTCCGGATCCTGGCCGTCGATCGGATGCAGCGGCGGCGCGGCACCGGCAGCGCACTCCTCCGTGACGCGGAATCGCGCGGCGCACGGATCGTGGCAGCGGAGGCAGGCAACTACTTCACGCCAGGCGTCGCTTTGAGTGACGGCTCAACGATCGAGTTCTTCGCCAAACGCGGGTATGTCGAGATCGCGAAGACGCAGAATCTCGTAGCGGAATTGGGGATGGAGAGTGGGGAAAGGGATGTGGGAGTGGTTCGCGCGTCGCTCCACGATCGTGAGCGGGTTCTCGCCTTCATCGAGAAGGAGTTCGGACGAATCTGGCGCTTCGAAGCTGCCCGCGCCTTCGAGAACGATCCGCCGACGATGTTCTATACCGCGGTCGATGGCGAGGTGGCAGGTTTCGCCGCGCACGATGCCAACAACCGCGGCCTCGGGTTCTTCGGCCCCACCGGAGTCATCCGCGCGCAACGCGGACACGGCTTAGGTGGCCGTCTTCTTCATGCGTCCCTGGCCGACCTTCGCCGGCTAGGCTACGACCGCGCTATCATCGCCTGGACCGATGCCATCGACTTCTATCGCAAGGCCTGCGGCGCGACGGTGGCAGACCGGTTTGTGACGTTGGCGCGTGTTATAGACTCAATGACGTGAAGAAAGAGCCCCAGGAAAGGCCGAAAAAGCGACATCGTTTCCTGCCTTTGGCGATCGGAACGACGGGCAGCGTGGCCCTTGCGGCGGTGGCGTTCTGGTTCTTCAAGAAACAGGCGGAAGAAGTCGTGGCCGGACGGGCCGACCGTTACGACGAACTGATCATGGACGTCGTTCACACCATCGACAACCCGCCAATGCACGAGGTGATGAACGTCATCACACAGTTCGGCGCCCATTTCGCCATCGGCAGCGCCGCGGGCATCACCGCGCTGGCGATGTGGCGCAAGGGACGGCGCGAGGATGCCTGGACGGTCATCATCTCCACCGGCGGAGCGATGGCCATCAACACCTTCATGAAGAACCTCTTCCAGCGGCGGCGTCCCATCGAGCGCGCCCGCCGCATCAAGTTGCCGCACTCGCACAGTTTCCCCAGCGGCCACTCGCTGCTGTCCGCGGCTACGTATCCGATCGTCGCCCATCACTTCGTGCAGAACCGTTCGGTTGCCACGCAGGCGGTGGTGCACACCCTGTCCACCCTCACGATTCTCAGCGTCGGCTTCTCGCGCGTCTACTTCGGCGTCCATTTCCCATCGGACGTCCTCGGGGGATTCGCCGCCGGTTTCGGCTGGCTCGGCCTGACGTCGCTCACACACACACTCCTCGCAGAACACGATTAGCCGGCAAGGCCGGCGGCGAAATCCGCGTATCCCAATCACGGTTAGGTTTCCAGATATGTCATCCGTCACCCAGACCTACGGCGCCAACACTGCTTTCATCGAAGAGCTTTACGAGCGTTACCGCGAGAATCCAGACTCTGTGAGCGCAAGCTGGCGCGAGTTCTTCCAGGACTACGAGCCCCGCTTCGAGGAAGAATTCGAAGAGGAAGCTGAAGGTCAACGCGCCACCGATGCCAGTGTAGCGCCGCCGCCCCCGGCGGCTGCTCTCGCGTCAGTCCCCGCCGAAGCACCCCCATTGGCTGTTCCCGCTCCGGTTCTGCCCGCAGCTACTCCGGTGACTGTTCCTCCCGGGCCGCCGAGGGCGGCGGCCCTACACGGGCAGAACCAAACCGCGGTTCCGCTGCGCGGCGCGGCGGGGAAGATCGCTCAGAACATGGAGACATCGCTGACCATCCCCACGGCGACGTCGATCCGCAATATCCCGGTCAAGGTCCTCGAAGAGAACCGGCGCGTCGTCAACAACCATCTGACGCTGACCGGTCAGCCGAAGGCGTCGTACACGCACATCATCGCATGGGCGATCGTCAGCGCGGTCAAGCAGTTTCCCCGGATGAACGCGGCCTTCTCCATGCAGGAGACGACGCCCACGCGCATCGACCGTGAAGACACCAACCTCGGAATCGCCATCGACGTCGAGCGCAAAGACGGCTCAAGATCGCTCCTCGTACCGAACGTCAAACGCGCGCAGACCATGGACTTCGCGCAATTCCTCAAGGCTTACAACGAAGTCGTCCGCAAGGCACGAGGCAGCACCCTCGAGATCGCCGATTTCGAAGGCACTACGATCTCGCTCACCAACCCAGGCACCATCGGGACGATCGCATCCGTGCCTCGGCTCATGCAGTCGCAGGGAACGATCATCGCCACCGGCCAGATCGACTATCCGGCCGAGTATTCAGCGAGCGATCCATCCGTCCTTGCCGACCTCGGGATCTCCAAGGTGATGACGATGACGTCGACCTACGACCATCGCATCATTCAGGGAGCCGAGTCGGGTGCCTTCCTGGCGCGCATTCACGAACTGCTACTCGGCGCTGACGGTTTCTACGAGACGATCTATCGCGACCTGCGTATCCCCTACGAGCCAGCGGTGTGGAGCAGAGACCGCCATCGCCTCAACGCCAGCGAGGACGAGAAGGTTGCGCGCGAAGCCGCCGTGCTGCAGATGATCAACGCCTACCGCGTGCGCGGACATCTGCTGGCTGATCTCGATCCGCTCGAGTACGAGGTGAAGCGCCATCCCGAGCTCGATCCAGCGTTCTACGGCCTCACGATCTGGGATCTCGACCGCGAGTTCATCTGCGGCGGACTCTGCGGCAAGCTCACAGCAAAGCTCCGCGACATCCTCGACACGCTTAGGGAGACCTATTGCGGCAAGCTCGGACCGGAGTACATGCATATCTCCGAGACAGTCCAGAAGAAGTGGCTGCAGGATCGGATGGAGCCGTCGCGGAACCACCAGTCGCTCGATCTGCCTGCCAAACGCCGCATTCTGATGAAGCTCAACGACGCCGAGGCGTTCGAGAAGTTTCTTCACACCAAGTACGTCGGACACAAGCGCTTCTCACTGGAAGGGGCCGAGACTGTCATCCCGCTGCTCGATTATGTTTTCAACGAAGCCACCCAGGATGGCGTCACTGAGGCCGTCATCGGCATGGCTCATCGAGGACGGCTCAATGTCCTGGCGAACATCCTCGGCAAGTCGTACGAGAAGATCTTCCACGAGTTCGAGGGCGACGTCGACCCGAACACGACCCAAGGCTCAGGGGATGTGAAGTACCACCTCGGCGCGGACGGTGTCCACCAGACGCCTGATGGCTCGCACATGAAGCTGACGCTGGCCTCGAATCCGAGCCACCTCGAAGCGGTCGACCCTATTGTCGAGGGGATGGTTCACGCGAAGCAAAAGCTCATCGGCGACAACAAACGCGCATGGGTGCTTCCGGTGCTCATTCACGGTGATGCCGCATTCGCAGGGCAGGGGGTTGTCGCCGAGACGCTGAATCTCTCGCAACTGCCCGGCTACCGGACCGGCGGCACGATCCATCTCGTCATCAACAATCAGATCGGATTCACCACCGGCCCTGAGTCTGCGCGGTCGTCCGTATATGCCACCGACGTCGCCAAGATGGTGCAGGCGCCGATCTTTCACGTGAACGGCGACGACCCCGAAGCCTGCATCCGTGCCGTCAAGCTCGCATACGACTTCCGACAGCAGTTTCACAAGGACGTCGTCATCGACATGCTCTGCTACCGGCGCCATGGCCACAACGAGGGTGATGAGCCATCGCTGACCCAGCCGAAGATGTACAAGTCGATCAAGGAGCACCGCTCGGTGCGAAAGATCTATACCGAGACGCTGCTGCGCAAAGGCGACATCGACCCGAAGGAAGCGGAGTCGTGGCTCGACAACTTTCAAACCAAGTTGCAGGAGGCTTTCGACCGTACGCGGGAAGACAACGAGCCACCCTCGTCGAACGAGCACGCGGCGCTTTGGACCGATGAGGAGATCACCGGCTTCCAGAATCACCCATCCCCGGACACGTCCGTGCCTCGGAGTGGACTCGATGTGGTCGGTCAGGCGCTGACGACGATTCCGGCTGATCTGTCGCTCCATCCGAAGCTCAAGCCAATCATCGCGCGACGTAAGGCCATGGCCGAGGGCCGCGAGCCGATCGACTGGGCATTCGCGGAAATGCTGGCGTTCGGCACGGTCATCACCGACGGCTATCGCGTTCGCCTTTCCGGGCAGGACTCCGGCCGAGGCACGTTCTCGTCGCGACACGCCATCCTCTTCGACCATCTCACCGGCAAAGGCTACGTGCCGCTCAATGCCCTCGGCGGCGCGCCAACAATCGACTTCGCAGTCTACGACTCGCTCCTCAGTGAGTACGGTGTCCTCGGATTCGAGTACGGCTACTCCGTTGCCGATCCGGGAGCGCTGGTGTTGTGGGAAGCGCAGTTTGGAGACTTCGTCAACGGCGCGCAAATCATCATCGACCAATTTATCTCCTCGGCCGAAGAGAAATGGGGACAGCACAGCGGCCTTGTCCTGCTGCTACCGCACGGATACGAAGGCCAGGGGCCGGAGCACTCGTCAGCGCGACTGGAACGATTCCTGACGCTGTGCGCCGAGGGAAACATGCAAGTCGTCTATCCGACCACTCCTGCGCAGCACTTCCACGCGCTACGCCGGCAGATGAAGAACGATCCGCGCAAACCGCTGATCGTGATGACGCCGAAGTCGTTGCTGCGTCATCCCCAGGCCACGTCATCGATCGACGATCTGACCACCGGCCGCTTCGAGCCGGTTCTGAGCGATGCCGCGTCAGACCCGGCGAACGTGAAACGCATCGTGCTGACGACGGGCAAGGTCTACTACGACCTCCGCACCGCACGCGAAAAAGCGAACGCCAACGTCCCTCTGATCCGGCTCGAGCAACTCTACCCCTTCCCGCAATCGATGCTGGCCGAAGCGTTCAACCTGTACCCGAACGCAACCGAGATCGTCTGGACACAGGACGAGCCACGCAACATGGGCGCCTGGCCGTTCCTTCACGAACGGCTGGCCGCGCTGGCGGGCAACCGGACGTTACGCTACATCGGCCGCCCGATCAGCGCTTCACCAGCGACGGGATCGCATCACAGGCATGAAGAGCAGCAGCAGGCGCTGGTGAAGGCGGCGATAGAATGAGCGGCGCTACCCATGGCTGACGCCAAACCCGTAATCCAGATCGATCCGGAGATTCTCGGAGGCACGGCTGTCTTCATCGGAACTCGCGTTCCGGTGCAGGCACTCATCGACTACCTTGAGGGTAACCACCCACTCAGCGACTTTCTTGACGACTTCCCCTCAGTCTCTCATGCGCAGGCCGTAGCGCTCGAGCACGCGAAGGAACTTCTGGTTACGCAAGCAGGATCGATGAGTGCGTGCCAGTCGAGACGAGAGGGGCGACGCCTCTTCGTGTAGTGGACTGCTACAATCCCCTGAAGTGAAAACCAGGACACGAAGCAAGTCCCACCACCACCTGGTCTTCGTAAGTCACAGCAGCCAAGACACTTGGATCGCAAAGCAGATAGCAAGAGAGATCGAAGCTGTCGGCGCAAGACCATTCCTTGATGAGGCTGAGGTCGACGCAGGCGCGGATTTCGAAGAAGATATCCTGGCGTTTCTGGAACGAGCCCACGAACTGGTGGTGTTACTCACACCATGGGCACTGGAAAGGCCGTACGTATGGGCGGAGATTGGAGCAGCGTGGGGCCGGCGAATACCAGTCGTCGCACTCCTCCTCGGCGTGACTCCAGGAGAGCTCCAGACTAGGCCAGGAATACCCGTACTTCTAAAGAAGCAAAACCTGATGCAACTCAACGAAATCGAAACCTATCTTCGGCAGCTAAAACGGCGAGCGACAACTCATGGAATCGCAAAAGCAGGCAAATAAGCATCAAGTCTTCATTTCATACTCGCATACCGATGCGGAATGGGCGCGATCGTTCGCGGAGGCTCTCGCCAAGCACGGCATCGACGTATGGTTTGATCAGTTTCGCATTCGGGCAGGCGAGTCGATGCGCGACGCGTTCGAATCTGGTCTGCGCAGCAGCGATGTATTCGTCACACTCATCGATCCGAAGTTCCCAAAGAAGCCCAACCTTTTCTTCGAGCTTGGTGCTGCCATCGGCATGGGGAAACGCGTAGTCGCCATTGTCCCTAAAGAATTTCCCGACGAACAGTTGCCGATGGAACTCCGTCTTCGACGCTACCTTACTCGTGATTCGCCGGAGGAGACCGCCCAGGAGTTGTCGGAATCGCTCGCAGCCGCCTGACTCCGTGCCCAGATCTGCCTTTTGCAGGTAAAGACGATCCCGTCGCTCCCCTACCCCAGCGCCGCTTCGATCTTCTCCTCCAGGTCATGAATCGCTGCCTCGAACTGGGGCAGCAGGCCGGCAGCGAGCGCGAAATCTCCAGCTTTGCCGGCGCGCTCCAGTTCCGCGGTCGCGGCGATGGCGCCAGGGACATCGAAATTGCTGATGGCCCCTTTGAGCGTATGCGCGGTCTGGTAGAGCGCTTCGCCGTCGCCGAGGGAAACGGCTTCGCGGAGTGCGGCCAGCAAGCGCGGGGTCTGCATTGCGAACGCGTCGCGGACGCGCGCGAGTAGACGGACGTTGCCGCCAACAGCATCCAGGATCGAATCGGCCGGAGATGCCGCACGCGAAGGTGGCTGCTCGACGCCTGTGACGTCCCGGATGATCGCGCCGAGCGTGGCCCGTGTCGCGGGCTTGGTCAGAACCGCATCGAAGCCGGCGGCGGTGCAACGGTCGCGGTCTTCAGTTGTCGTATGTGCCGTCACCGCCACGATGGGTGTGAGTGTCCCGCGCTCCGTCGCACGGAACCGGCGCGCCACTTCGAAGCCGTCGAGTCCCGGCATCTGCACGTCGAGAAGGATGACGTCGAATGTTCTCCGGGAGAGAATCTCCAGCGCCGCCATGCCACTCTCGACCGGCGTGACGAGGTGTCCGAGCCGGCGAACGGCCTCAGCAGCGAACTCCTGATTCACACTGTTGTCATCGACGACGAGCACACGCAGTGGGCGGGCAATTTCCGGGCGACGCTCCAGTGTGTAGGACACCGTCCCGTCCGTCACGCCGAGGGCCGCGCCGATGGCATCGAGCAACTCGCGCTCTCCGACCGGCCGCGTTACGGCAACGCCGTGGTAGCCCGAGGCCAGCGGCGACGCAATGCGCACAACCGGCACCGGCGGGATCCACGGCGTTGCGGCGAGGATGTTGAAATCCGCGACGACACACGCGTAGGCGGCCCGGATCGACGGCTGCAGGGCGCGATCGAGCGTCGCGTAAGACTCAGGCACCATCCCGTGCGATCGCAGCGTCTCGGCAAGGATCGCGCGCGTCGTCGCATTCGGCTCGATCAACAGCACCCGGGTGCCGGCCAGCGCGGTCTCCCATTCCGGCGGCGGTGCGGTTCCGACCGGCTCATACGGCGTCGGAAGGATGAAGCGGAACGTGCTCCCCTTCCCCTGCTCGCTATCGAATGTGATGACGCCACCCATCGCTTCCAGAAGCCTCGCCACAATGGCCAGGCCCAGACCTGAGCCCCCATAACGACGGGAATGCGATGAGTCGGCCTGCGCGAATGGATCGAAGATCAGATGCCGCCGCGACGGATCGACCCCGACTCCGGTATCGCGAACTTCGAACCCGATCGTGACGCGGTCGACCGACATCACTTCGCACGACACGCGCACCACAACCTCTCCTCGGTTGGTGAATTTGATGGCGTTGCCGACCAGGTTGACTGCGATCTGCCGGATCCGCAATGGGTCGCCCCACAGACGATCCGGTACTTCCGGGGAAACGGCAAAGGCGAGCGTGATCCCCTTCTCCGCGGCGGTGATTCCGAGCGTCTTGAGCGTATCGGTGACGAGTTGCCGCATCGAGAAATAGACAGGCTCGAGCTCGAGCCGCCGGGCTTCGATCTTCGAGAAATCGAGGATGTCGCCGATCGTTGCCAGCAGCGTTTCCGAGGAGCGGCGGGCCATGTCGAGTTGACGGGCGCGCTCGGCGGATGTCTCCGTGTCGATCGCAAGCTCCAGCATCCCGATGATGCCGTGCAGTGGCGTGCGCATCTCGTGCGACATATTCGCCAGGAACTCGCTCTTGGCAGCACTGGCCTCTTCGGCATGCTGGCGGGCCACACCCAGCTCCATCGATTGCGCTTCTAGTTTGCGGATCAGGTCGCGCGAGGTGCGGATAGCCTGCGCCAGATGTACGCGCCGCCGCTCGATACCGCGCGAAGCCAGAGCGATGTAGAGACCTCCGGAGAAAACAAAGGCAATCTTCGCAACCGCCATCCCGTCGGACACCGGACGTCCGTCGGCGGCGACGACCCAGAGCAGCATCGTTGCATAGCAAAAGGTACCGAACATCACAAAGCCGAGGGCGCGCCGGAATCGCGTATGCGCCTGATCGGCAACGCGCAGGAAGAGGATGAAGAAGAGCCAGCTTCGCTCCGCGCCGGAGTAATAGACCGCCAGCGTCCAGACCGGAATGTCGAGGATGAGGAATGCGAGACTGAGGTCGCTCTTGACACGCCCGTAGAACGCCGCCAGCAGCGGCCACGACACCACACAGTAGATGCCCAGAATGAGGGTAATGCGGAGCCAGCCGGCATTCGACGCGGAATGCAGCAGGAATCGGTTGTTGAGGTAGACGCCGAGCGAAAGAAGCGCCAGGCCAAGGCAACGAAGAACCGGGATCTCTACGACAGCGACGCGGCGCCCGCGTGCCTGCTTTTGCCGCTCGCCCTCTTCCGCGCGGATGATGAAATCGCTGCTCACCGGGACGACTGTACGCGCTCTCGCCGCTGAAGGATGGTCCTGACCCGCGGAAGGAGGGTCTCTTTCCGGATCGGCTTGCGCAGAAAACCAGCCGCGCCAAGCTCGAGGCTGCGTGCTTCCACCTCGGCTCCAGCCACGCCGGTGATGAAGATCGCTGGCGTCCCCATCCCCTTCTTCATCATGATCTCGAAGAGGCGAAGGCCGTTCAGAGTTGGGACGTTCACATCGAGAACGATGAGATCAAACTCGCGGCGGCCGAGCTCGAGAAGAGCGTCGCCTCCATCCGCCCGGACGACGACCTCGTATCCGGCTTCGATGAGGAATCCTTCCACCAGCGCCGAGGAGACCGCGTCGTCTTCGACGAGGAGGATCAGCACAGGCCCGTCGAGCGCCTTGTGAAACGTGTCGCGCGGTGCGGGAGTCTTCTCCAGCGCAGCCAGGATCTCATCGCGAAGCCGTTCGGTCTCGGCACTCGGCCGGCGGTCGAACTCCCGGTCCAGGATGTCGGCACATTCCTGGTAGCGGCGTAGCGCGGAGTCGGGTCTCCCCTGTTCCAGTTGCAGACGCATCAGAGTGCGATGAACGACCTCTTGCGTCGGATCAAGAGTGAGCAGACGGCCGGCCGTGTCCGTGGCGTTCTCCCACCAGCCCGCGTTGATCTGCGCCCCCAGAAGTTTGCCAAGCACAGCGAGGCCTGCCTGCCAATAATGAAGTCGCCTCTCGGACAACCAGTCATCAAAACCGGGCATATCGCTGTCGAAGTGTTCGAGGAGATTGCCGCGGTAGATCTCCGCGGCGGCGCGAACAGCGTTCAGCGAGCCGTTGGCGGCAAGAACATCGAAGCGGACCACGTCGACCTCAACGCTCCGCAGACTGAACCGGAGTGTATCGCCCGAGCCGATGAGGACGTCAGGCGCGGCAAAGCGAAGGGCATAACGAAGGTCGCGCCCAAGGGCGCCGGCGCTGTCGCCACCGAAGAGCGCGACGAAATCGCGCAACGGCGCAGGAGCATCCAGATGCATGGCCAGCCACACCAGGGTGGCGTGTGTGCGCCTGCTGCCGAGCGCGAGCGTATTGCCACGATGATCAGTAGCTGAAAATTCGCCGAACAGACGAACCTTGAACGTGGACATGATTTTTGGACCCGTCTGAGAATACCACAGGCTGAGTTTCTTAAGGAAGGATGGAGGCGCGGTACGATCGAGACCGAGATCCGCAAGAACATGTTGGGCGACCACATCACCGGCCTGAACATCGAGGTACACGATGGCGTGTCTCGTTGAAAGGCCACGTGCCGGCGCCGGCCGGCCCGTCAGAAAGCGTATGACGACGCCGTGAAGGTCAACGGCGTGAAGAGTGTCATCAACAACATCGATGTGCAGTAGTCCGAGGCTCGTGGAGCGTGGCGCCGCCGGGAGGCCCGCGCCGCCTCACTTCACTTCGAACGCTCCCTTCGGCACGTCGGGCAGAATCTTGAGATCGTCGAGGCGGACGGTCTGGTTCTTTCCCTTGACCTCGCGCCGGGTCGAGATCAGCACGCCGGCTACACGCCGGTAGTCATGGAAGAAGACTTCAACTGGCGGATCGTCCGCCGGAGAGCCCTGCAGCTTCATGTCCCACTCTTCGACGAGACCGAAGTCGCGGTTGATCCAGGCCCAATAGACGTCTGTCGGTACTCCGAGGCCCTGATCGAAGATGACCCTGACCACGTCCCACTTCCGGCCACAAGCGTCCGTCCGCTCGCCCAACGAGTTGCGATGGACACCCGGATCGAGCATCTTCAACGGCATGAGCAGCCAGTAGGTGTCGTTGATGAAGCGGCGATAACCGAGCGTCAGGAGATTTTGCAACGCGGTGGAATCGGTCACGGCAACGCCGTTTTGCCACGCGTGGCCGGCCTTGGTGTTGACGTTCTCGACGACCACGAAAGGGACGCCGTTCGGGTCTTTGCCGCTGACGCGGTAATCGCCCGTGTAGCGGTCCCACTGCTGGTCAAACGTCGCCGCCGGCTGGCCGCTCCGCTCGAGCTTGAACGTGAACGAAATGAATCGCGCTTTCTCCCAGGCCTGCCCGCCCTGATTGTCTATCGTGCGCCGCGCCAGCTCATCGGCCACCGGATCGGGACCAGCGGGAGGCTCGGGAAGAGCGGACGGAGGCTTTCCAATCGTGACCTGCGCCGGTGTCTGGGCGGCGGCGGAGAGCGGAAGAACGGCGAGAAAAATGGCTGCGATCAACGAGCGCACGGGAATCCTCCGGAGACGTCTTTGTATTCCGCGCCGCCGTCGACTCAGTCGAAAGGGCCGCGTTGTCGCGGAATCTCCTGCCGAAAGCGGCCAGCGCGCGCAAGGATTCCTTGATACGCTCTGAATCTGTGCAACGACATGTGCTCCAGTGAGCGCGACAGAACCATCCTCATGTCACGGTGGCGGAATCTTGTGAAACCGCCTTCGCGGGCCGTGCCGGATCGTTGACTGCCCGCCTTCTGCAATCTTTCTCTTGCTCACCACGTTGACGCGCCGCGAGATGCCCAACCAACGAATCGTCATCACCGGAATCGGTGCTCTCAGTCCGAACGGCGCCGGCCGGGAGAACTACTTTGCCGCGCTCAAAGAAGGCCGTTCGGGCATCCGCACGATCACGCGCTTCGACGCCTCGTCACTTCCCGCGCGTATCGCCGGCGAAGTCGATTTCGACCCCACATTGTGGGTCGACGAGAAGAATATGAAGCACGTCTCGCGCGCCGTACCGATGGTCATCGCCGCGACGGACGAGGCCTTGAAGGATGCGCTGCTCGATCCGTCCGCCGTTGACCTCGAGACTCGCCGCAGCATCGGCGTGATGCTCGGTTCCGGCGGCGGCGCGGTCGAGTTCAACGAGCGGATGTACGAGCTCTGGTTCAACGACCACACCAAACAGGCCTCGGTCTACTCCATCCCTTCCGGCACCATCGGCACAATGGCATCGGAGATCTCGATGGCCTACGACCTCCACGGTTTCTCGCATCTGATCTCCACCGGCTGTACGTCATCGACCGACGCCATCGGCTATGCCTACCGCAACCTGAAGCTTGGGGTGATCGACTACATCGTCTGCGGCGGTGCCGACTCGACGATCACCGAAGGGGTCATGACCGGCTTCTGCATCATGCGCATCGTCTCCAACACCCGCAACGATGCACCGGAGTCGGCTTCGCGGCCGTTCTCGCGCGACCGCGACGGCTTCGTCCTCTCCGAAGGCTCATGGATGTTTGTCATGGAGCGCGAAGAGACCGCCAACGCGCGCGGCGCAAAGATCTATGCCGAAGTGGCAGGGTATGGCTCGACGTGCGACGCCTATCACCGCGTGCGACTCGACGAATCGGGCGAAGAGCCGGCCCGGGCGATGACGCTGGCGATGAAAGATGCCGGCGTCGGCCCCGCCGGCATCGGCTATCTCAACTACCACGGCACTTCGACCGAGCTCAATGACCGGATCGAGACGCGCGCGGTCAAGCTCGCCTTCGGAGAGCACGCCAGGACGCTTCCCGGCTCCGCCACAAAGTCGATGATCGGCCATCCGCAAGGTGCCTGCGGCGCGGCGGGCGTCGCTGCGACCTTGATGGCATTCCGCGACGGCATCCTGCCGCCGACGATCAACCTCGATTCTCCCGACCCCGAGTGTGACCTCGATTACATCCCGGACCTCGGACGCCGCGCTCACATCGACGCCGCTGTCTGCAACACCATCGCCTTCGGCTCGAAGAACTCAGCACTGGTGTTGAAGAGGTACAGTTGATCGGTGGATAGGTCGAGCAGTGGCGCAGTTGATCGGTAGCTCAGGGTCAGCGGACAGAGTCGCTTGGCTCTGATTTACTGATCCACAGCTCCACTGATCCACTGATCCACTGATCCACTGATCGGCTGCCACTACCTTGATCTACTGATCCACTGATCTACTGCGACACACAACCACGAATCTACTACGCTACCGACAACATGCGCACGCTGGTCATCTGCTTCTTCGCCGCCGAGGATGGCTCCCCGATCGAAGGGAGTGCATCGCTCCTGGCCGGGCGTTGGCGTACCACGGTCGACGCGAAGCAGAAGCCGATCCACGGCGGACCCGAGGTCCGATTCGAGATCGATGACATCACCGTCGTCAATGAGGCCCTGGTCACAGCGCCCCGGCGGTTTCAACGGTTCGTTCCGTGGCCGAAGTCGGATGTGCTCGACGTCAAGCTGGAAAAAGCGGGTGAACTGATCATCGCCGCCAACCATGACTCCCCGCGATTCGTGCAGGTCCACGCCACCGGAGGACAGGAGGTCACGGACTTCCTGAAGAGCCTCGGCAAGGATTTTCATCTCCTCCGCTGCGGGCAATCCATCAACTGCGGCCGGCTTCTGCCCGGGCCGTACGCAATCGACGTCTTCGATGAGGCGAAGAAACCGGTCGCGCAATTCACAGTCGACGCCGCCTCCTGGCGGACGACGCTCCTCGAAGTGCCGTGACGCTGCTGGTTCCGAAGCGCATCGACACTCCGGAGTTGCTCGACGAGGATGACGCACCGCGCGAAGACATGGAGCGGTCGTTGCACGACTTGCGGCGTTTCAATCGCTGGGCAGGGGGTACATCGACGTACCTCCGCCTTCTCCGGCGCCTGGCACCCGACGCGAAGATTGTGGTCGACCTCGGCGCCGGAACCGCAGACCTTCTCGACGCGCTACCAGCAGATGTGCTGACGATCGCAGTCGATCTGAACTTCAAGCACCTGTTGTACGAACGCGGCCGCTCGCGTGCACTCCGCGTCGTCGCGGATGCCGGCAAGCTGCCGTTTCGCGACCAGTCCGTCGATGCCGTCACGTCGTCGCACTTCTTTCACCACTTCGCCGCGGAGGAGAACGCCGCCATCCTCCGCGGCGCGCTCCGGATCTCACGTATCGGTGCAATGGCCAGCGACACATGCCGCAACTATCTCCCCTTCCTCTTCACATGGCTGCTCGGCAAGCTGCATCTGGTCGGCCGCATCACTGCCTACGACGCCCCTGCCTCCGTGCAACGCGGTTACACCGCGGCCGAGGCTCGGGCAGTTGGTGAGAAAACCGGAGCCGGGCGGGTGGAAGTCGTGACGATGATGCCATTCCGCTTCGGACTGCTGCTGTGGAGAGATTGACCACACCGCTGAGCGCCCGACGGATCTCCTTTGGCGCCGGCGAAGCTGGCGTGAGATCCGTAGCCCCCGGCTTCAGCCGGGGGTGTTCGCGAATCCCCCCTATTGCAAGCCCGCTCGAGCGGGCGACAGACTCTTCGGCTGGGCCAGGAAGATCTCTTCTTTCGCCCGCTGAAGCGGGCTCGCAACCTTGGGAATGCCTCGGGAACCCCCGGCTGAAGCCGGGGGCTACGGGTCTCACGCCGGCTCCGCCGGCGACTTACGAATGTCCGAGCTCCAGTACCGCGCTTCATACCCTCGGATGTGAACCAGCATGAACACGCTGAATGTTGACGTCGCCATCGTCGGCGCCGGACCCGGCGGCTCGACGCTTTCCGCACTCCTGGCGCGGCGGGGCTACTCGGTCGCGCTGATCGATCGCGACACCTTTCCCCGCGACAAGTTGTGCGGCGAGTTTCTGTCTTATGACGCCCTGCCGATCGTTGAGGCGCTCGGAGTCATGCGGGAGTTAGACGCCGCGCCCGAGATCACGACCTGCCGCGTCGTGGGGCGGCACCGAACGTATTCGTTCGACTTTCCCCATCCGGCTCGCGGCGTATCGCGCATGCTGCTCGACGACGTGCTTCATCGTCGAGCTGTGACCGGCGGCGTCAAGCCGGTCACGGCAATGGCAACCGCCGTGTCGCGCGACAGCGTCACCTTCGACGGCGGTACCGTGCACGCGCGGGTGGTGGCGGGGGCGTGGGGACGGTGGGGGCGCTTTGACCAGCAACTGGGACGCGCGTTCGTCCGCGATCGTTCCCATCGCAACTTCGGGTTCAAACGCCACTACCGCGGAGAGGGCGCGAAAGGCATCATCGAGCTCTACTCCTTCGCTCGAGGCTACCTCGGCGTCAGCGATGTCGAGGGTGGCATCACCAACATCTGTGGTCTGGTCCACGCAAGGCGGCTGCAAGGTCACAAGGGACGATGGGACTCCTTTGTGGAGACCATCCGTGACGAGGAACAGCCGCTGGAGGCGATGTACGCGAAGTATGCGCCGGCGCAGGACACGTTCCTATCATCGGAGCCGGTGATTTTCCGCGCTCGCTCGGCCGTCGAAGAAGGGATCTTCATGATCGGCGACGCCTCAGGCGTCATCGATCCGCTGACCGGCAACGGGATGGCCATGGCGATGCAATCCGCGCTGGTCGCCGCGCCTTTCATCGCGCAAGCCCTCGACGTTAACGATCGCAAACATAGTGAGGATGGCTATCGTACCCGCCACGCGGAGCTCTTCGGCCGCCGCATCGCCTGGAGCCGCCGGGTAGCGTTCCTCTTGTCACGCCCGGCCCTGCTTGATGCAGCGTTGCGATTTCGGCATCGTGCTGCCGGCCCTTTTTTTCTGCGGCACACGCGCGCCAGTCGCGATGAAATCGCGCAGCTCGCAGACAACGTGTAGGGCGCGCAAGCCGGCTCCCAAGCAACCCAGCAACCCAGCAACCCAGCAACCCGCAAAACCTAGTTCTTACTGGGATCCCCATCCTGCCGGTATGGCGCCAGGAACTGCAGGCTCTCGATGCGGTTCTGCAGCTCGGTGGCTACTTCCTCGGCGCGGGTGACCAGGTCGTCGGTCTCGAGGAGGCGCTGCTTTTCTTCGACGTCGAGACTGAGGGACATGATCAGTGCGTTCGTCAGCGCTTCCAGTCCGACTGACTCGATCTCCGGCACAACTGCCTGTTCGGGAAGGTAGCGGAGGTACTCCTGCGAAAGCTCGGTGAGCCACGTACGCTGCGCATAGGTTGCGGTAGCGTCGCGCTCGACTTGCGGCTCGGTGATCGCCCGCACGGTGCGGTACGGCTCGCGAGCTACTTCACCGATGATGCGGAAACGGCTCTCGCCATACACCAGGATGTTGTAGCGGCCATCGTCGAGCTCCACCGTCTGCTCGATCCGTCCCATCGTGCCGCACGAGTAGACCGGCGGCGCTCCGAAGTAGTCGGCCTCCCATCCCGGCTGCAGCAGGACGATGCCAAACCGCTGATCGCGCGACGTCACGTCGCTGATGAGCTGGCGATAGCGAGGCTCGAAGACATGCAGCGGAATCCGCGTCTGCGGAAAGAAGACGAGATTCGGCAGAGGAAAAAGCGGGAGGAGAAACTCCTCGTCGGGAACGGCTGTCATCGGACGCTCATGCCTGATTTTACGTCACGAGATGAAAAGGGTGTCATGCGGCGCCGAACGCTCCGACTCCGGCCTGCCTGCCGTGTAGTAATAGAGCGAGACCGACTTGCGCGAAGTCCCCTCGGGTGAGGTAAGAGGATTGGGATGACCATGAAACGACGTGTCGGTCGTGGAGAAAACCACTGTCCGGTTGAAGAGCGGCAGGATCTGCCTCACGCAGGCTGTCTTGTCGCGGTCCCAAAGCTCGAGATGGCCGCCGTACTCGTCGCGCCATTCCTTGTTCAGATAGATCAGCATGTTGAGCCGCCGGTCGAGCTTCAGTTTCGGATGAACGTTGAAATCCGCATGGATCTTGAGAAACCCGCCCGGCTCGATCTGATGAAGACCGCCGCCGCCGAAGTACGGATCGGGAATGAGTCCCTCGATGCCGGTGAGAGCCTCGAGCCAGAGCAGCACCTCGAACGAATTCATGCCGTTGAGAAAGTCGCGGACGGTCTTTGAGATCGTGCTGGTCTCGTGGTAGTAACCGAGCTTCTTCTCCAGCGGTGTATCGAACTCGCGCCACTTCATGGCGTTACGGTCCGGAAACTCGCGCAGGACGGCGTCGAGCGCCTGAGCATCGAACAGTCCGTCGAGCACAGCGTGAGGGAAGGGCTCGGCCGCCGCGTACTGCGCGTGCAACGCTTTCGGATCGTAGTGAAGTCTCATCGGAGGTTGCCGGGATTCTACTTGCGGACAACCGTGATCCGCCGCCGCGCGATCATGTCGACTCTGATCTCGGGCGAGTAGGTCGTCCACCCGGCCGGCGAGTGATAGTGATCTTCCGGAAGATGGCGCCGGCGATGAGCGCGAGAACGGCCGGCAACGCGACGTCGATGCGGCGATCGGACGTCATGAGATGCAGTCACCTCGTCCGCGCGAATACGCAGTCGCGGCACATGAAATCGTCCGGAGCTTCTTCGATGCCGTACACCCACTTCCTCATCGTGGCCAGCTCCGGCCCTTCCAACACCTCGGCCACGGTATTCCGCGTGAGATCGCCGACGAGGTAGCGCTCGTCGTAGTCTTCGCAGCAGAGCACGCACTGCCCGCGCGGTGTGATGTGCAGGTGCTGCAGCGGGCGCGATCCGACGTTGTCGCAGCCGGCCAGATGGCGCTTCGGGGTGTCGGGTTTCATCCCCACGTCGAGCCAGCCGGCGCGATCCATCACGATGTGCCGCTCCACGGTGAAGCGGCTTCCCGCGAAACGGGCGCTGATTGCCTCGAAATCGCCATCGTGTACCGCGTCGCCCGTGCCGAGGACAACGATCTTCATCACCGTGGCGAGAGGCAACGACTTCACGTAATCGAGATTGCGGAGCACAGCCGCAAGATGATCCTCGCCGCGGTCGCGAACATAGCGCTCACGGTCCAGCGTCGAAAGGTTGATGCAGATGTAGTGCAACGGACCGGCTTCGAGGAGCGCATCGACTTTGGCCGGCGTCAGCCCCGAGCCGTTGCTGAGTACAGCAACCGGCAACTTCGCCGCGAACAACGTCCGGCAGAAATCGACGAACCGCCGGTCCAGCGTCGGCTCGTTGTAGCTCTGGAGGAAAACGCTCTCCAGCGTGTCGCGATAGGCCGTCAACTGGTTGACGATCTGCTCGAAGAGCGCCACCGGCATGTCGTAGTCCTCGCGCGGCGCGATGGAGACCGGACAGAAATAGCACCTCTGATTGCACGCCGTCATCGTCTCCAGCGAAACGATCTTGAGCCTGGACGATCGCGAGATATCGCCGCGCACGAGCCAGCCGCCGCGCTCGAGACTCTCATCAGCGCCACCACCGTCGATCGCCCGGCGCAACGCCTCGTACTCCTGCTCGCCTGCGACCAGCGCCCGGTCCGTCAACGGGTTGTAGATCCGCTCCGCGTCGATATGCAGAAACGGATTGACCCGGAGGTCCGTGGCGATGGCAGATGACATGTCAGTCGAGAGTGTACGGCGGTGGCAAGGGTAGCGTCCAAACCGGGCCGGTGCAGAAGGCATTCTCGGGCGGCAAGAGCGATGGCCATCGCGCCAGCGCCAGGACGAGCATCTGCCGCCGAGGTCAGTCTGAATTCCACGATTTGTGTCCGTCTCTCATTAGCGGCGGGTGGATTCGTGGGCGCGTGAAAGACACCAGGTCATTCGAGCCAAACTAGGAGGCGCAATGTCGACGGTAGAGCAATCATCGGTGATCGAACAAGCTCCGAGTGGATTCAACTGGGCGGCGTTCCTGTTCACGCCACTCTTCCTCTTCTGCAATCGTCGAGTGGGAACCGGAATCCTGCTGATGGTGGGCGGCGGCATTGTGAATGCGATCACGGCCGGCGGTGCGGGGGCGATAGGGTGGATCTATGCTCTGCTGACTTCACTGTATTTCGGAAGTGTGGGCAATCAGATCGCGTGGGACACCGGGCGGTACACGAGCCAGGCCGAGTTGAAAAGGAGCATGCGCCGGTGGAATATCGTGGCCACGATCGTTCTGCTGGTGCTCATCGGACTGATCGCTCTTGTGAGCCTCAGCGATTGATGGCGGACTGCGCTGATTGACACAAGTGAGCCCGGCTGACCTTACGATCTGCTTCGGGGTACGAATAACTCACAAATCTTGACGTCTGTTCAAAGATGATTCGTTAAGTCGGCGGCGTCCAGGGAAGCGCGCGAACAATAAGACCACGAGATTGAAGCGTGACGACATACGAGCGCAAAAAGACCGGGCGTGCCGAAGCACGCCCGGTCGTACATCTACTGCTGCAACATCACTTCTGCGGAGTCGGAACCGGCGTCGGAGTTTCCGGCGCTGGTGACGGCTGGGGTGTCTGCGCTGCCACTCTCCGCTTCTTCCCGAACTTGTTCAGGCGTTTCATCGTCTGCAGGTGAGGCAGAAGGTTGGAGTTACTCTTCTGCCGCACGAGCTGGCGGCTGATGCTGTACGCCTGCAGTGCCACCAGCCCCAGACGATGACGGCGGTCCAGATTCGTGCTCTCGACGCCTTGCAGCATCGAGCGCAACTCGTCTGCAACCTGCGTCCAGCGGCCGGCAAGATCCAGCTCCTGCCGCAGGTCATCCGCCGACCGCTCAACCGCCGCCTGCATCGGAGACCATGCGGCGATCGCGTTGAACGACGTCTGCATGAAATCGTGGTCGACGTGCGCTACACGTCGAATCGTCGCTGCGGCCAGAACGCCCAACTGCCGGTAACCGGGGATCCGATCCCGGATTGCCCGCAGCTCCGCGGTCATCTCATCCCGCGTGATCGGCACCGAACCGGCGTAGCTGTCGCCGCATTCTGCGGTGCCGCCACGGCTCCTTCGTCTTTACTCTCTAAATTGTTTTCCATGATGCGTTTCCTCGTTCCGCCCTCGGGCGGATGTCAGTCCGGAGTTTTGCGTACGGCCAATACGCGCTACTCCGGATGAATCGAACGGCGACACGCCGACGATTCGCGTCCATCGATCCCGAGGACCGGTCCTCGGGCGCCTGCCCACCCACACGGTCAACTTGACTACCACTCGTTCACCGTGACTACCGGACGGCAGGGAGGAGCGACATCCTCTAACAACTCCCCGTGAGTGCACCGTTTTTGCAGCTCGACTCCCGCCGCTCGGTGCCCTCACGTTTTGCCCGAGAACGGCCAGAAAGCACCGTCTCGACGTCAAGTACTACTGCTGCCTGGACAGCCACCTTAACGTTGCTTGTATTATAGGTCGATCGCATGCCGATGTCAAGGGAAATCTATCAGACTCTCTTAAAAGTCATGCTATAGTAGCGCGCGTCCTCTCTGAAGGACACTCGCTGTCCGCGGATAGCAGCCGGGTATCGACGTCATTGGCCGGTGGTCATCCGCGGATAGCTCCGAGCGTTCCGAGGAAGGAGTCCGAGTCTTGATCGGATAGCACGAAGGTCATGATGGGAAGACCCGAGGGTATTGCCTTCAAGACTCCCGAGTCTTCCTTCCGATACTCCCTCCCTCTCCGCGGAAGACCCCGAGTCTTTCCGTTCATGACTCCCTGGTATTCCACGCAATACCTCGGTGCTATCTGCGGATCACTCGGAGTCTTCCGCGGAATGCATCTGAGTTATCCGATCGATGCTCGAGGGTATTGCGGGGAGTGCTCGCGAGTCTTGGGAGGAGTGCTCGAGAGTCTGCGTCGAACGCACCGGCTGACACGAAGAATGCACGCCGTCATCCAGCGAGTGCTCTCCAGTCGTACCGGGAACGCTCGCGAGTTATCCGATCGATGCTCGGAGTCGTCCGTGGAATGCTCAGCCAATTGCCGGGGATGCACCGGCGATCACGGGGAGGAGCATCGAGCATCGCGAGCATGAGCGGAGGGTATCTCGGGGGCTACGTCGAGCATCGCGAAGATCAGCCGAGGGTCTTGCGGGGAGCGGCGGACTATCTAACGATGTAACCTCGGCGAAGGGCTCGCGATGTCATGACATAGGGAAACTCCGGCCGGCACAGACAAGCGTGTGGACTTACGCGCTGGACTTGTGGCACAGACACTCTTGTCTGTGCCATTTCACGGACTCTCCGTCGTTCATGGACGCTTCGCCTTCGGCTGCCGTACTCCGGAACTCAACTAAGATTGCCCGCCATGCCCGCCGTCCTCTTTCCACGCTTCGATCACCCAGCGATCGAAGAGCGTTACGCCTCCTGGCAGAGCCAGACGCTGCTGCGTGGGGGTGGGGCGACTGAGTTTGCGGTGTATGACAGCGAGGAGCCGGCGTCGCTGGCGGCGGCGGCAATCGAGGCCGACCATGTGCTCGTCGTCACCGATCCGCTTCTGCTCCCGCCTGCGAAACTCATCATGCGGCTGCGCGAGTTGCTCGTCCACACCAGCAACGTGGTGGCGGCGCTTCCGGTGAGCAACGAGGCGGAGAACGCCAGCCAGCGCCGGGCGGCCCCCGCGCCGTATCTGACGTTGCGCGAGCTGCAGCAGATGACGGCGGAAATGCAGAGCAATGGCGCTGATGCCGAGGTCGTCAAGTGGGATGGCTCCGACCCCGCTGCCTACCTTTGCCGCACCACGTTCCTGGAAGGGCTCGACGATCCGCCGGCGCATGCTCTCGCCGGCCGTGAGGTGGTCATCTCTCCCGCTGACTACGTCCATCGCTGGAGCTCGTTGCGGGGCCAGACGCGGACTGATCTACTGGAGAGAATCTCACCCACCGCCAAGTCCATCCTCGAATTCGGTTGCGGCGAAGCACCCCTCGGCGCCGCCCTCAAGGCGCGGCAGAAGTGCCGGGTCGTCGGGATCGAGATCGACCCGCGTGCGGCGGCGGTGGCCCGCAAGCGCATCGATGATGTCTACTGCGGCGATGCCCGCGAGATCGTTGCGCTGATCAGGGAAAAGTTCGACTGGATCATCGGGGGCGACATCGTCGAGCACATCGACGAGCCGTGGTCGTTCCTGGCCGGCCTGCGTGGCGTCTGCGCGCCCGGCGGCCATCTGCTCCTCAGCATCCCCAACATCGCCAATGCAGCGGTCGTCAACGACCTGATCCGCGGACGCTTCGACTACGTCTACATGGGTCTCACCTGCGTCGGCCATCTCCGTTTCTTCACGAAACGGACGATCGAGGAAATGTTGTCGATCGCCGGGTGGACGGTGGTCGAGATCGCGCCGCAGGAGACCGTGGCTACTCGCGGCCGGGATGAACTGCTGGCCGCGCTTGTGGCCGCACGGATGCCGCATTCGAAAGAAGATCTGATCCCGGCTGGTTACTACGTCATCGCCCGCAACGACTCTCGATGACTGAACCCCTCCACATCGCCTACCTCATGGAAGACACCGCTCTGTCGGGCGGCACTCGCGTGCAGCTCGCACAGGCCGACGCATTGATCGCCCTCGGCCACCACGTCCGGATCGTCACCAAGGGGTTGCCGCTGACGTGGCGGTCTTCACGCGCGGAGTGGGTCTATGTCGACGACCTCAACACGTACGATGCACGCGGCGACGACTTCGTCATCGCCACCTTCTGGACCACGCTCTCCGCGGCGTGGGCAATCTCGCCGGAGAAGGCGCTGCACCTCTGCCAGGGATATGAAGGGGCATTCAACGCCTACCAGCCGATACGAGCCGGGATCGAAGCGGCCTACCGGCTTCCGATTCCGAAGCTGGTGGTCACACGGTCGCTGATCGGCATCTGCCGGCAATTCACCGACGACGTGACCTACATCGGTCAGATCGTCGACGACGATTTCTTCCGGGCTCGCACGCCACCAGAGAACGAGCCGTTGCGCGTGTTGCTCTGCGGCGAGTCGCAGGTCGATCTCAAAGGCATCGCCGAAGGTTACGGCGCGGCTGTGCACGCTCGCTGGTTCCATCAGCGCTTCGACCTGATCCGCGTCTCGCCGTGGGCTCCGTCGCGCGAGGAGCCGTTGGACACTGTCCAGGAGTTTCACGTCGCGCTGAACACGCGCGAGATGACGCGGCTCATGCACTCGTGCGACGTACTGATCGCGCCCAACCATCGGGAAGAAGGCTTCGGGTTGCCGGCCGCCGAGGCGATGGCCTCAGGGATTCCGGTTGTCATGACTGCCATCCCCTCATACCAGTCGTTCGACGAAACGCGCGACTACGCTCTCTTTGCACCGCAGGAGAGCGCCGTCGAACTGGGCGAGAAGCTCGTCGAGTTGCTCAGCGATGCCGGTCTGCGCGACCGCCTGCGCAGCCGAGGGCGCGAAGTGGCCGGGCAATGGCATGCGGAGAACGTGGTGGAGAGGATGCTTGCGCGATTGCAGGGTCGCTTGGTTACGGGGGCGCGCGGTGGATAGGTCGTTGGTTGCAACACCACGCGCCCCCGCAACCGCGCACCCGCTTGTGAATAGTTTCTCAAACTCATAACATCGGGACAGCTCATGCCGAATCTACCGTACGACAGTTCCGGTTCGATCATCCAACGCAAGCGTGGCGGCCCTCCCGGCGAAGGGGCGGAAAAAGGACTCATCACCCTGCCAGGCGAATCGGAGCGGGAGATCGAAGACCTCGCCGGCGGGACTTACCTGACCACGACCGTCGACACGATGGTCAACTGGGCGCGCGGCAACTCGCTCTGGCCGCTGCCGTTCGGCACCGCCTGCTGCGCCATCGAATTCATGTCGATGGTCTCGTCGCACTACGACATCGCCCGCTTTGGCGCCGAGGTCGTACGGTTCTCGCCCAGGCAGGCCGATCTGATGATCGTGGCCGGAACCATCGTCGACAAGATGTCGCCGGTCCTGAAGAAGATCTACGAGCAGATGCCCGAGCCGCGCTACGTCATCGCCATGGGCGCCTGCGCCACCTCGGGCGGCTTCTATCGCGCCTATCATGTGGTTCAGGGCATCGACGAGATCATCCCTGTCGACATGTGGGTACCCGGTTGTCCGCCAACCCCCGACGGTCTGATGTACTCCATCCTGAAGTTGAAAGAGAAGATTCAGCGCGGGGAGATTCGTCGATGACAGGGTTGCTGAGTTGCCCGGGTGCTGCGTTTCTGAGCGCTCTTTCCAACCAATCCAGCAGCGCAGCAACCGGGCAACCCAAATCATGAGTACCCTAACCAAGTTCTCCGCCATCCCTTACACCGGCCCGGCGCCGACGAATCGGGAACCGTATGTTCCGATCGATTCAGCAACCACCGATGCGCGCGGTAGCGAGATCGCAACCGCGCTGCAGCACCCCGGCATGATGCAGGAGACCGGCCAGGACATGGTCTCCTTCATCGTCGGCAAGGACAAGATCGCCGGCGTGCTGAGGACATTGAAGGAGAGCGCTGACCTCGCCTTCACGATGCCGCTCGACCTCTTCGCCGTGGACTATCCACGGCGAGCCGAAGGCCGCTTCGACGTCATTTATCAGCTCTACTCGCTGAAGAACAACGAGCGCATCCGCCTCAAGGTCCGTGTCGCCGATGGCGAGCCGGTCGAGACCGGCACGCCTGTATTCAAAGGCCTGAACTGGTACGAGCGCGAAGTCTTCGACATGTATGGCATCGTCTTCGACGGCCATCCGAACCTGCGACGCATCCTCACTCATGAGGCATTTCAGGGCCACCCGCTGCGGAAAGACTACGACGCGGCACAGCGCTGGATCCTGACCGAGAATGATGTGGCGAAGATCATCCCGAAGGTCGATCCGCGCTTCGAGAACGTCGACACCGACTACGAGCGCGTCACGCTGAACCTCGGGCCGTCACATCCGGCCACTCACGGCACTCTACGCATCGTAGTCACCCTTGACGGCGAGACCATCATCGGTGCCGATCAGGAGATCGGCTATCTGCACCGCTGCTTCGAGAAGATGTCGGAGACGCACACGTATCAGCAGGTGATCCCCTACACGGACCGCTTGAACTACTGCTCGGCGATCATCAACAACGTCGGCTACTGCATGGCCGTGGAAAAACTGCTCGGCATCGACGTTCCGGCCCGCGCGCAGCACGTCCGTCTGATGCTGTCGGAGTTCATGCGCATCGCCGATCACCTCGTCTGCATCGGCACGAACCTGGTCGACATGGGCGCGCTGACGAATTTCTGGTATCTCTTCCAGCCGCGCGAGGAGATCTACGGTCTCATCGAAGCGTGCTGCGGCGCGCGGCTCCTGCCGAGCTACACCCGCATCGGCGGACTGGCGGTCGACGTGCCACCCGATTTCCTGCAGAAGGCACAGCGCCTGGTCGACATGATGCCGAAGTTCATCAACGACGTGGAGAAGCTCGTCGACCGCAACAAGATCTTCCTCGACCGCGTCGTCGGCATCGCCCCGATCAGCGCCGAAGAGGCCATCAACTACGGTTTCACCGGCCCCTGCCTGCGCGCGTGCGGCGTCCCGTTCGACATTCGCAAGGCCAGCCCATACCTCGGGTACGAGACCTACGACTTCGACGTACCGATCGCGGAGGGAGGGGACACGTATGCGCGTTTCCTGGTGCGCATGGAAGAGATGCGGCAGTCGCTGCGCATCCTGCAGCAGGCCATCGACCGCGGCCTGCCCGAAGGGCCGGTCATCGTCGACAATCCATACGTGGCCCTGCCTCCCAAAGCCAAGGTGTACAACGAGATGGAGTCGCTCATCTACCACTTCAAGCTGATCATGCACGGCATCCAGCCGCCGGTCGGCGAAACGTACTTCCAGGTCGAAGGGGGCAACGGAGAGCTGGGCTTCTACATCGTGTCCGACGGCACGAAGAACCCCTACCGCGTCCGTTGCCGGCCGCCCTGCTTTCAGATCTACTCCGCGTTCCCGGACATGATCATCGGACAGACGATCCCCGACGCGGTGGCGGCACTGGGGTCGCTCAACATCATCGCCGGAGAGTTGGACCACTAACCGATGAACGTGACACGTGTCAGACCGGGTGTCGTACGAGTCGAGCGGACACCGCTCACAGTGCTGGATCGTCTGTACCTTCCAGCCGTCATCGGCGGGATGATGGTGACGATCCGTCACCTCCTGCACAATCTGTTCAACATGAAGAAGCTGCCGACGATCTCGTATCCCGAGGTCAAGCGGGTCTACTCCGAACGATTCCGTGGACGGCACATTCTGACCTCGCGCGAGGACGGCACGACACGCTGCGTAGCCTGCTACATGTGCTCGACCGCCTGCCCCGCCGAATGCATCACCATCGAGGCGGGCGAGGACGAGCGGACCCGTGAGAAGTTCCCGGTGCGCTACGAGATCGACCTCCTCCGCTGCATCTTCTGCGGCTATTGCGTCGATGCCTGCCCCGAGGATGCCATCTACATGACGCGCGACTACGAAATGGCCATCGATACTCGGGCTCGGTCCGTGGTCGGACTGCGCGATCTGGTCGTGCCGCCGAACTTCCCAATCGGTCCGATGGGCTGGCGGCCATACTATGGGGCGATGGACAAGAAGGGGACGGCGGGGGGCACCGGCATCGGCCAGCAGCTTCGCAGCGCGCCGTTCGAAGACGATGCTCCACCCAATCCGGACGTGTTTCGGGGCGGAGACGCGCAGTAGCGCCGCAGATGAAACCACTCGAGACGACGGTCGAAGAAGTCCTCCGAAAGGCCATCCAGACCGAGATCGAGTCGCGCCTCTACTACCAGAAGCTGGCCGAGCGCGCCGCCACTCCCGCCGTCCGCACACGGATGCTGCAGCTCGCCGATGGTGAGATCGTGCATCGCGCCAAGATGGAGCGCAAGTATCGTGAAGAGACCGGTCAGACGCCGCCCGAGCCGTTGCCCGCGGCCGTGGACTTACCGCCCGACCTCGCCGATCTCGATCTGAGCCGCGCCCTGAAACACGCCCTCGAGCGCGAGCGCGACTCCGAAAGCTACTTCCGCTTCATGGCCGAACGCGTCCCCGACACCAGGCTCGGCGCCCTGTTCATGGAGCTGGCCGAGATCGAATGGAAGCACAAGACCGACCTGCAGGCCGAGTACGACGCAACCGCATCGCCGGACAGCTTTTTGCTGGATATCTGAAGAAACCATGTCCGCAGCCCGCCCCGGTTGAGCTAACGTCCGCCTACCCATTCGTGGAATTCCCGAACGATCGTCGGATCACACATTGTCGTCAATCGCGGTCACTGAAGTATTAGCTGCAACGGAAACCGCCGCCTTCCGGACCGTCACTTTCCCGCTACTTATTGACGTACGTCACAACGTCATATACTGTTCTTCTAATTACATCGACTCACCATGTTTTTCAATGTTTTTCGGGTCATCTTGCAAACAAGCGCAACCACAGTCTCGAAATGGAGGAATGCTATGAAAACACTGCTGCCAGCGATTCTACTAGCAGTGGCAGTCCCCGCCGTCTCGCAGCCGGCAACTCCAGAATTCTGGAGGAAGCCGGGCGAAACGATACGCGATGCCAAGGGAGCAGTATTGCGTCAGGAAGTTAAAGATCCCAAGACCTTCACGATGAAGGTATTCGAACACGGCGATTGGATAACATATCGATATCAACCGAACACCGAAAAAATAACCAGAGCCGAGACCTCAGACACCGCTGAAGATCTTCTCTACGACGGCGACGATTGGAACGGCTTGACAATGCACGCCGGTGCCAAAAAGTATACCTTGCGAGTGCGCGGCGGGAAACTGACTGCGGACGGTCTGGGCGCCCTATCAATCCTACACGACGACGACCATGGTCGCGATGTCGCCATCCGGTACGACACCGCATCTATTGGAAACGTCGAGTATGCGCCCTCAGGCGAGATTACGCGAGTGACGCTTGGCTCGATGGCTCTGGATTTCAAGTACGCTTCGGCCTCCGTCACTGAGACCCTCACAGCGAATGGTGAGGTGCTCGTGACGCGAACTGTCACGCCATCGCCCCTGCCGCATGTGGCCAGCCGCGGCGTGTCCCTGGCTCCCGTAGCTGATCGCATAGGGCTCGGGCAGGATTGGTTCAATAAGATCAGTGCATGCACGAGCTCGACCGGTTCTTTGATTACTATTACTGACGATAAGCAACAAGTGGTGGCTCGAATCGTCCAGTTTGGCGGGCAGCGAGCCGCTTATGACGCGTCCGGTCAGCCACTCTTCTTCGACGTGGAGCTCAACTATAACGACGTTGGCCGTAAGGTAGTTCCTTTTCTCGGGCTGCTTCCAACACGTTTCGTCGTAACCGTGGACGGTGAGGTTGCCGCCTACCTATCAGATCCGGACGAAGGCGCGATAGGAAGCTTTTGGAGCTCTACTGAGAACGGCCAGAAGAAGTATCACTACACGATCTCCCACTCACAAGCGAAGCGTTCCGCTCTCGCTGCCGGCCCAACTGGTGCACCTTTGTTCACATCAACCTCCACTCAAAAGCGCTTTAGTTCGGGCAGGTTTGCCGCCGTTCCTCAGATGATGATGCAGTGTGGACTACAAGAGCAATGGGACTGTTGCAACACTTGCGGATACGGCGGCGGCGCGTACTGCGAGGACAACTACTACCCTGTCTACTGTGATTCGGGTGGCTATTCATACGTTTCGCCAGACCCGTATACCGGCGGTGGCGGCGGAGGTGGCTCGCTTGCAGGAAACCAGGTGCTTGGAGATGCGCAGCTCCGAGTCGCCGTGAATGCGGCCCTTTCTCAGGCTCAGAGCAAGGTATCCAATGCGCAATGTGGTCAAGCGCTTTTTCAGGACATGTTGTTGAACGACGGCACGCCGGTGTCCAGCGTTCTCGCTCTACTTAATAAGAGCTCGGCTGATTGGCTTGGTAGTCTGACATGGAAGAACGGCACCGGCGTTAAGGACCCGAACAACGTCGTCCCTTGTGACAGCGACAACGTGAAGGCCTGGATGAACCCTCCCGGCAGCACCGTCGACTACCTGTGTGGTTCTTTCAAGACTCTGGGCGCGAGCCTCGCTGCTGTCACACTGATCCATGAAGAGTTGCATAGCCTAGGCCTTTCTGAGGCGCCGCAGGATCCGAACGCTCGATACACGGCCACCCAGATCCAGCAGGCTGTGCAAGCCCATTGCGGCTCGTAGCTTCCACAGCGAAGTAACGCATCGCCACCTCGCGGAGCAGTTGCCGCCGGCGCCGGCGCGGTGTAAGACCGACGCGGACTTCGCTCGAGGCCGGCATTGCAGCCGTTGTCCGACGGCACACTCACCACTATCGTCAAACCTTCCGAGGCGCGCGCCACCCGACAAAAAACAGGCGGGTGAAAGCGACACGCTTTCACCCGCCTGCCCTACTCTCTCTCATACAACACGCTTCCGGAGGAGGTTGCGTCCTGTATGTCCCAGTGAAGTCAGTGTAAAGGGGCGGCATCAGCCGGTCGTCGGCCGAACGTGAAAACGTGATCAGCCGCGATGACAACCTGGCCGATTCCGTGAACGAAGACTCAACGTGGCGTGATTCGTTCGTCAAACGCCCATGAACGCGGCAGCCAGATCGATGGCTCGGGCCACGTTCTGGCGTTCGGTCACACCCGACTTCGCCCTCGGCTTCAGAGAGTGATCGCCGTCCTTGATCCATTCGATGCGGATTCGAGGCGACAAGTGATAGCCGGCAACGTCCTCCGGCCTACCGAACGGATCGCGCTCTCCCTGCAGGACGAGCATCGGCGTGACCAGCGTTTCGAGATGCGCCGTGCGGACTTTGGCTGGCTGGCCGGGCGGGTGGAACGGATACCCGAAACAGACGACGCCGCGAACGCGCAGCTCGTCGGCGACCAGCGTAGACATCCGCCCACCCATCGACTTGCCGCCGATGAAGAGGCGCTCTCCGCCGCCGAGCTTCGCCGCCACCTCGCGCCACGTGGCGAGCAGCACAGGCTCCCGATCAGGTGCGCCGCGCTTGCCGCCTGTTCGGCGCGCTGCCATGTAAGGAAACTCGAATCGAACGACGCGGATGCCTCGTTCGCCCAACTCGCGGGCGACAATATTCATGAACGGCGTATCCATCGCCCCTCCCGCTCCATGGGCGAAAACATACGTCTGTCCGGCAGCCTCCGGACCATCGGTCAAAAACATGAGCACGAAGCTTACAATCTCTTCATGCTTTCGCGCCTGCTTTCCGTCGCTCTGCTCGTCGCCGCCACCGCTTCCGCAGCCACTCCGCCGAAGACGATCGCTCCCGTCACAATCCCGCATCCGATGGCTCAGTTTCTGCGCAGCCTGTCGAAGGACGGCAAGGAGAAAGTGACATTCCGCGCCACCGCTATCGGCACACACTTCTTCCTGGAGGAAGCAACGGGCGTGACGGTCTACAACTACGACGAGACCGCCGGCTATCGAAAAGAAGCGTTCCTCAAGGGATTCACGCTGGCGAAGGCGTTGAAGAAGTACAAGTAGCGTGTAGGGCCGCCGCCTCGGCGGCCAAGTGAAGCAAGGTTCAAACAAGGCCGCCGAGGCGGCGGCCCTACACGCTACGGAGCCAATCCCCGATCGCTGCGGCACAACGTCTCCACTCGCCCATCCTCGCCGGCGACGAGGGTGTCTTCGATGCGGACGCCGATTTCGCGGTCGGGGAAGTAGAGGCCGGGCTCGATGGTGACGATGTCGCCGGGCTCGATCTCATCGCGGTTTGACGCGGAGAGACCGAAGAACGGCTTCTCGTGTACATCGAGGCCGACGCCGTGGCCTAAAGAGTGGACGTACCCTTCGAGGGTGGCGGGATTGGAACGGGTCGTGGCATAGCCGCGCTGCTCGAAGAAATCGCAGACCATCGCCTGATACGACGACGCCAGCGTGCCGGCGCGCATCTCCCTTCGCGCCAGCTCGAACGCTTCGAGAACGTCGGCATGGATCCGGCGAAGCTCGTCCGGAATCGGGCCGGCGCAGAACGTACGGGTCAGATCGAAGAAATAGCCGGTGGCACGATCGGCGGGAAAGATATCGATGACGATCGGTACTGATGGCCGCACGATGGCGTTGGCATCGCCGCGCGAATGCGGGATACCGGCGTCGCGTCCCTGCGAAAGGATCGTGTCGTGATCCTCCAGCATCCCCAGACGGGAAATCTCGCTCGATACGAGCCGCTTCAGATCGCCCAGCGTCAACGGGCGTCCGTCATGAACGAGATGGCCGTCGACGATGGCGGCACCACGGAGCACTTCGCGCACGCGGTCGACGACCTGCTCCGTGCGCTCACCGACGGAACGGATCGCCGCAATCTCCCACGGCTCCTTCCGCTTGCGGGCGAGCTGGACGAGATCATCACCGCCTCGCCAGACGCGCCAGCCGCGCGCCTCCAGCCCTTCGGCGATGCCGAGGTAGAGCGGAAAAGGAAGATTGCCTGTGATGGCGACCGATGACGAAGCGCCGATCTCGCGAAGGATGACGTCGAAGAATTCGGAGTAGGCAGCGACACTATTCGGGGCGGCTTTGAAGATACGGTCATAGCCGAAATCGTGGATGAGCCGCGTGGCAAGGCCGGTGGCCGCCGCCTCGTCGCGCTCCATCGGGTAGGAAACCAGTAGCGGATCGCGGCCGGCCAGCTTCACGGCATAACCGCGAGTGACCTTCGCCCCGCGCGTGATCCAGCGAAAGGATGGATGCATCGCTTCGTGCATCGGCACGAGAAGCGCTTCGAGGTCGCGCTCGCGCATGAGGCGATCGAGGTCGGAGAGCATGTTGTTTTGCGCTGCGGCGCGTTATCGGTTGCCGGTTGATTTGTGTTGGGCGTCGAGTGAGCTACGCGCGCGCAGCCCAATCAACCGATAACCGGCAACGCAACGAAAACGGCCGGCGTTGTGTGCCGGCTGCTCTCTTTGTCCGCGAACAAGCGCGATCAGATGTTCTTGTCGATGAAGCTCTGCAGGGCCGGCTTGGCCATGGCGCCGATGGCGCGGTCGACGAGTTTACCGTTCTTGAAAATCATCAGGGTCGGAATCGACGTCACACCGAACTTCTGAGGGACCACCTGATTCTCATCCACGTTCATCTTCGTGATGACCGCCTTCCCCTCGTACGACGGCGCGAGCTCCTCCACGATTGGCCCGATGATGCGGCACGGCCCGCACCACGGCGCCCAGAAGTCGATGAACACCGGCTGGTCACCCGTGACGAGCTGCTCAAAATCCTGATCCGTAATCTCTCGTACTGCCTGCGAAGTTGCCATTTATACGATCTCCTGAACGGATTGTGAAAGCTGAGGTTTTCGTGGGTTATTCCGAACCAACTGGCACGCCCCTCGCTCTCGCATCAGACAATGTCCGCTCTTCCTCACTACGGCAGGGAACGACGCTCGTTCCCACGGCCACCTCTCTGGCTGAATCTCCTGCTGCTCGTCATCGCCGCGGCGACGTTTGCCTATGCGAAGTATCAGCGCGACGTCGTCAGCGACAAGATGTCCGTGCTCTTCCGCCACCCAAACGCCCCCGCTGAGTTGAACCGGATGCGCGGCGAGCTCTCGCAGATGGATCTGACTCAGGCACAGCTAAAGAGTGAGATCGACGGGCGGATGCAATACCAAAAGAGTCTGCAGAGCGAAGAGTTCTACGTCTCGATCGACACGCAGCGAAAGAAGTTGCAGCTCCGCCTCGGCCCCGCCGTCGTTCGTGAGGCCGGCGTACAGATCGGCCAGGCAAGGACGATCAAATCCCCGACAGGCAAGACCTGGACCTTCCTCCAGCTCAAAGGTGGCTTCAGCGTAACCGGCAAAGACGATGGTTACGCCTGGCCTGTGCCGGAGTGGGTCTACGCCATGCGCTCCGAACGCGCGCCGGCCACACAGGCTGTCGTTCCGAACGGCATGGGGCACTATGTGATCTTCCTCCCGAACGGCTACGTCATTCACTCGCCGCCACCACCTGCGAGTCCGCTGCAGGGGCCGAAGCCGGGATCGTTCATGGTCTCCGAAGCCGACCTGGCCGCGCTCTGGCCGCGGATCACCAATCAGACGAGGGTCTACATCTTCTAATGAAACGGTGGATCGGATTCCTCGGCTCCTGGGCGTTACTCGTGCTCGCTCTCGGCCTGGCGGCCTTCGCCATCGCCGGCGAGACCATCAACATCCGCGACGAGCAGAGGCTCGACCGCGTCGCCGCCATCGACAAGATGATCAACGAGCGCATCAACAGGAAAGAGGATGCGCTGCGCGATACCGCCACACAGAAAACGGCTGGCGTGAATGCCTTGCACGCGAAGCTGCAGGACGTGGCCAGGCAGACCGGCGACGTCCCTGACACCGGACAGACCATCCTCGTCTCCACCGCTGAGAACAAGCTCTACGTGCGCCGCAACGGCCAGACCGTCTTCGAAGCTGTCTGTTCGACCGGCAAGGGGACGACGCTGGCGGTAGACGGCCAGACCATCGTCTTCGACACACCCATCGGCAAGCTCCACATCATCTCCAAGGACGAAAACCCGCAGTGGGTACCCCCCGATTGGCACTACGTTGAAGAAGCGCGCAGGAACGGGATGACCGTCGTCCGCCTCAATCCCGGTCAGTCCATCGATTCGCGCACCGGCCAGCCCACATCGAACAAGCCCGGCGAAGGCGTCTGGTCATGGCTTGGAGGTAAACAGAACGCCCCTGCCAATCCGGTGCTGAGGGTCAAGGGCGATACGATCGTCGAAGTCAGCGGCGGCGTGGAGCGCGAGCTCCCCCCCGGCAAGACCATCGTCGCCGGCAACACCATCGTCGTCCCGCCTGTCGCGACGAAGCAGCGCCACTACGACAAGGTCCTCGGCAAGTTCCGGCTGGAGATGGGCAACGGCTATGGCATTCACGGTACCGACGAACCAGACAAGCTTGGCCAGTCCGTCTCCCACGGCTGCGTCCGCCTCGGCGACGCCGATATCGAGAAGCTCTACCAGATCGCGAATGCAGGCGATACGGTGATCATTTATTGATTGCGCTTCGCGCGTTGCCGGTTGCCGGTAGCTGCGCTTCGCGCGTTCTCTGTTTGGTTGATCCGGCTTCGCAAGTGCATGCCGAAGGCGTGCGATCGACTGCCCTTCAGGCAGTCCCTAGCACCCCGGCAGGGGTGCGTGAACCGTCCAATTCGACGTCCGTCCACAGGATCGAGCCTTCCTGACTTCACGCACCCCAGCCGGGGTGCATTTCCTAACATAAGCAAACCGGTGGCAACGCCTCCGGCGTGGCCATCTTCTCTACCCTCACGCACCCCGCTGGGGTGCCGAGAAACGTCCAAATTCGAGAGGCACAGCGCGGTTGCTGGGCCCTACTAGCTAGCAACGCCGCCGCGAAACTCCTGGCTACAATGGACGAAGATTCGTTGGGCACAGCCGCGCTGGGCCGAACCCCGTTGAGGGGCTGACCCACGAAACGACACCAGTTTGGTGCCGGCGCAGACGCACGTCCAAGTCCATGCTCTCCGAGCGCCGAGTCAAGTTGATTTTCCAAATCCGATAGTAGACCCCAACTTGCGACTCCCCCGCGGGATCGTGGCGTCTCTGCCGTGGTATCAGGCCGACATGATCGAATACCTCGCCGGGCAGCGGCAGACGACGGGGGGGCATCTGCTCTCGCTGCAGCTCGATGACCTTGCCAGTGAACATCTCGACGCGTTGTCGCCGGCGATTCCGGGCTTCGCCGAGGCGTTCGAGTGGCCCCACGGTGATGAGGTGCAGGAGAGGGTCGGGCGTGCGGGCAATGGCCTTAACGTCAGGACCCTCATCCGCCTTCGGCACCCTTCTCCCCCTCTGCGGAGGGGAAAAGGGCTATCGATTGTAAGTTCTTGCTATTGCTGACCATTAACCTCGATACCCCTCGCTCCACGCAGTCTGGCCACCGTCTGCTGGGTGACTCCGTCCATCTGAGGCTTGGAGGTTATCCGTTCATCAAGAGTGGAATCGGGTGGGGCCAATCGGGTGGGGCCGGACCTTCGGTTCGCCTCTTCTCTGGGTGAGTCTCTGCGGAAACCGTAGAAAGAACTCGGGTTACGGATCTCATCGCCTCTGTCGATGACGTTTTGATCACGGTCGCGGAACGCGTTCACTGGTTAAATCAACCTGATGTTGCGTTCGCGGAACGCGTTCACTAGTTGAATCTGGCTGATGTTGCGTTCGCGGAACGCGTTCATTGCTTAAATTAGGGCGTTAACTGCTAAGAAGTCAGGCGTGATCAGGTAGTTTTTGCGCGATGGTGCGGCCGGCGAACGCGTTAGCGACTCAATTCCAGGAGATGTCGCGATCCCGGAACGCATTGATCCCCGCATTTCAGGGAGTCGTGCGTGCTTTTTCCGTGGCCGTTCCATCCTGGCCGGCAACGATTCCGACCTTTCCTGGTGTGAACGGAGGCATTTACGAGCGATCATGAGGCTGCCGCAGCCGCGTGGGTGGGGATCAGTTGAGCAGTTGAGCAGTTGAGCAGTTGTTCGGTCGATCAGATGATGACAACCATGCTGCCGCCATCGGATCAGGTGTTCCGGTAGGGCAAGGGCTACGACTTCAACCCCTCACCCGCACTACGCCTGGCTCCGTGTCTCACTCTCGATGGGGGGCGAAGACAGCGGGCGCGCTGCGTCTGAGAAAAGGCACAGGTGCGAGAGAAAGCAGCGCGATGCCCGGTGTCGAAGCGCGCAGGCGCGTCGGACAACGTAGCCCCTGGCTCAGCCATGGGTCTGGAGATTGGACGTTTCTCGGCACCCCAACGGGGGCCCCAACGGGGTGACGAAAGTCGACGTTCAGCAAGTCGCGCTACCAACGAGCAGACAACGCGCGCAGCGCAGATAACCGACAACCGACAACGCGGCGCGCGCCAGCGCGCCGCAATACAATCCCACCATGCACCCCTGGCGCGAGCGGCTCGCTCGATGGTTTACGCCGTTGGCAAGGCGGATACCCGTCTCACCGAACACGATTACGCTCATTGCCCTGGCGCTGAACCTCATCGCCGCAACCTGCCTCGCCTACGGCGGGCGGCGGCCGGGATTGTTTCTCGTCGCCATCGTCTTCATCGCCGTCAGCGGGCTGGCTGACGCACTCGACGGCATCGTGGCGCGGGTCCAGGAGAAGACATCGCGCTTCGGCGACTTTCTCGACCACTGTGCCGACCGCGCCGGCGACACACTGCTGGCGGCCTGCTGGCTGGCAAGTAACAACGTGCGCCAGCCGATCGCGATGGCCGGCATCATCCTGACGATGCTGAACGGCTACATCGGGACGCAGATCGAGGCAACCTATGGCGTGCGAAGCTACGAGTCGGTCGGCCGCGGCGAGTTTGTCCTTGGAATCATCGTTCTCCCGATCGTCTCCTACATCCTGTTCACGAACGGTTGGGAGACAATCCGTTTCGCATCGTTGACGACCGCGGAATGGCTGGCCGCCGTAATGCTCGTCTTCGCGCTCTTCGGTGTCGTGCAGCGGGTTCGGGTCGCTGCACGGCTGGAGCGCTCGTGACCGCATGATCGCCGGCTTCGAGGCGTCGCGAACGGTAGCGTTACCGGCGCGCTGCGCGTCAGCGGCTCGACGTGGATGGCCGAAGGAACCAGCTAACGCTACTAGCTTCTGCGACCTGTTTATGCCATATTGGCATGTGCTCATGAGAACGCTCGCTTCGATCCTCCTCGCTTCCCTCGCCACCGTCTCATTTGCCGAGCAACCCTCGCGCGACAGCGTCACCCAGCAGGTGTATGTCCTACGCTCCTATGTCTTCCCCAAGTCGCCGGGACAGTTTCACGGCATCTTTCGCTATGACCTCGGCACGAAGAGCTACGTAGAACTGGCGCCGTTCTACTACGACAACCACAACACCCTCGCGCCGCTCGGGGCAACTGCCGATCGTATCGTGGTGCAGGGTGCCGATTACTTGGAGTTCGACGTCACCTCGGGACGCCTTCTGCGGCGTTACGCAAGCAACGACGCCTCGGCGGGCTTGTGGGCTTTCAGCGGCACGATGGTCACCGAGGAGCAGGCACGTACGCTGGGAATCGAGTCCGGTACGTATGGCTTCCCGTCGTGTTCAACGGCCATCACTGGCGATCCTGGGACGCCCTGCCCTCCCTACCAGTTCCCAGGCTATTCCACACCGACTACCCGGCCGTACTCGATTCTGCTCCGCCGTTCGCTCGATCCGGCCGATCTGTCGCTCACTCCGGTGAAAGTTCTGAACGCCGCCAACACCTCAGCGGCGATCGCGCTCGATGCACCACATCGCCAATTCTGGCTATGGACGGAGAACATCAGCCGGCAATGGGTGACGATGCCGATCATCATCAATAGTCTTGGGATCGGCAATCCCACCGGGACAATTCTCTCGGCCGCCTCGGGCTCGGTCCTGTCGCTGGCCTTCCACGAGCCATCGCGATCGCTGTTCGAGCTCCTTCCTGACACCAACGGCGCAGTCCTCAGCCGCGTTCTGCAGCAACGGCCGACCACCGATCTCGTCGCCGCGGCGACCGTCATCGATCGCACCATGGTGAGCGACTTCACACAGCCGATCATCGATTCCGTTACCGCCGTTGCCGTTCCGCTTCCCGAGCGCTATCTGCAGGTCATCCCGGCCATCGGCGAAGCACCCGGCGCCAACGGCACGTTCTGGCACAGCGATCTCTGGCTCTACAACCCTTCCAGCGACGCCATCGACGCAACGATCCGGCGCGTGGCGAAACCTGATCAGACACAGACACAGCATCTGGCCGCTCACGCCTCGCTTTCGATCCGCGATGTACTGAAGACCCTCGGCGGCGGACCATCAGGCGACGGCGTCACGACGGACGCCCTGGTGATCGACGCGCCCTATCGATGGGGCGCCCAGCTATCCGCGTACAGCCGTACCTACACGAGCGGTTCCGATGGTGGAACCTACGGCCAGTCTGTTCCGGCGGTACCGTCGGCCGCTGGCTATTCGAATCATGTCCGCGATTTCCGCATGCCGAGCGACAGCTTCGGCTCGACGATCGTTCTGGACAAGAGCGACGACTCGCGCTTTCGCCACAATCTGGGTGTCGTCAACGACGGCGCCACCGATCTCGGCATCAGCATCTTCGACGGCTACGGGCCGAAGAAGAACTTCACGATCGCCGCTCACAGCGTCGGTACGCTGAACCTCGAGGCTGTCTTCGGTGATCCCAATGCACTGCTGTTCGCGGCAGACCGTCCCGTGCCGGTTTGGCTTTCGATGATCGACAACATCACGGGTGACGCGACCTTCATTCCGTTCACGGTTTTCGCGATGTTCGCCGACACCACCGGCGAGATGGCCATCCCGGCGGTCGGCACAACGCACGGCGCCGGCGGAACTTCATGGCGCACCGATCTCTACGGCAGCTTCCCGACCGTCATCCCCAATGAGCCGTTGTTGAGTCCCATGGCCCACCTCGACGCGTCCGGAGGCTGCACCGCCGATGTCCGGCTGAACGTCGACCGCTCGTTCATCTACCGTGATGTGGCCCGGCAGTTCGCCGCGTGCGACAGCGGCAACGGCGTCGTTGGCGCGATGCGGATGCGCGGCGTCAGTTGGATGCAGGGCTATTCGCGCACTTACACCACGCGTGCGGACGGTGGGACATTCGGCGACATGCTGCCGTTTTATCCAACAAACGGCTGGCCGGTGCAGCACTTCAGCGGCATCGAAGTTGGTTCCCGCTTCCGCGTGAACGTCGGCCTATACAACGGGCAGAGCACGACCACGACGAATCGCCTCCTGTTGTACGACACGAATGGCGTGCTGGTGGCACAACGCGACGTCGATCTCGCATCACACATATCGATGCAGGCACCGATCGCGTCGCTCATGAACATCGCCAATCTTCCGGCGGGACTGTACGGCCTCTCCGTCGTCCCGGTCGGCGAAGGCCGCTCATGGGCCTACGTGTCGCTCGTCGACAACATCAGCGGCGATCCGACGAACCTCTGGTAACTCAACGCCTCCAGTAATCGACGTACACAGGCCTGGTTGGGCTCCTCCGGCCACCCAGCAGGAGGATCAGCACCATCCCGGCAACGAAGCCGCCGATGTGTGCGAAGTAGGCCACACCACCGGCGCTCTGCAGATCGCCGCTCATCGATGCGGCGCCAAAAAAGATCTGGATCGTGATGATGTTCGGCAGCAACGCACCTGGCAGGAACCAGAATCGCGCAGGTACAAACGCGACGTCGAAGAGGGCCTGTCCGATCTCCGGACCGAGGGAGATCTCCCACAAGAACACCAACACGTTGACGGCGATGAGGATGATGTTGACGACAGGCGTCGTCTGTCGCGGATTGTGATCAGCGAGCGGAAGCAAGGTTGGATTTTACTGCGCTTCGCGCGTTGTCGGTTGTCGGTTGGTTGCGCGTTCGCGCGTTGGTGGTTGTCTGCGCTTCGCGCGTTGTCGGTTGTCGGTTGATTGCGCGTTCGCGCGTTGGTGGTTGTATTGCGCTTCGCGCGTTGTCGGTTGTCGGTTGATTGCGCGTTCGCGCGTTGGTGGTTGTATTGCGCTTCGCGCGTTGTCGGTTGTCGGTTGGTTGCGCGTTCGCGCGTTGGTGGTTGTATTGCGCTTCGCGCGTTGTCGGTTGTCGGTTGGTTGCGCGTTCGCGCGTTGTTGTTGTCTGCGCTTCGCGCGTTGTCGGTTGATCGGTGTGGTGCGGTGTACGCTCGCCGGCGGAGTCGGCGTGAGAACCGTAGCCCCCGGCTTCAGCCGGGGGGTCCGATGTCAGCCCAATATTGAGAGCCCGCTTTAGCGGGCGATAGGTTCGCTCGTCCACGGGTTGCCGCGCTTTTGTCCAATATGACGATCCACCACGCGCTTCCCTGTCGCCCGCTGAAGCGGGCTCCCACTCTTTGGAGACGCCGAGGACCGGCTGAAGCCGGGGGCTACGGTTCTCACGCCGACTCCGTCGGCGAACTCCCAGGCGGCCAGACGGCGAAGCCGCGCAACGCAACCGACAACGCGTAGAGCGCAGACAACCACCAACGCGCGAACGCGCAATCAACCGACAACCGACAACGCGCGTAGCGCAATGACAGCGAAGCGCAGAAATCACCTCGCGCCGAAATACCGGTCGAGATGATCGTACGCTTGCCGCACGCCTTCGCTCTGGGTCTTCAGTTCGGAGAAGGCGCCGCGGTAGATGCCGCCGACGCGGGTGACGTTCCGCTCGCGCAAGGCATACAACACTTCGCGCAGCGCTTCCGCCTCGGCGGGAGCGAGATCGGTACGGCCGATCTCACGCTCGAGGAGCGACTGCGCCACGCGGAGATGTTCACCACCGTCGTCGCGTGCCTGCTGCGGCGGAGCGGGAATCGAGTCCGGTTGCGAGGATGCCGATATCCACGCGGAGGGAGCGCGTCCTTCGAGCGTGTTCGGCGAGACGAGATCGACGGTGCCCGGAAGCTCCTTCATTTGAGAGCTGAACTTCCCCATCATGAGGAAGAGCTCTTTCTCGTTGGAGAAGTTGCCGACCAGGCGTGCGTCGCGCGCCATCTCCAGGTGCTCCGACTCCTGCAGCATGATGAACGCCCTGGCGCGTTCTTCGAGTGTGATGCGTTTGGCGTGGACGCGCCAGGCGGTGAGCGTGCCCTGGATGAAGCAGGCCTGACCGGCCCGAATGCTCACGGCCTCGACGTTGACGTTCTCTTCGATCCGGATCGAGCCGTTCGTCGACTCGATATCCGAATACGTCCCCGAATTCTGGATGACGAGGTTGCCCGGTGTCTTGATCGAAAGTTGCCCGTGGGCATTGACGCGGATCTCCGTTCCCCGCGGAATGATCATCGTGGGGAAATTTGCCTGGTCGGCGGCGTTGCTGCTCATCACACCCTCCTGCGCCCGAGAAACGTCGATGGAAGCGGATCGAAGTCCTTGTAGTCCTTGCTGGTACGGGATTTCATCAACAGAGAGGCTTCATTAGGCCACTGGTAGTTCAGGATGTAAATGCGCGGATCGATCGGGATGTAGGTTCCCGGTTGTTCGAGATCGCTGCGCACCTCGTAGTGCAGGTGCGAGTTCGTGCTCCAGCCGGTCGAACCCACGGTGGCGACGACCTCACCCTGTTTGATCTTCTGTCCGGCGCGCACTTTGACTGTGTCGCAGTGGCCGTAGATGGTGATGAAGCGATCGGAGTGGTTGATGACGACGACGTTGCCGAAACGCCACCAGGCCACGCTCTCGCGCAAGGGATAACGTCCGGCGAAGCTGACCGTGCCGTCAGCCGTGGCGTAGATCGAGGTGCCGGTGGGCGCCGACAGATCGAGACCCTTGTGAAAGTCCGACGCACGGGTGAACGGCGAGATCCGCATGCCGAACGGCGACGTGAGCACGAACTGGTCGGCCGGAAGCGGGAGGATAGACGGAGTGTGGCGCACGAGCTCGGAGTTTTCCGTCTCGTAGCGGGCCAGCAACTCGAGCTGGTCCTGGAGACGGCGCATGGCATTGCGCAGCGACATCTCGCGCAGGTGAGCGTCTTCGATGTGGAGGTCGCTGGCGTCTGGCTTTGCGCCACGGATCGGCAACGAGAAACCGCCGACGCCGAGGTTGCGGTCGAGGCCATAGACCGTGACCAGCTTCTCGACGCGAATGCGCTGCTCTTCCAGACTGCGCTCGAGCGAAGTCATCTGCACAACGTTTTCCTGCAGCCGCCCGCGCTGGATGTCGCGCTCATCGCGCATCGACTTGAGGTAGTTGTCCTTGTAGACGCGGCGGATGACTGTCGGTGCCGCGGCCATCGAGCCGAGCAGACCCGCCAGCACGACCGAGAGCAGCACCAGTCCGCCGACGACGCGTCTACGGTCGAAGAAGACGTAGCGCACGCGGCGACGGATGTCGCTCGGGACGATCTGGATCTCGATCATGGCGCAAAGCCTCGCAGACTACGCGGGGTCGTCCAATATAACACAGGGAATGCAAGCCAGGATCTCGACGGCGTCCAGGTAGCGGGTCAATTTGATATTACAGGCGGCGTCGCAACGTGCTTCGCCCCTGACTGTCGACCAACTCTCCTCTCGTGATAGCGCGTCTCAGCACCACTCAGCACCTATGTTCCGCACCGACGCCGACGGCCGGGCGTAACTAACACGATTGCCGTTCGGGCGCTACGACGTCTGGCCGAGGCGCTCCGGCGAAGAGATGGCCGCGATCTTTCGCGGCGCTCCTCCCGCGACGGTCGCGACGGTCGTCGGCTCAACGCAACCGCAGAAGGTCATGCTCACGTTCGATAGGGCCAAGAACTGACGCAGGGACTCGCGAGCGGCGAAAGCGTTCGAACCGCAAGGGCCAGTCAAGAAAATATCTCTAGCGTCGCGTCCGGGACGGAAGTATCATTTCGCCTCTAGGAGGAAGTCATGCAGAATATTCGCAAAGCAGTCTTGGCCGTTTCGTTCGCCGCCCTCTTCATCCTGGCCGGCACCGCAGCGCATGCCAGTTGTCCCACGATCACTCCCCTCTCTTGTTGTGGCTTGCCAACCTGGTACCAGTTCGACGTCGACTCGACTTGCCTTGCCAGCTCAGGGGTTTCGCCGGTCTCCGTGTCGTGGTGCTACCCCATGTACGTGGCGGGCTACACGTACGGGATGGGCTTCGACAACTACACCACGTGGTCGTTCACCGTGCCTGCTGATAGTGGGGACTATACGAGACGGGCGAACTGGAACGCCAGCACGCAGGTGACCTTCTCCTCTCCGAACTCGGACACCTACGACGGCATCCGTGGCTATGTGTGTGTCACACACAACGGCACCCCGACGTACTACAACTGGTTCTACCTCTACGGGAACACCTCGTCGACCCAGTACTGCAGCAACCAGAATGTGTCGTTCAGCGCCACGAACGGCGACACAATCACGCTCATCATCGAGAACACGCGGTGGAACACCACCGCCGTCACGGAGGCTGGGACGCCCGTCGTCGTCAACTATTAGCAATAGCCGTAGATTGGGTGCCAAGCGACGGCTCCCGGAAGCTCCTTCGCCAATTGAGCGCGCGAACCTCATCGAGTCGAGGACCTCGGCGAACCGGATCACGGCAGGAGGCCGTCCTCGCCGGAGAACTGCGTCTCCTCCTTCGGGGCTGAACCTCGGAATCAGGGCGCGGGCTCAGGGGTGCTCGCGGCCCTACTAAGCCGGTGCGATGACCGGGCGAGGATTGAGCCGAAAATCCAGGCTGTCGTCCGGCCATATCCGGCATTGTTTCGGCAATCAGTGCGAACGCGAATAACTTTCAAACTGACCCACTACCGGCGTCCCGAGTACTGCCGGCATCGACGCCCACCTGCTACGATCGTTTCCCTCATTGATCATGTGACGCAGACCGGGAGCGAAAAATGAAACGCACACTCATTCTTCTACTGCTTACCGCCGCCGCCTTCCCCGCCCTTGCCGGGCCGGCAGGACAGTACTTCAAGGACATTGTCCTGACCGATCAGAACGGCAATCGGGTACGGCTCTACGAAGATGTGATCAAAGACCGCACCGTCGTCATGAACTCGTTCTTCGCCAACTGCAAGGGAAGCTGCCCGATCATGACGCAGACCTACATCTCGCTTCAGAACCGCTTCGCCGATCGCCTCGGCAAGGACCTGATGCTGGTCTCGATCACCGTTGATCCGGCTAACGACACGCCGCCCAGGCTCGCTGACTACGCACGCAACGCGAAGGCGAAGCCGGGATGGCTGCTGCTCACCGGCAGCAAAGACGAGGTCACTCAGGCGCTGAAGAAAATCGGCCAGTACAGCGAGACGCCTGAGGCGCACCTCAACGTGATGATCGTCGGCAATGACAAGACCGGACTGTGGAAGAAGGCGTTCGCGCTGGCGAAGCCGGATGAGATCGCAACCGTTGTCGCCAGCGTGTTGAATGATCGCGGCGACGCAACCAGTGCTGCCCCCGGCCAGCGATGACGCGTACGTTCGCGGCGGCAGCGATCCACTGCCGGCCTGTCATTCCGAGCGACGCGAGGAATCCTCCGATTGGAGAGCTCCGCGCCTGCGTCCACGCTTTGTAGGATGGGGTGAAGGTTGAAACGCAGTCTGGCTCATACCACCGCCCGCACCTTCCTCGCGCGGGCGTTTCGGCTGCAGGGTTCCGAGCTGGGGATTCCTCGCGTCGCTCGGAATAACAACCATCAGTGAATGCCGTGCATCCGAAGCAGCAGGTGCCAGAGCGCGCTGCCTCCCCCGAAGACCAGGAAGGCGCCGATCAGGACGACGACGAGAATCACGATGTACGACGATCTCTTACTCATATGCGAGTGCCTCTCTGACAGCAAGTTGTGCGGAACGCCGGGCCGGGATGAAGCTGCTCAGCCAGGCGAGAATCAGGACCAGTAGCAACCAGACGGCGACGGCCACCGGTGACATGAAGAAATCGAGTGGGTTGTGGACGAACATCTCTCCGGTAGCGGCATCGAGAGCAATCGTGATCGGGATGGCGGCGATGACAGCCAGGAACCAGCTCAGGACGGCCATGACCATCCCCTCGAAGACGACGTAGCGCGCGATGGTGCGCGGCGTGGCCCCGATGGCGCTGAGGATGCCGATCTCGCGCGTTCGCTCGAAGACGTTGAGCGAGAGAGTCGACGTCAATCCCAATCCGCCCACCAGGACGACCAGCAGCGCGGCGAAGATCAGCGCACTCTTGATGATCACGAGATGGTCGGCGAACGACTTGCGCGAATCGCTGAGAGCCTGGATTCCGGCCACGGCGATGCCGGCACGGTCCAGCGCCTGTTCGACCGCTTTCGACGCCGCTATCTGATCCGGCAGCTCGTGCCTCCGCGTCACGATGCGCACGCTCTGCGTCAGATCGGCAGACTTGCCGGTAGCCTGGAGAATCAGCCGCGGCGGCGCATACACGGTCATCCGCGGAGCGAGCTCTTTGACGACACCGACGATGCGCCATCGCACGACTTGCCCATGGATGCGCAATGGAAGGAAGCCGCCGAGGTGAAACGCCGGATCGTGGGACAACACCGCCTGATTGATCACGGCGACAGCATCGTCGTCCGGCTTCAACCAGCGTCCTTCGATCAGTGGCAACGCGAGCAACTTCGTATTCGTATCCGGACCGACAAGGCTTACGCGAGGTTCGGCTGCGGCGTTCGATCCCGCCAGCGCGGCTCCCGCTTCGATCCAATACTCCGCATGCGCAACATCCGGCACGGCTGCAATGGCTTGCACCACACGCGCGGCCGGATACGGACTCGAGAAGACCGCTTGAACGTCGAATCGCCGCGCGGCCGCGTCCGCGTCGAGCGCTCGCGTCCATGCCGCGGAGACGTTCAACGCGGCGATGAATGCCGCTCCACCTACCGCGAGCGTAACCACAGTCAGCACCAGCCGTCCTCGTCGATGAAACGCGGTCCGCAGCGACAACATCAGGGGCCGCGGCAGCCATACGATCCGCGCCAGCCAACGGTCGAACCGGCGCACTCCGAATTGCGTTCCTGCGACGTCGTTGCTGAACGCTTCGTGGATGCTGATGCGCGACGCGCGATACACCGGCCCGAGGGCAACCAGCAACGGAATGAGAATTCCTGCCGCCACCTCGGATGCAATCACCCACAGCGGCGGCATCGCGTCCGTGATCGTGGCATTGAGCATGCTCGCGGAGAAGCGTGCATACGCGCGCCCGCCCGACAGGCCGAGAGGGATGCCGATGCAGAGTGAGACAGCGGCGAGGATCGAGACCTGGCCAAGGTAGAGAGCAGCGATCTGCCGCGTCGACGCGCCGAGCGTCTTCATGATGCCGGCCTGCCGAACCTGTTCTGCCAACAGCGCGTGGATCATGTTCGCCACCAGCACAGCGCTGAGCGCGAAGGTGAGCGCGCCGAACGTACCGAGGAGAAAGAGGAAGGTGTCCATCTGCGCGGCGTGCGGGTGGCGGCCCGGAGTGGGGACGTCGATCCGTCTTACCTTGCGGCCTTCCTTGATGATCGTTTCTTCGACCCGGCTGGCTACATCGTTGATGTGGTGCTCGTCGAGTCGATCGCCGGCCACGAGGACTCGCAGTTGCGCAGACTCGACGTGGGCGCCTGTTCGCAGAACGGAGCTCCATGTGACGAAGCCTGACACCGCGTGCTCCATCCATCCCGGCGCCAGCCCTGCCGCGTGAACCGTTCCGGCGATACGCACAGGCCGCTCTCCCCGATCCGTCGTTCTGACGACGACACGATCGCCGGCAGCGGCACGGGCGACGGACATTGACGACCGTTCGATCAGTACTTCGTCGTCGCCCGGCGGCCAGGTACCCGAGTCAGGAGTGAAACGATCCATCCGAACATCGCGAAAATCGCGGACGACGAAGAGGAACAACGGCACCCATTGGTCCGGTCCGACACGGAGTCTTCCACCGATGACCGGCCGCGCCTCGGCATCGCTGACGCCGGGAACGTGCCGCACAGAATCGATCAAGGCATCGCTGATTGCGCCGTCGTCGAGCACCAGGATCGCGGACGCGGGCCGGGTGTCGCTGTACGTCGTCTTCAACTCGCGCGAAAGAATCGAGTACGCCGTCAGAATCATGCTGACGCCGAAGACGCCGGCCGTCATCGCCCCGACCGCCAGCGCCGTGCGAAATGGCGTCTCGGCGATGTCGCGCAGAACTTTGCGCCAGCGTGGAGCGATCACGCCACGCACCCGTCGACGATCGTCACCGTCCGGCTGACCAGCGCCGCCGCTTCGCGATCGTGCGTCACCACCAGCAGCGTCTTGCCATCCGCCGTCAGCTCGCCGAAGAGTTTGAAGATGGCGCTGCTGGTCTCCGAATCGAGATTACCGGTCGGCTCGTCGGCGAGGATGACCGGCGGATCGTTTGCCAGCGCACGCGCAATGGCCACCCGCTGCTGCTGCCCACCGGAGAGCGCGGACGGAAGCTTGTCCGCCTGATCGGCAACGCTGACCCGATGGAGCAACTCCAACGCGCGTCGCCGCCGCTGCCCTGCTGGACGAGTACCGCAGAAGTCCATCGGCAGCATGACGTTCTCGGCAACCGTCAGCGCCGGCAGCAGTTGAAAGAACTGAAAAACGAATCCGACGGTACGCCCGCGCCACAACGCCAGCTCGTTATGGGTCAGGCTCCCGATCGACGAACCACCCACCGTCAGCGATCCCGATGAGGGGCGGTCGATCCCACCGACCATGTTCAGCAGCGTCGACTTTCCACTCCCCGACTTCCCGACGATGGCCACAAACTCGCCGGCGTCAATCTCGAGATCGATGTTCCGAAGCGCCGGGAAAGCTCCGGCAGGTGTGTCGTATGTCTTTGTGAGTCCGCGCAAAAGGATCATGCCGCACAGGTTGCGGCTTTCGCGCTGAATGAAACTTGAACGGGATGTTCAGGTTGGGTTCAGGTTTTGGTGGGGTGCGGGGCGGGACACCGCCTAGTTGCCTGACCAACTTCAGTACAGCACCCGCGAAACCTCATCCCCTCCCGGCCGCCCTGCGACGACCTTCTGAGCCATAGCTGAACGGCATCGTGACCGGAACCGGCCCGGTTGGAGTGGCGTAAGTCCAGATCAGAGTATAGGTTCCATGTGCCAAAGCACCGAGATCGATGTCTTCGGCCTGGCAGAATCGTCCGTACACCCGGTAAGGAGGGAGCTCCGAAGTCATGGGCAGCACATACGTTTGGCTCACCATGATCCTGTTGCCGCTGGTCTGGATCACTGGCACACCTAACACCGGTCCTCCGGACGCGCCCTCCCCGACAGATTCGGCGAAGCCACGATTCTCGAAATGGAGGAGTACAGAGTTGTGGTCGGTGCTGACCGAGACTGCTGTAGTCCCGCTGGCAGGGCCGGTAGAGGGTGCATCATTGGCATCAACAACGAACGCGCAGATAGATGCCCTGGCCGGCGGAACCACAAACGATCCGGTCATGGAACCCAGGAACCCCATTCGAACGGTCACCTGGTAGACGCCGGACGACAGTACACCGACTGCAACGACCTTCTCACCGCAAGGGATCACGCCAGCCTGCACCGGATCAGCGACCGCCGTGAGCTGATCGATGGTGATCTGGGTTCCAGCGATGACGACTGCCGGCTCACCCAGGAAGCCCCGGTATTCGGCGCCGTAGTGAATGGAGACAGGCACGCCAAAGGCAGGCATCTCGGGCTGCGCGGTCACGCCGACAGAACAGGGGGAAGCCGCGGCTGATCCGGCGACAAGCACAAGTGCGATACCGAAGTTCATTGCTCTCATCTCAAATCCTTCCTGAAACGAAAACGGCGCAGCCTGAGGCTGCGCCGTCCAGAGTCGTTTCGTTGTGGCGTGCATTCTACACGGTGTTTGTTCAGATTGTATTCAGACTGGCAGGTGTCTACTGGCTGACTACCAGACTTTGCAAATACCCCACATGCGCATCCTGATCGTCGAAGACGAACCAATCCTCACCCGGCAGCTCGAAAGCGCGCTGACCGATGCAGGCTACGCGGTCGATTGCGCGGCCGACGGTGAGCGTGCGGACTTCCTCGGCTCGACCGAGCAGTACGACGCAATCGTCCTCGATCTCGGATTGCCGAAGATCGACGGACTGACCGTGCTCCGCCGCTGGCGCGATGCCGGGATCGCTGTCCCGGTACTGGTTTTGACGGCGCGCGATAGCTGGCATGAGAAGGTCCGCGGCATCGACGGCGGCGCGGACGACTACGTCGCCAAACCGTTCCGGATGGAAGAGGTGCTGGCCCGCCTGCGCGCGCTCATCCGACGCGCCAGCGGACAGCTCAGTCCCGAGCTTCGCTGCGGCGCGGTCGTCCTCGATCCCCGCAATGCCCGCGTCACGCTCGACGGGACACCGGTGAAATTGACCGGCCACGAATTCCGCGTCCTGTCTTATCTCATGCACCACCGCGGCCGCGTCGTGTCGCAAAGCGAGTTGACGGAACACATCTACGCGCAGAGCTTCGACCGCGACTCCAACACCGTGGAGGTGTTCATCGGCCGTCTGCGGCGAAAACTCGGATCGCCTCTCATCGAGACCGTTCGCGGCCTCGGCTACCGGATCGAAGGCGAGTGATGAAGTCTTTTCGCACGCGCCTGCTCATCGGTTCGATCATCTTTGCAGGCGGAATGCTGGCCGTTTTCCACGTGGCCTCGATGACGATGTTCCGCCACTTCCCGCAATCGTTCGTGATGCGTATCGATCACATGCCGCTGGTTGGTGTGTCGCTGATCCTCATCGCCATCGGTGTTTTTCTGATGCGGCGCGGACTCTCTCCGTTCGACGAACTGCGAGCGCGCCTGACCGCCGTGCGCGACGGCGGCGAGCGGCGGCTCGAAGGACGGTATCCCTCCGAGGTGCAGCCGCTGGTGAATGACCTGAACGCACTGCTGGACCATCGCGACGAAGTCGTGCGCCGCGCCCTGGGAAAGGCAGGCGACCTCGCTCACGGTCTGAAGACCCCGCTGGCCGTGTTGTCGCACGAAGTCGATCGCGCAGAAGACGGGGGGCAATCGGAACTGGCTGCCGAGATGCGAATGCAACTCGAACGGATGCGCCGCCAGATCGACTATCACCTCGCCCACGCCCGTGCCGCCGCGTCAGGCACCACCCTCGGCACACGCTGCTCCGTCCTCGATTCCGCGAGCGCCCTGGCCCGCACACTCCTCCGCCTTCACGCCGGCCGAGGCCTGTCGATCAACGTGAACGTTACGCCGGATCACGCCGTCCGCACTCATCGGGAAGACCTCGACGAGATGCTCGGCAACCTGCTCGACAACGCCTGCAAGTGGGCAAAATCCGGCGTCTCGCTCACCACATCGCTGGAACAAACCAACATCCTCATCACCATCGACGACGACGGCCCCGGCCTCGACCCCACCCTGCGCGATGCCGTCCTTCAACGCGGAGTCCGCGCCGATGAAGCCGCCCCCGGCTCCGGCTTCGGCCTCGCCATCGTCCGAGACCTCGCGGAGCTCTACGGCGGCTCAATCGCGCTGGACGCTTCGTCCGCAGGTGGCGTGCGGGCGGATCTGCGGCTTCCAAGGTCCTGACGCAAGGTTGAAAAATCAAGCGATGCTTCTCGTAAATCAAACGATGCAGGGATTGTCGAAGGAGGCGCGGGAAGGCGTGGCAACGTTATCTCGACGCCGACCCCGGCTCGCCGTGGCCTGCCGAGGTTCGGAGCACCTGGCCGAACTTCCAGCGAACGACTGATCACCACAGAGAAACAGGCATCACGGAGAGTTGACTATGCTTTCTCTTCTCTGTGCTCTCAATGTCTCTGTGGTGCCATGGTTTTGGGGCATCTACACCGACAGCCGGTCGAACCCCTTCTCCTGCGACTTCTCGTCGATCACGCCGACCGAGATCTGCGATAGCCCTGGCTGCAGCACGACGTTCACGCGGAATGTGAGTGCCTTGTTGCCGGCGCGCATCACAGCGTCGGCCGGCCAGCGGATCTCCTTTGTCTGATGGTTCACAGTGGAGAAACGGCCAAAGGGATCGCCGGTGGAGATGAAAACGGTGAAGGCGCCGGCGATCCCGGAGCCATCCGGAGTCAGCTTCAGCTTGCGGATCGGGATCATCACATCGACCGCCACGACGCGCTTCTCCCCGTCCGAAACCGGTGGCGCCGCAACAAGCGAGATGCCGAGGGAGTTGTCTGTCGGTTTGAGGAGGTGGTTGGCCTGAACGCGGCCATCCATCTCGTCCGCGATCGTCCCCAATCCTGCGCTGCCGCGCGTCACGCGCAGGCCGTAGCCGTTCTTCACCTTCACTGACACCATCCGTTTCCCGGCAATCGGTTCCGGCGGATGCACACCAACCGTGTAGAACGAGTCGAGATCCGAGTCGATCCGTTTCAGCGCATCCGCGGCCGAACGCCCGACAAAGGACTGGCCGCCGGTCTCCTCGGCGAGCAGATCGTAGCCAGCGAAGCGGGCGATGTTATTGGTGAACGCAGCAAGCCGGTCGCCAGGTTGCTGTACTTCGATACGGCCCCCCGAATCTTCGGCGATGTCGGAGCTGATGGCGTAGAACACGACGCCGCGCCTCCATGCGCGCTCGCCGAACGACTCGAACAGCGTGGTCAGATCGTACGATGACGACTCGCCCATCGGGGAGCTGCGCTGCGAACCTCTTTGCAGGTCAGGTCCCAGCGCCCCACTCTGAGCAGTTGCACGCAGGTTCTCGACATACTGAAACACACCCGCTCCCGGTTTCCTGGGCAACCCGCCGCCAACGACGATCAGTACATTCCGGGTGCGAGCAGTGAAAAGGCCCACGACCGAGGTCATGATGCTGAGGCTCTGCTCGGAATCGTGGTAACTCGCCGCGGCGCAGGCGCGCGCCGCGTCAATCAGGGCCTCAAACGTGTAGAACGTATGCCCCGCCGCACCCGCCTGCTGAATGTCGGTGGCAATCTCGCGGATCCGCTTCTCAGCCTCGGCCTGCGCATTCGCAAGAGGCGTCGACGACTCGCTGGACACCTGTTGGAGCGCCATGCCGATCTCTTTCGGATCCGCCGTCCAACCCGTCAGCGTACGCATCGACTGCCCGCCCGAGAGAATCACAGCCATGTCACCCGGCCGCAGCGTGCGCGCCAGGAATCCGTGAATGGCGTCAGCAGCCTGCCGTCGCGCTCCCGAGGAAAGCGTCGTTGAGTCGAACAGAATGGCGATGCGCCGCATCTCACCCGCAGCCGTTCCAGCCGCTCCCCGCTCAGAGAACTTACGTACATCGACCGGGACCCCGTCGATGGCCACCTGAAAGTCGTCCTTCTTCAGCGATGAAACATGGTTCCCTCGCGAGTCCGTTACCTCCAACGCCAGCATCGCCAGCGCCGGCTCCCTCGGCGGAGTCGTCCCCATCACCGTCGTCTCCTGCGCGAATACGATCGGAACGACCGAAAGGATGACGATGACACATGCAACCAAACGTTTCATGGAGCCTCCCCTGGAGCCGGCCGTCGGGGTTGGGCCTTCGACTGTCGACTCTCATGGAGTCTACGCCTGTTCGTGAAGGTGGGGGGGATGGTTGAAAAAGCAACGTTGAATGTTCAACCGCTCTCACCCCACCCATTCCTCGAACGCCTTCATCACATCCGCCTCTGCGATGACCGGCCGTCGCGTGGTGCGGTCGACCCATACGTGTGACGACGTGCCAGTGGCGTGCAGGCGCTCGCCTGAGGCATCTCGCAACTCATACGTGAAGCGCATCATCCGGCTGGCCGCCTCGGACACCGACGTCCGGATCACAACCTCGTCGTCATAGCGATAGGGCACCCGATAACGGCAGACGATCTCCGTGACCACCAGGATGAGCCCACGCTCTTCGATCTCGCGATACGGGAACCCGGCTTCGCGACAGAGATCCGTACGTCCGATCTCGAACCAGACGACGTAGTTGGCGTGATGGGCGATCGCCATCTGGTCGGTCTCTTTGTACCGTACACGGGTGCGGCTCTCGGTCGTGCGCATATGGGGCGCGATTCTAACCCGGCGATTCAGATCCGGTCGGGGAAGTCAGAGATGATTCCATCAACCGGCAGCGACTTGAGCATCGCGATGTCCCGAGGATCGTTCGCCGTATATACGAACACCTGAGTTCCGACGCCGCGAAGGGCGTTCACGAACTGCGGTGTCACGGAATCGAGCGCGAGCCCGACGTGAGTAGCATGCGCGTCGCGTACAAACCCGGTCGCGTCGATGGGCACGCACTCGATCAATGCAAGCCGCGCCGCGCGAGCATAGACTGCTTCGACCGCTAGAAGCTCGGCGTGATAAAACGATGCGTAGATCACCGGTCCGTCGAAGCCGAATGTACGAACCCGCTCCGCTACTTCACGCCCGATTCCGGGCGTGATGATCTCCAACATCAATCCGACGCGCCCCGTCGCAAGAGAAAGCAACTCATCCAGCGTCGGAACTCTCTCGCCATTGCCTCTTGAGACGTCGAGCTTCTCGAGTTCCTCGAGCGTCATCGATGCGACCAGGCCCGTGCCGTCTGAAGTTCGATCGACTCGCTTGTCATGCATCACCACCAAGTGCCCGTCGGCGGTCTGCTGCAGATCGGTCTCCACGAAATCGACGCCAATGCTGATCGCGCGGCGAAATGAGCAGAGGGTGTTCTCAGGCTCGTAACCGGCGGCGCCGCGATGGCCGATTCGAATCGTAGTCATGTTCGGATCTCCGGCCAGATGCTGCGCGCCGTGGTCCAACGATGCTCGAACCAGTTTCGAAACGTCCCGATGAAGTAGTTCGCTGCCTCATCGCGGCTACGCGCAGAGGGCTCTTCGAGTTGAAGATATGGTGTGCGTTTGGCCCAAAGCCTGCCGTCTTCGATATTGCAGAAACTGAACAGCAACATATCGTTGAAAAGGAATCCATGAAACGTCGGAACCTCGCTATACGCGCGGCATTCGAAAATGATGTTCCGTTTCGACAACGCCGCCGCGTTGTGGCGACAGTCGCCGACGATCTGCTTCTCGCTGCGGGCAGCTATTTTCTGCGACACACTCGCGCTGGCAACCATTCTTATCGCTTCGGATCGGTGGTCAATCATCAACACCTGCACATGCACGTCATGAGCTGAGGGGTTCGCAAGGATTTCCCCGTAGAGCAGATCCCAGGTGTGCTCCATGTCGAGAGCGAGGTTCTGAACCTTGCGACTGGACGACAAATCCAAACCGCGGATGAACTCTTCCATCTTGCCGCCCACGGCGTTGACGCTCTTCGGACCGCGCCCCCACACAACCGTACGAACTCCGGCCCTGAGCACCCTGTTCTTGATCTTTCGGCAGGCATCTGAAAGGATCATCTTCAACTCATCCTTTGGGATTGTCGCGACCTTCTTGCCCTTCGGCAACGGGTACGAGATAGCGTTGAAACCGACCAAATCAGAAAAGATCTTGAGCTTCGTCCGCCACGTAGGCGCAAGTACCACGATGCGCTCGCGTCCGAGCTGGCTCATGAATAAACCAAGCTCGAAAATGACATTGTCGCGCGGCGCAGGCTGCAGGATTCCCCGGCTGTCGACCATGTCCGATGGTCCGAGCACGAAGATGCCAAGGTCATTCTCGCTCGCCTCCCGAATGAGGTCGTCAAGAAACATCCCGCTCGGCGTTCTAATGTCATCCTCGGTCCATGACTTCGGCACGATGGTCGCGTTCTTAACGCGTTTCAACGAAGCTCTTACGACCTCCACGATCGGGAGATCTTCGCTGGCCGATCCGATAAATACTCTTATCTCCTCGGGCATGGGTTCTCCTCATCTCGGGACTAGTGGATTCTACGGCAATCACGGATGAATCTCGCCCTGCAGTCGGGATAGACTGGGGAGCCATGCTAGCTGTCGTCAAAACCAAACCCGTCGATGGTCGCGAGGGCACATCCATCCAGGACCGCCCCGTCCCGCAGCCAGATCCTGACGAGGTGCTGATCCGCGTCGCCGCCGCGGCGGTCTGCGGCACCGACAAGCACATCTACCACTGGGACCCGTCGATCCGCGACAAGGTCACGCCGCCGCGCATCTACGGCCACGAGTTCTGCGGCTTCGTCGAAGCGCTTGGCGCGCGAGCCCAACGCTCCTATGAAGGGCACCTCGAGATCGGCGACTACGTCTCCGCCGAGATGCACGTCGTATGCGGAGAGTGCCCGCGCTGCCGCACCGGCAACGGCCACATCTGCGACCGCACGCGGATTTACGGACTGCACGAGGATGGGGCGTTCGCCGAATTCGTGAAGGTCCCCGCGGCAAACGTAGTGAAGCTCGGTCCGTACGTACCGCTGCGCGTCGGCGCCTTCCTCGATGCGCTCGGCAACGCCGTACATGCGACCCAGATCTGCGACCTGGCCGGCAAGTCCGTGGCCATCACTGGCTTCGGTCCGATCGGAGCCATGGCCGCGGCGATCGCGGAGCACAGCGGCGCCAGCACCGTGGTCGTGACCGACGTGAGTGACCACGCACTCGAGTCGGCCCGCCGCTGGGCCGCGAGTCACAACTTTGGAAACCTGCACGCCTTCAACGTCCGGACGACGAGCGCCGAAGAGGTGAAGGCGGCCGTCGACGCGGTCACCGATGGCGAGGGCGTCGATGTCGTGCTCGAGATGTCCGGTGCGCCTGCCGCGATCAACCTGGCGCTCGACATCGTGCGCATGGGCGGCCTCCTCTCGCTCCTCGGCCTCCCGGCCGGTCACTCCGTCACCATCAACGACTACACCCGCAACGTCATCTTCAAAGGGGTGACCCTGCAGGGAATCATCGGCCGGCGGATGTACGGTACCTGGCAACGGATGCTGGCCCTGCTCAAATCCGGCCTCGACGTCGACTGGATCGTGCAGGCCACGTTCGATTCGCTCAACGAGTTTCACGAAGGTGTTGCACGTTTCGACCGGCACGAGGCGTTGAAAGTGGTCTTCTTCCCGGAAGGAGAGAAAGCGGCCAACGCTCGATTGAAGCGATGAAACGAATCGCCATCCTCACCGGCGGCGGCGACGTGCCGGGACTCAACGCAGCCATCAAAGCATTCGTAGGCCGGCTGCTCGAACACGACAGCTACGAAATCCTCGGGCTTCGCCGCGGCTGGGCATCGCTGATCAACATCATCCCCGAGCAAGGCGCCGGCAACTCGGCCTGGATCACACCGCTCAGCCGGATCAATACCCGCTCCATCGACCGTTTCGGCGGCACGATGCTGCACACCTCGCGCATCAATCCGTCGATCAGCAAGCTCGAACATATCCCGGCCCATCTCCTGCCACTGAAGGGGAATCCGGACGAGCGCGGACGTTACGACCTGACCGCGGCGGCGCTCCGCGTGATCGAGTTTCTCCAGCTCGACGGCTTAGTGGCTCTCGGCGGCGACGGAACACTGACATTTGCGCGCCGCCTGCATCAGGAAGGTGTCGCCCTGCTGGCCATCCCGAAGACGATGGATAACGACGTCTTCGGCACGGACTACTGCCTCGGCTTCTCCACAGCCGTCACCAGATCGGTCATGTTCATCAATGATCTCCGCACCGGTGCGGGCTCCCACGAGCGCTTCCTGGTCGTCGAACTGTTCGGCCGCTACTCCGGCGAAACCTGTCTGCTTGCGTCATACCTTGCCGGCGTCGACCGCGCCGTCATCGCCGAGGTGCCGTTCGACTGCGAGAAGCTCTACAACCTACTCGACGGTGATCGACGCGACAACCCGAGCAACTACGCTGTCGTGGCCGTCTCAGAAGGCGCGCGCATCATCGGCGGCGGAACGATCGAGAGTGGCGAAGCCGACGCCTACGGCAACCGCAAGCTCGGCGGCATCGGCGGTATCGTCAGCGACTATCTCGAGGAACGCACCCGCGACAAAGTGATCTACCAGCGCCTCGCCTACCTCATGCGCTCTGGCGCTCCCGACTCCCTCGACCAGCTAGTCGCCAACAACTACGGCAGCCTGGCCGCCGACCTGATGCACCGCGGCGAGACCGGCAAGATGGTCGCCGTCGTCGACGGCCGTTACACCGCCGTCCCGATCGAAGTCGGCGGCAGTGGCAGAAAGCGCGTCGATGTCGACCGGTTCTACGATGTTGCGAACTACCGGTTCAAAGTCGCCGATGTGATGGGGATGCCGATGTTTCTGCATTGAGTATTCCTTACCAAATCGGTAAGACGTAGTATTCTGTACTCACCATGAAGAGCACGATGTCCTCCAAGGGACAACTAACGGTTCCTATCGAGCTCCGAGAGAAGCTTGGACTGACGGCGGGAACGGTCGTGCAGTTCGAGCTTCGTGGCGGCGCCGCCGTTCTGCGCAAGGGAGACGTCAACGATCATCCGGTAGACCGGCTGTTCGGCCGTCTCGATCTCGGCAAGCCGGTCGACGACATCCTCGACGAGATGCGGGGACCTCGCCCCATCCGGCGCAAGAAGAAAGCCACGGCGCGACGCCGGTGAAGGTTGCGGTCGACTCATCCGTTCTTCTGGATGTTCTGGGTGCCGACCCTATCCACGGAGCCCGATCGCGCAAGGCACTGCGACTCGCCTACGACACCGGTGCGCTCGTTGCGTGTGACGTCGTCTGGGCTGAAGTTCGAGCTCATTTTCAGACGGAGGCTGCGTTCGACGAAGCCCTCAATCTGCTCGGAATCCAATTCGAGCCAATTTCCAAGGAGGCCGCTGCAAAGACCGGGAGATTCTGGCGGGATCTCCGAAGTGCACCCGGTGCTTCGCGGCTCAGAGTCGTAGCAGACCTGCTCATTGGTGCCCACGCTCTCGCTCAGTGCGATGCCTTGCTTACTCGCGATCGTGGCTTCTACCGTCAGCGATTCAAGGGACTTCGGGTCATCGCGCCATAGGGGACAAGCAGTCCTATCGGACCCGATCAGCGCAGCGTCATCCTGACCGTCAACCTCCACCGCCAACCGCGGATCGTACGCGTCGCGCGCGAAGGCGCGCGGAACAAGATAGCCCCGCGCTCGGCGCGGGGTACCCAAACGATGATGAGGCTGCGGCCGCGAAGGCGGTCGCCACAAAGCGCCCAACGAGAGAAGGTTACCGTTGTGGCGACCGCCTTCGCGGCCCGCAAAATCCACTGTCTGACGATTCCCCTGGCCGAGCCAGGGGCTAGACTGTCCGACGCGCCTTCGCGCGCCGCCGGCAACCGCGGATCTTTCTGTCGCCGTCACTCAATATACAAACTTGTATTTATACAGAGTTGTATCTATTCACCACGATCAACGTCACGTCGTCATCCGGTGCACCCGCGATACCTCGCCACCCGGCCACCTCGTTGACAATCGTCGCGGCGAGTTGAGCCGCCGAGGCGACAACCTGCTTGCCGATCGTGGCGAGCAGGCGTTCGTCGCCCCACATTTCGGCAGCCTTGTTCGCGGTCTCCGTCACGCCGTCGGTGTAGAGGACGAGGGTGTCGCCCGGAACGAATGGACGCGTGACCTCGTCGTAGCGTCCGTCGCGGAAGCGGCCGAGGACGACGCCGGCGGCGATGATCTCCTCCGTGGTCCCGTTCGCATGACGGAGAATCGGGGGAGGATGGCCGGCTGATGCGACCACCAGCGTACTGGCAGCCGGATCGATGTGGATGTACGACGCGGTGATGAACTGTCGCTCCAGGCGGCCGCAGAAAAGTGCGTTGAGGGCGGAGAGGATGCGTGCGGGCGATGATGCATTCTCGCTCTGCGTCGCCAGGGCGATCTTCAGCATCGATGCTACGAGTGCGGCGGGTACGCCATGGCCTGACACATCCGCGATGAATACGCCGAGGCAGCCGGTCTCGAGCTCGAGGAAATCGTAGAAATCTCCGGCTACGTCGGAGGCAGGGGTGTAGACGGCGGCGACTTCGATGCCGGTCAGGTTTGGATTCGTACGCGGCAACGCCGCCATCTGAATCTTTCGCGCCGTGGCCAGCTCGCTGTCGACCTCGAGGAGTCTCTGCTGCGCGCGCGTTCCCCGCTGCATTGTGGTGATGATGATCGTGAGCATCAGGAAGAGGAAGCCGGTCGGCTCACGGGTGAGTCCGAATGGATCGCGCACGAGGCGAAGATGCTCGTTGACGACGAACGCCGCGAAGACGAGCGCACCGATTCGGACGAGCTTCCAGTCGCCCGCCTCCGTTCCGGGGGAGACGAGGTCCAGAACCAACACGGCCAACAACGACAGGATCACCTTGTTGATGACCGGTTGCAGAGCGAACGGCGTGTGTATCGCGATCTCATACGGAATCGCCACGGCCGCACTGACTACGAGCAGGCCGGAGGTGATGCGGTGCAAGATGCGCCAGCGGCTTCCGCTGAACGTCTGAAACAGCAACGCCGCCGGGATCGGCACCAGGTATTCGAACGCGGAGCGTACGTAGTTGAGCCAATGCGGATGTTCCGAAAGCAGCTCGAACGATGACGTATTGAAGGCCAGCCGCGTCCCGTAGAAGATTGAGAGAAGACCGGTGTAGAGGAACGATGCTCGCGCCTTGCGCGCACTCAGCGCGCCGAGGAGCAGCATCCCTGCGCCCATCGCGATGAGCACCACGGCGATGAAAGCCGCGATCGTATCGGCGCGAAATGTCGCGATCACGTCCGAGGCGGTAGGCACGGGGAGCGATGATGACACGACATCGCGTGATGTAATCCCCCGCGCGATGGCCGGCTTCCGCAGAACCCTCGAGCGCGCCTTTCGACGGCGTATCGTCGTCAAAGACACGGCTGACGCCGTCGTGGCCACCGGCACGAGCGCGCAGGCAGACGAGGAACCGTTCGGCGCCCAACTGGCCACCTCCTCGGCAGCCAGCACGATCGCCGTCATGCTCGCCGGCATCGCCGCGTTCCTCAACCTCTACGCGACGCAGCCGCTGCTGCCGATGCTGGTGCGAATCTTCTCGGCATCGAAGGCAGCCGTCGGGATGACCGTAAGCGCGGCCACGATCGGCGTCGCGATCTCCGCGCCATTCTGCGGACTCATCGCCGAGCGCGTCGGGCGCAGGCGCGTCATCGTCACCGCCACGCTGCTACTGGCCGTCCCGACGATCCTGGCCTCGACCGCGACGTCACTTCCTATGCTGATCCTATGGCGCTTCCTGCAGGGTCTGGTGATGCCGGGCATCTTCGGCGTGGCCATTGCCTACATCGCCGAGGAGTGGCCGCCGGCGCGAGTGGCCTCGGCCATGTCGCTCTACGTCAGCGCGACAGTGCTCGGCGGTTTCGCCGGGCGTGTCTTCGCCGGTTACGCGGCCACGCATCGCATCATCCCCTGGATCGCGCCGAGCTGGCGCCTCGGATTTATCGTCATCGCCGCCTGCGATCTTCTCTTCGGAGCGGTGATCGCACGCTGGCTTCCGCGCGATCACAAGCCCGCGCTGGCGCCTCCGCGAACGGACGGCGGCATGTTCCGTCATCTGCGCAATCCGCGCCTCGTGGCTACGTACGTCGTCGGGTTCAACGTCCTCTTCTCGCTCGTGGCCATCTTCACTTACATCACATTCCACCTTGCTGCACCGCCGTATCTGCTGACGCCGGCGCAACTCAGCTCGCTCTTCGTGGTTTATCTGGTCGGATTGATCATCACGCCGCTCGCGGGCATCGGAATCGGCCGCGCCGGCTCGCGTCCGGTCCTCATCGTGGCGGTCATCGCCTCGATGGCCGGCGTGTCGATGACGCTGCTCCACTCGCTGCCGCTGATCCTGACCGGCCTCGTGCTCTGCTCATCGGGCGTCTTCGTCTGTCAGTCCGCATCGACGAGCTACATCCAGGCCGCGGCCCCAGCCGGTGGCCGCTCCTCGGCGGCAGGGCTCTACGTCGCCTGTTACTACGCCGGAGGCAGCGTGAGCGGGGTTCTGCCAGGATTCTTCTGGCGCTTCGGCGGCTGGACTGCATGTGTCGCGCTCGTGCTGGTGGTTCAGGCGATCACGATCGCAGTCGCCGCGTTCGGCTGGCGAGAGTGACCGTGATCGAGGGATAGCCTGAATTCGCGCACCATTCTTGCGGCATCTTTGCTTTAGACTTACTCCGCTTTGGCCGGGCAGGACGACGAACGAAGAAGATACCAGCGCGTGACGCTCGTCCGCCCTCTCGCGGGCCGCGTCGGCTCGGCGCGCGTGTATCTCATCGACGCCTCGTTGTGCGGAGTCCGCATCGCGCATCAAGGCAACATCCCCCCCGAGGGCTCCAACTGCACCTTCATCTTCGAGTGGGAAGGGATTCCGGTCACGCTGGAGTGCCACATCACGCGCAACACGCTCCAGAAAATGGCCCGCAATGCCAGCGAGAAGAGCGTCTACCACGCAGGCGTGGAGATCGTGCGCGCATCCGATGAGGCGATGAAGACGCTGCGCGAGATGATCTCCTCATTCGTGGCGCGCGCGCTTGACGAGCAGAAGGCCAATGCGCGCGGCATCCCGGCTGTGGCGGCGCAAACATTCCAGTCGGGAAAAGGAACTCAGTTTCTTCGCTTCGAAATCATCAACGGTGCCTGGCGCCGCACGGAGACCACGCGGCCGGACCAGCCGATGAACGGCTTCACGATTTCAGCCGAAGAACCGCAGTCGCACATCGCCCTGCTGTGCGAAACCTATCTTGTGTCCGATGCCGAGGGCCGCAAGCTGATCAAGCTCATGGCCGAGCTGAGCATCAGCAAAGCGGAAGGCGTGCCGACGAGAAGGTACAGTCCGTAGGGTTGGGGTTGGTGGATTGGTGATCGGTAGATCAGTGGATTGGTGATCGGTGGATCAGGAGCATGGATTGCTAGATCAGTGGATTAGTAGATTGTGGATCAGGAGCATGGATTGGTAGATCAGTGGATTAGTAGATTGGTGGATCAGGAGCAATCAACCGAGCTGGGTTTCGCCAGGCTGATCCTGATCGACTGATCACTGATCTACTGACCCACTGACCCACTGACCCACTGATCCACTGATCCACTGGCCCGCAGACCCACTGCCCCACCAACCTGCTACCCCAGCGAACCTGCCATCTCGTCGACCACTGGCCATGTCGAGGCGCGCCAGTCCTCTCCCATCAGCAACCCTGCTGATGCGAGGTAGATGGCGACGTCACGCGACGGGAACGTGTTGAGCTCGCGAACAGCCTCGCGCACCTGATCGGCAGACGGAGCTGAATAATCATCCGACTCGATCGAGCCGTTTACGTGCGGGATCTTCCAGTGGTCCAGGAACGCAGCCAGGAGCGCGCTCTGCTCGTGCGTGTGGTAGTGCATCAGCGCGGCATCGAGTGCCTGCTCGAACTCCGGCCCCGAGGCCCGCGAGGCGAAGAGATCGGCCTTCTTCTCCACAGGCATCTTCCGGATCGACTCCTCGCGGAAATGGAGCGCCTTAGCCAATTGAGCCACGGCAATCAGCTTTGCGGTGTCGTCGCCGAACCGCCAGAAGGCCACGAGAATGCGGCGGCGGTGGTCGTGATCAGCGAGCTCTTTGATGATTCGGCGTGCGGTCCACATGGATTTTGAATCGTATAACGAGAGCACCTCGTAGCGCTGGCGCTACGAACCGCCGACCCCCTTCAAACCCTCGACCTCATCAGCGGTCAGCATCCTCGTCTTCCCCTCCGGCAGCTCTCCGATGACGATTGATCCGATGGCGATGCGGACCAGTGTGACCACCGAGGCGTTCAGCGCTTCGACCATCCGCCGGACTTGCCGGTTGCGCCCCTCGGTGATGGTGATCTCGAACGCGTTCTCGCGCACGCGTATAACGGACGCTGGCCGCGTCGGGCCGTCAGGCAGCTCGATGCCACGGCTGAGGGCATCGAGATCTGCGTCTGTGATCGGCTGGCCGGTGTTGACGAGGTAGGTCTTCGGGACGTGGTATTCGGGATTCGTCAGCCGTTCGGCGAGCTGGTTGTCGTTCGTCAGGATGAGCAGGCCGCTCGTGTCGAGATCGAGCCTGCCAACATAGGAGAGGTGACGTTTCTCCTCCGGGAGGAGCTCGTAGATGGTGGGGCGGCTTTGCGGGTCATGACGCGTCGTGAGATACCCAACGGGCTTGTGCAGCAGAAGATAGACGCGCTCCCCGGCTTGCAACGGCTTCCCGTCGAAATCGATCCGATCGCGCTCGAGGTCGACCCAGACGTCAGGGTCCTTGACCACGAGCTCGTTGACGCGCACACGCCCCTCTCCGATCCACCTGCGCGCATCCTTTCTCGAGCCGAGACCGGCCTTTGACAGGATGCGCTCGAGAGTCTTGAGCGGGCGATCGCCGGGCGGAGGTTTGAGGATCGTGAGCATGAATAATCGGGGAGTGGGGTGTGGGAGAAGTGAGCGCCTGACTGGGACGGTCTTCATTCTCCCACGCCCCACTCCCCATCCCCCCATTTCAACATTGAACATTCAACATTTACAATCATCTCTGTTCAGTGAAGCGTTTCCTCACAATCCTCCTGTTCTTGTCCGCCACCGCGGTGTATGGGGAAGAGTCTCGTCCTGAATACCGCGCCTACTGGGTCGACACCTTCCGGACGCCGTTCGCGACCCGCGCGGATGTCGATCGTATCGTCGATGCGGCCATCGAGAGCAACGCCAACGCCCTCTTCGTGCAGGTGCGGCGGCGTGGAGATGCCTGGTACCTCGACGCCGCGGAACCGCTGGCCGAGGCGATGGATGGCACGTTCGATCCGCTCAGGGCGCTGCTCGATGGGGCGCACGCGCGCGGAATCGAGGTCCATGCGTTCGTGATCGTCGGCGCTGTCTTTCATGGCGATCCGAATACCGATCCTCTTCCGCGCGATCCCAATCACGTTTTCCTGCAGCACTTCTGGGATGCGAAGACGAGCCGCCCCTACCGCGGGGCACGGCAATGGGGCACGAGAACGAGCAACGGGCGCTATCAGTTCGCTTCCGATTGGTACATCGACCTCGGGCATCCAGATGCGGCTGCGTACACGGCCGAGGTCCTGCTCCATCTTGTCCGCGCATACGACATCGACGGCATCCACCTCGACCGTATTCGCTATCCCGAAGCTCCTCGGGGAGACGTGGGCTACAACGAGACCAGCGTGGCGCGGTTTCAAGCACGATACGGACGGCCTCCGCACGCGAAGGATCCGCTCTGGAACGATTGGCGCCGCGAGCAGGTGACGAGTTTCGTCCGCCGTCTTACCCTCGGCGCGAAAGCCATTCGCCCGTCGATCACCATCTCGGCTGCGCTCATCGCGTGGGGTGGCGGGCCGGGCGCAAGCGGTGGCTTCGCCAACACCGACTCCTACCGCGTGGCCTTCCAGGATTGGGATGCGTGGCTGCGCGAGGGCATCATCGACCTTGCCAGCCCGATGCTGTACAAACGCGAACACGCTCCGGCTGAACGGAAACAGTTTGACGACTGGCTGCGGTTCGTCGTCAACACCGCACATGCCAACCGCCGCGTGGCAGTTCCCGGCATCGGGGCCTATCTCAACTCGATCGAAGGAACACTGCGTCAGGCGCGCCGTACACGCGAAGCGAACGCCGATGGCATCCTCTTCTTCGCCATGGGCGATACCAAGCCATGGTCGATTCTCGCCAATAGCACCAACAACGCCGTGAAAAAGAACCCCTACGCGCTGCCGGTGGCCGGCGTCTTCACTCCGAAACGCCCGAACGAAGAGTTCTTCGCCGCTTTGCGCACGAGCACCGCCACCGACGGCCGGACGGCATTCGAGCGAATGACTGGACCGCTCTTCGCCACCACCTCTCCCCCACCGCGAAGAGCGGAGGAAACGACAGGCTCAGTCATGGGCAATACCGGTGTCGATGGCATGCTGGTGACGATCGAGTCGGTGGGAACGCGGACCTCGCGCACGACGTACACGGACGGCACAGGCTTCTTCGGCATGCTCGGTCTCGCGCCCGGTGACTACCGCGTCGTCACCGGCGGGAAATCGGCGATGGTCAGCGTCAGCGCAAGGAGAGTGGCGGTCTGGAGTGAATCCGGCCAGCCGGCGCACTGATTCGCTAATTTTCACACGGTTGTCCAAAACGACAACGGTCGCGGACTCAACCGTCCCATTATTGAACGTCCGAGGGGGGATAACGATCTCTTGAAAGGAGATCCATTTAACCGGAGGGGGGATAGCGATCTCAAAACAGGAGATCGCTATCTCAGGGGAAGAGATCGGTATCTCATGGGACGAGATATGGATCTCGTCGGACGAGATAGCGATCTCACGGGACGAGATAGCGATCTCGTGGGACGAGATCGGGATCTCGTGGGACGAGATCGGGATCTCGCGAGACGGGATCGGGATCTCGTGGGACGAGATAGGGATCTCGCGAGACGGGATCGGGATCTCACGGGGCGGGATCGGGATCTCACGGGGCGGGATCGGGATCTCACGGGATGAGATTAGCGATCTCACCGGACGGGATCGGGATCTCACGGGACGGGATCGGGATCTCAGAAGCTGCTTTCGCGACCTCACCAAAGAGATTGCGCGGGGAATCGCGCGGTCCACATACCTGCCATCCTCAATGGCCTTAACTTTAGGACCCCTCATCCGGCTTCGCCACCTTCTCCCCTCTGCGGAGGGGAGAAGGCGATCGATTGTAAGTTGTTGTCATAAATGCACTTCCACATCGATGCCCCTCTCCCCACGAAGTGGGGAGAGGGAGACACGAAGTGCGGGTGAGGGGCTAAAGTTAAAGGCCATTGACCTGTCATCCTGAGACTGCCGTAGCCGCTTGGGTGGTGGGTGGGCGGAGCGGCGGAGGACGCCGAAGGACCCCCCCAAATACAGGCCGGGAGTGAGGGAGGCCGCGGACGAGGCGCAACTCAATACGATTGCACGACCCTCCCACCTACCCGCGACCAGGGAGGGGGTCCTTCGGCGTCCTCCGCCGCTCCACCCGCCCACCACCCACGCGGCTCCGGCAGCCTCAGAGGGTGTGCAGAAATCCAACCGGAGCGTGATTCTCAAGGACGCTGCGAATATGTCGTACTCCACCCCCCTCCCAAAGCGGTGGCTGGCGCCACCGCACTCCAAAGCGCTTCGCGCGAAATGATGTGGACAATCCTCGCCAACTCTGCGCAGGTTTTCGCGCGCCGGAGGCGCGCTTTGGAGTGCGGTGGCGCTAGCCACCGCTTTGGGAGGGGGCCCCC
>JBBRNB010000006.1:0-112218 GCA_038230535.1 Thermoanaerobaculia bacterium
GGATTGACAACATCATTTCGCGCGAAGCGCTTTGGAGTGCGGTGGCGCCAGCCACCGCTTTGGGAGGGGGGTGGAGTACGACATACTCGCAACCGCCCGTTCCTTGAGAATCACCGCGCGATTGGGTTTCTGCACAAGCTTTGAGGCAGTCTCAGGATGCCAGGGAAGATGACAGGGAACTCGGTACGGGCGATTTCTGCACACCCTCTCAGGATGACAGGAAGGATGACAGGAACAACGGGACGCGCGACTTCTGCCCTGAAACTCAGGCCAGATGATCTCAATTTGAATTCCCGGTCCTCACTTCAGGTCAGACGTCGTCGATCAGGACGAACGTCCTCAACTTCAGGTCAGATGATCTCAATGGTGCGGTCGGATGATCCCAAATTCAGATCGGATGTCGTCAATCACTGAATTGACGGGAGCCATCCGTTCGAAGCCCCTCAGGCCACGGCCTCCGCGAACGCGCGCAGGAACGCCTCCATCTGCTCCGGCCTCCCGATCGTGACGCGCATGTGCTGGGGCATAGCCGGGAAGAGGCGGCCGACGCCGACGCCGCGGGTGCGCATGCCGGCGATGAGGGGGCGGACGTCGCGGCGGACGTCGATCATGATGAAGTTTGTCTCCGAGGGGACGATCTCGTAGCCGAGTTTCTTGAGCGATGCGACGACGTGCGTCTTGGTGTCAGCATTTCGCTTTTGTCCCTCGGCGACGTGATTCGGGTCGATCAGGCTGGCGTGGGCGGCGGCGAGCGCCATCACGTTCAAGGAATCCCAGGCCTGTTGCTTCGCCAGGGCACGGATCGTTTCTGGCGATGAGACGGCGTAGCCGCAGCGAAGGCCGGCCATTCCGTAGATCTTCGAAAAGGTCCGTGCCACGATCAGATTCGGACGGGATGCGATTGCCGGGATCACGCTTTCGTAATCGCTGCTGGAGGCGAAGTGGTGGTAGGCCTCGTCGACGAGGATCGTTGTCGTCGAAGGAACAGTGGTCAGCAGACTGCGCACGGCTGCGCGCGGCGTGATACTGCCGGTGGGATTGTTCGGATTGCAAATGTAGATCAGCGCCGCGCCGGGGACGCTTCCCATCTTCGCGATGTCGTGTCCGTACGCCTTGTCCAGCGGGACGCTGACAACCTCCGCTCCGGCGACCTTCGAGTACGTTCCGATCGCTTCGAAGGTTGGCTCGGCGACGACGAGCTTGCGCGACGGTCCGGTATACGACACCGCCGCCAGCTTCAGGATCTCGCTCGATCCGGCGCCGAGGAGGACCTGATCGCGCGAGATGGAGTGGGACTTCGCGATCGCGTCGATCAGAACGTTCTGCGTCTCATCCGGATAGCGCCAAGCCTGCGCGAAGGCTTTCCGCATCGCCTCGATTGCGGCCACCGAGGGGCCGTACGGGTTCTCGTTCGCACTGAGGCGAACGAGGTCTGCCGGCGGTGTGGTCGCAGCAAGCAGCGGCTTGATGGTAACGAGTGGTGGCAACACTGCGGCAGCAGCGCCGGCGCCGGCGATGCGGGCGAATGCACGTCTGGAGAGGTTCATCGGGTCCTCCTTCGCAAGTCCTGGAAACGCGTGGAGTATACGCTCGCACGGATTCGTTATTTGACTGCAAAGAAAAAGAGGGCTACCGTTAACAGATCCGTCCAAAACGAGTTTCAGGAACCTGGGTGGCAAGGGAGGGGGAGGATGACTGTCAGGTTTTTTCCCGGAAGTAGAAAACAGAAGACCAGCCTGATCGAAGGCTTTCTATCGCAACACCACGTCGCACACGAGCTGGCGCAGCCCGACGAGTTCGCGTCAAAGGCGTTTCATCTCGGTACCGACCCTGCTGTGGAAGTCGATGGCAGGCTGTTCGTCGATCCGAATGTCGACGCGTTGAAGAAAATCTTCCACGTCGACTGATGTTCGCAGGCGTTACGCCGCGAAAATCGTTGCCGCCTCGCGCTCGATGGTGCTCTTGATGCGCGATTCGAACGGCTTGGCAATCAGTGGAAGTCTGCCGTCGAGGACGACCTCGGAGTCGGTTATCTCGATCGAGCCGTTCGTCTTGAAGCCTTTCGCCGTCCCTGAAAAGAGAAGCCGGTCTCCCTCCCACTGCCTGTTGATCTCGCTGAGGTAGTGGCCGTGCTGCCCGAGAAGCTCTTCGATGCGTGCCTCGACCTTGCCGCGCGCAGTGGCCTTGTCTGTTTGATGAGTGATGACGATTCGCATTGACCCTCCGGCGGCGCCTTGTATCACACCGCTTGCTATCGCCTGCGCGCCGAGGTAGCCTCGGTGTGGGACTTCCGCGTGGTCGCAACCCGCCATGCTCGCCAAGGTATGGAGTGCCGCGACCCTCGGGATTGATGCAGTACGAATCGTCGTCGAAGTCGATGCTCGGATCGCCGAGCAGCCCGGCTTCACATTGGTCGGACTTCCGGACGCCGCCGCGCGCGAAGCGTATCCGCGCGTCCGTTCCGCTCTTCGCCATTGCGGCTACTGGCTGCCGCAACGGCATTTCACCGTAAATCTCTCTCCCGCCGACGTGAAGAAGGAAGGGTCGGCATTCGACCTTCCCATTGCCATCGGTATTCTCGTCGTCGCGGAGTTCCTGCCGCCTGAAGCTGTGGCCGGCCACCTGTTCGTCGGCGAGTTGTCGCTCGACGGCGCGCTGGTGCCCGTGCGGGGCACGCTGGCGATCTCGGCTTCGTTCGCGCGCGATACGGAGCTGCGGGAGCTCGTCGTTCCTGCTGGAAACGGAAGCGAAGCCGCGGCCGTTCAGTCCGTGCACGTGACCGGGGTGCAGCATCTGCCGGAGCTGTTGCGACACCTGACCGGGGCGAAGCTCGTCGAGCGTGCCGTCTCGATACCGGCGGCTGAGCCTTCGCGCGAAGCGCCTGATTTCTCCGATGTTCGCGGGCAGTTGCAGGCCAAACGCGCGCTCGAGATCGCGGCGGCGGGTGGCCACAACATCCTGATGATCGGACCTCCAGGCTCAGGGAAGACGATGCTGGCGCGCCGGCTGCCGTCGATTCTCCCGCGGCTCACGCTGGAAGAATCGATCACGACGACGAAGATCCATTCCGTCGCCGGCACGCTTCCGCCCGGTGCGGGCCTCATCGCGCGCCGTCCGTTCCGCGCGCCGCATCACACCATTTCAACGGCGGGACTGGTCGGCGGAGCGTCGATGCCACGCCCTGGCGAAGTGAGTCTCGCGCATCACGGTGTGCTGTTTCTCGACGAGCTGGCGGAGTTCAAGCGTCCGACACTGGAAGTCTTGCGCCAGCCGATGGAGGACGGCTACGTCACGATTTCCCGAGTGCAGCGCACGCTGACGTTTCCGTCGCGTTTCACGCTCGTCGCAGCCTTGAATCCCTGCGGATGCGGATATTTCAACGATGGTCGGCGTCAATGCATCTGTACACCGGCGCAGATCGCACGCTACCTCGCCAAGATCTCCGGTCCGCTGCTCGACCGGATCGATCTTCAGGTCGAAGTGCCGGCGCTGGCGGCGGAGGAGATCTCGACATTCACGCCGGGAGAAAGCTCGGTGCTGATCCGGGAACGTGTCGAAGCCGCGCGTCAGCTCCAGCGCCAACGGTTCGCGCGCTCATCGATGCAATCGAACGCAGAGATGTCGTCGCGCGCGATGCGGCGCCACTGCGAGCTAGACCCTCCATCCCGCCGCATCCTCGATCAGGCTCTTACACACCTCGGCTTATCCGTCCGCGCGCATGACCGGGTCCTGAAGGTGGCGAGAACGATCGCCGATCTCGCAGGGAGCGAACGGATCCAAAGTGCGCACGTCGCCGAGGCAGTCAACTATAGGGCACTGGATCGGGCGTATTTCCGGGCATGAGGTAAGAGAAAGATGAAGATCATGCACGTTACCGAAGCCCCGACGAAGTCCGGTGTACTCATGCCCGTGCGCGTGTTGAACATGACGATGGCGCATGCGCTGTGGTGGGATGAAAGAATTCAACCGGTGATCGATAACGATACAGGATCTCGGGCAGATAGAGGATGGCGATGGCCTCACATGCTCGCAAATATTGCGGTAGCGGCAAATCTGCTCCAGCAATCTCCTCGTGGACTTGTGCTCGGCGTCGAGCGTAGTGGACATCTTTGTCCCTGCGCGATGATTCTGCTCGTAGAGCGATACCCCTACCTGCTCGACCACAGACTATCCAGCGTTTTCGTGTGGTACGTGACCAGAGCTCCGGACAGTGCTCTCGTGCGGCAGATCGGCGTCGGTCCCGGACGCATACCTAAACGGCTCATGACGCTCGCCCTCGACGCGGCGATCACACACTCTTTCAATCTAGCATTACGTGGCCGCGTCGGCCTGCATGCGTCGCCTGACGGGGGCGAGGGTGTCGTCGGGAAGTATTCGTCGCTGGGAATGTTGCGATTACCAATGGATCGGCTGTTGCCGTTTGGATATCGCCGGATTGCCGGAAATGACGGTCGTTACTTCTATCATGACGAAGATTCTGCGTTGCTGCGGTCGAGACTACTGGACGAATTCCGGCGGCCGTGAGAATGTTGAAATACTGAAAGGGAGGGATTCGAGATATGGCAACTCCGATGCGTGTCTATGGAGAGATCGCCGCGAGGTACGGTGTTGATCCGCACGATCGCGAGGCGATGGACCGCTTCTTTATCGAGCAAGCGGTCACTCTCCCGGATGCCGAACGCGTGCGAATTGTGACCGAGCTGCTCGATCGCGATGGCGAAGCTGAGGAGCCTGATCTACCCGCAACGACTCAACCAAGTCGAGAGACTTCGGTTTCCTGATCATCGGAGACGGATGGATACCCCGGCGGCTGTGCCATCACTCACGATGCGCGGCACTCCGATCGGCGATGCGGTCGATGCCAGGCTTCGCGATTGCGAAGTAGTCGGCCGTCCTGAGCGCGATGGAGCGATCGAGACGAGCCGCGTTGAAGAAGAGCTCCTTCGACTCGCGAAGCGATGGATCGGCGATCAACTCGAGGTCCGGGTTGAAGGAGAAGGGGAGGACTGTGCCGGTTGGGCTGCCCGCGAGCCGTTCCGAGATCGCCGCCGGTGCCAGCGACACGTAAGTTTGCCCCCATCAGTGCCTTGACCGCTGCCGTGTCCAAACGCGTGTCTCCCGGCATGACACCCAGGACGTATCTGGTCGTCTTCTATCCGACCTGACCATCAGGATCATGCACTTGGCCGCGTCCTTCAGCTCGTTGCCTCGCATGGAACTGATGACTTCTGTTTTTCCTTCGGCGATGTGGTTCGAGCGTTCGATAGTGCGCGCCGGCCTGATCCAGAAGAGTGCCAGCCGGCCGAATGTGTCTTTTTCGTCCATGGGCTCCTCGGGTCAGCGGACTTCAGCGACCAGATCGATCTCCACGCAGGAGCCGAATGGGATCTGGGCCACGCCGAAGGCGCTGCGCGCGCTCCGTGAACGAAGGGGCGCTGTTCACGAGCACCATCAGCTTCACGATTCGCTGGACCGTGTCGAGGTCTCCAACCGCGGCTTGCACGTTCCCATCAGGTTGACGGCGACGCTTCTCGCGGCTTCTTTCCTTGTTCGGTTGTCAGCTCGGCGCCCAGCCAGCCGAACCATGGTTTGCCGTCCAATTTCGCGATGTGGCCCGAAACGAACAGAAGGTGTCCACTGCGAACCCACGGAACGAACGTCGCGACAGTCTACGAAGGCGGTGGCGTTCCCTCCGGATGGCCGTTCCTCGCCCAGGCCAGGATGATGGCGGTCTTGTCGCGTGACAGCTCCCGTGTGATCGGCATGTAGCCGGGATTGGTTTCGGGGAGCGTCAGGCGCTGCACGATCGCATCCATATGCTCGACGACCGTTTTGTAGTCGTTGAGGGCGAAGATCTTCTGCATCGCCGGGTAGAGCCGCGAGTATTGGTTGAGGATCGGATACACATCCTGCCACCATACCGGCGCGTACTGCACCGGCACTTGCTGGAAGACGTGAACGCTCAGATACGAGTTCGGGTCCGGAGTGACATCCTGGGCCCATGTGAAGCCGACGCCGTAGATCTGGCCGTCGATGAAACCGCGCGGATTGCCGGGATCGCAGGCGGTGAGAGTGAACGAGGCCTGACCGTTCGCGTCGATTGTGACGCTGGGAGGATAGGTGAGGGCGCTGGCCGGAGTACCGACCGGAATGCCCGGCGTCATCTGCAGCATGTTCGGGTAGGGGTAGAGAAGAATCTCCGCGCCGACTGCCGGCGCGTCGAAGATATTGGCCCACATCTGAACCGTGCCGGTATCGCCGGGGTTCATACGGAAGACGTACTGATCAGCATTGACGTATGCCCCGGTCGGGTTCTCCATCAGGACAACGACCGGGCCGTTGGTCTCCTGGGTACTGACGATTCCCGTTGGCGTCGATGCCAGCGGATTCCCGGCACCCTGAGGGATGGGGAACTCCTGCACGAACGCGTTCTGCTCGTACGCGGTCTCCGATGTGTCGAAACTTCCAAACGGGATCGGATTGCCTGATGCTGGGACGAGTGCCGCCTGCAGCGGAAAGCCGAAGGCGACGGGGAACGGCGTGCTCTGCGACGGCGGCGGAGTCGGATTCGGTGGCCAGTTCGCCGGAAGGGCGTTGCCGAGGTCGAATGTGATCACACCGCGCTTCACGTCGGTCTTTGCCGGAGCGTAGTTGAACGGGCCGAAATTGCTTTGATTGCCCGTCGGACGCAGGAAGCGTCCGTTGGCGAAGGTCATCGGCTCGCCGTCCAGGTATGGGCCGATCGTGCCGGTCACACGGCCGAGGTGACTGTCGTTGTGGAAGCCATCGACGATGAAGCGGATCGACAACATGGTCGGGCTCGCCGCGTAGAGTGCGGTGAGAAACGGTGATGCCGGCTGGCCGCTCCACTGCAAGTCAGTCAGCACGGACTGGTAGGCGGCGGAGGCTGCTTCGTCACCCTGAGCGCCATTCGCGTGCCCGAAGATGATGTCGAAGAAGTTGACCGGACGGAAAGTGCCGGTGACGGATGCCGAGCCAAGCGTGATCTGCAGGATCATCCCGAAGACCATCGATACCATCTGCTGTTCGGTATCCAGATCGACGAGGACTCCTGTCTGCGAGGTGACCACAGTTCCGGTCTCCGTACCGCCGGCGCCATCCATGACGATGCTCGTGATCGGACAGGCGTTGAGCGAGAAGTTGTGTGTCCCCTTTGGATTCCACAACTCGGAGCCGAGCGGTTGGCTCATGTCGTAGTTCGTCGCGGTGTTGTTGATCGTGGAAGGATTGGCTGTGAAGGTACCGAAGAAATGGAGGCGAGGACGGTCTAGGTAGCTCATGGCATTTCCTTTCGATCTGGACGAGGCCGGCGGCAGTAGCGAGTCTTGGTCTACCAACTCAGGAGGGTCGCCCGGCACCGATTCCCCTACCTGCTGACCGAAAAAAGCGTACTTTCCAGGCCCGGGAAGGTTTGCCGATCTCATCGACTGGGATGGCGTCCGGGTCGCCCTGGTCGCCTGCAGGCTCCGGTGTCTGGCCCTGGACGGTGTGTATTCCAGAGCGTGATACGCGATGCCAGTTGTCGTCTAAGTATCGCTTCGAGAATAGGTTACGACACGACGCACCGGATCTCGAGTGCTTGGTTTTGTCAACTCGAAGTGCTCTGTTAATCGCTCAGAATAATTTCGCGTCCGGGCGAGGTTTCACCCCGCGCGAAAGAGATGCGATTAATTGTTGACAAAATCGGCTTCGATTTTATGATCTTATCACCTAGCCAGCAGGGTACGTGATGGGTGAGGAGTCGGAGAATGGCTTTTGAGAAATGGGATCCGCAGCCTGAGTTCGAGCGCTTTCCGGCCTCGGCGACCATCGTTCAGTCGCGCCTGATCCGGCTTCCGACGCCCGTGGCGTCGATGTTGCGCCTTCGCGGGAAGACCAACGCCAACCTCTACTACGACAAGAAGCGGAAGGTGATCGGCATCCGCGCGCTCGACAAGAAAGAGGAGGGCGCGGCGAAGATCCGCCAGTCGGACAAGTCGACCTCGCTTCACGTCCCGAGCTTCTTCCGTTTCTACGACATCGAGGTTCCCGGCATCAAACGTTTCCACTGCTGGTACGACGAGAAGGAGCGGATGGCGATGATCGACATCTCGCGTCCGTCGCCGCGTGGGCGCCCCGCGGGAACGTAGCAGGGTTTGCGAGATCATCAAAAAACAAAACGGGCGGCCGCGAGGCCGCCCGTTGTTTTAGCGCGTAAGGATGGGTTAGTGAACGACGTGGCGCCGAGTTGCCGGAGGAGCGGTAATCGTCGCCGAGAACATCTGCAGCAGGCCCTTCGATGCTTCGTCGCTGAGGATCCACATCATGCCTGGGTACGCGGCTGCGCCGGAAGCCATCTTCGTGGCGGGGTCGTTGTTCTGCATGAACGCCGACACCGAAGCGACAGGGATGTGCGTGCCGTAGCCGGAGTTGATGGCCTTGATGTACTCGTTGGCGAAGAGCGTGTATCCGATGTCGCTGAGATGAACGCCGTCGAGGCTGAAGATGCCGCCGGTGATGTAGTCGCTGGTCAGGCGGAACGGGCCAACGCTGATCCCGGCCGCGAAGCGGTCAAAGAGGCCCTTGATGTCGGCGACCGGGATGTTGCGCTTTGCTGCCGCGGCGACGATGACCGCGTTGTAGTCCGAGATGCGTTGCGTGAGCGTGGCCTGCTCGGCCGGGGTGAGGATGACCGAATCCGGCAGAGGCGTGCCGAAGAACGGCAGCTTGTTGGTCGGATCGAGGATCGGCTTGAGGGCGGATGGGATGCCGAAACCCTGACCGATGAGCGAACCGGCGGGAAGCGTTACGAAGCTGCCCTTCAGAAGCTGGCCGACCGGGGGCGTACCGTCCACCTGGCCGACAAGAGTGATCGGCTGACCTGTTGGTCCGAGCACCGGTGTGCGCGTGGCCGGATTGATCAGGACGGTCGGAACGGTGTTGAAGAACGGAACAGCCGCCGGGTTGCTCGGCAGCGTGCCTACGACCATCCCCGCGCCACTCACGGAGAGTTTGTCGAGCATCAGGTTGTAGGCGGTCGTGAAGTCCGCGACGGACGTCAGGCCGGCCACCGTGCCATTGGTAGCGGAGCCGAGGAAGTCGTTACCGCCGATCCAGATGGCGATGAAGGTCGGCTTCTGTAACAGCACCGCATCGACCTCGGTGACCGGTCCGCGGAGGATGAATTTCGCGAGCTGCTGCACGCCACGCGCCGGTGTGGCGTCTGTGCCCGTTACCGTGAACGTATCGGCGACGTTCGCGCCGGGAATGGCCACGTTGTTGAACGGACGGCCGAACGTTGTGTTCAGCGGAGCACCCGAGCCGGCCGCGTTGGTGATGACCGGCGGGTAGGTGCTGATGTCCATCAACTGCAACTCCGGGCCGATGCCCGGGAAGCTGACGATGGGCTGCGCGAAGCAGTTGTCGGTAGCCGACGATCCGACCGTGCAGATCGATAGCCCTACCTGGCGGGCCAGGATAGCCGGCCAGCTATAGATGGAGTGATGCACGTTGAGCGAGTTGCTCTCGAAACCGGCGCCGTAACTGTCGCCGACGGCGACGAGGGTCTTGAAGTTGGCCGTGCCGGTCGCGGCAAAGCCAGGAGCGGCCATGACGGCGATTGCGAGTGCAACCGAGGCGATGCGAGCGAAGCTTCCGATGCGTGTCATTTGGGGGTTCTCCTTTGCGTCGCTTAGAACCTGTAGCCGAGATTCAGGCTGACGAGGTTTGCGTCCGTACGATACGTCCCGTTGAAATTGTTGTCAGCCGAGCTGATACCCATCGTGCCTCGGGTTTTGAAGTGCAGCGCGAACTCGGTGGCGTCGACTATCCACGGGCCGTTGTGCCAGCCGACGCCGAAGGAGGCGCCCTCGCGATCAGAGTCGGGAAGCAGCGGGCTGACATTCACGGTCGGCTGCGGCGTCTTGTCGTAGAGCAGGCCGAAGCGGACGTCCCATGCCGCGTTGACGGGATGGTTCGCGCCGAAACGGTAGGAGTTCACGTTCTTCCAGTTCTGCACGCGGGTGAAACCGGCGGCCGGGGTGGTGAGGAAGTCGACTTTCAGTTGCTGGAAGCGGCTCCATCCGGTGTGCACGACATCGAACTCGAGGTCCCAGTTCGGAATGGCCGTGGTGGCGATGCCGATGTTCGCGATCGACGGGAAGTTGATCGTCGTCGTCACCGGCTGGCTCGGCGGAAGACCCGGCTTGATCAGCGCATCGAGCTGGGCGTTCCCGGTCGAGATCTGAGTGATCGTTACGTCGCCGGTGAAGTTGATGTCCATCGGAGCGCGGTACGACGCGCCGATGCGCCACGTCGGAGAAGGCTTGAAGAGCACGCCGGCGTTCCAGCCCCAGGCGTGATCCCAGTCGCTCGACAGATAGGCGCTGGCGACATCGATGAAGCGGACAGCGAAGGGATTGACGTTGACCGTTCCGGGAGGCAGCGTGCTGTTGCGCGCCAGGACGACGCGAGCGCGCCGATACTCGGCGCCGGCGCCGATGGCCAAGCGGCCATCCGAAGTCTGCCAGGCAATGGCCGGCTCCACGGAGATCGTCTTGATGTTCGCGTCGCGCGAGACGAAGCGGCCGATCCAGGGATCCTGCCAGTTTGTGCGCAGTCCGAACGGAGTGAACACACCGATGCCGGCCGTGAGGTTCGTGCCGATCGGTATGACGGCGTAGAAGTTGGGAGGCACGAAGGTGTGGCGCACGTAGTGGCCGGTGGCGCCGCTGGTGAAGGCGTCCGTCGGGTCGCCGGTGAACTGGTTGCTGAAGTTGATGCCAGTACCGCCTGCGATTACCGTCATGCGGTGCTGCTGGGCGATGCCGGCAACGTTGTAGAAGATGGCGCTCGGATCGTCCGCGGTTGCGGCGAAGGCGCCCCCCATGGCAGTTGCTTTGGCGCCCTGTTCGAAGAGCCCGAATCCGGCTCCAAACGCCGTGCTGCTCACTACCAACAATGCTGCCGAAACCAATAGCCCGATTTTGTTGAAAGAACGCAAGCTGGACCTCCTAAAGTCACTCGAATTCCGCTGGAAAGTAGGACCCCGGAAAACCGCCGGATCATAGCACAGGCATATCTCCACAACTTCTCTGTCGAGAGTGATTTCGCTCAGCGCGTCGGGACAAAAGCTACCGGTACACTACGCAGCCGTTCGCTTCCAACTGTGCGGCCGTCGCCACCGGCATCGAGAAAGTCGTGATCCATCTCAGGTCGAGCTTTTCGAGCCGGGGAAGATCCAGCAGGCTTGACGGCAGATCGGTAATAGGGTTACCGCGAAGGTCGAGTTGTCGAAGAGTCCGCAGCCGTCCGATCGATTCCGGAAGGGTAATGAGATTGTTGTTCCTCAGATGCAGTTCCCGCAAGCTCGAGAGCGAGCCAATGCAGTCCGGCAGGGATCCGAGCTCGTTGTCCGAGGCGCGAAGCTCGATCAGGCCGGTCATCCTGCAGATCGCCGCAGGCAATGCTGTGAATTCGTTCTCGCTGAGGTTGAGATAGCGCAGCCGGGTCAGGTTTCCCAGGGAGTCGGGCAAGGTCGCGAGCTCGTTGTCGTGCAGGTAGAGAAAGTCGGTGAGGTTCACGAGGCCGCTGATCGTTTCAGGCACGGACGTCAGCTCGTTGTGTCCGAGGTCGAGCATGCGGAGCCGGGTAAGCGCTGTGAGCCTGGGAGAAACGACAGTCAGTCCGTTGTCTGCCAGTACCAATGTCTCGAGATCGTGCAGACCCCAGACGTAATCAGGAACGGTGCCGAGTCGCTGCTTCCAGAGACTCAGATGCCTGATCGGTTCGTCCTGACCGCTCACGATCCGAGCAACTCCCGGAGAACCTCATTCGCCAACTCCGCTTTTGCTTTGCCACTCGTCTCTTTCATCAGTTGACCGACCAGAAATCCGAAGAGCTGCGCTTTGCCGGCACGGTACTGCCCGACCTGCACGGCATTGCGCTCGATCACGCGCCGCGCCGCTTCACGGATGACCTCGGGGTCGCTGATCTGCGACAGCCCTTTGCGTTCGACGATCTGCTCGGGCGCTTCACCGCTCACGGACATGTCGTCGAAGACTTCCCTGGCAGACTTGCCGCCGATGGCGCCGCTGTCGATGAGGCGGATCAGCCGTCCGAGCATGCCGGGGGTCACGCGATAGCCGCTGATGCCGGCCTTTTGCTCGTTGAGAACGCGCAGCACGTCGTTGCGCACCCAGTTCGCCGCGGCGCGAGGGTTGCCGCTGGCATCAGCGACAGCTTCGAAGTATTCGGCGAGCTGCCTCGACGTGACGAGCGCCTCGGCGTCGACGGCGCTGAGGGCGAAGTCGCGCTGGTAGCGCTCCGCGCGGAGCTGTGGCAGCTCAGGGACGGAGCGTGCGATCTCGTCGATCCACGCTCGTTCGACAACGAGCGGCGGCAGGTCGGGATCGGGGAAGTAGCGGTAGTCGTGTGCCTCTTCCTTCGAGCGCATCGGACGCGTTTCACCCGAGGCCGGATCGTACAACCGCGTCTCCTGAGTGATCGCGCCGCCCGATTCGAGTACACCGGTCTGACGTGCGATCTCGAAGTCGATGGCGCTGCGAAGGTAACGGAAGGAGTTGAGGTTCTTGATCTCCGTGCGCGTCCCGAGCTCAGCTCCCGGCTGCCGCACGGACACGTTGGCATCGCAGCGCAGAGAGCCTTCCTCCATGTTGCCGTCGCAGACGCCGGTATACATGAGGATCTGCCTCAGACGCGTGAGGTACGCATCCGCCTCTTCAGCGGAGCGGATGTCGGGCTCGGAGACGATCTCGACGAGCGGTGTCCCGGCGCGGTTGAGATCGACGTGCGAAACCTCGCCGTGATGGATCGACTTCCCCGCGTCTTCCTCCATGTGGATGCGCAGGATGCGTACACGGCCAATGCTTCCTCCCGTCGCGAGCGGCCGGTCGAATTGCGAGATCTGATATCCCTTGGGCAGGTCTGGGTAGAAGTAGTTCTTCCGCGCGAAAACGGATCGTTCGTGGACGGTGCATCCCGAGGCGATCGCGGCGCGGATGGCCAGCTCTACAGCCCGCCGGTTCAGCACCGGTAATGCTCCCGGATATCCGAGACAGACAGGGCAGACCTGCGTGTTCGGTGGCGCACCAAAGGAGGTGGAACAGCCGCAGAAGATCTTCGTGGCGGTGGAGAGGTGCGCGTGGACTTCGAGGCCGATGACTGCTTCCCGCGACATTTCCTCGATTATGACATTGGGAGTAGGGAGTGGGGAGTGGGGAGTGGAGTGGGGGGTGGGGGGTGGTGGGGGAGGTTCTGTTATTTCCTTTACGACCCCCTACCCCCCACTCCCCACCCCCGGGCATACAATCCCCGGCAACCCATGTCCCGCGCGTTACTCCTTCGTATCTATATACTTACAGCAATCACGATAGCCGTCGGGGCGGTGATGTGGACCTTCAGCGTGGCGTCGTTGACAACTGCCGAGGCCTTGTTCTATGCGGGGCTGGTCGCGGTTGCGGCGTGGGTGCGCATCGAAGAGGGGACGCCCGGTTTCGAGGCGGCGGTCGTATTCGCGGCCATTCTCATACTGCATGACCCATCGGTCGCATTGATCGCTGTGTTTGCCGGCAGCGCGGTGTACCACGTGGGTCACGATGCCGGCCGCCGCGTCTTCAGGCTCGATTCGTTGTCCCAGGCTGCAGAACAGGCGCTTTCGTACTACATCGTTGCGCTGCTGTACTCGTCGGCGGTGGCGAAGGATGCGCTGCCGATGGCGAAGGTCTCGGGCTACATCCTTCTCGTCGTCGGCTATCTCGTCGTGCACTTGCTTTTCACGGCGGTCAGGTATGCGCTCGGGGGACGCGGGGACGCTCTCGACGTTCGCCGCATTCTGGCCGTCCAGGGTCAGATGCTGTTCGTGATGACGCCGGTCGTCGCGGCGGAGGTACTCTGCCACTCCCTTTATGGGATGCCTGGTTTCGCGCTGGCCTTCCTGCCGGCGCTCGTGATCGCGTACGCGATGCGCAACGAGTCGGACGCGGCGCGGCAGAATGCGGAACTGGTCCGGCGCAACCGAGATTTGTCCATCCTCACGGAGAGCGCTTCGCAGATCCTTTCAGCCGAGGGCGATCAGGAGACGCTTCGGCGAATGGTGTCACTCCTCGGCCGGCTGGCCCGGCTGAAGGCGTGCGCGGTCGTGACGTGGGGACCGAACCCTGACACTCCGGCCACGGTCTATCGCCACGGAGCCTGTCAACCGGCCGACCAGGGGATTCTCGCCTGGGTCGAATCAGCCGGCTTCGCCGAGTCGGCTCCGAGCCGTGCCTTCATCTTTCACAACGATCAGCGGCGCTTCCCGTTGTCCGAGGGGAACGCCATCCAGGTACTGATCGGCATTCAGACGGTGGAGGTCATCTACGGAGTCCTCATCTACGAGACCGAAGAGCAGTCGATCCTGAAGAGCGGCAGCATCAATCTCCTGACGTTGCTGGCCAGTCAGACGGGGCTATCGCTTCAGGATCAATTGCTGCGGCGTGAGATGGAAGAGAAGAGGACGCAGCTCGAGGCGCAGGCGGCGACGAAGTCACTGATCCTCGAGGTCGCCCACGATCTCATCGGCTCGTTTGACGTCGACGCCATGCTGACACGCATCGCTCAGGCAATCAGCACGGCGCTCGGTTTCGAGAAGGTGGTCTTCGCGCTCTACGACGTGAAACGTGCGGAGTTCACACGCCGCGCGCACGCCGGACTCGATGATGTTTGGGAGGAGATGAAAAAGAAGACCGTGGCTTCGAGCGAGATCACGCCATTCTTCGCGGGCGAGTTCAGCGTCTCGAACTCGTTCTTCATCTCGCACACCGTGCTGCAGCAGAGTGAGCACGGGTTCTTCGTCAGACATGATGACGATCTCCTGCGGCGCCCCGACGAGTGGCATGACAACGACAACCTGATCGTGCCGCTGGTCAGCGCGGAGGAGATGCTCGGCTACCTGTCCGTACGCGACCCGCATGACCGGCGCGTGCCGAATCTGGAGATGGTGCAGACGCTGGAGATCTTCGCGTTCCAGGCTGTGTCTGCGCTGCGGTCGGCGAGGCAGTACGATGAGATCCGCCGCCTTACCTTCATCGACGGGCTGACCACCGCGTTCAACCATCGCTACTTTCAGGACGCGCTGGCGAAGGAGCTCAATCGCAGCGTGCGCACCAGCCGCCAGTTCGCGCTGGCCATGCTCGACATCGATAATTTCAAACGGATCAACGACACCTTCGGCCATCCTGCCGGCGACGAGATCCTCAAAGGACTGGTCGACGAAATGATGACGAACGCGCGCGACAGCGATGTCGTGGCACGCTACGGCGGTGAGGAGTTCGCCATCATCTTCGCCGACACACCAGCAGCGTCGGCGCGCGACGCGGCAAACCGGATGCGTGAGCTGATCGCCAGGCGCGAGCTCACAGTGACATCGATCGGACGGACGTTGCGAGTGACTGTGAGCATCGGTGTCGCCGTCTATCCCCACGACGGCGCAACGACGGCCGATCTGGTCGCCCGCGCCGATTCCGCTCTCTACTACGCCAAGAAGAACGGCAGGAATCAGGTGGCGATGGCAGGGGAGTTGCCGGCGGAGAGTGCGCTGGCTTGATCGCGCGATTGCAAACGCGCTCGGAGTGTTGCCGCGCTCAGGTCATAATCTCCGCATGAAGCGAATCGCAATCCTCATCCTGCTCATCACCTCATCCGCCTTCGCCCAGTCGCTCGATCAGATGATCGACCGCGAGATTCCATCGCTTCTCACGACGTACAAGCAGCTTCATGCCGCTCCCGAGCTATCGATGCAGGAGAAGAACAGCTCGGCGCTCGTTGCCGCGCGGCTGCGCGAGCTTGGTTACGATGTGACCTATCCGGTTGGCCAGTACAGCGAGCCGGGCGCGACCTGCTACGGTGTCGTCGCCATCATGAAGAATGGCAACGGTCCGGCCGTTCTGGTTCGCAGCGACATGGATGCGCTGCCGGTGCTGGAGCAGACCGGTTTGCCGTACGCGAGCAGCGTCCGCGCGAAGAGTCCGTCCGGAGACGACGTACCGGTGATGCACGCCTGCGGACACGACATCCACATGACCACGCTCCTCGGAACAGCGAAGATGCTGGCTCAACTCAAGTCTCAGTGGCACGGAACGGTGATACTGATCGGCCAGCCAGCCGAGGAAGTGGTCAAAGGGGCGGAGGGGATGATGCGCGACCGGCTGTACGAGCGATTCCCGAAGCCTGACTTCGTCATCGCTCTCCACGACAACGCCAACCTCCCTGCGGGGCAGATCGGCTACACATCCGGCTACTTCATGGCCAGCGGAGACTCGGTCAACGTGACGATCCGCGGCATGGGAGGTCACGGCGCAGCGCCGCAGGCGACGAAGGATCCGGTAGTGATGGCGGCGCAGTTCATTAATGCGCTGCAGACGATCGTGAGCCGCGAAGACTCGCCGCTGGACCCGGTGGTCGTCACGGTCGGCTCGATCCACGGCGGGACGAAGCGAAACATCATTCCCGACGAGGTTCAGCTCTTGATGACCGTTCGAACGTACAAGCCCGAGGTGCGCAAACGCGTGCTGGCGTCAATCGAACGGATCGCGCGCGGCGTGGCGATGGCGGCGGGCGTACCGGAGGATCGTGCCCCGATCTTCGAGCTGGTGCCGGGTGAATCAGTCGAAGCGACGTACAACGATCCGGCGCTGACCGAGCGCCTGGCCGCGGCGTTGACGCGCGGGATGGGCGCCGCGAATGTGATCCGTATCGATCCGCTCATGGTCAGCGAAGACTTCGGCCGTTTCTCCCCCGACCACAAGATCCCCCTCACCATGCTCAACCTCGGCGCCGTCGACCCCGCAAAGATCGCCAGCGGCCAGCGCCTCCCCTCACTTCACTCGTCCGGCTTCGCGCCCCTTCCCGACCCGACGCTGCGTGGAGGGATCAAGGCGATGACGCTGGCGGTGATGGAGTTGTTGCATTAGGGCACGCCTTCGGCGTGCGTTTTCTGCGCTGCGCGCGTTGTCGGCGTTGCACGCGTTTTCTGCGCTGCGCGCGTTTTCTGCGCTACGCGCGTTGTCGGTTGTCGGTTGTCTGCGGCCTGCGGGCCGCGTTGGCGCGTACGCTCTCGATCCTGGACAAACTCGATCAGGCCTTGCAGAGGGGCGGCGACACGGCGAATCGAACTTCGGAGCCGCCTCCACGTATCGTCGTCGATGTACTCGAGCCGGTGGGCGGCGATCATCTGCGCCTGAACCTCGTACAACGACCCGCGCGCATGGCTGAGAAACTGCCGCCATTCACCGGGAGACAACCGTCCTTGTCCTTCTGCGATGTTGCTGACCACCGACACAACTGCCCGCCGAAGCTGCTGCGTCAAACCGAATCGCTCGTCTCGCGGAAAGGCCTTGGTTGTCTTGTAGATAGCTACCATCAGATCGAGAGAGCGCTTGAATGTATCGAGATCTTCAAATGACCTGGTCATCGCGTTTTGCGGTGCTACGGAGAGGAACGAGAGCGATCGAAAACGCAAGAGGCGACCTGCCGGTCACTCGGTGGGAACCAAATCATACCATCCCACCGCCACTGACAACGCGCGAAACCGCAGACAACGCGCGAAGCGCAGACAACGCGTGAAGCCGCAGACAACGCGCAAAGCGCAGACAACGCGTGAAGCCGCAGACAACGCGCAAAGCGCAGCTATCTCACCCCCTCCGCCATCCTCATCACCTCGGCTTCCATCTCGGGACCGAATTCTGTCTTGATTTCGTTGATCCAGCCGGAGAGGAGCTCGTTGAGGATCTTGCGGATGACAGTGGGGTAGTCGCTGGTGCCGGAGGCGATGACGTTGTTGAGGAGCTGGTCGAAGTCGAGGCGGGCTTCGTTCACCAGGTTCATGCCGGAGAGGTGGGGCGTGGTGCCGGCCGGAAGGTGGAAGATCAGGCGGTCCATGAAGTCGTAGATGTGATCGCCGATGCGCTGAAAGACCAGACTGAAGATCGATTCGTACATCCGGTTGTAGCGCTCGACGACTTCTTCCAGCTCGTACTCCGTCTCGGCCGCCGCGCGCTGTTCATTGACCGCGCTGCTTTCCGTTTCCGCGACCAGATTCACGCTGAGCAGCGCCCAGAGCGTACGGCAGGTGACGAAGTTCGAGAAATAGCTGCGCGAGCAGACTTCCTCGACCGTGCCGGGCTCGGTGAGGAGGCTCAGTACATGGCTCTCTTCGTCCGTCAGCTCCAGAGAATAGGTCCGTGTGCCGGCGTCGGATACCTGCTGCAGAATGCGGTCGGGCCGCGCCAGACCGCGAATGATCAGCGACCAGAACTCGATGCTCTGTACTCCGTCGAGGATGAGGCGTTCGGTGTTCAGGGGCAGGGAGATGATCTCCGGCGGAAACTCGCTCGTGAACTCCATGCTGTAACTGCCGGTGCGGTAGCTGACGGCGTTGAGCACGATCGTGCTCACCTGGCGCTCCACGGCGCGCAACAGCTCGTCAGGCTGCAGGTAGCCAAGCTCGCAGAGCAGTGCGCCGATGCGCCGGGCCACGACGATCCGGTCCATGGCGAGGTTGTATTGATGAAGCGACAACTCGCCGCTGCGGAGCAGAATCTCGCCAAGCCCCATGTCCGGATCGGAGCTCGACGCGAAGATGATCTTCCCCTCGTTGAAGTAGATGACATCGTTCCGGCCGATCGCTTCCAGCGACACGATGCCGGTCTCACCACTCCGAAGCAGCGTCCGGAAGAGATCCGGAACAGTCGTCTCCGCAAGGGTTCCCTGGATACTCAGACCGTCGGACATGGCGCGATTATATTGCGCTGGCGTATTGCGCTTCGCGCGTTATCGGTTGCCGGTTGGTTGCGCGGCTGGGCGCCGCGCGGGCGGTTGGACTTTACGGTGCAGCTTCCCGGCAAGAGCCGAAGTTTCGCCGTCCTACGGCGCCTTCGCCAGTAATTCGTCGAGTTTCTGGAGTTGGCCGGTCATCGAGTCCACCATCCACGATGGTGCCGTCCTGGCGATGTTCTCGCGCAATTTGTCCGCTTCGTCCTTCTGGCCGCTGCCGGCAAGTGCCTCGACGAGGGACGCCGTAACCCAGAAGGTCTCTTCCGGGTCATGTTTTCCGTCGTCAACTTTGATGCCGGAAGCGAGCATCGCCCGGGCGATGTCGATGACGCGGCGACGGATGCGCTCGGCCTGCACCACGTCCGCGTTCGCCTCCCGCGGATCGGCGGTATTGGCGGCGCGTACGTTGAGCATGAAGGCGAGATTGATCCCGTTGTAGTAGTCGTTCTTGACGTAGAAGCCTTTCTCGTAAGCCCAGATCGACTCCTCGAGGTCCGCGGCTTCGCCTCTCAGTTCGAACAGCCGCTTGTGAATCGCGCCCCAGAGGCCGAGCGTTTCGGGATCGGTGGTCGTGCGTGGGTGCAGCTCTTCGAGAATCTTGCGGGCCTCGAGGAGCGCCGTGACGGGATCCGGCTTCTTGCTTTTGTACGTCGCGAGCGCGAGTTGCTGCCGGAAGAATGCGTCGTTGGGACGCTTCTCGACCAGGCGTCTCAGAGAGCGCACGGCCGAGCTCCACTCCGAGTCCGCCTTTGCCTCGCGATACATGGTCATCAACTCGCTGATGCTGTCGTCCGGGACAGAGGCGGGGGTAGCGGCCGCCACAGCGAACGACTTGCCCGAGTCGGCCACCGCGGTAGCCTCGAGAACCGGCGCCACGCCCGCATTCCAGGCGCGCAGTCTCGGCAGGAACGTGTAGATGGGGCTGTCAATGTCGGGGTTCGCGAGTAATTTGTGGATCGCGTCCTTCAACTCCGCACGGACGGTCTCGGCATGCTCGGCATCGATCCCTTTGCCGAGGTGCTCGTAAGGGCGGATCACGATATGCGAAAGGTCGAACGGAAACTTGAACTGCGATTCCGCCATGATGATGGTGGTGTGCGGGCGGAGCGCGTGGCGTACGCCGAGCTCATAGATCGCATTCGGATTGGCGGTGGAAATGTCGGCGACGACGATGTCGGCGGTGAGCAGCAACTCGTACATCGGCACGTCGATCAGCCCGGAGTGCTTGATGTCGTCGGCCCGGATACATTCGAGTCCCGCCTCTTCGACCGCTTTCCTGATGATGATGCGATAGGTCTTATCGAGATCGAGGGTGCGCCCGGTGGCGAGGTCCGTCTTCTCGCCGAACCCCATCACGACGAAGCATTTCTTTTTTTCATCCATGTGATCCGGCAATGTAGCCTCAGGATGGAGTTAAGTCCAGCGACGGAGGTTGAGGAGAACGCTTCATTGATGACTGGCAAAAATTGCCGAACTGCGTTGTCAGCGGCAGAGGCGATGCCTAAATGCTAGGGATCGATGCCTATTAACTAGGGATCGATGCCTAAGGATTAGGAATCGATGCCTATGAATTAGGGCTTGATGCCTGAAAGTTAGGAATCGATGCCTAGTACTTAGAGATCGATGCCTAGGAGATAGGGATCGATGGCTAAAAGTCAGGGATCGATGCCTGTTAGATAGGAGTTGATCCCTAAAAGTTAGGGGTCGATGCCTAAGAGATAGACATCGATCTAGAAATCATGGATCGATCCCGGATCGATATTTGAGACTCACAGACGTGCGGCATCTCCTTCAGCCGTCTTGACCGGAGCGGTGGCCGCGTCGTGCCGCTCCGGCAGAACGCCGGCGATGATGGCGCGTTCATTTATGTTCCGAAGGCGCTGGATGCCAGCGTCGACATGGAGCTGCGCGTGCGCGATCTTTCACGCGACAACAAAGGGCTCGGCAGCGAGGTCCCGATCGTGCCTGCGACGGCCTTCAGTAACCCCGTCCGGCTCATCGACATCCCGAACGATCCGCGCTTCCGAGTCTCTCTCCGCGTCTACGGCGCTACGAGTACGAGTCCGGTCCCCATTCACTATCGAGTGCTGTCTGGCGGCTCAAACTCCATCGTGGCAGCAGGGGATGCGGCGCTGTCGATCTACCCGTTCGTCGGAGACCTGCCGGTGAATCCTTCGTATGCCCAGCTCGACCCGATGAGCAACGCGGTCCGGGCCTCGAGCGAGACCAGTCTCCGGATCGAAGTATCGACGCCAGGGTCGCAAACGCCACTCTGGGCGATGGCGTCGATCACGAACAGCGATACGCAACAGGTAACGATCATCTCGCCGCGACGGTAGCCGAGAGACATCGATGATGGACAACCCTTGGAGACCGCCCTTCGAGGATCGACCTGTGCCAGAATCACACCCCGGAGGATGCCATGGGCCAGGACGAAGAAGAAGACAAGACGATCTATAAGGCCGTGCTCAACCACGAGGAGCAGTACTCAATCTGGCCGGCGGATCGTGAGAATCCGCTCGGATGGACCGACGCCGGGAAGAGCGGTACCAAGGCCGAGGTCCTCGACTACATCAAGGAAGTGTGGACTGATATGCGTCCTCTGAGCGTTCGGAAATAGATGAATGAGATGGGGTAGGCAGAAAGCAGAAAGCAGAAAGCAGAAAGCAGAAATGCTGCGCTACGCCCCACGTTTCGGCGTAGCGCAGCATTTCTGCCTTCTGCTTTCTGCCTTCTGCTTTCTGCTTTCTCAACCCCTCTCTAACTCCGCCCGATCCCAACCACCCGCGGCGGCGGCGGCGGCGTAGGTAGACTGGCAGAAGCGGAGGAGGGCATCCTCCGGGTCGGACGACATGCGGACGGCCTCATACGGGAGGACGTACTCGGAGAAGGCGTCGCTGTAGAAAGCTTCCGCCGGTTCGACGCGGGCGTCCTTGAAGCCGGCCGGCTGCGGGGCGGCGTAGGCGTAGAACGCCGGCGCGGGGAAGGCGCCGCCGCCGGGCCACCATCCGCAACTGCTGACCTCGTGTGAGTAAGCTTCGCGCGTGATCGGATCGGCGTTCGGATTGTCCGGGGCGCGGCGGCCGGAGAAGCGGGTGACGGCCATGTCGAAGCTGCCCCAGAAGAAGTGTACGGGGCTGCTCTTGCCGATGAACGACGCGCGGAACTGGTTCAACAGGCGGTCGGTGAAAATCAGGATGCGCCGGAAGCGTTCGACGGCGTCTCGGTCGTATGATGTGTGCTCATGGTCTTCGGCGAACGGAATCGGGTTGTCGATCTCGACCGGGACCGGCCAGATCTTGACGTCGATGCCGCACTCATGGAGACGCGCCATCGTCTCGGCGTAGAAATCGGCGACGGAGCGAGGGACGAGCGGCACCCGTCCGTGGCGGCCGTCGCTGCAGCGGATGACGAGTTGGTGATCGATGAAGTCGAATTCGCAGTCGAAGACGCGGCCGCGATACGGGATCGCCGATGTGGTCAGGCCCCTCGCGCTGACGTAGAGCGCAGTGTCCCACCAGTGGTTCACCCGAGGAGCGAGAGCGAGGCGGACCTTGCCGGCGATCTGCGTCCACATGTGCAGAGTGTCGCAGGTCGGCTTCCAATCTGGCAGCGGCAGGGGATCAAGATCGTTGATCATGGGAAAGATTATGAACCTGGCAGAGCGATTGCGATGATAGGAGACAGCAGTGAACGGCCCAAAGGAGGCAACATGAACAGCACAAAGAGGTTAGCAGCGCAGATGGCCGGAGTGGTTGCGATTGCGACTCTCTTCGGAACGTCCGCTTTTGCGGACAGTCGTCACTCAGATGCGACGGAGCGCGATCGTTCCCACCATTCCGACAGGGGCGACAGCCGCGACAACGGCAGACATTCGAATGACCGGCGCGACAACAACAGCAATCAGTCGCAGACCTTTGAACGGCGCGATTTCCGGGGAAGTGCGCCGCAGACGTTCGAACGGCGCGATGTCCGGGGAAGTGCGCCGCAGACGTTCGAACGGCGCGATTTCCGGGGAAGTGCGCCGCAGACCTTTGAACAGCGCGATATCCAGAGAAGCGCGACGCAGACGTTCGAGCGGCGCGATGTCCGCGATAACGGGACGCGGTCGTTTGACCGCCGCGAACCCGCCAACAACTTCCGGAATGAGAGCCGCTCGCAGGCCGGGAACTTCCGCGGCAACGAGCGCTGGCAGGGTTCCCGGGATGACAACCGTTGGCAGGGTTCCCGGAATGACCGCCGGGAGGGCTCTCGAAATGAGCGTCCGTCGTTCGACGATCGTGGCCGCCGCAGCTCGTTCGTCGAGGGACGGGTCAAGCGCTTCGAACACGAACGGGGTGGTTTCCGCGTGTGGGTCGACGGCGGCCGTTTCCCGGTCTGGATTCCTGAAGCGCGCATCAATCTCTTCCCCCACCTGCGCGTCGGCGTGTCGCTCCGCTTTGGCGGCTACTACGATCCAGCCGGCTATCTCGATGCGTATGACTACTACGGCGGCCCGGCGTATGCCGGCGCGCCTGTCTACAGCTCCGGCTACCTGCGGGGAACCGTGGAGACTGTCGACTTTCGCCGCGGCACGCTGGTCATTCGCGATGAGACTTCCGGCGCCTTCGTAACGGCGGTCATCCGCGACCGCAGTCTGGAAACCCTGCGGCCCGGCGACTACGCCGAGATCGCCGGCGACTGGACCCGCAGCGGTCTCTTCGAAGGACTGCGTCTCGAAGATGTGCAAGGTGGGCGGTACTGAGGGTAGTCGTATCGCTTAGATGCGAAGGCCGCCTGTGGTTTGGGCGGCCTTTGTGTTTTGCGGTCTCGCGGGGTGCTGGGTCTCGCGGTCTCGGGGTTGCCTGGTTGCTGGGTTGTAGGGTTGGTTCAACATCTCTCCGACAACCACGCAACCCTGCTACCGAGCAACTCCGCAACCTCGCAACCGCAACAGTGAGCACCATCACGCCCTCCCGTCGAAATTGCGGTAAAGTTGATTCCTTACACAACCCACAGGAGAAAATGATGCGCAAAGTACTGTTCGTGATTGCTTCACTCACGTTGTTCGTCTCCTCAGCCTTCGCAGCGAAGCCTGTTCTCGCTGTCGCTGAGTTCCGGAACGACACTTCGGCTGGCTGGTGGTCGTCCGACGTTGGCAGTGATCTGGCCGGAATGCTCACCAATGAGCTGGCCGGTACCGAGAAGTTCAAGCTCGTGGAACGCCACAAGCTCAATTCAGTCCTCGACGAGCAGGATCTCGCCACCTCGGGACGCGTCAAGAAGTCGACCGGCGCCAAGCTCGGCCAGATGACCGGCGCGCAGTATGTCGTCGTGGCCACCGTCAGCGCCTTCGATTCGAAGACGCGCGACACCGGCGGTGGCATCAGCTTCCACGGGATCGGCCTCGGCGCCAAGCAGGAAGAGGCGTACATCGCCGTCGACCTGCGCGTCATCGACACCACCACCGGTGAGATCGAGTTCACGCGCACCGTCGAGGCCCGCTCCACCGGCGGCGGCGTCGGCGTCAGCGTCTACCGCGGTGGTTTCGGCGGCCACCTCTCGAACTACGAGAAGACCCCGACCGGCAAAGCCATCCGCGCCGTCATCATGGAGATCTCCGACTACCTCGGATGTGCCATGGTCGACAAGGACTCCTGCCTGGACGAGTACAAGGCCAAGGAACAGAACCGGCGGGCAAAGGACAAGAAGTCGATCAAGCTGGACTGATTCCAAGTCGACTGCCGACGTAAAAAGCGCCGCTGTTCGCAGCGGCGCTTTTGTGCGTGGCGTGTCAGTGGATCAGTAGGTCAGTGGATCAGTGGATCAGGAACATGCTGGTCGTTGGGTCCTGATCCTGATTCTCTGGTCAACTCATCAAGTCGTTGTTTCGATCAGAAACGAGAGGTCTTCTGATCCTGATCCACTGATCCACGAACCACCGATCCACTCACTGAATCTCGATCCCGCCGTTCGTCGTCTGGAGTTGCATGCGGCAGGCGCCGTTGCCGATCGTCCCGGCGAGCGAGTGTTCGGACTTTGACGTCATCGTGATCGGAATGGCGGTCATGATCGAGCCGAAGCTGGTTCGGGCGTCGACCTGGTAGCCGCCGCTGCGCGGGACATCGAGCTTGATCGGGGCGAAGCTGGTCTTCAGGTTGATGCCGGCGCACGCGCCGCGAAGGTCGGAGACGGAGATCGAGCCGTTCGCATTCTCGACCGTGACGCGGCCGGCGATCGTCTTCAGCAGGACCGGGGCGAAGGTGGTGTGTACGCGCACGCCGCCCGAGACGTCGGTGGCCGTGACGCCGCCGTTGGCGTTGTCGACGTCGAGTATGCCTTTGATCAATTCGGCGCGGACCAGGCCAAACCTCGCCTGGATGTTCAGATTGCCGCGGATGTCGAGAGCCGTCACGTTGCCGTTTGCGTTCGTGATCTTTGACGGCCCGCCAATGTCGTGTACGGAGATGGCATCGAAGCTCCCGGTGATCGTGGCGCTTCCGCCGACGTGCGAGCCTTCGATGCTTCCGTTCTGCACGATCACTATGAGATCGCGGCCGATATTGACGAACTGAGTAGAGGCGAAGGAGTTCTTGATCGAGGCGCGGCCTTTGATGTCTCGCACATCGACGCGGCCATTCTGGTTACTCAGATCGAGGTCGCCGGAGACGTTCGCGACGGTGACGCTGGCGAAGGTGTTTACGATCGAAGCGTTACCCGTCACGTCGCGCACATCGACCGAGCCGTTGCCGTTGTGGATGGTGAGGTTGTGCGCGTCGTTCACATTGACGGAGCCAAAGCGGTTCGTGATGCCGAGGTTGCCGTCTACGTTGACGGCGCTAACCGACCCGTTGGCGTTCTGTACGGTCGTGTCGCCCGCGCTGTTCTCGACCGTGATCGAGCCGAAGGAGTTCTCCACAGTCTGCGTTCCGCGGCTGTCCTTCAGTACGATCGAGCCCTGTGCATTCACGATCTCGCCCGCCGCGCGAGTGCCGGAGACGTCGATACTGCCGAAGCGGTTGTGAACGGTGAGGGGTGCGCTGGCAGGCATCGTCACGTCGATGTCGACGGAGTAGGAGAAGGAGAAGTGTCCGCGAAAGTGCATCTCCGGATATTCAGTCTTGATGGTGACGCCGTTCGCTGACGACTCGGAGACGGAGATGGTGATGGCCTTTCCGATCTCGGCATCCGAGGCGCGGATCAGCGCGCGCACGCGGACGTCATTGCCGCTCACTGCGTGTACCGTGACGGCACCGTAGGAATGGTCGATGGAGATGCGGCCGCCCTGATACGTCTGCGTTCGGCTGAACGTGCGCTCGAAGCGTTCGGTGCAGAGTGCCGGCGCCGCCACGAACAGCAGCGCCGCGGCAAGCCATTTATTGATTCGAAGCATGGTGGTTCTCCTCTCGCAGAACGTCCTGCAGCGTCCGCTGTTTTTCCGAGTACATGGTCAGCAGTTGCGCGCGGAGGTATGCGTTCTGGCGGTTTTTTTGAATAACGCTTTGGCACTCGGCGATGGCGTCGTCGAGCATCATCAGTTTCTCTTTGTAGCTGACCATTAGCGGTGTGGACGGCTGGCCGAGCTTCGGGGATGCGAGTGATTCCAGGTGGTCGATGGCAACCATGTGCGCCTTCTCCGCGCGGTCGACCTCATCAATGGTGCTCTCCTTGATGAGGGCTTCGTCGAACGCCGTGGCGTGCATGCGTCGCTGGGCGATCCAGGCGGTCACACCTAGTGCGATGAGCAGGAAGAGGGCAGCGGCGATCTGCCACGCGCGCGTCCGCGTGTGGCGCTTTTCGTTCCGAATGGCCCGGATGCCGTTTTCGATGCGCGGCCACAGCAGGTCGTTGTTCCATGTCGTGCGAAGGTCGCGCGCCGTGGCCGAGATCTCATTCCACTCCGCGAGCTTCTGCATGCATTCGTCGCACGACTGCGCATGCCGGGCGGCGAGCTCGAGCGAAAAGCGGCCGCCTTCGAGAAGGAGATCGTCGAGTTGATTGCAACTGATGTTCATGATTTCCACTGCTCCTGGAGCTGTTTCCTGGTGGAGAAGAGAATCCACTTGGAGTTCCCTTCAGTGATGTCGAGGATCCCGGCGATCTCGGCGTGGCTGAGGCCCTCGATCTCGAAGAGGGCGAAGACGGTGCGGCGCTGTTCGGGAAGCTCGGCGAGCATTTTGCGCAGGGCCATGCGCTTGACGTCGTCGACCGCGTTCGCGGCGCGGCCGGCGGCCAGCAGGTCGTCGATCGGCGTCTCCCGGACCCTGCGGCTGCGCTTTCGCAGCATGTCGTAGCAGGTGTTGATGAGGATGCGGTACAGCCACGTGGTGAAGGCCGCCTCGCCGTTGTAGCTCGCCGCGGCCCGATGCACCTTGAGGAACGTCTCCTGCACGGCATCCTCGGCATCCGAGACGTTGCCGAGCTGGTTATACGCGATCGATTTCATCCGATCGCCATGCCGGGTGTAGATCGAGGCGAACACTTCCGAGTCGCCGGCGGCACAGGCGCGCGCCAGGCGAAGATCCTCTTCGCTCATGCGCGGCGGCGGTTGCAGTGTGATCGTCAGGTTCACGTCCCGGGGCAAGTCTACGGCGAGGGGTGCGGCGTCCATCGGTCTGAGGGGATAGACGCCGGGGAGGAGGGGAAGTTAGAGCTCGTCGGTTCGGGTACACTGGCTTTAGATGGAAGGACCTCATGGTCGAACCCTGTATTGGCGAACCGGGAACAGATACTCAGGCTTGCGCGACGGCATGGCGTTACGGGAATCCGCGTCTTCGGATCGATGGCCCGAGGCGACGCCGGCCCTGAGAGCGACGTCGATCTGTTGATCGAAGTCGGGGCGGAGCCGAGCGCCTGGTTTCCGGGAGGACTCGTTGCCGAGTTGGAAGAACTTCTCGGCAGGCGAGTCCAGGTCATCACGGAGCGTGGCCTTGATGAACTACAACTCATCGATCGACTTCGGCCAGTCGCTATGCAGTAGCCGCGACAACGCCCGATCGGCGAGCAGCTTCCCACCCGTCTGACATCGAGCGCAGTAGTTCGTCTCGTTCTCGGAGTAGACGATGTGCTGCACGTGGGTGCCGCAGTCGGGGCAGGGTTTGCCGTAGCGGCCGTGGACGGCGAAGTCGGGGCGGAAGGCGGTGACTTTTTCCGGGAAGCGCTCGATGGCCTCGGCGCGGAGGCGTTCGGTCCAGCCGATGAGCGTCTGCCGCGTGGCGTCGTAGAGGCGGGAGATCTCCTCGTCGGAGAGGTTCGTCGTCATCTGTACGGGCGAGAGGCGGGCGCGATGCAGGATTTCATCGGAGTAGGCGTTGCCGATGCCGCTGAAGACGTGGGGATCGGTGAGTGTCCGCTTGAGTGTGTGACGCTCGTGGGTGAGCGCGGCGCGGAAGTCATCGAGCGATGCATCGAGAGGCTCGATGCCGCCGGGATCGTGAGCACTGACCGACTCTTCGCCGCGTACGATGTGAATCGACGCTCTCCGCTTCGACCCGGCTTCCGTCAGCAGGAGCGTGCCGTTGGGGAAGTCGAAGGCGGCCAGCCCCATCTTTCCGGGGAGCTTCGCGCCGGACGGCAACCATTTGAACCGGCCGGCGATCATCAGGTGGATGACGATGAAGAGATCGCCCTCGGTGGCGATGACGATCCTCTTGCCGAGGCGGCGAACGCCGGTGGCGCGTTTGCCTGCGAGATCGGACGGCGGCGGATCGACGGTACGCAGGACGAAGGGGCTGCCGAGGCGGATCTTCAGCAGAGGCTGATCGACGATCCTACTCGCGATCGATTCGACGTACACGGTCACGTCCGGCAATTCAGGCATATCGGGATTATCGCGGCTCCGTTGCTTTTTATGGAGCGTGCCCATGCGCAACACCCTCAGGCTACTTGTAGCCGTCGCCGGCGTAGCTATATTCGTCACTGGGCGGATCACTCCGGTGGCGCGCGCGCAGACGACCGTTGCCGGCGTGACCGCCGTCGTTCCCTTCGGCGACGATGCCATCGTCATTCCCGTCGCCGGCGTCGCGAAGAAAACCTTGCGGGGCGACTTCGACGCCATTCACAACGGGCATCGGCATCACGCCATCGATATCCTCGCTCCACGCGGTACGCCGGTACTTGCGGCGGTCGGCGGGACGATCCGGAAACTGTGGGACAGCCGCGACGGCGGGCATACGATTTACGAGTTCGACCTGGCGGGGGAGCGGAGCTACTACTACGCGCATCTCGACGGGTATGCGGACGGCCTTGTCGAAGGGATGCGCGTGCGGCAGGGCGACGTCATCGGTTATGTCGGTACGACCGGCAATGCGCCGCCAGATACGCCGCATCTGCACTTCGCCATCACGTTGTTACCGCCGAACAAGGCGTGGTCGAAGGGCGAACCGATCGATCCGTACCCGATCCTCGTCACGCGCGGTGTGACGAGAGTGGTCGAACTTGTGGACAAGTGACCGTTGGTATTGGTCGATCAGTGGATTTAGCAGGTCTGTGGTTCAGGATCAGAAGCCCGCGATTCGATTCTGAATCAACTGATCTACGGATCTATCGGCTGAGACACTCCCCGACCCTACGACACCCTCTTCAACGCCTCGGCTACATCCTTCTGCTTCGGATTGAGTTTGAGCGAGAGTACGAAGCTCGCCTTTGCCTCGGCCTTTTTCCCTTGCTTCTCGAAGATCTGACCGAGCCAGTAGTGTGCGCGGGCGAGGGGAGGCTCGTCTTCCTTCGGTGTGTAGGCGATGTATTTGCGGAGCATCTCTTCGCCGTGAGGGAGGTTGGTGTTGGAGAGAACGGCGAGCTGTCCGATACGGAAGGTTGCCGGCATGTAGGTGGCGTCCACCTTGAGGGCGGTCTCGAGCTCTTCACCGGCGGCTTTGTAGTTCTTCTCGGTACTCGCGTAGTACAACCCCAGGTCCAGGTGCGCGCGAGCTGATTTCGGGAACTCCCTGACTTCGTCGATGTACTCCTTCCTAACGAGGTCGGGTTTCTTCTGATGCGAGTAGATGAACGCCGCGGAGCGGTGCGCCATCATCGGATCGCGCTTGCGGATCTCGTCAACCTGTGCGAAGGCTTTGTCGTAGCTGCCGCCCATGATGCCCGGTGCGATGGTGTAGTACTCGATAAGGCTGGAGCGGGCTTCGAGAAGGTTCGGATCGAGGGCGACGGCCTGTTCGAATTCGGACTTGGTCTTCGACGCGAGGGAAGCCTGGCTGAAGATGTTCGCCTCCTCGGCCTGCGATCCGTATGCGTTGCCGAGCCAGAGATGCGCCTCGGCGCTCTTTGGACTCTGCGCTACAGCCTTCTCGAAAAGTGACGCGGCTGTCGCGTAGTCATTCCGAGCCATGGCGGCACGGCCCTGATCGAGCAGCGAGTTTTGTGCGAACAGAGGAAGAACGATCAGCCCGGTCAGGAGGGCGAACATGTGGCGCATGTGAACCTCTACGCGGTTCAGGCGCCGGAGGTTTCCTCTGCGCTACGACACTCTCTTCAACGCTTCCGCCACATCCTTCTGATTCGGATTGAGCTTGAGTGACGCCGCGAAGCTCGCCTTTGCCTCAGCCTTCTTTCCCTGCTTCTCGTAGATCTGGCCGAGCCAGTAGTGGGCACGGGCGAGCGGAGGATCGTCCCCCTTCGGTGTGTAGGTGAGGTACTTGCGGAGCACCTCCTCGCCACGGGGGAAGTTCGTGCCGCTGAGAGCGGCGAGCTGTCCGATGCGGAAGAATGCTGCCATGTAGGCCGCGTCGATCTTCAGAGCGGCATCGAACTCGTCGCCGGCGGCTTTGAAGTTCTTCTCACTGTTCATGTAGAACAACCCGAGGTCGAGGTGAGCCCGTTGCGATTTCGGATTCTCCTTGACCTCGTCGAGGTATTCCTTCTTCGCCAGGTCGGGTTTCTTCTCGGAGGAGTGGACGAACGCGGCGGCGCGATGCCCCATCAGCGGGTCGCGTTTCCTGATCTCTTCCGCCTGAGCGAGCGCCTTGTCGACGCTGCCTCCCATCATGGAGGGCATGTTCGCGTAGATTTGAACGAGCGCGTATCGAGCGTCGAGCAAGTTCGGGTCGAGCGCGACGGCCTGCTCGAACGCGTCCTTCCCTTTCGAACCGATCGAGGCGGCGCTGAACATGCCTGCACTCTCGATCTGCAGTGCGTATGCCTTGCCGAGCCAGTAGTGCGCCTGGGCGTTCTTTGGACTCTGAGCGACGGCTTTCTCGAGTAGCGCGACCGCGCCATCTCCATCGTTCCTGGTAATTGCGGCGCGTCCCTGGTCGACGAGGGAGCTCTGAGCGAGTAGAGGTAGGACGATCAGTCCCGTGAGGACAGCGATTATCGTGCGCATGAGGAAGATTGTACGGGATTTAGGTGTGGAAGGTTTTCTCTCGGCTAGAATGCCCGGACTTTTCGATGACTGAAGCGATTACTCTCGACTCTCGCCCGACCATCCCGATCTTCGACGCCGCCGCGCTGGCAACGGCGTCCGAGCGCGTGCTCGCCGAAGCCCGGCGCCGGCTGGGAGTGATCGAGCGGCTACCGCTCGAAAAGATCACGGCGCAGTCCGTGCTCGAGGCATGGGACCGGATGGCCATGGTGCTCGAGGACGCATACGGCCCGATCTCGCTCCTCAACAGCGTCCATCCTGATGCCGAGGTGCGCGATGCGGGTGACCGCGCCCTCATCGAAGAGTCCGTCTTCATGACGGATCTCTTTCAGAACGAACAGCTCTACGAACGCGTGCGCCGTGTCGAGCCGCGGACGAGCGCACAGAAGCAGTTGAAGAAAGATCTGCTGGAAGCGTTCGAGGACAGCGGTGTGGCACTGCCGTCGGAAAAGCGCCAGCGTTTCAAGGCGATCTCGGAACGCCTCACAGAGCTCTCCCAGGAGTTCAGCAAGAACATCCGCGAGAACAGAACCGTCCTCACGTTTACCCCCGAGGAGTGCCAGGGTCTGCCGCAGTCCTATCTGGAGCGGGTGGCGCGCGACGAACAGGGGAACATCGTCGTCGGCTTCGACTATCCAGACTATGTCCCGTTCATGGCGAACGCCGCGAACGAGCAGGCGAGAAGGCGCTACTACATCGCCAATACGAACCGTGGTACGGCGCGGAACCTCGAGATTCTCGATGAGATCGTGGCGCTGAGAAAAGAGACCGGTGATCTCTACGAGGTTCCCAGTTACGCGCACTACGTCACGAAGCGCCGGATGGCCGGAGACCCCGAAACGGTGACCCGTTTTCTCGATGAGGTGAGAAATGCGGTTACCGAGGCCGAGCTGAATGACCTGCGGCAGCTCGCTGAAACGAAGGCAGAGCTGACTGGCTTGCCGGTCGAGCAGGTGCCGATCGAGCGGTGGGACGTTGTCTATTACCGCGAGCGTCTTCGGGAGAAGCGCTACGCCGTCGACCAGGAAGCGCTGCGCGAATACTTCCCGACCCTGCCGGCCGTGCATTGGATGCTGGACATTACCGAACGCCTCTACGGCATCCGCTTCAGCATGGCCAGCGTTCCCGTGTGGCACGACGACGTCATTTACTACGACGTCGATGATGTCGTCTCCGGCGAACGGATCGGCGGTATTTATCTCGATCTCTTCCCTCGCCCGGACAAGTACAAGCACGCGGCAGCATGGCCGGTTCGCGGCGTCTCGAGCAGGGCCGGCCGCAAGCCCATCAGTGCCCTGGTCACGAATTTCAACCGGCAGGGGCTGACCCATAGCGAGCTCGAGACGCTGCTTCACGAATTCGGGCACGTCATGCACGGCATCCTCTCCCGGACCGAATACAACCAGCATTCCGGCACGAGCGTGGAACGTGACTTCGTCGAGGCTCCGTCGCAGATGTACGAGGAGTGGGCCAGCCGCATGGAGAGCCTGGCGCTCATGCGCAACCACTGTCCGAACTGCCCGCTCATCGACGAGTCGCTCGTGCAACGGATCCGGGCGGCTGGGAAGTTTGGCTCGGGAGTCGACTACGGAAGGCAGCTTCTTTACGCCAGCTACGACATGGAACTGTGTGGATCGGGAGTCGGGAGTGGGGTATCAGGTATCGGAGATGAGCACGGTGCTTCTTCGACCCCGGACTCGCACTCCTTGAAGATCTGGAAACGGATGGAGGCCTCCACCCCCATGGGTCACGTCGAAGGGACGGCATTTCCCGCCACCTTCGAACACATCGCCAGTGGCTATGCGGCGGGGTATTACGGTTACATGTGGGCGAAGGTGATCGCGCTCGATCTGATCTCGGCGTTCGGTCCTGACGTAATGAACGAGGCGACCGGCCTTCGTTTCCGTGAGTTGATTCTCTCGCGAGGCAGCGAGGAGCCGGCCCGCGATCTCGTTGAGCGCTTCCTCGGGCGGCCAGTTTCCAGCGAAGCATTTTTCGCGGAGATCCGCGGCGAGTAGACTTATTCGCAGAAAAAGCGTATGGTGTGGGCTCTTGAGGAACCTTCCTCAACCTTCAGGCCGCCTGAGCTGAGTCAGCGCTTCTGAACATCAATCTTCTTAGCAAACTACTTTTTTCAGGCTGCTCGAAGTGTGCGGCAGAAAGAACGGGAGTCCCTCTCATGAAGGTCTATTTTGGAAACCTGCCCAAGGATATCGATGACACGAAGCTCGGCGAGATCGTGAAGCCGTATGGTACCGCCACGACCGCAGAAGTCGTCAAAGACCGTGTCACCGGATCATCCAAGGGTTTTGCTTTCGTCGAGTTCGCGAATGACGACGAAGCGCGCGCAACGATCACAGCCCTTGACGGCAAGGACATGAACGGGCAGGCGGTCGTGGTGAACGAAGCGAAATCGAAGAAAGACGCGCCGAAGGCTGCCGCCTCGGCCTGATCAGAAAAGGAGCTTGTACTGATGACGAACGTGTTGAAACCGAAACGCGCCCCGAAGGTTACTGTCTCTGAGACCAACATCCGGAAAGCGGCCGCGCGCCTGATGCAGAAGCCACTCGTCTCACCCGAGGTGCAGTACATCCAGCGTGTCCTCGGTGCCACAGCAACGCAGGACGCGGTCGACGAAAAAGTCCTCGCGGTCCGCAAGATGCCGTGGTCAAGCATCGTCATACCGGAGTAGGGGTCAGCGGATTGCGCTGACTTCTACCTCCGCCCCTCCTGTCGCCAGCACGTGGAGGACGATTCCGCTCGCGTCGAGCATCAGCACGCCCGGCTCGATGGTGTCGACGTGGCCGCGCATCACCACGCCAGGTGCGAGCGGCCGTGTGATGGCGCGCTCGATCTCTTCGCGGATCGAGTCGATCTGTGGAGCGACGGACCAGTGCGCCGTACTCGCCAGGCTCGCGCGCAGCTTGTCATGAGACACACGGTCAGCGATGCGGAGGAACGGGTTTCTTCGCCGCGGATCGAGCGAGTAGTCGAGGTTCTGGAGTGAGATCGTTCGCGTAGCCGGATCGAAGAACGGCGTCCCTTCCAGGAAGACCAGACCGCTGTAATGCTTCAGGAATGAGGCGTGATAGTTGATGTTCAGCTCGATCGACACGCGGCCATCAGCCGCTGCGCCGAGGCGGATTGAATCGACCGCGATGCCCTCGTACGTGCGTTTCGCGAAGTTCTCCGTCATCAGGCGGTTGGCCTCTTCGTAGGGCAGCTCGACGTCGAACGGGATGCGGATGCCGTCGTTCGCAGCTTGAGAAACCCGTAGCGCAGGTAGAGGCTTTGGCGTCACCGGCGGCCGTTCGCCGACGACGACGCGCGTGCGAGCGCGCAGGGTGAGAGCGCTGGTGAGCGAGAGCCCCGAGCCGGCGATCGGACCGAGCGCAATGTCGAGAGGTTCCATGACCAGCCACGTTCGCGGCGCGATCTCCGTGGGGGCCTGGAGCGCCGACCAGACCTGCACCGCGGCGGGGCGGATGTTCGTCAGTTTGGGTGTGTTGGCATCGATCGTCTTGACTGTCTGCCGCAACTGCTCATTCACGATCGGAGCGATCTTCCAGTCGGTGATATCGATGTTGGCGAAGGTCACCTGACAGCGGTTCGACGAGAAGCCGGCCGGCGACGCCCGTGTCACGGAGCGGAGGCGCCAGTTGGCATCCCATTCCAGGTGAGAAGAGAACGAGATCCAGGCGTCGCGCATCGGCTCACCGAAGCCGCACGAGATGCAGGGCCACATCACGACGTCCTCGCTGAACGGTTTCTTTGTCCGGCGGCAGCCTTCCAGCGCGTAGTGGACCGTGGTCATGGCGTGGATGCCGCTGCCCAGTACATTGAGCGCGATCGGATCGCGCACCACCCGGTACTTCATCCCGAATTGCTTCTGTGGATCGAGCTCATACGCATCCGTCTTCGCCAGACTCTTCGGCACCTGCGACTCCAGTTGCGGAAGGAGTGGCGCGAGCGACGCACGGATCGGAATGACGATGGTCGAGAGCTCGGGGGGCGGTGGTGGTGCTGTGGGCGGAACCGGTGCGGTGGCCGTGGCGGCAGCGACGGCTAGGAGGAGGGTTGTGAGCATGCGGTTGTTGGGTGGGTGGCTGGGTTTTCTGGTTGCTGAGTTGCTGGGCCGCCGCCGGATTCGTTGGCGGCGAATGATAAAGTCACTTGGCAACCTGGTAGCCGGGGAACTCGGCAACCGTCGAACCCGTCAACCTGGCAACCCTTAACCCAGCAACCCGTAACCAGTAACCACACAATCCATGAGCGACACAACCACACGCGGCATCCGCATCCAGGTCGAGAGCATGTACGTCGAGGAGCGTAGCGATCCGCAGGAGAGCTACTTCTTTTTTGCGTACCACGTCGTGATCTCGAACGATGGCACCGAGACAGCGCAGCTCATCAGCCGCGAGTGGGTCATCACCGACTCCGACGGGAACGTTGAGCGGGTGCAGGGGGCAGGAGTGGTCGGCGAAACGCCGGCGCTGCAACCAGGAGCGTCATTCGAGTACACCAGTTTCTGCCCGCTGCGTACATCGATGGGATCGATGCAGGGGGGGTACATGATGCGTCTGTCGAGCGGGGAGACGTTCCAGGCGGAAATCGAGCCCTTCACTCTCGCTGTTCCGGGCGTTGTCAACTAGAGGTTCAGCCGTGCGCCGGCGAGTCCAGATCTCCTTTCTATCCGTTTTCCTGACGCTTCTGACCGTCGGATTTGCCGCGGCGCTGGTGGTGCGCGTCTATTCGTACTCTGAGAAGACGCCGGCTGGACCGGACGCGGTATCCACGGTACGGCGGCAGCCGCTGGTGGCGAAGGGGACGACTGTCGCCCCGCGAACGACCTATCTTCCCCTTCCGGCCGGCGAGGCATCCAATTCGGCGGTGAGTGGGACGACGGCAACATCGTCCTCATCTCCCGCCGCGAAGACACGTGCTCAGCGTTTCCGCGAATTGCTCGCCCTCGATGTGCCGAAACCGGTAGCCACGCCGCCGGTGTCCGCGAAGCCGCAGCCGAAGACCGCTTCCCCGGCCCCGCCGGTAAAGCCGCAGTCGGCGATCACGAAACTGCTGCAGCCGATCGTGAATGCGTTCAGCGGCTCGAGACCCGCGCCGGTCCCCTCGACGACGCAAACGCCGCAGCCGAATGGCAAGACGAACACCGGCACCGCCGATCCGCGCGACCCGAACTCCGACACAACGCCTCCGCAACTCCTCTCCGTCAACTTCGATCCGCCGCAAGTGCAGGACGGTGGTGATACCACGCTCATCATCGTCGCCACGGACGACCTCTCCGGGATCCGCGGCATCTCCGGCACGCTGACCAGCCCGAACGGCAAGGCGGTGCAGGGCTTTGCGCAGCAGCGGGACGGCGAGACGACGCGGTATGTGAGCCGAATCCATATTCCGGAGAAGGCGGAGGAGGGGATCTGGAAGGTGAGCTTCCTGACGATGAGCGACATGGCCACGAACTCAGTAACGCTCAGCTCCGCGCAAGGAAGCCTTCCCCCGACCGCGGTACTGAAAGTGATCTCCTCCGCATCCGACTCGACTCCCCCCACGCTGACCAACGTCTGGCTGGACCGGCGGGCCATGCGTGCCGGTGAGCACAACACGCTCTATGTCGATGCCACGGACGACAAGTCGGGAGTTCATCTCATCGCTGCGGTCTTCCTCAGCCCCTCGAAGTTCGCGCGCATCGGCGTCGGGTGCCAGAAAGGGGCAAACGACGTCTGGCAGTGTGACCTCTTTCCCCCCACCTGCCTCGACTGTGGCGACTGGACGCTCGAACAGGTCCAACTCCAGGACAACGCCACCAACTTCAACACCGTGCGCAGCGAGAATCCGGCCGTGGCGGCCATCCGTCTCAATATCACCGCCAACAGTTGCGACAACACGCCGCCCGTGTTGCAGGGTCTGACTTTGAATCGTAACGAGCTGATCATGTCGCGTGAAGAGCCCGTCATCGAGTTCACGGCGCAGGTCACCGATGACAATTGCGGCGTCGGCGGCGTGAGCGGGCAGATCGTCGGACCGGGCAGCAGCTCAAGCGGGACATTCTTCTCGTTTACGAGGAGAGACGGGAACACGTACGCCGGCACAGTTCGCCTCGATGCTCACTCGGCACGTGGCGTATGGCGGCTGCAATCGCTCACCGTGAATGATGTCGGGCAGAATCTGAAGATCTACTACGGGACCGACCCGTTGCTGTCGCGGGCCATGTTCACGGTGAAGTAGTACCCTTCTCGTTCCACACCTTCGACAACCGGTTGGCCGGCACTCCGGGCACATCGCCGCAATAGTGAGACGTGTCGTTGAACAGCGTCAGACGTGGATGGGTGATGTCCTTGAAGTCGAGGATGTTGAGAGCACAGGGGCTCTGGTCGAGGCGATCGCGGTACTTGCGGGGATCGAAGCCGAGGAGAGAGCTGAGGAGGAGGCGGATCGTCGCTTTGTGCGAGACCACCACGATCCGCTGGCCGTCATGTTCTTCGACGATCTTCAGCAGTGCCGGCAACGCTCGCGCCGTAACCTGGAGGCCACTCTCTCCCTCGGTCGGCGCAAACGAGAACGGGTCGGTCTCATAGCGTGCGTATTCTTCAGGGAACTCGTGCTCGACCTCGGCACGCGTCTTCCGCTCCCATCGGCCGTGCGCGATCTCGCGCAGTCCGTCGACGGGTGCGACCGCGAGGCCATGTGGTGCGACGATGAGGCCGGCAGTATCCATTGTTCGGGTCATCGGGCTGGCGAAGGCGACGCTGATCGGCTCCGTTGCCAGACGCTGCCCGAGTAGCCGGGCCTGCTCGCGGCCTTCGTCCGAGAGCTGAACGTCGATGGCGCCGGCGAAACGGTCTTCAGCACTCAGTTCCGTCGCCCCGTGGCGGACGAGATAGACGCGGGTAGTCATCGGTTCAGCATCGTAGCAGACGGGAAGAGTGAGTGTAGAGCCGCCGCCCTCGAGGGCCGGGTGCCTGCGCCACGACGATGGCCGCCGAGGGCGGCGGCTCTACACTCTTGAAGTGGAGCAAGAAAAGCAAGGGCTCGCGATCCCTGATCTCGCGAGCCCGTTCTCGATCCGTTGACAGCCACCAGGGGGCATCCGAACCGACTTTGGTTCCGACGTCCTTTGCCCGTCGCAACCGCTCGCCACGCGTTGACAGCCGCAAGGAAGCATCCGCGTGGCAGTCCCGGCACCCATCGCGTTCCGGAACCACCCAACCCGCCGTTGACATCTGCGATGAAGCGTCCGGCGCGTCAGGGATCACCAATCTAGGTCCGCATTTCACGGTTCGCAAGGGGGGTACGAAAATAGTTTTTCGATGTCGCGGACTCAGTCGGCGGAGCCTCAGGCAACCGTCGCCGCAGGCCTGTCGCCAGGTTTCCAACTTTCGAGTAAGATACGCTGCCCAGCCGATCTCGCCGACCTTGAGATCCATCCCACTGAAAGGCTTTACGATCCATGACCCAGAGTAGAGAAGCCGCCGAAGCAACGTTTGCCGAGGCGTTTGAAGCGAGCCTGAATTTCAAGACCCCTGAGCAGGGCGAGTTGCTCAAAGGACAGATCGTCTCGATCTCCGGAGACGATGCTTTCGTCTCGTACGGCGGACCATCGGAAGCGGTCATGGCAGCCAACGAGCTCGACGGGCTCGATGTTGGCGACACGGTCGAAGGGACCGTGGTCAAGACTTCCCCCGAGATCCGCATCTCACGCAAGCTCGCCAAGGGGAAGGCTTCTCTCGATCTGCTCCGGCAGATGTACGAGAACCGTCTGCCGGTGGAAGCGAAGGTGGCAGCCCGTAACAAGGGCGGCTTCGACGTGAACATCGGCGGTTTGCGGGCGTTCTGTCCGCTCTCCCAGATCGCCCTCGGCAAGATCGACAATGCTGACCAGTTCATCGGCCAGTCGTACGAGTTCCGGGTGACGGAGCTGTCAGACGATGGCCGCCGCATCGTTGTCTCCCGGGCCGCGTTGCTCAAGGAAGCCAACGCTTCCCGCGCCGAGGAGACGAGACGCAATATCGTGCCCGGCGCCGAGCTCACCGGCTCGATCAAGACCATTACCCCTTTCGGCGCATTCGTCGACCTCGGTGGGATTGATGGCTTGCTCCATGTCTCGGAGATGAGCCGGCGACGCGTTACCGACCCGAAGGAAGTGGTCACGGTTGGCCAGGAAGTCCGCGTCAAGGTCATCAAGGTCGAGAACGACGGCAAGCGCATCTCGCTGTCGATGAAAGACCAGGAGCCTGACCCGTGGAGCGACGTCGGCGATCGGTATCCGGCCGGCACGCAGTTCAGCGGACGTATCGTCCGCACCACCGACTTCGGTCTCTTCGTCGAAGTGGAGCCCGGCATCGACGGGCTTGTTCACTACTCGCAGCTTCCCTTCGGCGTGAAGCAGGGCGATGCCGACATCGCCATCGGTACCTCGGTTTCCGGCTGGGTGCGTGAAGTCGATCCGTCGAAGAAGCGCCTCTCGCTTTCGCTTCGCGAAGTGGCCACGCGCGATCCGTGGGAAGGTGCCTCGCAGCGCTACCCCGCGGGCAAAGTGGTCGAAGGGACCGTAGATCACGGCGGTGCCCCGGGCATCTTTGTACAGATCGAACCCGGTCTTACCGGCCTGATTCCAAACTCCGAGATATCCGTCGCGCCAGGTGCTGATCCGTCACGCGCGCATGAGGCGGGTGAGAAGCTCATGGTCCGGATCATGAACATCGACCCGCAGCGCAAACGCATCTCTCTCTCTCACGAGGCGGCCAAGGCCGCAGCCGAGCGCGATGAGTATGTGAAGTTCGCGGAAGAGCGCGGCGACAACGAAGCGGGCGAGAGCGCGATGGCTCTGGCCTTCAAACGTGCCATGGAGAAGCGGAAGTAATGCGGGTCTTCGTCACTGGTGCAACGGGATACATTGGCAGCGCGGTCGTGCCGGCGTTAGGCGATCACGGACATGACGTGACGGCGCTCGTCCGGCCGCAGACCGACTCGAAGAGTCTTCGCGATCGCGGCGTCGCGATCGTCGACGGGGACCTTGCGTCGCTCCCGACGCTGGCCAGTTCACTCGGCGGCTACGACGCCTACCTGCACATCGCGCAAGCGAACACCCCGGACGCCGCGGCTCTGAACCGTACGGCGTTGGATGTGTTTACCGCGCAGCCAGGCTTCCTGATCTACACCTCGGGTGTCTGGGTCTGCGGCAACACGAACAACCAGATCGTCGATGAGTCGACGCCGCCCAATCCACTCCCCATCGTGGCCTGGCGTCCGGAACAGGAACAGGCGGCGCTGGCGACAGGACGGAGCGCGGTCCTGCGTCCGGGCTGCGTCTACGGCGGGAAGCAGAGTCTCTGCCGCGGATGGTTCGAGGCCGCCGAGCAAAAGAAGCCCCTGTATCTCGTGGGCGACGGCAACAATCAGTGGGCGATGGTGAACCTGCACGATCTTGCCGATTGCTACGTTCTTGTGACCGAGCAGCGCGCCACCGGCATCCTTCACGCCGTCGATGACACGAATGAAACGCTTCTCGGATGTGCTCTGGCGGCCGCGCCGGGCTCGGTGATCGAAACGATTCCGGTCGAGACCGCACGTGAGAAATACGGCGCCTTTGCCGACGCCCTGAACATCGATCAGCGTGTCTCGAGCACCGCCACGCGCCGAAAGATCGGTTGGAAACCTTCACGCGATTTCACGGACTCGCTGGACGAGCAGTGGGCGGAGTGGAAGAGTATCCGAGGTTAGTAGTCGATCAGTGGGCTGGTCGATCAGTAGATTGGTCGATCAGTAGATCAGAAACATGAAACCTGATCCTGATCCACTGATCCACCGCGGTCCCTGATCCACTGATCTACTGATCCACTGATCCACTGATCCACTGATCCACTGATCCACTGATCCACCGCGGTCCCTGATCCACCGATCACTGATCCACAGCATCCACCGCCTTCAAGAACCCAATCATCAACTCATTCACTTTCCCTGGCGCATCGGTCTGGACGAAGTGACCAGCGTCGGGGACGTGCTCGAGACGGAGGTCGGGGACGTACTCGCTGAAATCGCGCAGAGTCTCCTTCGTGAAAAACGGATCGAGATCGCCCCAGATCATCAAGGTCGGGATGTCGATGCGGCGAATCAAGCCGCGCATCGGTTTGCGGTGCCTCATGGCGCGGTAGTAGTTGGCCATGCCGGTGAGCGCGCCGGGCTTCGCCCATGCCTCGACATACCTCTCGATCTCCTCGGAGGTGAAGCAGCCGAGTCGTGACATGGCACGGCGCAGGACGGCGTAGCGGAAACGGCGCAGGACGAATTCCGCCAGCCATGGCAGATGGAAAAGGAGCTGATACTTGGCCCGCCACTTCTGCCGCGCCGACCGCCGCAGCTCGCGCAGGTATGTCACCGGATGCGGCGAATTGAGGATGATGAGACGGCTGACCAGCTCAGGATAGAGCATCGCCGTCAGCCAGGCCACGGCGCCACCCCAGTCATGGCCTGCCAGCGCGCACGGTGCGTCGCCACTCTGCGCGATCACGCCCGCGATGTCTTTGGCAAGCTCAGTAAGGCGGTAGGCGTCAATTTCCTGAGGCCTGGATGAGTCGTTGTAGCCCCGCAGGTCGACTGCGATGACGTGAAAGCCCGCCGCGGCGAGCACCGGAATCTGATTCCTCCACGAATACCAGAACTCCGGGAAACCATGCAGCAGCACGATGAGCGGACCGCTCCCCGCCTCGACATAGTGGATGGTCATGCCGCCGACCTCGCACGTACGGTCGGTGACACTCAGTTCCGAAACCAGCTGCATTGAGACATTGTATGGGAGCAGAGGAGGAGCCCACGCGAATGACTGTTGCCGGCCGAAGTCTGTGTCTGGGTTTGCGCGCGGGATCTCGCGAGCGAAGGTGCCGCTCCGCGGCACGCATTCGCCGTCTGTTTTGGGTTGGGGGGCACCAGCCCGCGCTGTGAAACGCCTGGCGCACACTGTCAGCCGGTGGCGCGCACTGTGAGCCGGGTGGCGCGCACTGTGAGCTGGGCGGCGCGCACTGTGAGCCGGGTGGCGCGCACTGTGAGCCGGGTGGCGCGCACTGTGAGCCGGGTGGCGCGCACTGTGAGCCGGGTGGCGCACACTGTCGGCCGGGCGGCGCACACTGTGAGCCGGGTGGCGCGCACTGTGAGCCGGGTGGCGCACACTGTCGGCCGGGCGGCGCACACTGTGAGCCGGGTGGCGCACACTGTGAGCCGGGCGGCGCACACTGTGAATTGGGGTGATTGCCCTGCGGGCGGGATACACACCTTCGGCACCCTTCGACTCGCTGCGTTCGCTCAGGGCAGGCTCTTCTCCCCGCTGCGGAGGGGAGAAGGCGATCGATTGTAAGTTGTTGTTATAGCTGCACTTTCACATCGATGCCCCTCGCCCCACGAAGTGGGGAGAGGGAGACACGGACCCTGAGTGCAGCGAAGGGGGAGTGCGGGTGAGGGGCTGGAGTCAAGGCCTGAAGCCGGGGGGCTACGGATCTCATGCCGGCTCCGTCGGCGAAGACGAGCCAAAACATACGCATGGCTCTTCGCACGACCGAATCGTCCGGACTCCAGTCCCTCTACTCAATCCTTCTTCAGCGCCGCGTTGATCAACAGCCCCGCACCGACGGCGACGACGGCAACACCGGCGGCTACTTTGCCCGGATTCTCCTTGGCGTACGTCGTCGCCTTCTCGCTGCCGGCCTTGAGGTAGTTGCGGACGGTGTTGAGGTACTCCTCAATATCGATTTCCTTGATCGACGTTTTGAGGTTGGCGATCATCTCTTCGCTGATGCCGAGGCGGCTGAGGAACTGGTCAAGCCCGCTGTTTGTCGCCGCGGCGCGTGACTGTCCGCAAGTCGGGCAGTATCCGGTCGTGTCCGGCGTCGATTCAGTCATCGGTGTGTCCATACTCGTAATCTCCTGTTCGGAATCCAGTTGGGGAAAGACTACTGCAAGAGGGAAGCCGTGAATGAGTCGATCAGTGGATCAGACGGCGTGTTTCTGATCCACTGATCTACCAACCCACGGATCGACCGCAAGAACCACCCGACCCAACCCTCACTTCCGATACGTCACCCGCCAGATCTTTCCGGCTCCGTCATCGGAGATGAGAAGCGATCCGTCGCCGAGGACGAGCAGACCTACGGGGCGGCCCCAGACATTGCGGCTCGTCTCGTCGGTCATCCAACCGGCGACGAAATCGTCGTAGCCACCGGTGGGGCGTCCGTTTTTGAACGGGATGCTGATGATTTTGTAGCCGGTGCGCCGCGAGCGGTTCCAGGAGCCGTGCAGGGCGACAAAGGCGCGGCCGCGGTATTCGGGCGGAAACATCGTCCCCTGATAGAAGGCGATACCGAGCGGTGCGGAGTGAGACTGGATCGGCACCGATGGGGGAATCGTTTTCCTGACCAGGTCGGGGCGCTCGCCGGCGCGGCGCGGATCCTCGTTTGCGCCAAGGTAGGCGTACGGCCAGCCGTAGAACGCGCCGGGCTGCACGCTGGTGGCGTAGTCAGGGACGAGATCGTCGCCGAGGCCGTCGCGCTCGTTCACCGCGGTCCAGAGAGCGCCGGTCACCGGCTCCCAGGCCATGCCGACCGGGTTGCGCAGGCCGGAGGCGAAAATCCGTTTGCCGCTGCCGTCCGGATTGAGCTCGAGGATGGCAGCGCGCTCGAGCTCTTCCCCCGAGTTGACGTTGGAGTGCGAGCCGACAGAGACGTACATCTTCGTCCCGGTCCGGTTGAACAGGACGCCACGCGTCGAATGACCGCCGGACGGCAGAGGGATGATCTGCTCCGGCTTCCCGTTTGCGGTTGTCTGGCCTGCCGCGTATGGAAAGCGGACGACGGCGTTTTCGTTGCCGGCGTAGAGCCAGCGGCCGTGAAAGGCGAGCCCGTAGGGATCGTCCAGACCGCTGGCGAATGTGAATCGCTGGTCAGCCACGCCGTGGTGGCCGGAGTCACGGAGGATGGTGATCTTCCCTTCGCCCGGTTCGGAGAGAATTACGTCCCCGTTCGGCGCTTGAAGCATTGCCCGCGGATTGCCGAGCTTCTCGGCAAAGAGGGTGATGCGGAACCCCGGCGGCAGGTGCAGCGTCGCATTGACGGGTTGTGCGCCGACGATTGGCGGATTCCCCGAGGAAGTCGTGGCGTACGGCTTCGGCAATTGATCGATGCGAATCTCATGATGCTGAAGTAGTGGATCGGATGGTGCGGTGACAGCGGCGGCGATGGCTGCGATGAGTAGAAGGCGTGTCATTTTTGGTTAGGTTTGCTGGGTTGTGGGGGTCTCGCGGTCGTTGGTTACGGGGCACGAGGTTGCCAGAACGCGTAGCCTGAAGACAACGGAGCTTGAATACAAGTGAACATCCGGTAACTTGTACCCACTGATCGCGAATCACACACCCCGAGACCCAGAAACACCAGCACCCCAGCAACCATACAATCCCCAGCCCATGCCCCCCTCCCCACCCACCTGGCAATTCGAAGGCGTCGTAAGGCTGACGCGCATCGGCACCTCGTTTGTCGTCTTCACAGTCGTCATCGGGTTCGCGGCCATCAATACCGGCAACAACTCTCTCTACATCGGGCTCTCCTTCCTGCTCGGTTGTCTGCTCCTGTCGGGCATCGCTTCGAAGGGCGGTCTCGAGCATCTCGTCGTGGAGCTCGACGGCATCGACGAGGCGTGGGCGATGCGGACGGCGCACGGGCGGCTTCGCATCATCAATCGTTCGCGGATCTGGAACGTGCGTGACGTGATTCTGACTTCTGACGACCTGGCCGCACCGCTCTCCCTCCCGCTGATCGAGCGCCGCGGCGAGGTCGTGGCACACGCGCAGTTCCGCTTTCGCCGCCGCGGCCTCGTGCAACCCAGCCGCGTCGGTCTTTACACCCGCTACCCGTTTGGCTTTTTCCTGAAGAAGCGCCGCGTGCGGCTGTCCGGCGATGTCGTCGTGTTTCCCCGGCTTCTCGACGAGGATGTTGTTCGCGATCGTTTTCGTGCGATCGAAGGGGAGTTGCATTCATCCAACCGCGTTGGCGGCGGTACCGAGCTTCACTCTTTTCGCGACTACGTCCGCGGCGACTCTCTCCGCCGGGTCCACTGGAAGAAGTCCGCATCCCTCGGGCGCTGGATCATCAAGCAGACCGAGATCGAGGCCGGCCGATCGGTACACGTCGTCGTCGACCCGTACCGGCCGGGGGGTGTGAGCGAAGAGGAATTCGAAGAGATGATCAGCGAGGCCGCGACGTTCCTCGATGGCGCGCTGCGAGGGGAGCTCGAGATCGCCTTCTCCATCCCTGCGATGACCCTTCGTTCTGACCGTGATACCGAAGCGTCGATGTTCCGCGCTCTGGCGTTACTCGAAGCGACGCGTGAGCCGATTGCTCAGGTGGTCGATGGGGATAGCGTTGTGTTTAGCGTGTCGCAATACGCGCGTGTCGGGAGTCGGGTGCCGGGGGTCGGAGGTGGCTGACGTGGAGCGGCGCTTCTCGAGAGAGACAGAGGTCTTGTCTGCGGGAGTCGGGGGGCGGGCGTCGCGCGTCGGAGAAGCTGTCTCCGACCCCCGACCCCCGACAGCCGGCACCCGTCATCGCGACCTCGAGCTCCTCTTCTTCACAATGTTTGCCGCGATCCCGCTGTACGCGACGCAGACGATCTCGGCGCCGTCGCTGCTGGCCTTTCACGCAATGATGCTGGCGATCGCGGTTCGTGTAGCGCGCGGGAAGGGACCGGAAGTCGTTCCGGCGATCGTCATGCGCGTTCTGGCGGCCGCGTACGTCCCGTTCTACATCATCGATGCGGCAGTGATCTCGCGCAGCGCCATCGCCGCGTCGACGCATCTCATCCTCTTCATCGCCGCGTACCAGCCGATCGAATCGACGCGGACGCCCAACACCGCACAGCGCCTGCTCACGGCATCGCTCATCTTCACCGCCAGCGTGGCCACGTCGACACACATCGCCATCCTTCCGTTCGTCATCCTCTTCGGATTCCTCCTGCTGCGGCAGCTCATGCACGTCAGCCACGAAGAGACCGCGAAGATGACCGGTGTTCCGGCTCACGCACTGCCGTCCGGCCGTGCCGCTGCGTTCTACGTCTGTGGCGCGATGTTCATCGGCGTTCTTCTCTTTCCGATGCTGCCGCGTGTCCGCAATCCGCTGCTCCCGGGGATGTCAGGGCCGCTCAACAACGCCGCGACGGGCCTCAGCGACTCGATCAACCTCAACGAGCCGCGGTCGATCAGCAGCGACGCCACCGTGGTCAGCCGCATCTGGATGGGGCCGGAGACGATCCCGTTCTTCACGCCGTTGCGGCTGAAAGGGACGATCTACGAGCGATTTACGAACAACACCTGGCTGCAGGGACGGCGTGACTTCTACCCCCTCGAAAGCAGCGACGGCGCGACGCGGGTGGCACTGCCGGAGGGATTCACCAGGAAGGCCAGCGTGCAGCAGCGCTTCATTCTCGGGAGCCGTCTGTTTCTGCCGGTCGGCACCTACGAGGTCAGCGGCGCCGGTCAGATCGCGGAAGGGCCGACGCGCGACATCTTCACGGTCTGGCAGTCGCATCGCGACGTCGTCACCTACGACGTGGCTTTGGCGCACGAGACCACTTCGCGGCGGCCGCGGAATGTAGCAGTCTCGAATTATCCGGTGACGCCTGCGGTCCTCGCGCTGGCGCAGCAGATCGCTGGGCGCGAGACCGATCCCATGCGGCAGGCCGCGGCGGTCGAGCGGTACCTCTCCACCCGCTTCCGCTACGTGCCCGACCCATCGAAGATCGGACACTCCATGACTGTCGACCAGTTCCTGCTGCAGGAACGCCGCGGGCATTGCGAGTACTTTGCGGCCGGGATGGTGGCGCTGATGACGGCGCTCAACACCCCGGCGCGCATCGTTGGCGGCTTCTACGGTGGGACGCTCAATCCGTTGGCGGGCTACTTCATCATCCGCCGCGAGGACGCTCATGCATGGGTGGAGGTGTGGGACGGAAGGTTGTGGCAGACCTTCGACCCGACTCCCGCATCGCTCCGTCCCGGCAATACGCAGGATGGCCTGCTGCACATGTACGCATCCGCACTGTCGGACTCGGTGAACTATTTCTGGGACCGCCATATCCTTACATTCGGCCTGGGTGACCAGATCGCACTGGTGCTCGACCTTTACGGCCGCGTCCGCGGCTTGACTGTAGCGTCGAACGTCGTGCTGCGCAGCCCGGTCACCCGCAACCTGGCCTCGCTCATCGCCGTTCTCCTCATCGCCGGTTGCGCCTTCTTCGTCCTCTCACGCCGCCGCCGCACGCTCTTCGACCTTCTCGCCGCGCACATGCGCCGCTTCGGCATTCAGGTAGGTCCGGCGATGACGATGGCTGAGGCGTTGGACCAGCTGCGGTCGTTACACCCTGCCGCCGCGCTGGAGCTTGCCCCGCTGATCGAGCTCTACGAAGCGGAACGGTTTTCAGGTAATCCCGAAAAGGAGAGAGTGAAAAAAATTCGCAGGCGCCTGTCCGAGATCACGACTTCTTGATCTGCGGATCGAGTCTTCGAAACTCATCTCCGGGGCGAAGACATCAAACCAATCATCTCCCGCACGGCCCGCTCCAACCCCACCAACGCCGCCCGTGCCACGATCGAATGTCCGATGTTCAGCTCCTCGATGTCGCTGAGCGCCGCGATGCCGTCGATGTTGCGATAGTTCAGTCCATGTCCAGCCAGAACCACCAGCCCCATCTTCCGCGCCGCCTTCGCCGCCGTAGCGACCTTCTCCAGCTCCGCCGCCCAACCGCTCCCGCGCTTCCACGCCTGGGCGTACTTCCCGGTGTTGATCTCCACCTTCGGCGCCCGCAATTTCTGACACTGCCGCAACTGCTCCAGATCCGGATCGACGAAGATCGAGACGTCGATGCCGGCATCGATCAATTGCCGGACGGTCTTGTCGACATTGCCCGAGTGCAGGACGACGTCCAGCCCCCCCTCGGTGGTCAGCTCGTCGCGCCGCTCCGGCACCAGCGTCACCTGATGAGGCTTGATCGTCTGCGCGACGCGAGCCATCTCCACCGAGGCCGCCATCTCGACGTTGAGGTGCGTGGTCACCGTGCGCACCAGCAACTCGGTATCGCGGTCCTGGATGTGCCGCCGGTCGCCGCGCAGATGGACCGTAATCCCCTGCGCCCCCGCCAGCTCACAAATAGCCGCGGCCGTAACCGGATCAGGCTCGTCGCTCTTGCGAGCTTCACGGATGGTGGCGATGTGATCGATGTTGACGGCCAGACGCATGAGGGAAGGTTAGCAGATCACCCCGTAGCGCCGGCGCTACGATTGCCGCGTCTCACAACCGCCGCAGCGTCACGTACGTGATCGCAGCCATCGTGACGAGTACGAACCCCAGATAGATCGACACGATGGCAGCGGTCTTTACCGCCGTCAGCCAGCGACGCCCACCGTAGACGCGCTGTAACGCCATCCCGAGGTATGGAAACACCGTCAGAACCAGCAGCAGCCGGATCACTGTGAAGACACGGTTATGAATCGGACTGAGCGCTTCGAACAGCGCCAGCATCACGAACGCGAAGGCGTGATAATGCACGGCGAAGTAGAAGTGGGGGACATACATCCGTTCGGCGCGGAAGTAGAAGGCGAAGACGATCAACGCGAAGAGCGGCATGAGGATGAACATGGCCTTGGGGAACGCCGACTCCATGGCATGCGCGAGAATGGCCGGATCTTTGTTCACTCGATCCGCTGCCTCGATCAACTGCGCGTCTCCCCCTTTTGTAATGTTCACATGCATCTTCGAAACGGGAAGGAGACCGAGGATTGCGAAGAAAAGAAGGCTGCAGAGCAGGTAGACGCGTACCGGCGTCACCGAACGGATTCGCTTCCCAGCCAGGAATTCGGCGGTCAACTGGCCGGGCCTGAGGAGCAGCAGCCCCGCCGTACGGATGAGCTTCCCGTCAACGTGCGCGAGCTCGTGCACCGCCTCGTGCAGCAACTCATGCATGGTCGGACGAACGTGAACGACTCGCTGCCCACACTGACCACACCATTGCCCAGCCAGCGCCGCGCCGCAGTTCAAGCACGGTCCGGTGTATGTCGTCTCATCCATCGATAAAGGAATGATAGCAACTGGAACCCGCCGTCTCGACAGCCAGACGCTTGACTCGACGAAACGCCGGCGTCTCGCCGGCTGGCTCGGCGGCGTCCCGCCGCCGAACGCGAAGGTGAAAACCACTCACCCGAGGGTGAAAATAACTTGCGCGAGGGTGAGAACCAAATGCACGCCCGCCTTCGGCCTGCTTTCGCTGAGATCCGAAACGTCCAAACTCGTTCCGCCCGACTTCGTGGAAGGCCCGCGACCTCCGTTGCGTTGACGGCTCGGCAATGCTCTATCGGTTTGACAATATTGAGAAATCCTACGGGCCCCACGACATCGTAAAAGGGGCGACGTGGCAGCACAATCCTGGCGAGAAGGTCGGTCTGGTCGGCCGTAACGGTGCGGGGAAGACGACGCTCTTCCGATTGCTGCTGAAACAGGAGGATACGGATCACGGCCAGATCCTGCGTGCCTCGGGGCTCACCATCGGCCACGTCGGCCAGCATCTCGATGCAGAGCCGGGGATGTCGCTCTTCGACTACGTCGAGACGGCGTTTGCTGACGTGCTGGCGATCGAGCGGAAGATGCGTGCCATCGAGCACGATCTGGCCGATTCCACGAAAAGCGCTGCCGAGCACGAGAAGTTGCTAGGGAAGTACGCCGGACTGCAGCACGACTACGAGCATGCGGATGGCTACACCCTGCACGCCGAGGTCGAGAGGGTACTGACGGGGGTCGGGTTTGCGAAAGAGGAGTGGGAACGTCCGATCGCGGAGTTCAGTGGCGGCCAGCAGAATCGGGCCATGCTCGCCCGCGTCCTCCTCACCGACGTCGACCTCCTGCTTCTTGACGAGCCCACCAACCATCTCGACCTGGCCGGCATCGAGTTCCTCGAGGAGTTCCTCCAGTCGTTCAAGGGTAGCTATCTCCTCATCTCTCATGACCGGACGTTTCTCAACCGAACCGTCCAAAAGATCGTCGAGCTCGCCCATGGCAAGCTGATCGAGTACTCCGGCAACTACGAGCGCTTTCTCCAACTCCGTGGCGAGCGGATGGAGAAGATGGCCGCCGACTACGAGAGGCAGCAGGAGTACGTCGAGAAGACGCAGGACTTCATCCGCCGCAATATCGCCGGCCAGAAAACGAAACAGGCCAAGTCGAGGCGCAAGATGCTGGCGAAGCTGGACGAGGTGGAGCGGCCGGAGACCGACGAGACGCTGGCGAACTTCAAGCTCGAAGCAGGCCCGCGCTCCGGCGCCGTGGCGCTGACGGCGGACCACATCACTGTCGGATACGGCGACAAAGCGGTGGTCAACGACCTGACCATGACCATCCGCCGCGGCGAGCGCTACGCCATCATTGGTCCGAATGGATCCGGCAAATCGACGTTGCTGAAGACGTTCGCCGGTAGGCTGGCAACACTGGACGGCGCTGTCACCTACGGACACAACGTCCAGGTTGGCTACTACGATCAGACCCTCGGCGACCTGAATCCGACGGGCAACGTCATCGACGAGGTATGGAACCTCGATCACTCGCAGTCCGAAGAAGAGGTGCGGAGCTATCTCGCCCAGTTCTCATTCTTCGACGATGACGTTTTCAAGAAGACGCGCGAGCTCTCCGGCGGTGAGAAGGGGCGGCTGGCGCTTGCGAAGATCATCTACACCGGAGGCAACGTCATGCTGCTTGACGAGCCGACGAACCATCTCGATGTCTACACCCGCGAAGCTCTGGAGGAGGCGTTGGAGCGCTTCACCGGAGCGCTGATCGTCGTCTCCCACGATCGCTATTTCATCGACCGGGTCGTCGAGCACGTGATCCTTGTCGAGGACGGGAGTGCGGATGTTTTTGCCGGCAACTACAGCGATTACGCGGAAAGGGTGAAGACGGACGCTGCCATTCCGCGCAAACAGGAAGCCCTCGCGCAGCCGTCTCGACGTGTGGAGCCGGCGCCCTCGCCGGCCCGCGCCGCCGATCGAAAACAACAATCCCCTGAGCAGCGCGCCGAACAGAAGAAACGCGACAAACGCCTGAAGAAGATCGACGAAGAGATTGCGGAAATCGAGTCGCGCATCGCCGCGGCGGAGCGCGAGCGCGAGCGCAACGATCTCCTGCTCTGTTCCGAAGAGGTCTTCCGCGACGGCGAGCGCAGCCGGAAGATCCAGGCTCAGAACGCCGATCTGAAGGCAATGGTGGAGCTGCTGTACGGCAAGTGGGAAGTGCTGACCAAGGGGAGGGAGGCGGAGTAATTCTGGGTCTCGTGGTTGCCGAGCTGCTCGCATAGGTTGCCAGGTTGCTGGGTTGCTCGGTACGCTGCGCGGAATGGTTACTTCCAAGAACGGGCAACCTGGCAACTCAGCAACCCAGCAACCAACCAATGCAGCATCGATCATCGCCATCGGCTCCGAGATGCTCGGGCCGGCTCGTGTCGACACCAACTCTCTCAAAGTCACGGCTGCTTTCGAGTCGTTCGGGATTGGCGTTATCCGCAAGAGCGTAGTTGGTGATACGCAAGGCGAATTGGTCGACGAGATCCGCTACTCGCTGGCGCACGCGGACATCCTCATCACCTCGGGCGGTCTCGGGCCAACCGAGGACGACATGACCCGCGAAGCGCTCGCCGAAGCGCTGGGACTGAAGATGGAGGTCGATACGGGGATCATCGAGCGGCTCGAGAAACGCTTCGCTGCTCGAGGCTGGAAGATGCCGGAAGTCAACAAGCGGCAGGCGAATGTCTTCATCGGCCAGAATACGCTCACGAACGAGCGGGGGACGGCGCCCGGCTTTCACATCGGGCAAGAGGGCAAGCATGTCTGGGTTTTCCCTGGCGTGCCGCACGAGCTGGAGTGGATGGTGGCCACGTACCTGACTCCGTGGCTGGCGTCGATCACGTCCGGACAGTCTCGCTTCCGCCGTGTCCTGAAGATCGCGGGGATGACAGAGTCGGGCGTCGAGGAGCACTTGAAGCCGTACTACACCGCCCATCCGGAGCCGCTGACGATCCTCTCCACCATGGGGCAGATCGAGTTGCACCTGGCCGCCGACGGCGCCGAGGCCGAGGCACTGGCGCGGATCGGCGCGCTCGAGGGCGAACTGCGTGAGCTCTTCGGCGACAAGATCTTCGGCGCTGATGACGACACGCTGGAGGCAGTTGCCGGCCGGATACTGACGGAGCGTGCCGAGACCGTTGCCACTGCGGAGTCGTGTACCGGTGGTCTGATGGCATCGCGTATTACCGATGTACCCGGCAGTTCGGCGTACTTCAAGGGTGGCGCCGTCTGCTATACGGCTGCCGCGAAGACGGCGCTGGCCGGTGTCGATCCGGTACTCATCGCGGAGCACGGCGAAGTTTCCGAGGCTGTAGCGATCGCTCTCGCTCGCGGTGCGCGCGAGAGGTTCGGTACAACGTACGGTGTCGGAATCACCGGCATCGCTGGGCCAGGCGGTGGCACCGAGGAGAAGCCGGTCGGTACCGTTCACATCGCGGTAGCCGGCCCCGAGGGGTACAAACATCGCAAGATGTTGTGGCCGCTGGAGCGCAGCCTCTTCAAACGCATCACCACACAATCGGCGATGGATCTGTTGCGGTTGTTCATCGTGCGCACGTGACATCCACCTTGTGTGTATGAAGCGGATGAACGGCATCACAATCCGGTCGGCAAACGATTGTCTGATTGCAGCGAGTGCGATTCTCAACCGCATCGAGCTTCTGCATGCCGATCGCGATTTTGACTACATCGCAGGCATTACCAATCTGCAGGCACGCAACATCAAACCTTCCGTGCCGGCAGCGTGTTCGTGAGCGGCGGGGAAACTGCCTATCGTTTCGTAAGCTCGGTGAGAAGGCCTTGTAGAGCCTCCGCGACGCGAGTCAGCGTTTCAGGACGTGGCATCGGAATGGCGAGAAAGAGATCACCGTTTTCGTCGCGTCGTGCTTCGATCGGGCGGCGTGGGCGAGTCTCTTCGCTGTTCGATTGTGTTGGTAGTGACGTGGTGAATTGTTGCAGGAGGGCGACTCCGCTCTCGATGAGTTGCGCGAGCGGTGAGGACGCCATCGCGGGTTCCGGGATTTCGAGTACGACAGGCGCGGTCTCTTCGAGGGGCACGGTGTCTTCCGGTGCGGGCATTTCGACAGGCTGTGGTTGCGGGACCGCCCTTGTCACGCTCTCGACATCTTCGAGGAGGCGTCCCAGACGGCTCTTGCCGAGGAAGACTTCCGTCTCGCCGCCGTCGAGGACACCGGCGAATAGCGACTTCTTGAAGCGGAGGACGGTCAGCATCCCCTGTTCGATCGTTCCCTGCGCGACTAGATTGATGACACGTACCGGACGAGCCTGACCGATCCGGTGTACGCGTCCGATGCGCTGCTCCAGGACGGCCGGATTCCAGGGCACATCGACGTTCACCACGACGCTGGCGTTCTGGAGGTTGAGCCCCACGCCGCCTGCGTCGGTGGAGAGGAAGATGCGGCACTCGGATTCGGCGCGGAAGCGGTCGACGAGGTCCCTTCTCTGCCGTGTATCGATGCCGCCGTGAAAGAGAACGTGCCCCCAGCCGCGTTCCGCAAAACTCCGCTTCAGAAGCTCGTGCATCCGCAGCCACTCGCTGAAGACGACGACCTTCACGCCTTCTTCCTGCAGTACCTCGTCGAGGATGGTCATTAATTCACCAACCTTGGTGCCGTGATCCGCGCGTTCGTCAAGGAGGTATGTGCTGTCGCAAACCATGCGCATGTACTGCAGAGCCACCAGAAGCTGCCGCTGGTCGGCGTCGGAAAGGAAGTGATAGCGTTTCCATTTGGCGGCGATGCGGGCCACCGTCTCGCGATGCTCCGCGTGCAGGGAGGCCTGCTGCGGCGTAATCGGGATGAAGTAGTGCTTCTCGATGCGCTCCGGTAGCTGTTTCAGCACCTCGCTCTTCCGGCGGCGGATGACGACCGATTGCAGGCTCTTTGTAACCTTGCCGAGGTCGCGGTATCCGACCACGCGGCCCTCCTCGAGCACCTGGTGGTTCTCGAGGAAGCGGAACGTTGGACCGAGACGGAAAGGGTCGATGAACTCGACGATAGAGACGAGCTCCTCGATCCGGTTTTCCAGCGGCGTGCCGGTCAGCACGACGGCATATGGCGAAGCGATTTGCTTGATGCTGCGGGCTGCGCGAGTGTTCCAGTTCTTGATCCGCTGGGCCTCGTCGAGAATGACGATGTCCGGCGCCAGGCGACGGATGAATGCGAGATCGTAGTGGACGGTGTCGTAGTTCGTGATCTTGAAGAAGGTGTCGGCGGCAAAGAGGTCATCACGCACACGCCGTCCCCCCTGGATGACGGTGACGCTACGTTCGGAGAAGGCGCCGATTTCCCGTTCCCACTGATGCTTGAGCGACGCCGGACAGATGATCAGGACCCTGGCGACGCCGAGGTTCCGAGCCATGATCTCCGCGGCGGCAATGGCCTGGATCGTCTTACCGAGCCCCATTTCGTCGCCAAGAAGACTCCTCCCGGCGCGGGCGGCAAAGAGGGCTCCTTCCTTCTGATAGTCATACAGAGGCTGCTTCAGGATGCCGTCGAGAGCGCGGCTGGCGATGCCATCCGGGAAGGCAGTGCGAATGGTCTCTTCCCGCCGTTTGACGTCTCGAACTTCGGCGACGAACGGCAGCACGTCCTCATACATCCGCAGCTCGGGATCGATCGTCCGTGCCTCTGCCACAAAACGATCGAACGCTCCGAAACCGAACGGGGTAAGCCGGCTGTTGCGATCGAAGTGGCGCTCGGCCAGGCGGATGACTGCCCGCGGACACTTGCTGCCGGCGCGGAAGCGCACGTGGCGTTGCGGTCCGTACTCCAGGCTGATGCTGCTGTACTCCGGCTCGTAGCCCGCGGCGAGCGCCTGTTTCGCACCGCGCTTCGCCAGGACGTTCGCCAGTGTGAACTCGATGTGTTTGCAGGTGCCGAGATGGTTCGTCCGGAAGTCGGCGCAGGAGCAGTAGTTTCGACCGAGCTCCGTGTCGCGAATGGCGACGCGATAGGTGTTCTTACTGGCCGGATTGGTGACACGAAAGTCCGAGAAGATAGGATGGTCGCCGAGGTTCTCCAGCTCGAATTTCTGCTCGCGTCCGAACTGACGCCTCAACTCGCGCTGCCACGCTTCGAGAGACAGCTCAGGCGGCTGGTGCAAACGCGAGACACGTTGCACATCCGGCTTTTTGCGGGGCGCTTTTGCAGCTCGTTTCATGTGAGGAGGAGAGTACACCGAGGGCGTACTCGAGGTAGCGCCGGCGGCTCGCCGGCTGGACCGCCGCCGGCCCGGCGGCGCCACACTCAAACAGAATCGCCGGGCGTGGCCGCCGGCGCTACGGGCTCACCCCTTGCGCGTTGTTCGCAGCACATTCGAGATCACGTCGTTGTAGAGGACGACGATCATCAGTGCGGCGAGGACGGCGAAGCCGGCTTGCTGGATGCGCTCTTTGACGCGCAGGGAGAGCTCGCGGCGGGCCACGCCTTCGACGAGCAGCACCATGATGTGGCCGCCGTCGAGGACGGGGATGGGGAGGAGGTTCATGATGCCGAGCTGCAGCGAGATGGAGGCCATGAGGGCGATCACGGGCATCCATCCCCGGCGCAGCATTTCGCCGGAGATTCGCGCGATCGAGATCGGCCCGCTCAACTCCTTGACGCTTCCTTCCGGGCGAAAGAGGCGCCGGAGGGCGAGGAAGGTGGTGCGCAGCATCTTCCAGTTCAGTTGGACGCTCTCTTTGAGGGCGGGAAAGAGCGTGAGCTTGTGGATCTCGGTGGGCGGGAAGAAGCCGCGGTAAGGATCGTTCGGATCAAGTTTCATGGCCGCCAGAGTGGTGTGGAAGCGTGACGAGCCGCGAGCGACGTCGAGCGAGACAGCGGCTCCCTTGGCGGATTCGAGCGCGGTGTCGAACTCGGCGAGCTGCGTTGCCGGCTTCCCGTTCACGGAAAGGATGTGATCACCGGTCCGCAACCCGGCGATGCCGGCGGGCGAGCCGGGCCTGACGCGGCCAATCGTGGATTCGAAATACGGCCGGATACCGGCGCGGCCGACTGGGCCGAAGTCGCCGGACTCGCGGTCCGGCGTCATGATGGTCGACCGAAGCTGTCCGTTGCGAATGTAGTCGACGTGCAGGGCCGTACCGCCGTTCATGCCGATGGCGAGGTGCAGGTCATCGAAGTCCTCGATCTTCTCGCCTGCGATGGCGACGATGCGGTCACCGGGCAGCAGTCCCGCGCGCGCCGCCGGTTTGCCGGGCGTAACGTCGCCGACGACCGCATGCATGATGACTGACTCGGTACCGGCCATACTGATGATGGCCATGAAGATGATGGCGATGGCCACGTTCATGAACGGGCCGGCCACGAGGATGAGGAAGCGCTGCCATTTCGGCTTGGAGAGGAACTCGTCGGAGTTCCCAGGCTGATTCTCTTCCGGTATGTCGCCGGCCATCCGGACGTAGCCGCCGAGGGGAACGAGCGAGACACGGTAGTCCGTCGAGCCCTTGCGAAAGCCGAAGAGCCGCTTTCCAAAACCGAGCGAGAAGACCAGAACGCGGACGCGGAAGAGCTTTGCGACGAAGAAGTGTCCTGACTCGTGCGCGAAGATCAGAAAGCCGAGGACGATGACGATGCCGAGGATGTTGGTGGCGGCGTTTTGCATGGTTGGTTTGTGTGAATCAGTGGGTCAGTGGATCAGTGGTCAGTGGTCAGTGGGTCAGTGGGTCAGTGGGTCAGTGGGTCAGTGGACGGACAGAAACAGCATTCTCCCGATCTACCGATCACGAATCGACTGATCCACTTGATTACTGCCTCATCGCAACATCAATTCCTCGCGCTTCTTCCCGAGCCCATCGGTCCCATGCAAGCGCATCGCCGACCGACGAGATCGGAGCGATGCGGCCGGCATGCCGGTCGAGTACGCGGGACACCATGTCTACGATTCCGGTGAACGGAAGTTCCCCAGCCAGGAAGCGCTCTACGGCCACCTCGTTTGCAGCGTTCAGTACCGCGGGCATCGAGCCGCCGGCGCGGCAGGCGGCGTAGGCCAGCTCGACGGCAGGGAAGCGCTGAGGATCGACGGCGGTGAATTCGAGCTTATGAATCTTCGCCAGATCGAGTCTCGCGAACGGTGCTGCTACGCGCTCGGGATAGAGCAGTGCGTACTGGATCGGGAACTTCATATCGGTCGTGGATAGCTGTGCGATGAACGAGCCGTCGACGTACTCGACCATCGAATGGACGATCGACTGTGGGTGGATGAGGATGTCGATGGCTTCCGGCGGCATGGAGAAGAGGTGGTGCGCCTCGATTACTTCGAGGCCTTTGTTCATCATGGTGGCGGAGTCGATGGAGATCTTGTTCCCCATCTTCCAGGTCGGATGAGCCAGAGCGTCGGCGATGGTGACGTTCGCGAAGGTGTCTAGATCGCGGCGGAGGAATGGTCCGCCCGAGGCGGTGAGCACGATGCGCTGGACCTCGGCGTGTACACCGCAGCGGAGAGCCTGGTGGACAGCGTTGTGCTCGGAGTCGACAGGAAGGATCTCGCCGCCGTTCTCTGCGGCTGCACGCGTCATCAAATCGCCGGCGGCGACGAGGACTTCCTTGTTGGCGATTCCGACGCGCTTCCCTGCTTTCAGCGCCGCGTAAACGGGCGGGATGCCTGCCGCTCCGACGATCGCGGCGATGACGGCGTCGGCTTTGGGCAGCGAAGCGACTACCGAGGCTCCCTCCGCGCCGCAGACGATCTCCACGCGGCGCTTGACGCGCGTGCGCAACGCTGCGACGTCTTCGGGATTGCGAACCGATACGACTTCCGGTGCGTAGCGCTCGATTTGCTCCGCGAGGAGATCAAGATTTCCGCCCGCGGCCAGGCCGATGACGCGCAGTGCCGCGGGGAACGCATCGACGACGTCGAGCGTCGATCGCCCGACGGAACCGGTGGAGCCGAGGATTGTGATGTTGCGCATGGGTTGTGGTGGATCGGTCGATCAGCGGCTGGTGGTTCAAAGCAGTGGATCGGTCGATCAGTCGGCCAGTGGATCTGGATCAGAATACCAAGTGTTCCTGATCCGCTAGTCTACCGATCCACTAGTCTGCTTATCCACTGATCCTCTCACGCCGACATGATCTTGAAACTCCTGAAATCGTGCAGGATGAGGAACCAGTACACGTACAGGATCGGGGTTGTGTAGAAAATCGAGTCGAATCGATCGAGGAAGCCTCCGTGACCGGGGATCAGGGTCCCTGAGTCTTTCACGGCCGCAGAGCGTTTCCACATCGATTCCGCGAGATCGCCGATCACGCCGGCGAGCGAGAGAATCACGCCTGCGATGATGGCGTGTACGAGCGGGAAGGTCTTGAAGAAGGTGAAGTGGATGATGACGGCGGTGGCGATTGCCGTGGCCACGCCGCCGATGAGTCCTTCCACGGTCTTCTTCGGGCTGATGCGCGGCGATAGCTTGTGACGGCCGAAGGTACGGCCGAAGTAGTAGGCGCCGCTGTCGCCGAGCCAGACCACGAGCAGCAGGAAGAACACCAGCTTCGCGCCATCGGCGAAGTCGTCGTGCAGACGGATCAGCGACCCGCCGAGCATTCCCACATAGAGCGTGGCCATCACGGCGATGGCACTCGATGGCAGTGCCTCTTCGAGCTCCCCGTGCGAGAGGACATAGAAGCCTGGGATCACCAGCAACGCCACGAAGACGCCCATCTCGACGGAGATGGGCTCCAGGATGAATGCCGCGATGATGAAGAGCATCACCGCGATGCAGAGTGGAATGGGGAGGTGGTAGCCCTTCCTCTTGCCGAGGTCGAGGAGCTCGTAGAGGGCGAGCGCCGATATGAGGGCCATGGCCGCGTCGAAGACATACGGCTGCGCCCAACCGATCATCCAGATGGCGAAGGGAGCGGCGATGAGTGCGGTCAGCTCGCGCTTCATGAGATTGACATGGGACTGAACGGGCGGGGGCGGATGGTAGCGCTAAGACTGTTGATTATCCGCCTCGATGAACATCTGCGCGTCGGATTCATCGACGGCACCGTAGCGGCGCTCGCGCGACTGGAAGTCGATGATCGCTTCGAAGAGGTCGCGGCGGCGAAAATCGGGCCAGAGCACTTTCGTGACATGGATCTCCGCATAGGCGATCTGCCAGAGCAGGAAGTTCGAGACGCGGAGCTCGCCGCTGGTGCGGATGAGGAGATCCGGGTCGTCGATGTTGGCGGTATAGAGATGATCGGCAAAGAACTGCTCGTCGATCTGGGCGTCGCTCATCTCCCGCTCGCGCAGGACGGCCATGATGCGGTTGACGGTGTCGACGATCTCGGCGCGGCCGCCGTAGTTGAGGGCGATCTGGAAGAGCAGACCGCTGTTCTTGGCGGTCTGGTCCTCGGCATACTTCAGCTCTCGCTGCACCGAGGGATCGAGCCCTTCCACGCGGCCGATGGCGGTGAAACGAATGTTGTTTTCCATCAGCGTGGCCAGCTCTTTCCGCAGGTACTCCTTGAGCAGCATCATGAGCGTGGCCACTTCGAAGCGTGGGCGTTTCCAATTCTCCACGGAGAACGCGTAGAGCGTCATGACGCGCAGCTCGAGGCGGGCTGCCGTCTCGACGATCTCGCGCACCGAGGCGATGCCGGCGCGGTGTCCTTCCACGCGGGGAAGGTTGCGGGCACGCGCCCAGCGCCCGTTCCCATCCATGATCACAGCGATGTGCCGCGGCAGCCTCTTGAAGTCGACGCGATCGAGGATTGTTTCCTCGATCGAGCCTGGTTCAGCGAGTTTGCGCAAGTCAATCATGGAGCGAGGGATGTTATCGCAGCTTTGTGGTTAATTGCACTTTGTTGTCTGCGCTTCGCGCGTTGTCGGTTGCCGGTTGTCTGCGCTTCGCGCGTTGCCGGTTGCCGGTTGTCTGCGCTTCGCGCGTTGCCGGTAGTCGGTTGTCTGCGCTTCACGCGTTGCCGCACCGAGAGGGGCGCGAAGGTGTAACCATCGCCCGACGGGCCGCTAACGCCCAAAGGGCAGACAACGTGCGAAGCGCAGACAACGCCCAAAGGGCAGACAACGCGCGAAGCGCAGACAACGCCCGAAGGGCAAACAACGCCCAAAGGGCAGACAACGCGTGAGCGCAGACAACGCCCGAAGCGCAGATAACCGACAACGCGCGAAGCGCAGACTACGAAGGGCCTAGTACCCCACATCCCACAACGTCAGCCCTTTCGACGGGGCGGTCCATCGCGCTTCGGTCCAGAGCGCTTCCGGTTCCAGCTTGCCGCGGCCGATCTCGATGAGGGAGCCGGCGATGCGGCGGACCATGTAGCGGAGGAAGCCGCCGGCGGTGACGGGGATGACGATCGCGGTGCCGTCGCGAATGACGTCGATCGACGTGATCGTCCGCTCCGTCGAGCTGACCTCGGGGCCGGCGACGGTGAAGAGCGCAAAGTCATGGCGGCCGGTCAGCTCCATGGCGACGGCGCGCATTCTGCCGGTATCGAGCGGCTGAGGGACATGCGCATGGGTCTGCCAGGCGAAAACGTCTGCAGTCTCATCGTTCCAGATGCGGTAGATGTAGCTCTTCGAGCTCGCTGCGAAGCGGCAGTGGAAATCATCCGCCACGATCTCGACCGCGGTGACGCGGATGTCGTGTGGCAGCAGGTTGTTGATGCCCTGGCGGAACCCGCGAGGCTCGATGGCGAAGGGCACGTCGGCGTGCGCGCGTTGCGCCCGTGCGTGGACGCCTGCGTCGGTGCGGCCGGCCCCTTCGATGCGGATGGGGCTGCTGAACATCGTCGTCAGCGCGGCCTCGATGACGTTCTGAATGCCCGTCGCGTTCGTCTGCGACTGCCAGCCGGCGTAGCGCGTGCCGAGGTATTGAAGCGTCAGGAGAACGCGCACGGCGGCGCTACTTCGTGCTTTCGATATTCACGATGGATGCGTCGGCGAAACGCCATTTGCCGCCTTCATTCGCATACACGAGAGTGGCATCGACGCGCACCGGCTTCGTGCGCTTTTCCGGGAGAAATCCGGCCATTCCGGAGGAGCTGTCATCGAGAGCCTCGCGAGCGATGTTGCAGGCATCGTGCGGCAGGAGCATCGACACGTCGTACTCGCGCTTGCCGTCGGATGCCGCCTTGACCGCGGTGATGGCGAGCTCGAGGAAATCGTCCAGCGAAGTAATCGTCGCGTTGTTGAGAGCGACGCCGCTTTCGATCTTGACGATCATATGCTTCTTGATCAGATCATCCTTCATCTGCGCGATGAGCGCCGGATCCTGCGCGACGAAAGGCCTGGACACCGGCGGATTGCCGACCAGGGACGCGTAGCGGCATAGCGCGGTCTTGCTGGCTGCGGCGGAGGAGCGGAAGGTCACGCGCGTGGCGCTGCCGGACGCTTCCGCGCTGACCTCGAGGCCGGCTGCTTTGAGGGTGCCCTTCTGCGGCTCAGTCCATTCCATCGATGCGCCTGCCGCGGCGAGCCGGGAAGGCAGCCGTTCGATCACCGCCTTCGGAGTCAGGCTGGTCATGACGAGTGTCTCCGCCGACTTGCCGTCGGAGTGATAGTTCGTCGCGCATTCCGGTTCCTGGCCCAGGACCGCGGTGGCGGCGAGGCAGACGGCGGCAGAGATGGCGATTCGGCGAAGGCGCATGGCCACCGAAACCTGCTGGCGCGATGTCCTAATCCCAGCTTTACAATCGCAAAGATGAACTACTGGTTAATGAAGTGCGAGCCGTCCGCCTATACGATCGATGACCTCAAACAAGACGGCAAGACGAGTTGGGAAGGGGTCCGCAACTATCAGGCGCGCAACTTCATGCGCGATGGGATGAAGCGTGGCGACCGCGTGCTCTTCTACGCCTCGAATGCCGATCCTTCCGGCGTCACGGGCGTGGCCGAGATCAGCCGCGAAGCCTACCCCGATCAGTTTGCCCTAAAGAAAGGGCACGAGTACTACGACGAGAAGTCGACCGCGGAGAACCCCATCTGGTACAGCGTCGACATCGGCTTCGTGGAGAGGTTCCCGCACATCGTGCCGCTGGATACGCTGAAGTCGGCGCGCGGTCTCGAAGAGATGGTGGTGACGAAGAAGGGGTCGCGTCTTTCGATCCAGCCGGTGACGAAGAGTGAGTTCGAGATCGTGGTGAAGCTGGGCCGTGCGAAGTGACACGTTTCGAAGTCGTTCGAGCCGACATCACAAAGCTCGCGGTCGATGCGATCGTGAACGCAGCGAACTCGTCGCTCCTTGGCGGAGGCGGCGTCGACGGCGCGATCCACCGCGCGGCCGGCCCTGATCTCGTCGCCGCTTGCCGGCTCCTCGGGGGCTGCGCCACCGGCGACGCGAAGATCACCCCCGGCTTTCGTCTGCCTGCGAAGTACGTCATCCACACCGTCGGCCCGGTCTGGCGTGGAGGCACCAACGATGAGCCGGAGTTGCTGGCCTCCTGCTACCGGCGCAGTCTCGAGGTGGCGATCGCGAACGGCGTCCGCTCGATCGCATTCCCCGCCATCAGTTGCGGCATCTTCGGCTATCCCCTCGATGCCGCCGCGGAGATCGCGGTAAACGAGACGCGACGAGTGCTCGGCGAGAGCGATGCCGTCGATCAGGTTCTCTTCGTCGCGTTTGGCGAGGAGGTTCGGTTTGTTCTGGAGCGTTCTTTGCGTTTGTTGTAGGGCTGGCCGGCAGTCCGCTGTCGGGTTGTGTACTTTGTCTCCAACTCCCGACACCACGACCCCCGACAGCCGAGAGCTGATAGCCGAGAGCCCACTGCCAACAGCCAATAACCAGCTCCCACGCACGCCCCCGGTGTTACTCTAGATAAGTCATGCCGAAGTTCTTCTTCTATGCAGGCACCGGCTTCTGTCTTTTCGTCGCGCTTTGCGCGGCGGCAGGGTTGATGTCGCAGGCGGAAGGGGGGCCGTTGGCATTCGTGGCGGTGCATGGGTCGGTCGTGTCGGCGAAGAACGCGGCGGGATGGGCGATCGTCGTCGCGCTCATCGCCGGGATCGCCACCACGGCCATGCTGATCCGGATGGCAGCGCTGCTGGCGGCGCGGAATGTCTTCGGTGCGCTCTTCGCGCTGTTGACGACGTCCGCCGCCGTGGTCTCGCTGGCCTGGACGCTGCTGTTGCAGACGCGGATGGTGATGCTCGTCCGCCACGGCTACGGATACGGTGAGATCGGGCAGCTTCACTTCGCCGCGTTGATGATGCTCGGTTGCTTCCTCTCGCTCACGTTCCTGGCGCTGCGGCCTTACTTCTCAGTGCAGGCCAGCCGAGTGCTCTCCGCGCTGGTCTTTTTTCCATTTCCGCTCTACTGCCTGATCCTGACGCAGGAGCTCTTCGTTTCGACGCGGCTCTCGCCATTGCCGGCCGCATCTCCCGCGGCGCTCGTCTTCTTCGGTGTCGTAGCCATGCTGTTTTTCGCCATCGCCATTCACTGCATCCGGCACCGGCACATGTTCATCGAGACGACGAACCTCCGCGAGCTGCTCGACACACGCGTCGACCGCTCCTCGCGCCCCATCGGCGGCGTGGCTTACGACTCGTAGGGGCCGCGATCATCGCTTTGGGCACAACGACGCCCATTGCCGGAGCTCCGAGGCGCGCGAGGTGACGATCGTATGCGCCAGCGAGCGCGAAGCGTTCCAGGTGCGTGGATCGCTTTCGAATTGCGCATCGCGATCGAGGAGACGTTTTGCGATGCACGGCCGTTCACCTGGTAGCGAGCTCAATCCCTGGACGAGCGCGGGGGTGGCGTCGCTGCTCAGCAGCAGTGCGTAAGAAGTGTCGAGCGCACGCCGGCCGCCGGCCGCTCGGGCCAGATTCGTGCGCGTGATGAGGTCGTCGGGGCTGAGGGTGTGCAGCGTCATCACGAGAATGAACCCCGCCGCGAGGGCGCCGATCATGAATTGGGGGCGACGGCCGCGGAGCACCGTCAGCGCGAACCAGAGGAGAAGCACGCCGAGCCAGATCATGAATGCCGTGGTGTAGAGACGCAGCTCCGTCATCCCGTACTCCTCCGTGTAGATCCGCATCCTCTTCATCGCCGAGACGATGATGACGAATACGAGCACGATCTGGAGCGCCGCCAGCGATCGGAACATTGCCAGCGCACGGGGGAAGCGTTTGTCGATCAGCCATTCGCTCCAGAGCAGGAGCGGTACGACGATGGCGGCAACGGTGACCAGCTCGAAGAATCCGCTCCGTGCGTAGTCGGCGTACGTCAGTTTCGGATCGAGTCTGATCAGCGCCGCGCCGCCGAAGAGGTAACGGAACTGCACGGCGACGAAGGCGGCGAAGAGCAGGTCGATGGCCGCGGTGGCGGTGTTCGTCTCGATCGCGCCGAGGCGGAGGAAGTCGGGCTTCATGACCGAGGGGAGTGTCCTGCCGCGCACCAGGCTCCGCAGGAAGCCGCCGCAGACTCCGGCGATGGCGATCGCCAGAAAGATATGTCCGATCACCTTCGGGATATCGATGGCGAAGACATCGCGGATGATTGCGCTGAACGCGGCGTCAGCCGACATCAGCAGCGCTCCGAGGAGCAGCAACGCAGGCGTGGCGATGAGGAGACCACGGAAAATCGCCAGCCCGCGCCGGCTCAAACGTCCGAGGGGCACCTGCCGCCAGGAGATATCCAGCAGCGAGAACTGCACGGTACCCAGCAGTGACTCCACGAACGTATAGAGGAGCGCCGCGCAGTAGTGCAAGATCCCGGCCGCCCAGGCACGCACCTCTTTTGGTCCGAGAGCCAGAAGGCCGATGAAGGCGAAGAGAAGGATGATGTCGACAGCCGTGAACACGCTCGAGTCGCGCCACGCCAGTCCGGCCGCTGCCGCGATTGCGCCGATCGCCGGAATCGCCAGAGACGCCTTCGGCTGCGGCCTGAACCGCTGCAACAACGGGATCGTGACCGCGAAGAGAAGCACCACCCAGATCGAGGCGTTGATCCCCCAGGGTCCCGCGTGCAGAAGCGCGTCCCCAAGGACGCCGAGAACGGCGGCGGTGATGAAGAGGCGGGAGGAGGAGGTTGTCTCTTGCATATGTGTAGAGTACTTTACGTAGAAGAGTTAGGTGGGTTTCTTTCTCCTCGGTGTTGATCTGCTGGCCATGTCCATGAACACGGCCATCGGCGGGCGCGGTCACGGATACCCCTCGAACCCGTCCGCCCGGGACAGAGGCCTGAGCACTACGACTCGTAGATTACAATCCGCTCACCCATGAGAAAACAACGTCTCCTGTTCGCCGCGCTCGCTCTCTGCCTGCCCGTTTCACTATTCGCTGCCGCGCCCATGACCGACTTTGTCGCTGCCGCGAAGAACCTCAAGCTCGGTGAGTCTGCAAACGTCAGTAATGCCACCTGGACCGTCGGGCACATGACTCTGCATTTAGCCTCCGGATCGATGGCTCGAGTCCTGGCCGGCAGCGAGCAGGCCGGTGTCTATTTCAAAGGCAGCGGAACGTTTGATTACGAGACCGTTGAGGCGACAGAACTGCCGGTGGTCGACCACAACGTCAAGGCGGTTGCGCACGTGAAGATGACCGCCGACGCGCAGCACGCCACGCTGAGCGGTGACTTCGCCGACATCCTGCTCCTCGGCGGCGGCGTGCCGATGCCTGAGGTGACCGGCAGCGGCGGCGCAGCGCTCGGCGACAGCTTCACGCAGCACGCCGCGCTCTTCGACCATTTGCGCATCACCCCGGCCGCGCACATTCTGGCTGTGCAGAAGTTCTCGTTTCCCGCCTCGAAGCGCGTATTCATGGAGCTCAGCGGCGGCCGGGACAACATGTTCTATGACTACGACGACGCCGAGGATCACGACGAGAGCCTCTCCGCCGTCACAGGAGTCTCCTCGCCCAGCTCGGACAAGCGCATTCAGCAGTGGCTCTTCCTGAGGCTACTCTCAGATCAGCCTGTGGGGCATGACCATTGGACGGCTGCGAAGCCGCCGTTCGCGCTGACTGCCCTCGACTATTCGCTCACGGCCGACGGGGACAACGTCAAGGCGGAGGTCACAGAAACGCTTTCACGTCTGAGCCCCGGCCAGAACGTCCTCCGCTTCAATATGCTCAGCGAAGAGATCGTCAAGGCTAACGTCGCTGCCCGCGCGTTCAACGTTCGCAGCGTCACCGACGAGCAGGGTCATGCGCTGGCGTTCCATCACGAGAAGAACGATCTTGTCGTTGCGGTTGACGGGATCGCCTCCCCGGCGTTGAAGCTGAAGTTCGTCATCGACGGCGACTTCCTCGTGCGGGAGGGGGGCGACAACGCCTGGCAACTTCGGCTTGGTCAACCGTGGTTTCCTCTGCCGCGCCAGCAATCAGGGCAGGCCTACACCATTCACTCCGTTCTTCGAGTCAAGAAGCCGTTTATCGGCCTCGCGCCCGGCGACACGATCTCGCGCCGGGATGAGGGTGACTACAACATCGTGGAGAACGTCATCGACAAACCGGTGGAGTTCACGATGGTCGAAGCGGGAAAGTACAACCTGTACGAGCAGAAGCGTGGCGAGCGGACCATTCGTGTCGCCACCTACGGTCTTCGCAACGAGCGTGCGGCGAAGCAGTTGACCGATCTGGCGGAGGGGATCATCGGCTACTACGAGTTTTTCCTTGGGCCCTTCCCCTGGAAGGAGTTCAACATCATTCAGGTGAACACCTACGGTTACGGCCAGGCGCCTCCCGCGACCATGTTCATCACGAACGAGGCATTCAGCCCGTCGCTGGGCGACGAGGAAGCGAAGTTCTTCACACAGGGAATCAACGAACGCTTCGCCCATGAGATCGCCCATCAATATTGGGGATATGTGGTGCGGGATGCCAGCCCCGAAGAGACATGGCTTGCGGAATCGTTCGCCGAGTACTCTGCCGCTCTCGCGCTCAAGAAGCTGATGCCGAACGGCGATGGCGTCTACAACCGCCTCGTGTCGACCTGGAAGGGACAGGCGGTGCTCGCAGCAAAAATTGCGCCGATCCCCTACGCGCGCCGTATCGAGGGCGATCCGAGGACTTCATTTGGTCAGTACTTCGGACTGGTGTACAACAAAGGGCCCTATCTGCTATACACGCTGCACAAAGAGTTGGGCGATACTACCTTCCTCACATTCATGAAGTCGTATCAGAAGTCCTTTGCATGGAAGGCGGGTACTACCAAGGACGTTGCCGGTCTTCTCAGTTTCATGACCAAGAAAGATTACAAACCGTTCTTCGACCAGTACTTCTGGGGGACGGCGATGCCCCAGTAGTTGTCGGTTGCTGGGTTAGGCGGTCTCCGAGTCGCGCGAGACCTCGAAACCAAGCAACCAGCAACTCAGCGATCCCGCATCCCCAGCGAACACCTCGGATAGAATGACCACCCCGAGGCCTGATGTCCTTCGTTCACCTCCACCTTCACACTGAATTCTCCCTTCTCGACGGCGCCAGCAGGCCCGTGGAGTTGGCGAAGCGCGCTGCCAAGCTCGGTATGCCGGCCTGCGCCATCACCGACCACGGCAACATGTTCGGTGCGGTCGAGTTCTACGAGGCCATGAAGAAGGAGCAGGTGAAGCCGATCATCGGCTGCGAGATGTACGTCGCGTACGGCTCACGGTTCGACAAGGCGGGGGTCGAGGATGGGCAGGCCGACGCGGGCGCGAACAATCACCTCATTGTCCTGGCGGCGAACAACGAGGGATACAAGAACCTTGTCAAGCTTGTCTCGGCTGGCTACACCGAGGGCTTCTACTACAAGCCGAGGATCGACAAAGAGCTGCTGCGCGAGCATCGCAAAGGGCTGATCGTCCTCTCGTCGTGTCTCAAAGGCGAGGTTTCGCAGAGTCTCGCCGGCGGCAACCTCACGAAAGCCAAAGAGGCAGCGCTCCAATACAAAGACATCCTCGGCGCGGACAACTTCTTCCTGGAGATCCAGGACCACGGCATCCCCGACCAGCAGAAGATCGTTCCGATGATGGCGAAGCTCGGCGAGGAGACCGGCCTCCGCCTGGTGGCCACGAACGACTCGCACTACCTCTCGAAGGATGACGCCTTCGCGCACGAGGTCCTTCTCTGCATCGGCACCGGCAAGACGCTCGGCGACGAGAAACGGATGAAGTTCTACAGCGACGACTTCTACGTCAAGAGTCCGGACGAGATGCGGCGCATCTTCAGCGGTTACGGCGAGGCGCTCGACAACACGGTGAAGATCGCCGAGCGTATCAACGTTTCACTCGACGTCAGTGGCTATCACTTGCCGAATTTTCCGGTGCCGCCGGGGAAGGATCTGGCCGGATACTTCGCCGAGGTTGCGCGGGCGGGGCTGGAGCGGAGGCTGAAGGCAGCCGCCCCGCTCTTCGCGGCGAAGAAGAAAAAGCACGAGCCGCAGGAGTACCACGACCGGCTGCAGACCGAGATCGACATCATCATGTCGATGGGTTTCCCCGGCTACTTCCTGGTGGTCTGGGACTTCATCAAGTACGCGAAGGACAACGGCATCCCGGTTGGACCGGGACGCGGCTCCGGCGCCGGATCGCTTGTGGCGTACTCGATGGGGATCACCGACATCGACCCCCTCGACTACGACCTTCTCTTCGAGCGCTTCCTCAACCCCGAGCGCATCTCGATGCCTGATATCGACATCGACTTCTGCATGAACCGCCGTGGCGAGGTGATCGACTACGTCCGCCGCAAGTACGGCGCGGACAAAGTTGCGCAGATCATCACCTTCGGGACCATGGCTGCGAAGTCGGTGGTGCGCGACGTCGGCCGCGTTCTCGGGCTGCCGTACGGGCTGGTCGATAAAGTGGCCAAGACCATTCCGGCCGGGCCGGACGTCACGCTGCAGTCGGCGGCGAAAGACTCGCCGGCCCTCATCGAGGCGATGAAGAACGACCATGAGGTCGAGCGCATCGTGGAGATCGGCTCGAGGCTCGAAGGTCTTTCACGTCACGCCGGCATGCACGCAGCCGGGGTCGTCATCACGCCCGAGCCGGTCACGAATTACGTGCCGCTCTATCGCACGAACCGCGATGAAATCGTGACGCAGTACGACTGGCGCGTCGTCGAGAAGATGGGTCTTCTCAAGATGGACTTCCTCGGCCTGCGCACTCTGACGGTGATCGACGACGCCATCAAGTCAGCGAAGGCGGTGGAAGGTGTGTCGATCGATATCGAGAACCTCCCGCTCGACGACCCCGAGGTCTTTCGCGTGTTTCAGGAAGGGCGAACCAAGGGTGTGTTCCAGTTTGAATCTGGCGGCATGGTTGACGTCCTGCGCAAGTCGCGGCCGACTCAGTTCGAGGATCTGGCCGCGCTCAACGCCCTCTACCGGCCGGGCGCGCTGGATGCCGGCATGGTCGATGTCTACGTGAGAGTCAAGAGTGGTGCGCAGAAGCCGAAGTACCTCGTACCGTTGATGAAGGAGTTGCTGGAAGAGACGTGTGGCGTCATCGTCTACCAGGAGCAGATCCTGCTGATCGCGCAGCAAGTGGCCGGGTACTCACTCGGCCAGGCCGATCTGCTGCGTAAGGCCATGGGCAAGAAGGACGCCGTGATCATGGCCGCGGAGCGCGGCAGGTTCGTCGATGGCGCCGCCGCCAAGGGGTACGACAAGAAGAAGGCCAACGAGATCTTCGACTACATCGAGCCGTTCGCCCGCTACGGCTTCAACAAGGCGCACTCGGTGGCCTACGCGCTGGTGGCGTACCAGACGGCGTGGCTCAAGGTGTACTACCCGAGACACTTCATGGCCGCGCTCATGACCTCGGAGATGGACCGCACCGACTTCGTGGTGAAGTTCATCAACGAATCGTCGCAGATGGGCATCCGGATCCTGCCGCCGGATATCAACGAGTCGAATTTCGCCTTTACCGTGGTCGGTCCGAACATCCGTTTCGGTCTCGGTGCCGTGAAGGGAGTCGGCGAAGGCGCCATCGAGTCGATCCTCGAAGCGCGGCAGAAGAAGGGGAGGTTCACCTCACTCCTCGACTTCTGCGAGGCGGTCGATCTCCGCGCCTGCAACAAGAAGGTCATCGAAGCGCTGATCAAGTCGGGCTCGTTCGATTTCCTCGGCGTACCGCGCAAGGTGTTGTTCGAGACGCTCGAGGTCACCGCCGATTCCGCCCAGCGAGCCAGGGAGGAGAAGGAGCGGGGCCAGTCGTCCCTCTTTGGCGGGATGATGTCGAGTGTAGCGCCCTCGCCGGCGAAGGCCGCCGAGGCGGCGGCCATACACAAGCTTCGCAACGCCGAATGGCCCGACGAAGAGAAGCTCCGCTTCGAGAAAGAGACCCTCGGCTTCTACATCACCGGCCATCCCTTGAACCGATACTCCGACGAGCTGCAGCTCTTCGCAAACGCCACCACCGCCACACTTCATCAACATATTGACGAGATCGTGAACATCGGCGGCATCGTCTCGCAACTCAAGAAGTCGAAGATCAAAAAGGGCCCGAACGAAGGAAAGCAGATGGCGAAGTTCATCCTCGACGACCAGACCGGCTCCGTCGACGTGGTGGTCTTCTCCGATCTCTATTCGAAGTACACCAAATGGCTGGAGAACGGGATCGCCGTCCTGCTCACCGCCGCGGTCAAAGACACTGGCGGCATGCAGACCGGCCGGAGCGCCGCGCTGCAGTCGGCTGAACAGAACGCACAACGCGCAGACGACGAGTATGCGCAGGTGTCGGGTTATGACGTGAGCGAAGACGATGTCGACGATGACCGGGATCCGAAAGAGATCGAAGAGGAGAAGTATGGAGATCGAACGGCCAACCTCGGACTGTTTGCGGGGGTCGGGAGTAGGGAGTCGGAGGTCGTAGAGGATCTTCAGTCTGATGACGACGGATCCACGACCCTCGATCCCCCACTCCCGATTCCCGGCGAAGACACCTCCTTCTCATCCCATTCCGCCGCGTTTCATGAAGCTCCCATCACTCCCGAGCTCAACGCGCTGGAGATCATTCCGCTCGAAGGGATCCGCGACAAGAAAGTGAAGGAGATCGCGCTGGAGGTGGCGTATCCGCGTATGTCGGAAGACACCGTGCGCCGAATCCGCGAGATCGTCGATGAGCACGTTGGGGAAGTGCCGTTGACGATCACGATCGTCGATCTCCCGCAACAGCTCGCCGACAGCTCCAATCGAGGCGAAGTGCGGCTGAGAGTGAACCAGCACTTCCGCGTTCAGCCTGGCGCCGCACTCAGCGCGAAATTGCTGCAGGTGCATGCGACGGCCAAATACGTTTTCTGACCGATGCGTCTCCGGATCATCGTGCCGCTTCTCATCGCGCTGCTCGGCTCTCCGCAGCTCGCGCGCGGTTTCAGCGGCCCGTGCTGCGATTTCTGCACCGATCAATACCAGCAGGAAGGACAGTTCCCTTACTTCGAGGTGATCCGCACACGCCGGTTGATCATCAACGGAGACATCGTTGGTGGTCAGGGGTGGAAGCGCGTCTTCGAGAGTTGCGAGCAGGCGGGGCGGGTCAACATCACCGCATCGACCGAGGTCACTGTTGTCGCACGCGCCTACCTCGAGATTGCTGAGCCGAGCACGCCGGGCGCCGGCATCGAGTACCGTTGGCTGCTCGACGACGTGCCCGTCGGTCCGACGTTTCATTTTCTTGCTGGCCGGGCCGGGTTCCCGCAGGGGGATGACATCAACATCGTTCTCCCGCAAGTACCTGCCGGACAACATCGCGTGGCCATCGACGGGCGCGTGACCGGCGACGGCCGTATCAGTTTCCGGCTCCTCTTCATCACCGCGCAAGGGTTTCCATCCGCCGCGTTTCCGAGTGATTCGCTGATCGTCTCGAGCAGCAGGACGATTGGCAGCGATTGGACCGAAGTGAGTCCTTCGCTCGGCCTTTCTCTGCCGCAGTCAGCGCACCTCTACTTCCAGGGGTATGTCGAATTCGCAGGCGGCGAGACAGTCAATTTCCGTTACGTGGTCGATGGTATTCCTCTGACGCCCTTGCGCGTCGTCATCCCGCCTGGTGGTGGCCTCAGCCTCTGGGATCACCTCGGCGACCCCATCGCGGCCGGCGCGCACAGCGTCCGGCTGGAGGGGCGCGCGGACTCTCCGGCGGTGATGACGCTCGCGCAGGTCGAAGCCGCGACGGGACCGGCGACGATCCAGAACAAGCCGTTGCCAGTGTTCAATGCCGATGTGAACGGCTCGCTCGGTACGGATCATCAGCCGCTCAACTGCCTCATCCTCGCCGAGGGGGCTTCCGGAGGGACGGGTGGGTTGGGCGGGACGCCCGCGTGCGGTAAGTACGACCTGCTATTCGATGCCCAACTGCCGGCGGCACCGCTCACATCGTCGGGGAGCGCCTTCGATGATTACACCGCGTTTGGCGACGGCTTTGTCGAGATCGAAAACCGGAGCGGCACGAACGGAGTGGTCACGCTGACCGTCGAAGCGATCTACGAGGATGCGAGGGCGGGCGCCTGCAACGCGCTCGTCGAAGCGGCAGATACGGCATGCGCGAATCCGAGTGCCTGTTCGACGGCCGACTTCACGCTCGTCGAGTTCGCTGTACCGCCCGGCCGCACGCAGAAGTTCTTCTATGTCGATCCGATTCACTGGGGCTCTTTGGCGCCGAATCGCATTCGTCTCTGGGCGCGCTCGCAGAACGGCTGCGGCTCGGCTCCTGTCGGCCTGACATTCGGCCGCAGCCGCCTGGGCATGCAGCTCGTTCCAGCCGGCAACGGATCCTGTTTCTCCGCGCACGCGACGGGGCGCGCCGCGGCACCAGCGGTATCGGTATCGGCAGCGGGCTCGAAGGTTCCGCTCCGACCCCATCAGCGTGACCGTGCCACCGATCGCGCCGCGACGGCGAAGTGCGGGGAATTGATGCTGTCGGTCGATCAGTGGATTGGTGGATCAGTGGATCAGTGGATCAGTGGATCAGTGGATCAGTTGATCAGTGGGGCAGTGGTCAATGGTCAGTGGGGTCAACGACCCAGTTGATCAGTTGACCTGATCCACCGATAACCGATCCACTGATCACCGATCACCGATCCACCGATCCACCGATCACCGATCCACTGATCGACTGACCCACTGATCCACTGATCCACCGATCGACATACCTTGCGATATCCTGACGGAAAAGAGGAGGGTCTCATGGCCGACGCAACCCAGACCTACGCCACCCACCGCCGGTACTTCCCCCTGTTTCACTTCATCTCAATTCCACTGCTTGTCATCAATGTGATCGTCCGCCTTATCTACGCCTGGATGCACAGGGGCGCAAGGCTGGTGTGGTGGGAGGTCGTGTTCGCCATCGCGCTGGTCTGCCTGGCGTTTGCCGCACGGCTCATGGCTCTCGCCGTGCAGGATCGTCTGATCCGGCTCGAAGAGACTCTCCGCCTTCAGCGCTGCCTGCCGGATGACCTGCGCGCACGTATAGGCGAGCTCTCGACCGGGAAATTGATCGCTCTCCGCTTCTGTGGCGATGAAGCCGAGCTTGTCGGGTTGACGCGTTCCATTCTGAATGGCGAGCTCAAGACCCGCGACGACATCAAGAAGGGCATCAAGACGTGGAGGGCGGACACGATGCGGGCATAGCCGCCCGCAACGCCTCGGCAAAGCCGCTGTCGTCGTCGGCGAGCATCGCCACCGCGTCGATCGTTCGTGTCATCCCTGCCAGACCGTGGGCTGTATGGGGTGTCTTCAAACGAATGATGAGGCACGGGTCGTCCAGCATCGCCACCTTCAGCACGTTCTTGCGTTTCCACTCATCCTCGTTGAGTACAGGATCGATCGATGCGATGGCGGCGAGCGGGATCGTGATGCGCCAGCGCATGCCGTAGTTGACGACGAGGGTGTCGCCACCGATCCGTGTCGGCCGCAGCCGGAGCGCCTGGTAATCGCCGAGGAGCCAGAGGACGCCGTAGACATCGAGCGCGGTGACGATCCACGCCGCCTTCACGCTCCAGAGCTGCACGATCAGGTGCGCCGCCACCGACTCGATGCCGATGAGGAAAACGAACACGCCGGCGATCGCCGGCCAGCCGCTTCGCTGGTGTACGGTGAAGCCTTCCGGTGCCCGTTTGCGCCAGCCGAAGAAGGCGTAGTAGAGCGTAGCGATCTCGAACGCCACCACGCGCGCGGCACGGCCGCCGCCAAACAGCTCCGCGCACGCGCGCTCGATCCGGTCGAGCGGATCGTCGCCGCCGAGGCCGCGGATTCGCGCCACCCGCCGCGCCACGAGCGCGATTGTGAGGAGGTCGAGCGGAGCAGCGATATAGCGAAGCTGGTCGACGAACGCATGCTGCGACGGCGGGATGATCTTTGCCGCCATGGACACCCCGGCCAGGAAGAGGGGGATGAGCGTCACCGCCCCTGCGCGGCTTGGCCGGACCGCGAAGAGCCACCAGAGCAACGGCAACGAGATCGTCAGGTCGCAGGTGAACGCCCATGCCAGAACGTCGGTGTGCGCGGCGTATATCTGAGTCCGGACGACCACCGCCGCGAGCAGCGCAAGCCCGCCGCCGCCGAGTAAGAGGAAGGGATAGGGGCTCGAACGCGTCGTCGTCATCAGTCGATGGTAAGGCAGAGATACGAAAAAACAGTCCGCGGAGGTTCGCGATGGCTTTTCAAGTGGCCTCGGACCATTCGCAGAGGCGCACGAAACCTTCCTCAAATGGCCGGTGACCTTTGATAGAAGCCCTCGAGCCTTTTGCAAAAGCTCTCGGACCTTTTGCAGAAGATGACCAACCCTTTTAAAGAAGGTCTCGGACCTTCTGCAGAAGGTTTCCTGTCATTTAAAGAAGGTCACCAATCGTTTTAAAGAAGGTCTCGGATCTTTTGCAGAAGGTCTAGGATCTTTTAAAGAAGGTCTATGACCTTCTGCTGATCGGCTCCTGGAGATTCAGGAATCGAGGGAGCGGCTACCCGGGGCCCGGCGAGACCTCGCTCGAAGCTGGACCGGCGAAAGCCGGAGTGGCCGGGGCCTGCTCACTTCAAATGTGCGTCAAACCACTCCACCAGCCTCCGCGCGATGTCGCGCTGGTGCTCCTTCTTCGCGATGCGGTGTCCTTCGTCGGGATAGACCACGAGTTGGGTCTCCACGCCGGCAGTCTTGAGTGCGTGCCAGAACTCGAAGGACTGAGGGGCCGGGCATTCGCCGTCGCGCTCGCCGACCACGACCAGCGTTGGCGTCTTCACATTCTTGATGAAGCTGATCGGCGCGCTGCGGGCGTAGACAGCCGGATCGTCGTAAACCGAGGCTCCGAAGTAGGGGATCATCCAGGCGTCGATGTCGTTCTCGCCGTAGTAGGACTGCCAGTTGGCGATGCCGGCGCCGGCCACAGCCGCTTTGAATCGCGTGGTCTGTGTCACCGTCCACATGGTCATGTAGCCGCCGTAGCTCCAGCCCCAGATGCCAAGGCGGTCTGTGTCGATCGGATTGGACGCTGCGGCGGCGTCGATGCCGCTCATGACGTCGCGCAGATCGCCGTAGCCGAAGTCCTTCACGTTCGCGCGCGTGAATGCCTCTCCTTGTCCGTAGCTGCCTCGGGGGTTCGGGTAGAAGACGTAGTAGCCGCGGCGCGAGAGGAGGGCGGCACGGTGATCGGGCCACCTCGCCAGCGCTGCGGCAGCAGGGCCACCGTGGATCCAGACCACCATCGGATACTTGTGGCCTGCTTCCACCTTCGCCGGAGCGAGCAGCCATCCCTGCACGTCGAAGTTGTCGCTCTTCCAGCGGACCGAGCGGGCCTCGCCCCAACTCGCGGGCGATGAGCCATTTATCCTGCTGATCTGTTTCCATTCGCCGATCCGACCCGCCCACACCTCGGGCGCGCTACGGAAACTGCCGCGGATGACGGCGGACGTCACTCCGTCAGTTGCCAGCGACGCACCGATCACGTCGTGGCTGGTGATGACCTCCGCACCGTGCCAGAGAGTCTCCATCGCACCGCTGCCGGTATCGATTCTGACGATGGCCGACTCGCCGGCGACGTCTTCTCCGCAGGTGATCCGATCGGGTGCCGTCCATGCGAACGACGTTACGGACGCTTTCAGCTCCGGCGTCAAGTTGCGCGCGGCGCCGCCGCCCGCGGGGATCACGAAGAGGTCGCCGCCGGTCGCGCCCTCGTCGCTCATCAACCCTTCGATGAAGGCGATCGACTTGCCGTCCGGCGACCAGCGTGGCTGGGCCACCTGAAGCTGCGGCGTGTAGATCGGATGCATGGTGGCTGTGTTGACGTCGACGACGTGCAGCCTGGCGATCCAGTAGTTGTTGTCGCCGGAGCCCGGAGCGGCCATCGTCACGAGCTGCCTTCCGTCCGGCGACCAGTCGAAATGGTAGACGTACGTATCGGCCGGCGTCACCACCCGCACCTTCTTCGTCGCCACGTCGACGATCGCTACGCGCTGCTCGTCGATGTGCTCCTCGATCGGTCCGACGGCCCGCGACATGGCCACGAGCGGGCCGGCGGCACGCGCCGCATTCTCGATGAAGAGGAACGCGATCGACTTCCCATCCGGCGACCACTGCGGCTCAGCCAGGTAACCGCGAACGTTCGTAACGCGCACCGGCGTGCCGCCGATGCGGGTGATGAAGATCTGGCGCTGGTCCTTGCCGCCGTCGCTCACCGTAGCCAGCGAATTCGAGTCGGGCGACCAGGCCAGCCAATGGTCATCGCCATCGCCGTGCAGGAGATGGACGTCCATGCCGGCGGTGGTCGCGGTCGTCACGCCGATTCCCTGCACGGACCACGCAACGTGTTTTCCGTCCGGCGAGATCGCCACGGCGTTGAACGTGCGAACACGCTCGAGCTCGTCGAGGAAGGCGTCATCGTGCGATGCAGAGCCTCGCGTTTCGGCGGCCGCGCGATTGTGGGCTGTCGGTGCAAGAGAGACGGCGAGAAGAAGAACAACGAAAGCGATTCGGCGCATAGGCGGGGAAGGATAGCGGAAGCGGGGTCCGGGTGGCGTGGGTGGAGGGGGCGGGGGAGGGTGCATTCAACATTGAACATTCAACATTCAACATTTCGGTTTCAATCAAAGCCATCGTGAGCAGATCTGAAGGCAATGTTCAATGTTCAATGTTGAATGACGGAGTACACGACAACCAAGCACTCCGCCGCAGCGGGCCCCCGCAACCCCCGACCCTACCTCCGCGAAACCAACTCCTCCCGTATGAACGCCTCCATCTCGTCGACCGGGAGCGGCCGGCTGAAGAGGAAGCCCTGCATCTGATCGCAGGCGTTGAGCTTGAGGAACGACCACTGCTCCTCCGTCTCGACGCCTTCGGCGACCACGGCCAGCCGGAGCGTGTGGGCGAGGTTGATCACGTACGAGACGATCGCCGCCGCCGAATCGTCCGCTGTAACGTCGCGCACGAAGGCACGGTCGATCTTCACCGTGTCGATCGGGAATCGCCGCAGGTAGACCAGCGATGACTGCCCCGTGCCGAAGTCATCGATGGCGATGCGGGTGCCGATCTCTTTCAGCTCGCGCATGGCGTTCATCGTCGTCTCGATGTTCTGCACCGCCACTGTCTCGGTGATCTCGAATTCGATCGCCGCCGGATCGCAGACGTATTCACTCAGGATTCCGTCCACCAGTCTGGCGAAGCTCAGTTGCTGAAACTGTGGTGCCGAGATGTTGACTCCGATACGCATAGGCGGCAGGCCGGCCTGACGCCAGGAGCGAAGGTCGTGGCAGACGCGGCGCAACACCCATTCGCCAATCGGGACGATAAGCCCTGTTTCCTCAGCCAGACCGATGAAATCGCAGGGAGGTACCAGCCCTCGGGTCGGATGGTTCCACCGCACCAGCGCTTCGAGCGAAATGATCTTTCTCCGGTTGCGGTCGAAGATCGGCTGATAGTGAACCAGCAACTCGTCGCGCTCCAGCGCGTGGTGCAGGCTCTGCTCCAGTGCCAGCCGGCGGCCGTAACGTTCATTCATGCTGGCCGTGAACATCTGTGCCTGATTCCGTCCCAGCTCCTTGGCCCGATACATGGCGCTGTCGGCGGACTTGAGCAGTATCTCCACCTCGTCGCCATCGGTAGGGAAGATGCTGATGCCGATCGAGGCGGTGACGAAGAGCTCGTGCCCTCCGACGCGGAATGGGTGCGAGAGCGACTGCAGGATCTTCCTGGCCACCCCTGCGATGGCCTCGCTGCTCGACGTATCGATGAGCAGGATGGTGAACTCGTCGCCTCCCAGCCGCGAGATCGTGTCGGAAGCGCGCACGCAGCCTTGCAGACGTGCCGCCACCTCCGACAACAGCGCGTCGCCAAGCGAATGGCCCAGGCTGTCATTCACCAGCTTGAAGTGATCGAGGTCGAGATACATCACCGCCACCCCCCGGCGGTTGCGGCGCGCCTGCGCGATGGCGTTGACCACGCGGTCCCGGAACAAGAGCCGGTTCGGCAGGCCCGTCATCGCATCGTAGTAAGCCTGATACTCGAGTTGCTTCTCCGTCGCCTTCCGCTGTGTCACGTCGCGATAGTTGAGGACGATCGCGCCGACGCTCGGGTCATGCAGCATGTTCTGCGCGAAGGCCTCGATCCAGATCCACGTTCCACTCTTGTGCCGGATGACCGACCGGCTCGATCGTCACCTCGATCGGGAACTCTTCGCCGTTGGCGCGCCGCGCCGTAGTCTCGATGCGCCCTTTGAATACAGACGTTCCCGTACCCGGTGTGAGCAGTGCATCGAAGATTTCTGTCATGCGTGGAGCGATGACGCCTCGTGGAAGCGGCCGCCCGATGATGTCGCCCGACCGCAGTCCAAAGGTGGCCTCGGCCTGAGGATTCCACTCGATGACGAGTCCGGCTCGATCGACGCTGAAGACGGCGTCCAGCGTCGTTGCGATGAGCTGTTTGAGGCGCGACTCCGACTTGCGCAGCGCCGCCTCCGTGTGTGAGCGCTCCACGGCCTCGCCGAGGAGACTGGCTGTCGACTTGAGGAACGCGATCTCGTAGTCAGCGAACGTGCGCTGGCGGCTCGAGTAGGCGAGGAGGACGCCGAAGACGCCTGAAGCTCTCGGGATGAGCACCCCGGCCCCGCCCTGTACGCCATGAAAGCTGTAGAGGTGCGACGACTTGAAGCGCGTCTCGTGCTCCATGTCGTCGAAGACTACCGGCGTCCCGGCCATGGATACGTACATCGCGACCGACTCATTCTCCTCTTCGTCGCGCTCACAATTGAGGAATGTCGCATTCGAGCCGATCGAAGCCAGAACCGTGACGACGCCATCCGTGATCTCCAACGCTCGCGCATGATCGACCTCGAGAGTCGCCTCCACCAGCGCGCAAGCCTGCCCGAGCAGGATGAAGGGGTCGACGCCGGTCAGCGCCGCCTGCCCCAGTTCCCCGATCGCCTTCTCCTGCCTGTTGCGCGCCTCGATCTCCGCCCGAAGGCGCTGGAGCTCCCTCTCCGCCGCCGACGGGTCGTCGTGGCCCCCGCCGAGCAATTGAAACGGATGGGGAAGATCCGGCATTGGAACAGCTCGAATGCGAGTTCAGTGCCGCGAGGTCTCGAGAACGGTCACGCGAGCGTCGAGGCGGTCGGTACGCTTCAGCCCGTTCTCGATCAGTCTGCCCAGATCCGCTTCCGCCATGAATCGATTTTACCTCGGAGACTGCGATGAAGCGAGGCATTCCGTCCGGTCGCGAAGCGAGCAGAGACGGAAACCTGTCATCAAACCTCTACGGACGGTTCGGCGGAGGCTGAGTAGAGCTCATGGACGTCGAGCGCGGCGTCGACCACCAGCTCCGCGTTGGTGCCTTCGCGGGGGATGGCCAGCATCCAGCCACTTTCTCCGCGTGTCCACACCTCCACGCAGCGTTCCCGAGGCGATACGAGAAGGTATTGCCGCAACGAGGGAAGACTCTTGTAGTGCTCGAACTTGTCGCCGCGGTCGTACTCCTCGGTGCTCCTGCTCAGCACTTCAATGATGATCGACGGGTTCGTGACCGCCTGCGGGTCTTCGGCGTCGCGCTCCGTTGGCCCACAGACTATGGTGACGTCCGGGTACGTTGCCAGGCCCGATGGTGTGCGCACGCGCAGATCGGCATCGTAGGCACGGCATCTCCCGCCGCGAAGCTGAGGGAAGAGAAGTCCGATCACGGCCGCCGCGAGTGCAGCATGCTCGGGTGTACCACCGGCCATCGCGTAAATCTGACCGGCGAGGAACTCGTGCTTGACATTGCTGGAGGCTTCGAGCGCGAGGTACTCGTAGTACGTGTAGTTGATCTGGTGGGCTGGCGCGGACATCGATCGATTATTGTATGACAGATCGTGGCGCGGCCTGGGGACCGGCGAGACTGCCTCCACTTCCGCGCGATCTGGTTTGGCAAACTGTGGTCTGTATCACAGGCGACCCGGCCCCGAGGGACCGAAACTGAAGCGCGCAGACTGGGTGTCGCCGTTTCCATTGTTGACCTGCACGGCTCCACAGAATAACAATGGTGTGGTCCACTTGGCGTGGCCGATCGGGGGGGAGTGAGTGGCAGGTACAGCGCGTCGGCTCTACTGAATAAAAATGGTAACACTCCTGATTAACTGCTATCATTCCCCGCGTCCGTTTCACATGGTTCACGCCCCAGTCGTATGGTTTCAGTTCCCGGTGTCCCCGTTCGACTGGCAACGGTCTGCCAATTCCACGTCTAAGGACTTTCGATGATCTCGTATCGCAGCTTGGTTCGCTTCTTTCTGACCGTCCTCGCTCTGGCACTTCCCATCACGGCCTCCGCCGCCAGCTTCGATGTGAAGGCTCTGGTCGATACCGATAACAACCGGAGCACAGGATGCACGGTGGTCACGGTAGGTGGAATCGTGAGTGGCATCGACGCCATCGTCACCACCACGGGAACCGTCACCGGGGGCACGGGAACGGTCACAGCAGTAACGCGCCAAGCCTGCGTGGGATCGACATTCGGCCCACCGACCACTCTCGACGGTGGCTGGCCCGTCGGCGTTTCGCCCACGGGAGACCTGCTGATCGAATCGCATTTCGGTCACGACATCATGACCATGGACAACGTCGGTACGCCGCGCTTCGTCTTCACCACGAGCACCGGCCTGCTCACCGACGTTCAGCTCACTCCGTTCTCCTGGGGCGGAGGGGACATCGTTCTGACGCATGCGGCCCGCGACCGCGCTGTAGCCACTCGTCCGTTGCGCGTGATTGCCCTCGACGGCAACGGTTCCGACTGGGACGGCGTTCCTCCGATTGCCAACGGCACCGAGACCCAGCCCTCGTGGCGTTTCATCAGCACGCAGGTATACGCCGGGATCAACGACTTCTTCTTCAACTTTCAGATCCACACCAACCCGGCAGCGCCGACCGCTCACGATGACCACTACGCACTTGGCACCCTCGGCGGCACGCTCACCGTCAGCACGCTCGGCGTTTTGAACAATGACAACCCCAACGGCCAGCCGATTACGGCGACGCTCATCGACGGCGCACAGCACGGCAGCGTAGCGCTCAACCCGAACGGTGGATTCACCTACACGCACGACGGCTCGCTCGCCTCCCAGGACCGATTCCGCTACGTCGATACAGGGACGCCGCTTCTGTCGAACATCGCCACGGTGCTCATCGATCTGCCCGGCGACCATCCGTACATATTCACCAGCGCCGATCACGCCACGTTCATCGCAGGTCAGAGCAACACCTTCCTGGTCACGGTGTCGGGCAAGCCGGTGCCTGCTCTGACCGAGGAGGGGGCGCTGCCGGCTGGGGTCTTCTTCAGCGACAACGGCGACGGCACCGGCACGTTGTCGGGAACGCCCGCCGCGAGTACGGTCGGAGTCTACACATTCATTTTCAGTGCGGAGAAGAACAAGCCCCACCAGTCGTCGCAGAACTTCACGCTGACGATCACCTGCCCGACCATCACGGTCACGAACCCGGTCACGACGACCGGCCCAGCCGGTGCGGCCTTCTCGCAAACATTCACTCAGAGTGGCGGCTCGACTCCGATCGTATGGTCGGAGACTGGCGCGCTGCCAACGGGCCTGACCTTCCACACGGCCACCGGCGTTCTCGACGGCACGCCGGCACAAGCCGGTACGTTCCCGATCACCGTCAAGGCCACTGATGCCAGCGGATGCATCGGCACAGGCCCCACCTACAACCTGACCATAACCTGCAATACCGTCACAGTCACGAACCCGGCCACCTCCACCGGTACGGTGAACGTGGCGTTCAGTCAGACGTTCACGCAAAGCGGCGCCATCGGCGGCGCGACGTTCTCGCTCAACAGCGGCACGCTGCCCGCGGGTCTGACGCTCTCGACTGCCGGCGTCCTCTCCGGCACGCCTACGCAATCAGGCTCGTTCCCGATCACAGTCAAGGTCACCGCCGGGAACGGCTGTATCGGAATCGGCCCGACGTACAACCTGGTCATCAACTGCCAGGTCATCACGGTGACCAACCCGGCCACCAACACCGGCACGGCAAATACCGCATTCAGCCAGACCTTCACCGCCGCCAACACCATCGGCGCGGTGACGTTCACGACGGCGAGCCCGCTCCCAACGGGCCTGACGCTTTCGGCTGGTGGAGTTCTCTCCGGCACACCCACGCAGACCGGACCGTTCCCGATCGTGGTCAAGGCCACCGACGCGAACGGCTGCTTCGGAAACGGGGCGACGTACACGCTGACGATCAGTTGCCAGACCATCACGGTCACGAACCCGGCCACCACGACCGGAACGGTCTCGGCAGCGTTCAGCCAGACGTTCACGCAGTCCGGCGGCATCGGAGCATCGACATTCACTCTGGCCAGCGGCAGCTTGCCGGCAGGCCTGACGCTCTCGAGCGGTGGCGTGCTCTCCGGCGCTCCGACCGTCATCGGCAGCTTCGCGATCACGGTGAAGGCCACGGATTCCAATGGTTGTAACGGAACTGGCGCCACCTACACGCTGGTCATCTCCTGCCAGACCATCACCGTCACCAATCCGGCGACGACGACTGGAACCGCGGGCACTCTCTTCAGCCAGACCTTCACGCAGACGAGTGCGGTAGGCGGAGCAACGTTCTCCCTCAACAGCGGGTCGCTCCCGACCGGCCTGACCCTTGCCACCAACGGCACTCTCAGCGGTACGCCGGCGGTTGTTGGCAGCTTCCCGATCACGGTCAAGGTGACCGACGGAAACGGCTGCACTGGCATCGGTCCGACCTACACGCTGGTGATCTCCTGCCAGACCATCACCGTCACCAACCCGGCCACAACGACCGGCACCGCCGGCACGGCGTTCTCGCAGACCTTCACGGAGAGTGGCTCGATCGGCGGGTCGACGTTCTCACTCAACAGCGGTTCGCTTCCGGCCGGCCTGACGCTTTCGAGCGCCGGCTTGCTGTCCGGCACGCCAACGGTCGTGGGCAGCTTCCCGATCACGGTCAAGGTGACCGACGGCAACGCCTGCACCGGAATCAGCGCGACCTACACGCTGGTCATCAACTGCCAGACCATCACCGTCACCAACCCGGCCACATCGACCGGCGTTGCCGGCGCGGCCTTCAGCCAGACCTTCACGCAGAGCGGCTCTATCGGCGGCCCGACGTTCAGCCTGGCCACTGGCACGCTGCCCACGGGCCTGAGCCTTTCGAGCGCGGGCGTTCTCTCCGGTACGCCGGCGCAGACCGGCTCGTTCCCGATCACCGTCAAGGTGACGGACGGCAACGGCTGCACCGGCACCGGCCCGACGTACACGCTGGTCATCTCCTGCCAGACCATCACCGTGACCAATCCAGCGACGACGGCCGGTACCGCCGGTACGCCGTTCAGCCAGACCTTCACGCAGAGCAGCGCAATCGGCGGAGCGACCTTCACCCTCAACAGCGGCAGCCTGCCAACAGGTCTGACGCTCTCGGCCGCCGGCGTCCTCTCCGGCACGCCGGCGGTCACCGGCAGCTTCCCGATCACGGTCAAGGTGACAGACGGCAACGGCTGCACCGGCGTCGGCGCGACGTACACGCTGGTCATCGGGTGCCAGACCATCACCGTCACCAATCCGGCCACCACCACCGGCACGGTCAACGCCGCCTTCAGCCAGACGTTCACGCAGAGCGGCGCGATCGGCGGGGCCACCTTCACCCTCAACAGCGGCAGTCTGCCCGCCGGTCTCTCGCTATCAACCGCTGGTGTCCTCTCCGGCACGCCGACGGTCAACGGCAGCTTCCCGATCACGGTCAAGGTGACCGATGGCAACGGCTGCACCGGCGTCAGCGCCACCTACACCCTGGTCATCAACTGCCAGACCATCACCGTGACCAATCCGGGCGTCAACACCGGCACCGTGGCGGTTGGGTTCAGCCAGACCTTCACGCAGACGGGCGCGCAAGGAACGGCCACATTTACCACGGCTTCGACGCTTCCGACCGGCTTTACGCTCTCCACGGCCGGCGTCCTTTCCGGTACGACCAACCAGCACAACACCTTCCCGATCGTGGTCACGGTCACAGACTCGAATGGCTGCACCGGGACGAGCGCAACCTACACGCTGATCATCAGTTGCCAGACCATCACCGTAACCAACGCCAGCTCGTCGAGCATCGCGGCAGGGACTCCGCTTCCGGCGGGGAACTTTACGTTTACACAGTCGGGCAGCATCGGCGGCGCGACATTCACAACCGCCTCGACGCTCCCGACCGGAGTAAGCCTGACCACGGCCGGAGTGCTCACAGGCACGCCGACTCAGGGCGGCAGCTTCCCGATCGTGGTCACGGTCACCGACGGTAACGGCTGCACGGGCACCAACCCCGCGTACACGCTGACCATCACCTGCCCAACCATCACGGTAACCAACCCCGGTGTGTCGGCCGGCACGGTCGACGCGGCCTTCAGCCAGACGTTCACGCAGGCCGGCGGAACGCCCACGGTCAACTTCACGCTCAATAGCGGTTCGTTGCCGGCTGGCCTCTCGCTCTCCACCGCGGGCGTTCTCTCCGGTACGCCGACGGTTCCGGGCAGCTTCCCGATCACCGTCAAAGCTACAGACGCCAACGGATGCACGGGCGTAGGCGCGACGTACACGCTGGTGATTTCCTGCCAGATCATTGCCGTGACCAACCCGGGCGTGACCACCGGCACGGTTGACGCGGCCTTCAGTCAGACCTTCACGCAGAGCGGCGTCGGCACGCACACGCCGGCCACATTCACGCTCAACAGCGGCTCGCTGCCGGCTGGCCTCTCGCTCTCCGCCGCGGGCGTCCTCTCCGGCACGCCGGCGGTTCCGGGCAGCTTCCCGATCACGGTCACGGTCACCGACGTGAACGGCTGCTTCGGCATCGGCGCGACGTACACGCTGGTCATCAGTTGCCAGACCATCACCGTCACCAAGCCGGTCACGACCACCGGAACAGTGAACGCTCCGTTCAGCCAGACGTTCACGCAGAGCGGAGTCGGCACGCACACGCCGGCGACGTTCACGCTCAATAGCGGGTCGCTGCCGGCTGGTCTCTCGCTCTCCACCGCGGGCGTTCTCTCCGGTACGCCGTCGGTTCCGGGCAGCTTCCCGATCACGGTCAAGGTCACCGACGCCAACGGATGCACGGGCATCAGCACGACCTACACGCTGGTCATCAGCTGCCAGACCATCACCGTCACGAACCCGGCTACGACCACCGGCACGGTGGGTGTGGCCTTCAGCCAGACCTTCACACAGAGTGGCGCGCAAGGCACGGCGACCTTCACAACGGCAAGCACGCTTCCGACCGGCTTCTCGCTGTCGACCGCTGGCGTCCTGTCCGGTACCACCAACCAGCACGCAAGCTTCCCGATCGTCGTGACTGTGACCGACTCAAACGGCTGCACGGGGACAAGCGCGACGTACACGCTGGTCATCAGTTGCCAGACCATCACCGTGACCAACCCGGGCGTTACCACCGGTACGGTCGGTACACCATTCAGCCAGACGTTCACGCAGAGCGGTGCAAACGGCGGAGCGACCTTCACCACCGCATCGACATTGCCCACCGGGCTGACGCTGAGCACAGCCGGCCTCTTGGCTGGTACGCCGCTGCAGTCGGGCACGTTCCCGATCGTGGTCACCGTCACGGACGGCAACGGCTGCACCGGAACCGGTGCGACCTACACGCTGATCATCGCCTGCAACGTCATTACCGTGACCAACCCGGGTACGACGACTGGCACGGTCGACGCGGCCTTCAGTCAGACCTTCACCCAGACAGGTGGCAACGGCACAGTCAACTTCACGCTCAACAGCGGTTCGCTGCCTGCCGGGCTGACGCTGGCCACCACCGGGGTCCTATCCGGTACGCCGGGCGCCCCGGGCAGTTTCCCCATCACGGTCAAGGCTACGGACGCCAACGGATGCACCGGGATCAGCAGCACCTACACGCTCGTCATCAACTGCCAGACCATCACGGTGACGAACCCAGGCGTCACAACCGGCACGGTCGACGCGCCCTTCAGCCAGACATTTACGCAGAGCGGCGTGGGCACGCACACGCCGGCAGTCTTCTCACTCAATAGCGGTTCCCTCGCCGGAACCGGCCTTTCGCTTTCAGCGGCTGGCGTTCTCTCCGGCACACCATCGGCCCCGGGAACCATCGTGATCACGGTCAAGGTCACCGACGCCAACGGCTGCACCGGGATCAGCGCGACGTACACGCTGGTCATCGCCTGCCAGACCATCACCGTCACCAACCCGATCACAACCAGCGGCATCATCTCCACGGCCTTCAGCCAGACATTCACGCAGAGCGGCGTCGGAACGCATACGCCGATCGTGTGGAGCAAGAGCGGCACGCTGCCTAACGGCATCACACTCAACTCTGCGACCGGTGTGCTCTCTGGTACGCCGACACAGACCGGAACCTTCCCGATCACCGTGACGGCCACCGACGCGAACGGCTGCTTCGGTACCGGCGCTACCTACACCCTGTCCATCGCGCCGAGCGCCGGCGCCGACAGCTATAGCAATCTGGTCGACAACACACAGTTTGTGGTAACGGGCGGCGCGACAGGCAGCCCGGCTACGCCGTTTGTCGGCTCGATCGCCCTCCTGACCGCCAATGACCTGCCGGCTGGTGGCGTGACGGTCAACGGAGGCGTGTTCGGAACCACCGCTGGCGGCAGCGTCACCCTGGCCTCGGACGGTACGTTTATCTACACGCCAAAGGCCAATCCGAACGCTGCAGCGACGACGTCGGATTCGTTTACCTACACGGTCAGCAGCAACACCGGTGGCGTTGCCGCGGTGAACTCGGCCGCGGCCACGGTCACGCTGACTCTGGCAAACCGCGTCTGGTACGTGAAGAACAACGCGGCCGGCGGCGGCAACGGACAGTCGCAGTCGCCGTTCAACACGCTGGCCACGGCCGGCGGTACGGCATCGACGGCCAATGACATCATCTTCGTCTACAACGGCGACGGTACGAACACGGGTCAGAACGCCGGCATCACGCTCAAGAACGGCCAGCAACTCCTCGGCGAGATCAACGGTCTCACGGTCAACGCACAGACGCTGGTCGCTGTAGGCAGCCGTCCCACCATCGGCAACAGCGGCGGCGCGGCTGTGACGGTCGCGGCAAGCACCGCCAACGGTGACCGCACCGGCATCTTCATCAAGGGTCTCTCCATGGCGGGCACCACCAACGCCATCGACATCAGTTCGGCGAATGCGCAGACGCTCACCACCACGGTCGATAACGTCAACATCACCGCCGCCACGGCAAACCATGGCGTCAAGATCGCCGCTGCCGCAACCCTCACATCGACGGTCACGGTGCAGAACAGCACCGTTCTGGCCGCGGGTCAGAACGGCATCGACGCGCAGCAGACGACGGCCGGCAACTTGGTGCTCAACATCAACAACAACAACATCAGCGCCAGTGGCTTCGGCATCAACATCAACGGCGCCGGCAGCACCAGCACGACCATCACGAACTTCGATTCCAACACGGTTACAGGACTTACAGGCGGCACCGGCATCAGCGTGGCCAGCGCGACCTTCGATGCCACGCCTGGCGGCGCCTTCACGACCGTCACCGGCGGGACGACGAACATTGGGACCAGCGGCAACCCCGTAGGCACCAACGGCATGTTGCTATCGACCGTCAAGGGCGACATCAGCTTCACCACCCTCAACATCTACAACAGCGCCGGCACCGGTCTTCTGGTGAGCAGCACGGGCGCGGTGAACATTGGGGCAGGGACCGGTTTCCGGATCGTCGTCGGAGCGGGGGCGACGTTCGATTCGAACGGTGGTCCCGTGGTCGACGTCAACAACGCCTCGATCAACATGCCGGGCATGACCTTCCTGCGAAGCACCAACTCGACGACGACCGGCATCTCTCTGGTCAGCGCCTTCGGTGGCGTGGGCAGTACGACGCTCTTTGCATCGAGCGGCCAGATCGCCGACCCGGGGGGCGCTTCCGGTACCGCCGTCAACATCAACGGCGGCAACGGCAGCGTCACCATCGGCTTCCCGATCATCAATACCTCGGGCAATGCGATCGTCGTCACCGGCCGGGGCAGCGATACGGTTACCTTCTCCGGCACCGTCAGCGAGACCGGCAGCGGCATCTCGCTGACCAGCAATACCGGTGCAACGATCAGCTTCACCGGCGCCATCACTGCGAGCACCGGATCCAATGCTGCCTTCACGGCGACCGGCGGCGGCACCGTGACGGCGACGGATACCACCAGCACCCTGACCACCACCACCGGAACGGCGTTGAACGTAGCCAACACCAGCATTGGCGCAGGTGGTCTGAAGTTCAAGAGCATTACCGCCGGCACCGCCGCCAGCGGTCCGGCCAACGGCATCATCCTCAACAACACGGGCGCCAGCGGCGGTCTCACCGTCGTCGGTACTGGTTCGGCTGGCGGCGGCGGCACCATCCAGAAGACGACCGGAAGCGGTATCTCGCTGACCAGCGTTGGCGGAAGCGCGAGCTTTACGGATATGAACATCAGCAACACCGCCAGTGACGGCATCACCGGTGCCACGGTCAATAACTTCACCTGTGTTCTCTGCGTGATCACCAACCCCGGCACGTCCGCGAACAAGGACGGGCTCAGACTGACGGAGCTCTCCGGTACAGCAACCATCACCAACACCACCGTCACCGGTGCCACCACCGATGGCTGCAACATCACGAATGCCAGCGCCACGCTGACGTCGCTGGCGATCTCCGGTGGCAGCTTCGGCTCGACAAACAACGCCTTCGCCTCGGCTGACAGCGGCTTGATCGTCATCGCTAAGACTACGGGGGTCATCACGGCGGCGACGGTGTCGGGAGTGACCTTCAACGCCAACTTCTCTTCGGCCCTCCAGTCATTTGCTCAGGACACCGCCACCATCGGCGACATCACGGTGTCCGGCTGCACGTTCACCAACAACGGAGCCGCGGCTGCCGACTTCGATGCCGGCACGGGCAGCAACCCACAAATGAAGTTCCACTTCTTGAACAATCTCACCATCAACGGCAACGTCGGGCCGACGGTCAACGTCTTCTCGTCTTCGACTGCTACGGGCGGGTTGATTCAGGGCCGGATCGACGGCAACCACATCGGCACAGCAGGGAGTTTGAACTCCGGCTCCACGGGCGGCGCGGGCATCCGCGTCTTCCTGCAGGGTGTGGCGGGGAACATCACCATCGTGAACAATGTCATCCGCGAGACTTCCTGCTCGCGCGGAATCGAGGTCCAGACGCTCGGCCCTGTTCCCGCCAACGGAGGTACTCGCCAATCCGACATCGTGATCACGGGAAATGACGTCGACAATGTGGCGACGAGCTGCCCCTTCCCATTGAATGACATTTACCTGACCTCGGACAATCAGGCTGGCGGAGCTGGGACCACCCTCCGGGCCGAGGTTCACAACAACAAGATCAAGAGCGCGGGCGCGTCACCTGGAAATACTGACATCCCCTTCGACAACCTGGAATGGTTGTACTTCGACAAGACCGCCGGGACGGCGCAACTCGTGAAGATCAACGCGGGAAGCGCCACTGCGAACGCTGACATTGCGGCGACGCAGACTAGTGGCTCGGCCAAGGCGAACGCGGGCGTCGCTCTGATCGCGGGCCCCATCACTACGATTCCGTAGTCATCATTCACTTCTTGCCAGGGAGCGCATCAGCGCTCCCTGGCAGATCCGGAAGGAAGTGGTCCAAACAGTTAAGGGATTGTCTTTTGGGAGTGCGCATCAGGCTTTCCCGTGAGACAATGTTTCGTCCTGGTCCGAACTGAAATCGACAACCGGCTTGGTACAACGACGGGGGAGACTTCGATGATGATGCGCACCCTTTCGCCCGCATGTTTGCGATGGTCGATGCCGGCGGTTATGGCGTCCGATCGTCGTCCGACGACTGATTCCTCCGCGGTCCACATTCCTACGGAAACCCTTTAGCCGATATCCCAGTAACAGACACGAAGATTGTCCCAACTACACACCAGCAATTAAGAGGGAGGTCAACGATGGCAGAACCGTTTTTGAGTGAGATACGGATCATGAGTTTCGGTTTTCCGCCCAAGGGATGGGCGACCTGTGACGGGCAGCTCTTGCCTATCAACCAGAACCAGGGGCTCTTTTCGCTCCTGGGCACGACGTATGGCGGCGATGGCAGGGTGAATTTCGGCTTGCCTAACCTGCAGGGCCGCGCGCCCATGCATATGGGCTCCTCGCACACGCTCGGCGAGAGGGGCGGCGAGCAGGGGCACACGCTGTCGATTTCGGAGATTCCGACCCACGTTCATTCGGCCATTGCTTCCAGCGCCACCACCACGTCGGCGCCGCTACCGACCGGCAATTTCCTGGCGCAGGAATCCAGAAAGCCCTATGGCCCGCCCGACGCGAATCTGGTGGCCCTGCAGGCGGGTTCCCTTGCGAACGTCGGCGGATCCCAGGCTCACCTGAACATGCAGCCGTTCCTGGTGCTCAACTTTTCGATCGCCCTTCAGGGCATTTTCCCGAGTCAGACCTAGAAAGGAGGACGAAGACAAATGGCACAACCTTACGTTGGAGAAATTCGCATGTTCGCCGGCAACTTCGCTCCCGCGGGATGGATGTTCTGCGAAGGGCAGTTGCTTCCGATCTCGGAATACGAGACGCTTTTCAACCTCATCGGCACGACCTACGGCGGCGACGGACAGAGCACGTTCGCACTGCCCGACCTGCGCGGTCGTATCCCACTCCATTTCGGCAACGGCTTCACCCTTGCCGAGACCGGAGGGGCCGAGACCATCACGCTCACGGTGTCGCAGATTCCGGCGCACAGTCACCCCTTCCTTGGCACTTCGAGCCTGGCCAGCGCCACCGGCCCCGCGGGTAACATTCTGGCCGAGTCGACACTGTTGACGATGTTCCAGTCGGGAGCTCCAACAGTGGCCATGGCGCCGGGAACGACCAGTTCGATCGGGGGCAGTCAGCCGCACAACAACTTCCAACCGTATCTCTGCGTCGATTTCATCATTTCGCTGTTCGGGATCTTCCCGAGCCAGACCTAGAGGAGGCGATCACACATGGATCCATTTGTTGCTGAAATCCGCATCTTCCCCTTCAATTTCGCCCCGAAGGGCTGGGCTTTCTGCGATGGCCAGATTCTCCCGCTCTCGCAGAACACGGCACTCTTCTCGCTCCTCGGCACGACTTATGGTGGCGATGGAAAGTCGAACTTCGCACTCCCCGATATGCAAGGGAACGTCCCCATGCATCCGGGCCAGGGCCCTGGCCTTTCGCTGCATGACTTGGGCGAAACCGGGGGCTCGGACACGGTCACTCTTCTGGAGTCCGAAATTCCGTCCCACAGCCACACCATGATGTCCTTCCCCGCGCCTGGCAACCGTACGGCACCTGGTGGCAACTCCATGGCTCGCGTGGCAGGGCTTGTCGGGCCGTACATCACACCTCCGACGACGACGACGAACATGGCCGATCAGGCCGTCGTTCCCGCCGGCGGCGATCAGCCCCACAACAACCTGCAGCCGTATCTAACCCTCAACTTCTGCATCGCGCTCCAGGGCGTCTACCCGCCGCGCACGTAAAACAAGCAGCAGCGCAATCGAAAGAGCCGCACGGATTCGTGCGGCTCTTTTTGTTTTAGACGCTTTTCCGTGACTTTATTAGGGAAGTACGGTCGACAAGCCGGACTTCCTTCGCTATCTTTCTGCTTGTCCGTTTCCACATTCTGCAAATTGTTCACGCAACCGGTCCTCGATCAGTCGCGCCTCCCGCCCGAGGAGCGACCTTGAATAAATCTGGAGGGGTCTCGTCATGGGTCGATTTGGTCGCAAGCTGCTGCCTTGTTTCGTAGTCACGCTGTTCGCGTTCGCGCTTCCCGCCTTCGCGACCGACGTGACCGTCAACGGGACCGCGAACTTCAGTTCTCTTGACGGATCGGTGGACGATGCGGATCACCTCCACAACGGGGTCTTCACTGTGAACGGCGATCTGACCATCAACGGCAAGATCACCTGCAGCAACAGCGGCGGCAACAACGAGGGCGAAAATCAGAACTCGCCGTGCTCGATGAAGTTCGCCGTCAGCGGGAACGTGCTGATGAGTCCTGGCAGTTCGGTTGCCGCCACGAACGGGAACGGCGGCGAGGGCGACGACGAAGGCAACACCGATGGAGGCGGTGCCAACATCACGTTCACCGTCGGTGGCGACGTCACCTTGAAGGGCGCGTTCGGAACCCAGCCAGGCGCCCTTATTTCATCGAGCTCCGGATCGGGCGGCGATCAATCCACGGCCGGATTTATCACAATCACCAGCAACGGAAAGATCACCGCGGAATCAAAAACGGTGATCAACGCGTCGAGCAAGCAGGGCGGGAGTGGCAAGATCCTCGTCACCGCGGCCGGGAAGATCGACTTGTCCGGTCTGATCGCTTCTGGTCCAAGCGGCACGCTGCTCTCCTCGCGCCTCACGGGCCAGATCCTGAGCGGCGGCAGTGGCAACCAGCACGGCGGCGAGATCCGCATTCAATCGAATTCGCTCTTCGAGCCCGGCATTACCGTCGGCTCGACCGCAACCATTGTCTCGCAAGGTGAGACCACCGGCGCCGGACCGGTCACACTCGAGGCCTGCGGCCTGGTTATCAAAGGACTCGTAGCGGATGTGCTCGACAAGGCAGGAGTCGAGCGCGTGGTGCTTCGTTCCGGCAAGGGAATGATCATCGACGGCACGGATCTGGGCGTCAGTGGCGCGACCACCGGTCGTCTCGGCCACGTTCGCGCCGACTCCTTCGGCAACTGGCAATCCAAGGAAGACGACGATCACCCGACCACGGCGCCCAGCAAGAGCGTCGACCTCTTCGCGAATGATGCCATCCAGGTTCTCGGTCCTGACCCGGCGCTAAGCGCGCTCTACGCGGTGACCAGCGTTCCCGACACCAATGACAAAAACCAGGACGGCGGCAGGATACGTGTCATCTCCCTGCGGGGAACGGTGACGGGCAGCGGCCGCGTCTTCAACGCCGGCGAGGATTCGGATTCCAACAGCGGCGGCACGGTCGCGATCTCCAGCAAGGGGAACGTGAATCTCGACCATGGCTACCTCACGGCCATCGGCGATGCTACGAGGTTGAAACACGACAGCGCAGGTGGACACATCACCGCGCGCTCGTATTCGGGCAATGTGATCTGGACCTCCGGTCGAGGGGATGTGAGGCCTGTAGGAGCGGGCGCTTCCAACGTGGCCAGTCAGGGAACGATTGCGCTGACTGCGTGCGGAACTGTATCGACCTCGGGCACGACATTCCCAACCAACGGCCCGGCCGTCGGCGTCTTCCCGACCATCACCACTGGTTCCTGCTCGTTGTCCGCGCCGACGCTTCCCGCGGGTGAGCCAGCGCTGCAAGTCTGTTGCAACGTCATCACGATCACGAATCCGAGCGTGACCAGCGGAGCAGCGGGAGTTGCATTCAGCCAGACCTTTACACAGACCGGCGCGATCGGCGCGGCTACGTTCTCGATCGTCAGCGGAACTTTGCCCACCGGTCTTTCATTTGCCGCAACCGGAACGCTTTCCGGCACACCGACCGTTACTGGCAGCTTCCCGATCACGGTGAAGGTCACCGACTCGCAGGGCTGCACGGGAATCGGAACGACGTACAACCTGCAGATGACCTGTCCCACGATCACCGTCACGAATCCAGCCGTGAACAGCGGCGTGGCCGCGGCGCCGTTCAGCCAGACCTTTACGCAGAGCGGTGGCGTAGGGGCGACCACGTTCTCGCTTGCCAGCGGCACGCTGCCCACGGGTCTGACTCTCGCGTCGAACGGCGTGCTTTCGGGTACGCCGACGAAGACCGGCACCTTCCCGATTACGGTCAAGGCCACGGATTCGAACGGTTGCACCGGCACCGGTCCGACCTACACACTGACGATCACCTGCCAGATCATCACCGTCACGAATCCAGGCGTCAACACCGGCGTGGCTGGCGCGCCGTTCAGCCAGACCTTCACCCAGAGCGGCGGCATCGGAACGACGACGTTCTCGCTGGCCAGCGGAACGCTCCCGGCCGGCTTGACGCTCGCCTCGAACGGGACACTATCGGGGGCACCCACACAGACCGGATCGTTCCCAATCACGGTCAAGGCCACGGACTCGAACGGATGCACCGGCACCGGCGCGACCTACACCCTGACGATCACCTGCCAGACCATCACGGTTACGAACCCGGCAGTGACGAGTGGTGTGGCTGGTGCGGCCTTCAGCCAGACATTCACACAAAGCGGCGGCATCGGCACGACGACGTTCTCGCTCGCCAGCGGCACGCTCCCGGCCGGTCTTACGCTCGCTGCGAACGGAACTCTCTCCGGCTCGCCGACGCAGACCGGTTCCTTCCCGATCACGGTCAAGGCAACCGATGCAAACGGCTGCAACGGTACCGGCGCGACTTACACGCTGACGATTGCCTGCCAGACCATCACGGTCACCAATCCAGCCGTGAGTACAGGTGTAGCCGGCAGCCCCTTCAGTCAGAACTTTACGCAGAGCAACGGCATCGGCGCGACGACCTTCACGCTCGCCAGCGGCACGCTGCCGTCGGGCTTGACTCTCGCCGCGAACGGGACGCTTTCTGGTACGCCGGCCGTCGTCGGCACATTCCCAATAACCGTCAAGGTAACTGACGCGAATGGGTGCACGGGAACGGGCGCGACCTACAACCTCGCCATCACTTGTCAGACGATTACGGTCACACCTCCAGCAGTGAATAGCGGCGTGGCAGGTTCTCCGTTCAGTCAGACTTTCACGCAGAGTGGCGCCATCGGCACGGCTACGTTCTCGCTCGCCAGCGGCGTGTTGCCCTCGGGCATCTCGCTCGCGGCGAACGGCGTGCTCTCCGGCACACCTCTCCAGACCGGCAGCTTCCCGATCGCTGTCAAGGTGACCGACTCCAACGGCTGCACGGGAACTGCGAGCTACACGCTGACGATCGTCTGCCAGACCATTGCTGTGACCAATCCCGCCGTAAACAGCGGCGTGGCGGCGACGCCATTCAGTCAGACCTTCACGCAAAGCGGCGCCATCGGTACGGCCACGTTTTCGCTGGCCAGTGGCACGTTGCCGGCCGGAATGACTTTGTCAGCGTCCGGTGTGCTCTCCGGTACGCCGGCACAGACGGGAACGTTCCCGATCACCGTGGCCGTGACGGACTCGAACGGTTGCGGTGGGGTCGGTGCGATCTACAACCTGACCATCACTTGCCAGACCATCACCGTCACGAATCCTGCGGTGAACATCGGCATTGCCGGACAGGCGTTCAGCCAATCGTTCACGCAGAGCGGTGCGATCGGGGCCGGCACGTTCACGCTCGCCAGCGGTACTCTACCGTCGGGCCTGAGCCTGGCCGCGAACGGAACACTGGCCGGCGTTCCACTTCAGGCCGGCACCTTCCCGATCACCGTCCAGGTCACCGACTCGAATGGTTGCACCGGGACGAGCGCGACCTACAACCTGACCATCAACTGCCAGACCATCACGGTCACGCATCCGGCCAACATGACCGGAACCGTCGGCGTGGCCTTCAGTCAGCAATACACGCAGAGCGGCGGCATCGGTACGGTGGTCTTCTCAACGGTGAGCACGGTGCCGGCAGGCATGAGCCTCGCTGCCGACGGCACGCTCTCCGGTACACCGACGCAAAGCGGCTCGTTCCCGATCACCGTCACGGCCACCGATTCCAACGGCTGCACGGGCTCTGACACTTTCACGCTCACCATCGGTTGCCAGACCATCACAGTCACGAATCCTGCGGTTTCGACCGGCACCGTCGGCACGCCTTTCAGCCAGACATTCACACAGAGCGGCGCGAGTGGCACGGCCACCTTCTCCCTGGCCAGCGGTACGCTGCCCGCGGGGCTGAGCCTCTCGGCGGCGGGCGTGCTCTCGGGTACGCCGGGGCAGACCGGCTCCTTCCCGATCACCGTCAAGGTGACCGACTCGAACGGCTGCACAGGAACCGGGCCAACCTACACGCTCGTCATCTCCTGCCAGACCATCACCGTAACGAATCCCGCGACCACGACCGGAACCGTGGGAGCTCCCTTCAGCCAGACCTTCACGCAGAGCGGCGGCATCGGTGCGGTGACGTTCACGACAGCCAGCACCCTGCCGACGGGCCTGAGCCTTTCGACCTCGGGTGTTCTCTCCGGTACACCGACGCAGACCGGTACCTTCCCGATCACGGTCATGGTCGCCGACTCCAACGGCTGCACAGGAACGGGACCGACCTACACGCTGGTCATCGTCTGTCAGACCATCACGGTGAACACTCCGGTCACGACGACCGGCACGGTTGACGCTCCGTTCGGCCAGGCGTTCACCCAGAGCGGTGCGATTGGCACTGCCATGTTCTCCTTGGCCAGTGGTTTGTTGCCGACTGGCTTGACGCTCTCCTCGACCGGCCTTCTCTCGGGCACACCGCAGGTGCCTGGCTCGTTCCCGATCACGGTCACGGTCACGGACTCCAACGGTTGCACGGGAACGAGCGGTACCTACACCCTCGTCATCGCGTGCCAGACGATTACAGTCACGAACCCGAGCTCGACGACCGGGACGTACAACGCTCCACTGAGCGGTAGCTTTACGTTCACGCAGACAGGCGTTGGCACGCACACCCCGGCGGTCTTCACCGTCAACAGTGGCTCGCTGCCCTCGGGCGTTTCGCTCTCATCGAGCGGCGTCCTCTCCGGTATGCCAACCCAGACGGGCGTCTTCTCGATCACGGTCAAGGTGACAGACGCCAACGGCTGTTCGGGGATCGGTGCCACGTATACGCTCACGATCGGCCCGAATCTGACGACCAAGGCGTACGCCGATGTCGGGAACACGCAGCTCGACGGTGGACTCCCGGCGCCGGCCACGCCGACCGTCGTATCAGTCGCAGTGTCGAATGGTGATTCCTCGGATGCGCCGATCACTTACGCGGTAACCGTACCTCCAGCGCACGGTACGCTGACGACGTTCAACGCCAACGGCACCTTCCTCTACACGCCGAACGTCGGTAACACGACCGCCGACTCCTTTACGTATAACGGTACTTCGAACGGTGTCACAGTGACCCGTACCGCCACGATCTCATTCACCGGTAGGGTTTGGTACGTCGACAACGCCACCGTCTCGGGCACGAACGACGGCCGCTCGAACACACCGTTCAAGACCATGACCGCCGTTGGAGGCGCGGGGACTGCGTCCGGCGACTTCATCTATGTTTCGAAGGGGACCGGTTCGACCACGGGCAGCTACACCATGCTGGCCAGCCAGCAGCTCATCGGCGCCGGCGCAACGTTGAACGTCGGAGCGGGAACGCTAGTCGTCCCTGGCAGCGCCGCAAACACGCCGACGCTCAGCGGCACGCTCACGCTCGCAAGTTCCGTCACCGTCAACGGGATCGACATGAGCACCGGCGCGGCGAGCGCCATCAGCGGCACGACCGTAACGAGCATCAACGTGACCGTCCGGAATCTGACCACGACTACCGGTACGGGCGTGGTCATCGGCGGTATCGGCAGCAGTGGAACGATGACGTTCACGCAGATCAACGCCGGCACGGTGAGCGCAGGACCGGCAAACGCCGTCTCTCTCAGCAATTTCTCAGGTTCGCTCACAGTCACCGGCGACGGCAGCAATGCCGCAAACGGTTCTGGTGGAACCATCCAGAAGACGACTGGTAACGCGATCAGCCTGGCCAGCGTCAACGGGACCGGGGTCAGCTTGGCGTCGATGATCATCAAGAACAGTGCGCACGACGGTATCCACGGGACAATTCTCAACAACTTCGCGCTGCTCGGTTGTCAGGTGCTTAGCAACGGCACGACAACCGTCGACAACGGGATCCATCTTTTTGATGTCAGCGGCGTCGCGACCTTCACAAATGACACGGTCACTGGATCGTTCGTCAACAACGTTTGGATCGACGCCTCCGCTACGTCAACGTCTGTAATGACTTCGCTGACTGTGACGAACGGAAGCTACAGCAGCAGCGCCAACGACAACGGATTCCTGGTTTCTCTCAATCACTCCGCCGCGATCAATACGGCGACCATTACCGGGGCCACCTTCTCAAACAACTTCTCGTCCGGTCTGCAGATGGCTGTCAACGGGAATTCAACGATCGGCAATGGCGCGGGCGCTCCTGCCACGGGTACGGCGACGGTAACCGGCTGTACCTTCACCGGCAACGGGAGTGCTGCGGCAGACTTCGATCAGGGAGGGGCTGGCGGTGTATCGAACATGTACGCGCGGTTCATCAATAACTTGAACATCACAGGGAACGGCGGGCCGGTCGTCAACGTGTTCTCATCCTCGTCCTCGGCCGGCGGCACGATGAAGGCACGAATCGACGGTAACCACATCGGGAATGTCGCGATCGCCGGCTCCGGCTCGCTCTTCGGCCCCGGTATTCGCGTGTTCCTGCAGGGCAAGACGTTGGCAACTGTTACTGTCGTGAACAATTTCGTCCGTCAGACTCCAGGGTCGCGCGGTATCGACGTGGAGGCTTTGGGGCCGGTCACCACTGGCCAGCCGATTACGGTTTCGGATATCACGATCACGGGCAACGACGTCGATAACAACGACACCAGCGGTTTCGCGGAGGACGATGTCTACCTGGCTGCAGACAACCAGGGCTCGGCAGCTCAGGTTCGTGCCGAGGTCCATGGCAACAAGGTCAAGAGCGGCCCGGGGTGCGCTGACTTCCCCGGCTTCAGCGGCAACGAGCCATGGATGTACTTCAACATCGCGGCGCCGGGCGCCGTCGGCCAACTCGTGAACTTCGGAGGTCATGTCAATGCCGCGGCTGAGTTGGCAGCGACAAACTTCGGAGATACGGGTGCCGATCCCGGTGGCACTCTCATTGCTGGTCCGATCAATACGGCCCAGTGATCGATTTCAGTCGAGTTTGGGTTGTATCTGAGAATCACCTTGAGAACGGCGGCTTCGGCCGCCGTTCTCTTTGAACGGTGAAATGTAGTTGGACGGCCCAGCCTCATTCGCGGATTCCTGTTTAGAATGAACCATGAGTGACTGCGATGCCCTCTGACCGAATCGTGCTCCGGCCACATACGGACGCCGACCGCGACTTTCTCTGCGCCCTCTACGCCAGCACGCGCGATGAAGAGCTGAGGCAGACCGATTGGAGCGATGAGCAGAAGCGCCACTTCTGCCGCATGCAGTTCGACGCGCAATGCGATCACTACGCTCAGTACTACCCGGGAGCTTCCTTCGATGTCATCGAACGGGAGGGGAGTCCGATCGGGCGACTCTACGTCTATCGGGCGGATGAGAAGGATGTCCGCATCGTTGACATCACACTCTCTCCCGAGGCGCGCGGCGGTGGCGTGGGGACCACGCTGCTGCTCGACGTGATGCGGGAAGCGGAGGGTTGCGGGAAGTCTGTCAGCATCCACGTCGAGCAGTTCAATCCCGCTCTCAATCTTTACAAACGCCTCGGCTTCGAGCACGCCGGCGACCACGGCGTCTACTACCTGATGCGCTGGACGCCGGCAGCGAGGCCGGCCAACCTCAAATGAGCGTATTCAGGAGGCTCAGCGCGTGTGCCACCCGAATCCCTTCGCTACTCTGATAGTCCTTCGTCCCGATGGCTGAGAGCTGCCAGGCCTCCGCATCGGGGAACTTCGATCTCAGGTAGCGGAGGTTCCTGTCGATCTGGGCGTCTGCCCACTTGCATTCGACGAGGAGGACCGGCTTTGTTCGTTCCGTCACGACGAAATCGACCTCGCGGCCGTCGATGTCGCGGAAGTAGCGAAGCTCCAGGTCGCGGCCCTTTGTGTCTTGTTCGAAGTGAACCCACTTCAGGAGATGTGATGCCACGAGGTTCTCGAATCTCGCGGCATCGTCCGGCACGAGGGACCAGTCGAAGTGGTAGTGCTTCTGCTCCTTCTTCACGGCGCGAATTCGGGGCGCACCGAAGGGAGACAGGCGGAAGACAGCGTAGAGCCTCTCCAACGCCTGGATCCACGATGAGACCGCCTTGTGGCTGACCTGCAGATCTTCGCGGAGCGCATTGATCGACAACGGCGATCCGACAAGATCCGGAAGGCGCAGCATGAGGAGCTCGAGATGCCCGAGGTCCTGGATCCCTTCGAGAGACGCGACATCCTCGCGGATCAGCCGGGTGCGGTACTCGCGAGACCAGCGTCTGGCCTGAATCTCGTTGCCGCCGAGAAACGGTTCAGGAAACCCTCCGAGACGGAGGAGCTGGTCGAATCCGTCCCGATCACGGATACTCTGTTCGGCAACCGAGAAGGGGTGAAGGTGAAGGAGGTGGTAGCGGCCCTGAAGGGAGTCACCGCCGAATCGGTAGAGGTCGAGCCTGCCGCTTCCAGTGACCACGATTCTTTGGCCGGGCGGCCGGCCGTCGTAAAGACCCTTGAGGTAGTTCCGCCACCGGCGGTATTTGTGCAGCTCATCGAAAATCCACAGCTTCCCCGTCGGGAGCTCATCATCGAGGATCCTCTCGCGGTGCTCCGTGATATCCCAATTGAGATACCCCTTGGCCGCGCCGGGCAGCGACAACGCAGCGGTGGTCTTGCCCACCTGGCGAGGTCCGGCCACGAACACCATCTTCCGGGTGAGGTCGGCCCGAATCTGTGCCGAGAGGTACCTTCGTTTCGCGGCCATGAACCGTCCGAGAAGATACGAGTATTTTTGACTGGAGTCAAAAACACTCGCAAGAATTTTCGACTGGTGAGAGCCTCGGTTTAACGGAGGCAACCTCGATCGACTGCCGGTCCAGCTCATTGCGCAAGGGCGCCATCCGCTCCATCCCGCCTCAACGGAAGGTACTCCCTCATCTGTGCGTAGAGGGGTGTCAGCGTGGCGATCTCGCAGGAATTCGCCGTGATCGTGTAGGTGGTCTCGAAATCTTCGTAACTTCGAGCGCGCCAGAGCCGCCCCTCTCTGTCGATCACGACAGACGATCCAACGCCGCCTCGAAAGATCCGCGATCCATCAGTCCCGTCGTGGATTGAACAGGTCCATGGTTTCAAGCCCGAGTCGGGAGCTGCTGTGGCCGCGGCGATCGCAGTCGTCAATTTCTCGAAGAGTGCCGCTCGCTCAGGAGGAGAAGCATGAAGAGTGATGTCGATGGCATTTGCGAACAGCGGCTCGGCCGGCTCACCGCTCTGGCCGCAGTCAGTTGTCGTCATCGCGATCAGTTGAAAACCGCCTGATAGCGGTAGCCCTCCGCATCGACGCCGATCGGGACGATGAAGATGTCGAGCGGCTCCGCGAAGGATTCCTGTGTCATTCGATAGACGCGCTGAGGGAGCTTCACGTCGCGCGGACCGCGAAAGGAAACCGTGAATGGATCGCGGCGGGGGGCAACATGCTCGGGGACCGGCAATACGCCCTCGGATGTCAGGTATCGCGGCGGAGGAATCGGCGTAACTTCCTCCAACTGAAGGTCGATCGAGCCGTCCGTGAATTCGATGCGGAACGTGCTTCCGATCAGAGGCGTGAACAAGTCATGGCGAAATGGGTCGTCGGACATCAGCGGTTTCTCTCCCTTCGATCTGAGGGACACGTTCTAACATATCGCGGGCGCGGCGGCTTGTACGAAATGGGTGGTGTGTTGTTGATCACGGAAGTGATCCTTGCTAGAGTAAGGATATGTCCAAGGTCACAAGCAAGCTACAGGTAACGATTCCGAAATCGCTGGCGCAGCAATGTGGTATCCAGTCTGGCGACGAGATCGAGTGGGCGGCCGCGGCGGACGGCATCCGACTCACTCCTTCCACGATCAAGAAGGCATCGCTTACTATCGAGACCAGACTCGAGCTCTTCGACGCCGCCACGTTACGCCAGAAGAAGCGGCAGCGGGGAAGGCAGCGGCTTGAATCTGGTGATCGCGGCTGGGTACGCGAGGCTCTCTACAATCGTGGCCGCTCTCGTTGACACGAACATCCTCGTTTACCGGTTTGATCCGCGAGATTCGCGGAAGCAGAGTATCTCGGCTGCGTTCCTTCGTGATGGGGTCGCTGCTGATTCGATCCGTATCGCACATCAGGCCCTGATCGAGTTTTATGCCGCTGTAACGCGCCCGATTTCTGGTTACGGCCGCTTGCTCGAGGATCACGATGCACGACGCGAGACCGAGGAGATGCTCGCGCAGTTCACGATCCTCTTTCCTGACTCGGCAGTTCTCCGTACTGCGTTGCGTGGAATCATCGCCTATCAACTCTCCTGGTTCGATGCTCACATGTGGGCGTACGCAGAGGTCTTTGGGATGTCAGAGCTGATCTCGGAGGATTTTCAGAACGGCAGGCTGTATGGCTCCGTCCGTGTGGTGAACCCCTTCCTGTGAGCGTCGTCTTCAAACCCGTACTCATGACCCGTACGGCTTGCCCCATGGACAGCCGCACTCCGTTTCGCAACAATGGCCGCACATGGACTCCTTTCCCCTTCGTCCGCGCGAAGTCTTCGAAGCGCTGAGCGCGACCGTCGTAGGGCAGGACGAGGCCATCCGCGAGCTCTCGGTCGCTATCGTCAAGCATCTGGTCGGGCATCCGGCGCCGAACATTCTGATGGTCGGCAACTCCGGATCCGGAAAGACCACGCTCATGCGGGCGGTCGAGCAGTTCCTGGCCAGCCGGCCGGAGCTGAGCCACTCGGCGAACGTCATCCGCATCAACGCCAATGTTCTGGCCGAGGAGCATCAGGGGTATGGGCGGGCCGTCCTTGGGCGGTTGTTTTCGAACGCCAGAACCATCCTGGGTGCGGACGCGCCACTACCAGATCTGCTGCGCTCCGTCGAGCACGGCATCGTCTTCATCGATGAAGTCGACAAGATCCGCGCCCAGGTCAGCGGCAATCCGAACGTGCGAGGCATCGTGGCGCAGGAAGCGCTGCTCACGCTGATGGAGAACGAAAACGTCGAGTTCGAGGTCAACGGGATGACCTTCGGCGTCAATTCGTCCACGGTGCTCTTCATCGTTGGAGGTGCCTTCGAGGAGCTATACGAAGCTGTCTTCCGCCGTGCCACCATCGGGCAGGACGTCGCGCCGATGAAGCCGGTTGTGGTGGTCTCCGCATCCGGAGAAGTCCGCGAAGAGCTGCCGTTCCATCTGCGGGACTACCTGAAGTACGACGATCTGTTCCGCTACGGGATGACCCCGCAGTTCGTCTCCCGATTCGAGTCGATCGTAGTGCTCAACGATCTCGCCGAGGCCGATCTGGCGCGGATTTTCGTGGAGCCGGAGGCGTCGATCTTCCGCACCTCGCGTGCCTACTTCCTTCGCTTCGGCATTGACCTGCAGATCACGCGCGGCGCTCTGATCGCCATCGCCTGGGACGCCGCCCGGCAGAAGCGCATCGGTGCCCGTGCTCTGCGCGAGACCTTCCGGCGTGTGATCGGCGGCCTCGAGTTCGACCCTGCTGGCGCCGGCGCGCGCGTCATCACCGTCGACGAAGCCATGGTCAAGCAGAGCATCACCGGCCGTGAGCAGGGGACGCAGCGGCCGCGATGATTCGATACGTGTTGGTGGCGGTTTTCGTGGCCGTCGCCGGCGCGGCTGTGGCGTTGGGCGACGTGGTCTTTGTCGACAACCGAGCCGCGCCGGGAGGCAATGGAAGCCGTCAGTCGCCATTCTCAACGATAGGCCAGGGAGTGCAGAGCCCCGCCCGGGTTGTCTACGTCGCAGAATCGAATGCGCCGTACATTGAGAGCGTCACCTTGAAGAAGGGACAGATGCTCATCGGATCCGCCTTCGGCCTCGATGCTGTGGCGACGGAGCTGAAAGTGGACACAGGTGTCACGGGTGTTCCGGCGCTTCAGGGTCCCGGACCTGCCATCCACGGAACCATTTCCACGAGCGGCGACAATGTGATCGCAGGCTGCACGATCTTCGCGGAAGGACTCAGCGGAATCGTTGGAAGCGGCGCCATCGGCACGCTGACGATGCGCAACGTCTACGTCAGGAGCTCCAGAGCAGGCTTTGCCATCTTTCTCCAGGAGCAGCAGGGCAATGTGAACATCTCCGGCGGCGCCATCGACGCCACCGAGCGAGGGAGCGGGATCGGTCTGATTGGCGGCTACGGGAACGTCGTCATCGACCATATGCCGATCAGCGGAGAGTTCACGTCGGCGGTGCGAATCCAGGGACGCCACTCCGGGACCATCACCTTCCGCCGAGGCTCGAAGTTGCACGTTCGGGACGCCTTCGATGATGCCATCGTGATCGCCGGGATCGAGCGGCCTTCCGCGGTCATCTTCGAAGACACAGTTGACGTTCGCGGGCGGCGGGGTGGGCTCGTTGTCAATAAGGTGGCGAAGCTCGCCATAGGTGGCGCCTCCACCTTGAGTACAGTCAACGGCGCGGCGCTCGATGTGCGCGACTCAGGAGTCGACCTTTCGTTCGAGTCGGTCTCAGCCGAAGGAGTGGCGCCAGGAACGCTGGACGAGGGGATCGTGCTCGATGGCGTCCACGGGAGGGTGTCCATCACTGGGGTAGAGGGGAAGCGAGGAACCGGCGGTGCGATTCTTCATGCTCGCGGCAACGGGATGCGCATCGTCCAGAGCAGCAACGTCCACATCTCGGGGATTACGCTCACAGACAGCGGCGTCAACAAGCCAACGCGCGGAGTCCGCTGCGCCGGCAATTTCGAGTCGAACTCGACCGCCATCTGCCATGCGGCGCTCTATCTGCGGCACATCAGCGATTCGGCGTTCGAGAACATCGTCGTCGACGGTGGTAGCGCCATGGGCATCAACGCCAACAACATCCGCGACGTTACCTTCGGCGGTCTCGACGTACACGGCGCCGGCGACGAGACCTTCGAGAGCGGTGTGTTGCTGCAGGAGGCAGGCGGAACGATCACCTTCAGCCGCTCATCGTTCATCGACAACGCGGGCAGCGAGATGCTGGTCGAGCAGCGTTTCAACAACGGGCGGATCGTTCTCGACCGCTGCATTCTGGCGGCGACGGAACGCCCTGAGGTTGCGCCGCATCTGCTCGAGCTTCGCACGTTCGGTAACGCAAAGGTCTCGTGCGAACTGCGCACTGCCGGCCTCGAGGACAACCTCGGGTCGGCGATCGATGCGGTGGCCAGCGAGAGCAGTTCTCTTTCCGTCAACGTGAGCGATTCGTCGCTGCAGCACTTCGGGCACGGCGTGGTGACAGCGGCCTCGCGGCAGGGTGGTAACGTCCAGCTTTCACTTCACGGCAACTCAGTCGTGGCGCTTGTGTCTGACCGGGCATGGGTGGATGTTGCCACATCCGATGCCGCGACTGCCTGTGTTGACCTTGCCGCGAACCGTTTCAGCAGCGTTCCGGGAACGGTCATCCGTCTCTCCGCGTCCACCCATTCTTCGATGCTCGTGATCGGGGCGGCTTCCGGAGACGCTCGCGCGATCGCAGCCGCGGTAGCCGCGGCGAACGGGGGAGCGGTGACCGTCATCGACGGCACTGCGGCAGCCGGCTCTGTTTGTCACTAAACCTTGACGGGCGCGGCAGTCGTGCTAGTATCAATAAGTCCAGTCCGCGAATGTCCCAGTGCGCGTGATTTAAGTGCGCATAATAGCCAAGGAAGCCTATATGGAGATCGGCATGAAAGCTAAAGCTGTATCTAACGGAATCCCTCGCCGCGAATTCCTCCGCATCGGTTCGGCAGCTGCGCTCGGTGTTGCCGTCGTGGCCATCAGCGAAGGAAAGCTCTTCGCCTCCGAGAGCTCGGGTATCGTTCCTCTGATGGACGTCGGCTACGCGCCCTCGCTCCCGGCGGCCGGTTATTCGGTTCCGCTGGCCAGCGCCGCCTCCATCCTCAGCCCTGACCCACGATTCATCGGCAGCGGGGCTCGCATCTCGGTCGTCGGTGCCCGTCGTGCCACCTCCCACAAGAATGCGCCAGGCGGCATCGCCGTCGATGCGCTCTTCCCGGTGTCGCATCGCAAGCCGGACGATCCGTCGCGATTCCGCTTTTTCTCCGTCGCCGGGCGTCCGGAGGCGGATGCGGTCAGCGGACCGCTCAGCTTCACGATCAATGTTCCATCTACCAACGGTGTCTCTTTTCTCGTGAGAAGGCAGCGGCCTTCCCGCGACGGCGAATCAGCAAACCCGTCACCGCTGGAGACCGAGGTCACACCGGTGACGCTGTCTCTCGGAAACGTGGCGGGACCGAAGCTCACCCGCGGCGTCTACGTCTTCGCGTTTCGTGAAGAAGAAGGCGATAGCATGCCGAGCTGGGGCCGCATGTCCATCGCCCCGTCGGACAATGGCTACCTGGTTTCCGGCGCCACGTTCACGTATCTCCTGCTGAGTGTCGACTACGGCGATGATGCGGCCGCGGCACCTGACCGCCGCCGCGCCTCGCGACGCTGACAAGGCAGAAAGCAGAAGGCAGAAGGCAGAAATTGTCGGGAGCGAAGCTCCTTCTGCTTCTGCTTTCTGCCTTCAGCCCTGCCTTCTGCCTTCTGCCTTCTGCTTTCACCCCCGGCTACAATGCCCGCCGCGATGGCCGGCCAACCCATGAAATCTCTCTTCGACAAGCTGAAACGTGGGCTCTTCATGACCCACACCGAGATCATCGAGAAGGTCAGGGAGTCGCTGGTTCCCGATCTTCCGATCGATCAAGCGGCGATCGATAGTCTCGAAGAAGGCCTTCTGGGCGCGGATGTCGGCGCGGAGCTGACGATGTCGCTTGTCGGCCGGATCGAGCAGCGCATCCGTGGAGAGCGGATCACCAAGATGGACCGCTTCACCGAGGTGCTGCGTGAAGAGACGCGTGCTCTCATTCCGCAACGCCTGAATTCGCCAATCGATACGGCCAGAGCGAAGCCGTTCGTCATCCTCGTCGTCGGCGTCAACGGAACCGGGAAGACCACCACGATTGCCAAACTCGCCTCGCGCTTCCGAGGTGAAGGGAAGTCTGTCCTTCTCGGCGCGGCCGACACCTTTCGTGCCGCTGCCATCGAGCAACTCCAGATGTGGGCCGACCGCATCGGCGTCGACATGGTCAAACACAAAGCAGGCTCGGACCCGGGCGCCGTGGCTCACGACACGGTCACGGCCGCGAAGGCGCGGGGCACCGATGTCGTACTCGTCGACACCGCTGGACGTCTCCACAACAAATCGCACCTGATGCAGGAGCTGTCGAAGGTGCGGCGCGTCATCGAGAAGGAACTGCCCGGCGCACCGCACGAAACGCTGCTGGTCATCGACGGCACGACCGGCCAGAACGGCGTCAGTCAGGCCGCGGCATTTCTCGAAGCGGCGCAGGTGACCGGGATGATCGTGACGAAGCTCGACGGCACGGCTAAGGGCGGCGTGATCCTTTCGATCATGCGGCAGTTCGACATCCCCGTGAAATTCGTCGGAGTGGGGGAGAGTGCGGACGATCTGATTCCGTTCGATCCGGCCGCCTACGTCGATACGCTCTTCGAGTGATTGCTGAGCGCCCACCACGACGCAAAGACGACGCCGAACATCCCCACGATGCGGAAGACGACCTCCGTGGTCTGCCAGAAATTGGCCGCCGCGTTGCCATAGTTCTGTTCGCTCCATACGCCCTGCTGGACCGCGTAGGTCGATTCGATCGAGATCACCAGCCCGACGCAGTGCGAGACGAAGAGGATCACCAGTGCGATGGCCAGCGCGCGCAGGTTCGCCACCCGCCACGAGCCGTCGTTCGATGCGAAGAGGGCCAGCAGCAGGATGATGTTGTACGTGAGCTGATCGGCAGGCATCGTTGCCACCGGCAGCGGCGTCGATGACGTGACGAAGACTTTGCGCTCCTGCGGCACGAGCACCGCTGGGGCCAGCCGCCGGTCGGCGTGCAGAAGCAGTTCCGTGGCGGGGGCCAGGAGCTTGTTGTACGCCGGCGTGACGATCCACCAGATGGCGATGCCGAGCGTGAGGCCGCCGAGGAACCTAACTGCTCGCAGGAGCATTGCGCGGTGCCACGATCGAAATCCAGATCAGGAAGAGGAAGACCGCTGCGCCGAACATCAGCGTCTGCCACACCGCGAGATGGAACATTTCGAAGACACTGCGGTGATAGACGCCGAGGAGATACAGAGAAACGATGCGGATCACGTTGAGCGCTTCGAGAGTCACGGCGGCGGCAAGCGCACCGATGAAGCGTTTTTTCAACGGCGCTTGAAAGGCCAGCATGGCCGCGCAGACGAAGACCACCGCTTCGAGGCCGTTACATCCGCCGCGGATGTCGACACCGAACCGCACTCCGACGATGACAGTGCCGCTGACCTGCACCTTTTCGCCGAGAAGGTTGAGAGTCGCGCCGGAGACGCGCGCCAAAGCTTCCGTGAACGGCAACACGACGCGCTTGTCGACGGCGTCGATGGTGATGAAGGCATAAAAAGCGATGAGCAGGACAGCGAAAATGATGAGAAACCGCGTTTGCCGCGGAGCAAGAGCCATGTGCCGGATTCTAGCAGGTGAGCGTCCTCACCGGCGGTGTACGTGGATCGTGTTTCCAGTGCGCTCCTGTCGAAGATTCGCATCCGCCAGCATCTTGTCCAACGCCTCTGTCCACGGTACCTCGCGGAGCGACTCCGTCACTTTGCCAGTGACATCGTCATCGACCACGATCTCGGTGTTCGTAAACTGCGCGAAGGTGCGCAGGAGATCGCGGATGTCGGCGTCCTTCAGATCGAGTGAGATGGGCTCGGAGCCTTTGGCCACGGCTTTTGCGGCGTGAGCCGGCCTCGCTACGATGGTCCGCGACACGGGCGGCGTCTGATCGATCTGGACTTCGACGGTGGCCGTTCCATCCCTGTGACCCTTTGCGCGGACGACTGTGCTGTGCTCGCCATCCGGTTCGCTCCTTCCGGCTCGAGCTGTACCCCACTCTTCGACGTTGCTTTTGACGCGCGCCGACTGAATGATCTGACCGTCTTTCCGATCACGAATGGTGACGAAGAAGTCGAAGAGCGAATCGAGGCGCGTCGCCGTGACATCGACCTTGTACGGGGAGGTGGATGAATCGTCGCCGGGAGCGGGCATCGCGCGCGCCACTCCGCTGCCGATCGTGGCGATGGCAAGAAAGGCGATGACTGTCGCTGTGACGGTACGGTGGGGGAGAAGACGTCTGGTTCCCAATTGCATGATGGCCTCCATTCTTTCGCGGAACGTTTTGCTGACGATGCAGGAAATCCCGGCAGTACGGGGAGCGATGGCAGCGCCGCAAACCCTGCCCAGCGCAGTGACGTAGATGCCGGCGTCGCCCGAGGCGACCACGATGGCGTCGCAGGCTTCCTCGCGGGATGTATCGAGCAGGCGGCGCGCGATCCAGACCAGCGGGTGAAACCATAGCGCGCAGCCGGCAATCGATTCGACGACGCTGAGAAGGTTGTCGTGCCGTGCAATGTGCGCGCACTCGTGGGTCAGGAGCGTCTCCAGCTCAGCGTCGGCGAGTTGTGTCGCGGCGGGTATGACGATGACCGGGCGGAGCACGCCGGCCGTCGCAGGCGCCGTGATCGACGGCGAATGGACGAGGCGCAACGTGCGTGCGACGCCGGCACGTGCTCTGGCGCGGTCCAGCGCCTCGAGCTCGACGGCATCCGCATCGAACGCGCCCGAGAGTGCCAGGCGCATGCCCCTGCGGCCGCGAATGAAGGCGCGCGCAACGAGCGCTGCAGCGATGACCAGCCACGATGCGATCGCCATCGCCGGCCAGACCGGAGCGCTCGTTACATGAGGGCTCGCCACGCTGAGCGGGCCGAGCGCGTCGATGATGATCGTCCCTTTCGGCATTCGCGCCAGATCGATGCCGCTGAGCACCAGCACACGCGGTACGATCGCCGAAGGAATGGCGAACTTCATCAGGGCTGCGAAGACGATGCTGAAACGCGTGCGTGCCGCCAGCCGAGGTAAGTGCGCGATCACGATGGCCAGAGCCAGGAGTAGCGTCGATTCGAGGAGATGGGCGATCATTTGCCGCTCCTCTTGATCGCCTTGACGGTCTTCTCAACTGCTTTGAGGTCGTCGAGGGAGAGTTTTCCGGTCTCGACGAGATGCGCGACAAGCGGCTGCGAGCCGCCGACGAGATCGAGCAACTCGTCGACCAGCCGGCGGTAAACCGACTTGCGCGTGATGGCCGGCTCGAAGAAGAGAGCATTCCCTTCTTTGCGCGTTCTCCGCACAGCCCCTTTCTGCTCCAGCCGCTGCACGATGGTCTGTACGGTGGTGTAAGCGGGAGGCTCGTCGCGGTCGATGGCGTCCTGTACATCGCGCACCGTCGCTTCGCCGAGGCGCCAAAGGACGCTCATCACCTCGGTCTCGAATTTCGTGAGTGTAATCCGTTCCCTGCTCATGCTTACGCATACTACATTTGTAGTAGCGCGATGTCAAGCGACGAGCTTCGGAAGCGATGTTGTCGATTAGTGGGGCAGTGGGGCAGTGGGGCAGTGGATCAGTGGGGCAGTGGATCAGTGGGGCAGTGGATCAGTGGATCAGAGGATCAGAGGATCAGTGGGGCAGTGGATCAGTGGACCAGTGGATCAGTGGATCAGTGGACCAGTGGACCAGAGGATCAGTGGGTCAGAGGATCAGTGGGTCAGAGGATCAGTGGATCAGTGGATCAGAGGATCATTGGATCATTGGATCAGTGGATCAGTGGATCAGTGGATCAGTGGCCACCGTGATGAGACAGAGAACCACCGCCAGGATGCGAGTCTTCATTTTGCTCTCCCCCTTTTGGTGAAGCTACGGGGTTCGCGGCCCTTTTGGATTCCGGGAAGTTACTGCCGCGGTACCGCGATGCCGGCAACTGTGGCGCGTGGCAGTTTCATTAGATGTTCCGGCGCGAGCTTGATCTTCGTGGAGCGGTTTCCCCCGCCGACGATGATGTAGTCGCGCTCCATGACGCGTTCGTCAATGTAAAGCGGCACGGAATCCGGAAGTCCGAAAACCGTGACGCCGCCGATGAGTTGTCCGGAGATCTCTTTCGTCTCCTCGGCCGACGCGAACGACAGCCGCTTGATGCCGATCAGTTTGGCGATCTTGTGGTTGACGTCGAGCTTCGTCGTTGCGGTCACCAGGCAGGCGATGTACCGGCGCGGCTCCGTCTTTGCGGCGACCAGGATCGTGTTGGCGGCGTTATCGCGGGGGATGTGGTAGTTGGCGCAGAAGACATCGGTATCGGCCCACTCGGGATTGCAGGGAAGGACCTCGTGCGGGATGGCCAGCGCCTCGAGCTCGCGCTGGACGGTAGGATCGAGTTGGCTCATGGAGGATGATTCTACCCGGAGCGCTGGGGCCAAGACCGGAATCCGTCTCGTGATCGCTCAGAGGTTGTGAGTCGCGCGTGCGGTGTTCCTGTCATCCTGAGGCTGCCGTAGAGGCTAGGGCGTTGCCCGCAACCAGGACGTGTGTTGCATGAACCGGGGGGCCCCCTCCCAAAGCGGTGGCTAGCGCCACCGCACTCCAAAGCGCGCCTCCGGCGCGCGAAAACCTGCGCAGAGTTGGCGAGGATTGTCCACATCATTTCGCGCGAAGCGCTTTGGAGTGCGGTGGCGCCAGCCACC
>JBBRNB010000007.1:0-103815 GCA_038230535.1 Thermoanaerobaculia bacterium
CATCGTCTCCCCGGACCTAAGCATCGTCTCCCCGGACCTAAGCATCGTCTCCCCGGACCTAAGCATCGTCTCCCCGGACCTAAGCATCGTCTCCCCGGACCTAAGCATCGTCTCCCCGGACCTAAGCATCGTCTCCTCGGACCTAAGCATCGTCTCCCCGGACCTAAGCATCGTCTCCCGGGACCTAAGCATCGTCTCCCCGGGCCTAAGCATCCTCTCCCGGGACCTAACGATCGGCTCGGAGAGCCTTACGGTCGCCCGGCGAACCCTCGGGACCGAACTCCGGACAGTCTGTATGTCCTCAGACGAGGACATCAACCACCGCCGATAGCTCGGGATCGAGAGGCCGCTTCATTCGATCTCAACCAACTACCTCGACACCGTCGCCCCGATTCCCTGCATCCGGGCTTCGAGCATCGCCACCTCGGCCAGCGAGATCCCTTTCGCGAGCTGCAGCTCGACGAGGTGGTCGACGGTGATCTGGTCCTCCTCCGCCGCTTCCGCACCGATCGCGGCTGGTCGCAGGAACGGCTGGCCGAACTGGCCGGCGTGACCCTCAACTACTGCCGGCAACCTCGAGCGCGGCGAACAAGGGCCGAGTCTCAACATCCTGGTGCGGCTGGCGCGCGCACTCGATATCGACCTGGCCGTGCTACTTGCCGGCTTCCGGCGAGAGAGGATCAGGAAGTTACGGTTGAGTTGATTCGAAGGCGGTGGCCACGCGCTACATTCGACACCAACCGCCCCCCTCCCGACCGCCATTCCTATGCGATCATCACTACATGGAGCTCGACATCTTCTTCTCCATCTCGCAGACGGAAGTCGATGGCTACATCCCGTCCGAGCGGGTGATGTTCGAGAACTTCTTCGAGCAGGTGATCCTTGCGGACCGGCTCGGCTTCGGGACGGCGTGGGTGGCGGAGAGCCATCTGAGCACCGAGGTCCAGAAGACGAACCCGGGGGCAGTGATCCCACATTTCGCCGGCGAGATCGGGCTCAACACCGACATCCTGCAGCTCGCGCATCGGGTCTTCGCGCGGACGAAGCAGATCGGCGCCGGCTCGGCGATCATGAACATCCTCTGCAATGGCGGCCCGATCGCGGCGGCGGAGCGGATCAAGACGTTTCTGGCGCTTCACGGGCTCGACCCCGAGGAGCGGCGCATTCTCACTATCGGCTTCGCGGCCGGACGATTTCCCTTCATCAACATTCCCTACGGGATCGTGCCGCGCACACCGGTCGAGGAGGCTGCGTGGCCGGTGGTGAAGAACAAGATCTTCGAGGAAGCGACAGAGATCCTTCTCCGCCTGCTGAAAGGGGAGACGCTCAACTCGTCGATGATCACGAACCGTACACTGCGGCGGCCGGACTTCCGCTCCGAGGCGGATTGGCGGCGCGTGGTGGACGCGTTCGGGCAGGAGGCAGACGACATTCCGGTGGCTTCACGCTGGGTCTTTCCCAATCTCAAGATCGTGCCGCAGGAATCGCGGATGGATCTGTTGCGGCTGTCGATCGGCTCGCACGATGCGGCGACGCAGGTCTTCGCCAACACGATCCTGCCCGCCGGCGTCTTCAACCTGTCAATCACGCCGGGCGACGAGATCCAGAAGACGAACGAACGGATGGTCACCGCCTATCACCCGGACGGCGGCGGATGGCATCGCCGCCTCATGCCGCGCACGGTCCTGGTCTTCATCAATGATGACGCGGCGCGGGCGGCGGAGGAGGCACGGTCGGCGCTGACGAACTACTGGCGCGCGCTGGAAGGAACGCTCGATGAGGAGAAAGTACGGCGCGCCACGGACAATGCCCTCATTGGCACCGCGGAGATGATCGCCAGACAAGCTGCTGCGCGTTTCCATCCGGACGACCGGCTGATGCTCTGGTTCGACTTCAACAACCACGATTCGAGGCGCGTCATGAAGAACATGGATGACTTCATGACCAGAGTGGCACCGGCGATCTCGCGATGAGAAGGTTCCTGGGCTTCCTCCTGCTCGCGATCGCGTGCGCAACGGCTGGCCCGCCCGTCGCGTCAGGACGGCCGTGGAGTACGACCGGCTCGTGGCCGCTGACGCAGACAAACGGCTGGTCGAGATCACTGACATCCCGCGCGACGTCCGCTACGCCACCACGAACAATTTCATGCACCAGCAGTTGTATCCGGTGGCGAAAGTCTTTCTGCGCCGCCCGGCGGCGATCGCGCTGCACGAAGTCGAGCGCGAGCTGGCGCGCGACGGGATCGGTATCAAGATATTCGACGGCTATCGACCGTATCGCGTGACGGTACAGATGTGGAAGCCGATCCGCAATCCCGACTTTGTCGCCGATCCTGCGAAAGGGTCGCGCCATAACCGCGGCGCCGCGGTCGACCTGACCCTCGCCGACCTGCGCACAGGCCATGAGCTGCCGATGCCGGCGGGATACGACGACTTCACGCCCCGCGCCCGGCAGGACTTCAACGACTTGCCGGCTGAGGCGATCGCGAATCGGGCCAGACTGCGCGATGCCATGAAACGTCACGGCTTCGACCCGCTCCCATCCGAGTGGTGGCACTTCGATTTTCGAGGATGGGAGAAGTTCGAGCTGCTCGATATACCACTTTGAAAGCAGAAGGCAGAAAGCAGAAGGCAGAAATGCTTCGCTCGGCCACCATTTCTGCTTTCTGCTTTCTGCCTTCTGCCTTTAGAACCGTGTCACCATCGAGATCGAGCCGACTTTGAACAACGGCGACGTGTCATATGCGGCATCGATCTGGAAGCGCGGCCAGGCAAGACCGCCGCCGACGGAGACGTGGTTCTGAGCCTTGGTCTTCGGGAAAAGCACTGCCGCCGCCACTTCGTCCGCGTTCAACAGCGGTCCCTGGTAGGTGATGGCGTGCTGCGGGTCGCGCCAGTAGCCGGCGCGCACTGCGAACGGGATCTTTGTCGAGAAGAAGTACTCGCCGCCGAGGTGGATCTCGAGGGCGTCGGCTGCTTTGTAAGCCTTGTCGATCGCGCGAACGGTGGCATTGATGGAGACGAAGTTGTCGACGAGGTTCGAGTACTTGACCCTCACCGCATCGGCATTGATCGTGAGCACAGGGATCGGACGGAACGAGACGCCGGCGCCGTAGATGTCGGGAAGATGGAAAGTCGTGTCGGCGGCCTTCACGAACTCGAAGTTGGTGGCCGCGTTCGACGCAAACGTCGGCGCGACGAACTTGGCTCCCTGCTTGTAGACGCCGCCGAGGGAGAACTTGTCGGCCGGTGCCCACTTGAAGCCGCCGGAGAAGGTGATGTCGGTCTTGTCTTTGGCGACGTCGTTGTTGTTGCGGATGTCGCTGGTGGCTTGCACGGAGATGCTGGAAAAGTCGAATGTCGGCGTTACGCGGAACGTGAAGGCGGTCTCGTTGAAGCGCTGCGACCGCGCCGTCGCGCCGAAGGAGAACTTCCCGACCTGGAAGGCCACGGCAGCGCCGAATGTCCTCTCCTGAATCTTCACGGAACTGAGGAACGGCAGGACCGTGTATTCGAGGCAGGCGAATGGGTTCTTCTGGCGCAGCGTCTGGCATGCCGCGGACGTGATGGGGCCGCCGGTCGGATTGCCATTGCTGTCGACCGGGAGGAAGAAGTTCGGAACGTCGGTCTTGATCTCGCCGGTGAATGTGTTGCGTACCGGAACGACCTGCCCTGTCCCTTCGTTGCGAAGTGGCTCGTGGTAGTAGACGCCGAAGGTGAAGTGCTTGGTCGGATAGACGATGCTGGCGAACGTCGGATCGACACGCTGGCTATAGTGGCTGAAGCCGGTGCGCTGAAGGTCAGGGAAGGTGCCGCTGGTCGTGAAGACCTGCTGCTCCTGGTAGTTGCGAGCTTCGATCGAAAACTCAGGCTTCCTCAGGATCGTGAGCCCCGCCGGATTGGCTTCGGCTGCTGACGCATCGTCAGCCAGACCCAGGAAAGCGCCACCCATACCCAGCGAGCGGGCGCCGGGGTTGCCGAAGTTGAACTGCAGCCCGGAGAGCGATTCGATGTCCGTGTTCTGTGCAGCCAGGGGAAGCGCGATGAGCGAGCAAACCACGAGTGCCATGAGTGACTTACGCATGCATCCTCCGAGATCGGCGACTTCGCCAAAGGATAGCAGAGTGGATCGGATGGGTGAGTAGCTCGGGATTCGGTGGGGGATCAGTGGATTAGCAGATCAGTTGATCAGGATCAGGCGCCACGCGTTGCTGTCATCACGAGAGGGCGTGCACGATTCGCGCGTTCTCACATACCTGTCATCCTGAGAGGATGTGCAGAAATCGCGCGACCCGTGTTCCTTGTCATCCAGAGCGAAGGACAGCGCTGGCGCTGCACCCGAGAAAAGAAACAGGGCTCTCAATCGAGAGCCCTTCTCCCCTACGGGGGAGAAGGTGCCGAAGGCGGATGAGGGGGCCGTCGGCCACGCGCGCCTGTCGGTTACACCCCTCACCCGCACTCCGCTCCGCTACGTGTCTCCCTCTCCCCACTCTTCGGTGGGGCGAGGGTGGCTCGATTGGGGTGTGCTGCGTTTCTTTTCCCAAGTGCAGCGCCTGCGCTGTCCCTCGCTCAGAATGACAAGGAACACGGGTCGCGCGATTTCTGCACAAGCTCTGAGCCTGCCGTAGGACGGCGAAGGACCCCCTGCCTGAAACCCGGAAAGGGAGGGGGGAGACGGTAGTTGAAGGCCTGCCCCTGCCCTTCCCGGGTTTCAGGAGGGGGGTCCTTCGCCGTCCTACGCCGCTCCCACCAGCCCACCGCCCACGCGGCTACGGCAGGCTTCCAAGAAACTCCCAGTATCTATGCGGGTTCCAGCGCATCAGACAGCTCACTTCCAGACCTCCGCAAGACATGCGAATAAGTTTCTTTTCCCAGGTGCAGCGGCGCGCGCTGTCCTTCGCTCAGGATGACAGGTATGTGGAGCGACTGGTCTCGGTGTACTGATCGACTGCTCTACCGATCCACCCCTGTCCACCAAAAAAAGTGGGACGCGGCGGAGGGTGATTCGCCGCGTCCCGGTGAGTAGGAGGGAGACGCCGCTCTTACCGTCGAGCGACGAGCACGATCATCAGCGCGCGATGGCTTTGCGGGGTCTTCGACGCGCCGAGAATATAAGTCTGACCAATAGCCATGTTCAGCGTCGTCTTGAGGAGCGACGTGAGCTGATCCTTCTGTGCACCTGTGAGTTTGGAGATCTGCAGGTCATCGACCGCGATCGAGTCGCGGGCCGGGTCGTATTCGCCGAAGCGGAAGCCGGCGCGATAGCCGGTCTGCATGTCGATGAGACCGGGGTCGCCTTCCTTCCCCTGGATCGTCGCTTCGCCGGCGCTCTCGAAGGCGTTGTACTGCAGGCTGGACAGGTTGTGGGCGATTTCTTTGAGGTCGTCGGCGATCTTCGGAGTGCCTTCGACGCGAGTGGCGCCGACGATACGGATGTAGAGCCGAAAGGTCTGTGGCCCTTTGTCGAAGTCGCCGATCAACTTCGCAACCGCCTTCAGGTTGTCCGCGCGGTCGGTGACGACGAGTGAATTGGCCGAGGGCTGGATCGACATCGAACCCTCCGGGCTCAGGAGTGGTTTGATCGCCGCGGCGGCCTTGTCGGCCTGCTTGAACTTGAAGGTAAACGACCGTACCGACAGCGCCGGCTTCGCGGCCGCCGCGGCCGCGGCAGGCTCCGCGAGCGCGGCGCCGCAGAGGGCCAAAATCATCGAAATCATCAGGAGAACGCGCTTCAGGTTCATAGGTCCGCCGGCAACTTATCGTCGAAGATCATCACCACTTTAGTGTCGCTGCCGTCGTTCGGCACTTCCACGATCGTCGCGTTGTGAGATGAATACGTTTCCACGAACGATTTCGTCGCAAGAGCCGCGGAACGGGGCCTGGGCGCAGGCACGTTCGGTACAGACAAGAGTGTTTGTGCCACAGGTTGCGGAGCCGCGGTGCTGTGTTCGAGGCGATAGACGAGGGCGGCGCTGGTGATGGCCGTAGCCACAGTCGCGGCGATGGCCAGCCGCTGCCATACGCTGACCGAACGGTGGGGCGCGAGCGATGTCTCCGCGCCGCGCACCCGCACCTGCGACATCACATCGCCGGCGAAGGCGTCGATGCCGCCGGGAGGAACGAGCTCTTCGCCCCCGATGGAGCGGAAGAAAAGGTCAGGATCGACACCCATCGCGTAATCGAGGCATGCATCGCAATGCCGGAGATGCTCGAGCAGACCTGGATCCGTGGTGGCGGGTTGGAGGTTCGCGCGGAACTGCTGGCAGGTCATCATTGCGATTCCTCCCAGAGCCGCGCGTATTCAGGAAAACGGATCCTCAGTTGCTGCTGCATGAGCCTGCGGGCGTTGAAGAGGTGATTGCGAATTGTCGACTCGCGGCATCCCAGGATCCTGGCGATCTCCGAGGAGCGGAGGTCTTCCATCTCGCTCATCACGAAGATTGCCTTCTGCTTCGCCGTCAAAACATTCGAGACGATGTTGAAGACCGACTCGACCTCTTTGCGCTGAACCGTCACCGTCTGCTCGGGGTCGACTGACGTTTTGACGAGTCTCAGGTTGGAGTTGATGGCGTTGTCTCGCGAGCGTTTGTTGCGAATGAAATCGATGGCGACGTTCGTCACGATCCGGTAAAGCCAGGTGTCGAAGGCGAACTGCGGGTCATACTTCTCGAGGTTCTCCCACAGTTTGAGGAAGACCAGTTGGGAGATGTCCTTGGCGTCTTCAGCGTTCCCGACGACGCGGTAGCAAAGGCCGTAGACCTTCGAGGTCTTCCGGCGGACGAGCGTCTCGAACGCGGCGCCGTCGCCCTGCCGGATCTGTTCGACCAGTTGACGATCGTCGGGCTCCACAGGCTCTTTCGTCGGGATCATTCTGAGGACTTCCGCGGCCATCGTGACACATGTACGGCGGCCGTTTAGGAAACGTCCAAGGGGAGTGATGGATTTCTTGCGCCTTTGGAGCGCCGGCGGCCTCGCCGGCTGGATCGCCGCCGGCCCGGCGGCCAGTTTCAATCATCGCCAGCGGGCCGCTGGCGGGCCAGCCAGCGAGCCGCCGGCGCTCCAAAGGCCCAGCATGTTAGAATCCAGTTACCACCACATGCGCGTTCTGGTCGTTGGGCAAGGGGCACGCGAGCATGCGATCGCGTGGAAACTCCGCCAGTCGCCGCTCGTCAGGGAGATATACGCGGCCCCGGGGAATGCCGGGATCGCGGCCGTCGGCGATTGCGTGAATATCGGCGTAGCCGACATCATCGAGCTGGCCGATTTTGCCGAGACCCTGAAGATGGACCTGACCATCGTCGGTCCGGAGCTTCCTCTGACCCTCGGCATCGTCGACGAGTTCCAGAAGCGAGGCCTGGCGATCTTCGGCCCTACGCGCCTGGCGGCCGAGCTGGAAGGGTCGAAGGCGTTCTCCAAAGAGTTCATGCGCAAGTACGGCATCCCCACCGCCGATGCGCGTGTCTGCGCCTCGGTTGACGAGGCCAAAGCAGCGCTGAAAGAGTTTGGCTATCCCGCTGTGCTCAAGGTCGACGGGCTGGCGTCCGGAAAGGGCGTCGTCATCGTCGGATCGAAGGCGGAAGCGGAGACATTCCTCCAGTTGGTTTTCGAGGAGAAGAAGTTCGGAAACGCTGCCAACCGCATCCTGGTCGAGGAGTTTCTGACCGGCGAGGAAGTGTCGTTCATGGCTCTGACGGACGGGAAGAAGTTCGTTTCTCTCGCCCCTGCCAAGGATTACAAGAAGGCGTTCAACGGCGAAACGGGGCCGAACACCGGCGGGATGGGGGCACACTCGCCTGCCGTGGTTCTGAGCGGCGAGACGGCGGCGGAGATTGTGAAGACGATCATCATCCCGACCATCCAGGGGATGGCCGAGGAGGGGCGTCCCTACACAGGCTGCCTCTACGCCGGAGTCATGCTGACCGCCAAAGGCCCGAAGGTGCTGGAGTACAACTGCCGCTTCGGCGATCCTGAAACGCAGGTGCAGATGCTGCGTCTCGAGGACGATCTTGCCGGCGTTTGTCTAAAGGTTGCCCGCGGCAGCCTCGGCGATACGAAGCTGAATTGGGTCAAGGAGGCCGCGGCCTGCGTCGTCATCGCCGTCGATGGCTATCCCGACGATTTCCCGAAGGGCCAGGAAGTCGTCATCGATCCAATCGACGACCCGGCGGTGACCATCTTCCACTCCGGGACGATGCCGCGCGGCGGCAAGATGGTCAATGTGGCGGGACGCGTCGTCAGCGTCTGCGCACGCGCCGCGACACTCTCCGAGGCGCTGGCAAAGGCGTACGAAGCCGCGCCGAAGGTGAGGTTCGAGGGGGCAAGGTACCGGACGGATATCGGCTACCGGGCTCTCGAACAGCGGAAGGCGTAGCGGCAGAACTCGGCGTTCTCGTTAACCTGCCCCATTCAACCGGTACGTCACCTTACACCTCAGATCATCACTTCGCCTTGAGGTCTATGACGCCTTCCCGGCGGCTCGTCTCCTCCAGTTTCCAATGTTGGGGGTAGAGATTTCCGGCCCGGGATCACTCCTCTCGTAGGGTCAAGACGGAGGCGCGTTCGATTCCGCAGGTTCGGCGGGACTGGCGCTATTCGATTTCAGTGAGGGAACTTGTCGAAACTTATCTCAGTCTCGGAAGGTGACACAGCGGCGGACGCTGTCTGCATATCTTGGTACCAGAGAGGCCCAAGAGACTCAGTTCAGCCTGTATCTCGTCCGCTGCGCGCGCCGTCATGTCCTGGTCGCGCATGGATGTCTACCGGGACACGAACGGTGGTGTTCGTCATAGTAACAGCCGCGCTCTGTAGCCTGTTTGGATGCGGGAACGAGGGGGCGATAGCTAACGCTCGCGCGCGCGGTAGCTCTGCTGGTCGCGAGGCAGGCATGCGCGCCGGCATTGCCGAGGGTTTCGCGGCCGCCTTCAAAACCGCCAACCAAGAATCTTACAAAGCTACGCTTGACACCTTGTATGCCTCGGGTGATTTCAACCGGAAGCCTATTTACACTGTTCCGGTGCTCATTGCGGCATTTCTGTTGGGGTTCTCGATTCAGTATTTGGCGCTGTACTTGCTCCGCGCTCGGGGTTTCCTTCTTGATGTTGACCTTATCGTACTTCCCAAGAAACTGACCGAAGTTGACTTTGCTAATCTCTCAAAACCATCTGACCAACCGAAAAGCAGAGGCATCCTTCTCCCGTGCTGGTTGCTCTTTCTGCTCATGGCATTGGTTCCACTGACAGGTTGCGATGATGAGGTCGCGAAAGCTGAAAACGAAGCCTATAAGGCGGCCTATGCTCCGGCGTACCAAGAAGGTCGCGAAACCGGCGAACCTCGCGGCAAGTTTCAGGGGGAGTTAGTAGGTGCAGCAGCAGCGCACAAGGTTGCCGAAACCGGTGAGGCTTGGCAACTCTACTATTTACTGTCTCTTTGGACCCTGGCAGCGGGACTAATGTTTGGTGTTTTGATTCAGTACAGCATTCTGCTCAATTGTCGACTTTCCGGGCGCTTGCGGCAACTGCCAACCGTCCTCTTCGTGCCGGCGATGAAGAGTTCGCTGGCCTATTCAATCTTTGACAATTCCCGTCGTCTTACGGTTGAGATGGATGCCGCTCTTCTCAAGATCAACACGGCTAGACAGCTAACGGATGAACAGATTACTCTGGCGAGAGAGAACGCGTTGCGAAAAATTAAAGCACTCCAGACTATCGACGCATTTAGCAAGACCCATTTGCGCGCACTCTTCGAGGAGGAGTTGTCCAAGATCGTTTTGAGCTCCACCGAGAAGGCATGTCGAGTCCAAGGTAACGAAACAACTGGTTAATGAATCTTTCTAGACAGACTGAATCCGGAGACGTCGATGGACGAAAAAGATAACGAAGCAGAAGCCAACAAAACCGACTGGGCGCTTATTGATTCTGCCAGGCGCACCTCCAAACGTGCGGAGCCCTATACGCAGGGCCGTCCTGCGGAACTAGTAGCTACCGTGATACCGTCGGCGGCAACACAAGAGCTGGCCGTTCCTCTTCCCGCCGCTGGTGCTGCGCGCGGCATTCTGATGAAGTGGAAATCATCCACGATGGAACGAAAGGCCACCGTGACCGCCTTGGATGCGCAGTACAGCAGCGCACTAGAGATCCTAAAGCATCGTCTTCAAAAAACCGTTCAGGGTCAAAATGCTCGTGCCGATGTAGATTTCGAAGCCTATATTAAGAAGCTCGACCAGGAGTACTTGGAAGTGTGGGCAGAACTAGGGCTGCGAAACAAGGATGTTCGCGAACGCACACTCATTCAGCTCACGGAGACGACAGCGGCCAAACTTAAGGAGGTTCAAGCGGCAGATTGGCCAAAGGAACTCAAAGACGAAGCCATAAATGAGCTTTTCGCCCTCAGAAAACGCTTCGCAGCGGAAATGATGAAAGAGTTGGGTTCGGACACCTGACACTAGCGTAGGCATGTTAACTACGACCTGTAATAGTTACTATAGCCGGAGACCTAGTGAAAAAGCGAGTACGAGTCGATCTTAGAGCAGCCGCAGGAGTTTTTGTACTGCTCATCTTAACAATTTTAACGAATTGCTCGCCGGCTCCAGTGATCGCATCCGACGTTGGCTCGACCAAAGTATTCGACACTCCCGATGGAGCCGATTGGGGATACAGAGTCATTCTCGTGGTTAAAAACAGGGGCCATGCCGGAAAGATAACCGTCAAAGTAACGTTATTCTGCTCAGAGGGTACTTTCAAACACGAAAAGACCGCTAATTTCGACGCCGATGAGGCTAAGCAAATTGTGGTTGATTTCTTGGAGCCGACATGGACCGCGACTGGCTTCACGCATGATGTCCAGACTATCCCCGCTCTCAAAGAGTAAGCACAGACAATTCACCGACTTGACGTTGATTGTCTTAAGGTTCCGAATCCATCGCGCGGGCCGCTTCTCGGAGGAGCTACGGTTCGGAACGGCCCTTCCTTCTCGGGCAATGGCTTGCCGTCCCTCTTGTCCGCGAGAACGATCAGGCGGTCAGTGAAGATGGGATCGGTTTCGGCCAGAGTGAACACGACCTCGTATCCATCCGAGGCCGTGATCTTGACCACGGCCAGCAATCCCAACTTCTCACCGCGAGGAATCCCAGCACACTCGAGGATCGCACCGAGGAGTACGCCTTCGTAGGCCGCGGTAGGTCCGTCGTGCTCTTTCGCTTCGACCTTCACACGGGGCAGACCAGCGAGGGTGCCGGCGGAAACAACGATCGTTTGTTCGGCAACGGGCGGCGCTGGCGGGTGCTCCGCGGCTAGCATGGAGACGCAAACGAGAAGCGGCAGGGGTAGGACAAAAGAGCGTTTCATCGCACGATTCTAGCTGGCATTTCTTGTTCCTGAGATCTGGAAATGGACCTTCGTGTGCGGCCTGTTCTCCGTGTAGCGCCACCGCCCGCGGTGGCCTTCTTCGCGCGTCGTGAGAACGAGGCCGCCGAGGGCGGCGGCCCTACACAACTAACGGCCCTACACAACTAACGAAACCGCTACGCTGTCGACCCGCCACACGAGCTGCCGGCACCGGCGGTGCAGCCAAAGCAGTGCGCCCTCGTGACGATGTTCCGCGACTGCCACCGCTCGAAGTCGAACGCCTCGACGGTCATACTCCCGCTGCTCGTCACCGCGTCGAGATCGAGCATCTGGTTGAAGTCGCAGTCGAACAGCCGGCCGTCCCACGACACGGAAAGGGTGTTGCGGCACATGACGCCTGGGATGGTGCCCGGGTTGAACCCGTCGATCAACCTGGCCATGTAGGAATCGAGGTTGTCTGTCTCGATGAGCCATTCCAGAAAACGGGAGATCGGCATGTTGTTCAGCGCCAGGAGCCGGTCGAACGTCACGCCGAAATCGCGTTTGAGCGCGGTCTTCCATTCGTTCTCGACGTCGGACTGTTGAGGTGCCAGAAATGCTCCGGCGGGGTTCGTCATGAGCGATAGAACCCGGCGAGGGTTCCCCTGGCCGTATCCGACAGAGTTGAGGAGGCGCAACGCCGACATCGACTTATCGAACGCTCCATCTCCTCGCTGAGCATCCGTGTTCCGCTGACGGTAGTGCGGCAGCGAGGCAACGATTTCGACGCCGCGATCCCCCAGCCACTCCGCGAGTCCGGCGCTTCGCGGGAGCAGAAGCACCGACAGGTTGCAGCGATCGATCACCTGTTTGTCTCTCGCACGCGCCGCTTCCACCAGGTACCGGAATTCGGGATGCAGCTCAGGCGCTCCGCCGGTGATGTCGACCGTGTGCGCGGACGTTTGATCGAGCGCGCGAAGGCAGGCGTCGACGGTGGCACGGCTCATCATCGCGTCGGAACGATCGGGACCAGCGTCGACATGGCAATGCCGGCAGGTCATGTTGCACAGCTTGCCCAGGTTGATCTGAAAGATCTCCAACCGTCCCGGCGCGAGCTCGGGCCAGCCAGCACGGCCAAGCATCTCCTGAAAGCTGGGACGGCCGTCCGTGCTCGCCTGCAGCCGTGCCAGTTGCTCGACCGGATTCGCCAGGGGCGCGCGCCGCGACGACAACGTCGACGCCGGCAAACGTCCGATGGACGGCGAATCGGTCACATACCCACCTTACCCGCGTGCTCTTTCATCTGCATCCCGTGAACCAGCGACGCTCCCCCCCGTATCGCACACGAGACATGCACGGCCTCGGTCATCTGCTCCAGATCGGCGCCCTTTTGCAGGCTCTCGGCCGTGTAGGCGTCGATACAGTAAGGACACTGCACCGTGTGCGCCACGGCCAGCGCGATCAGCGCCTTCTCGCGTTCAGTCAATGCTCCGGGCGCGAATACGGCCGAGTAGTACTCGAAGAACTTCTTCGCCAGCTCGGGAGCGCCTTCGGAAATGCCGCCAAAGTTCTTGAGATGCTCGGGGTTGTAGTAGTGGTCTGACAAGAGTGCTCTCCTCGGATGATGATGTCGTCCGGCAAACGGGTATCAGCCGTGTCCTTCCTGCGCGTCGACGACGGCGATGGCAGCCATGTTGACGATGTCATTGACGTCGACGCCGCGCTGGAGCACGTGAACCGGCTTTGCCATCCCCTGCAGGATCGGCCCGATCGCTTCGGCACCGCCCAGCCGCCATAGCAGTTTGTAAGCAGCGTTCGCGGAATCGAGGTTGGGGAAGATCAGTACATTGGCGTCGCCCTGAATGGCGCTCCACGGATAGTCGGCGTTGGCGATGTGCGGCTCCACGGCGGCGTCGGCCTGCATCTCCCCTTCGATGATGAGATCCGGCCGATCCTTCTTCACGATCGCTACGGCCTTGGCCACCTTCTCCGCCTGCGGATCCTGCGTCGACCCGAAGTTCGAGAACGAGATCATGGCGATGCGCGGCTCGAGATTGAATCGCCGCGCCGTCTCGGCTGTGAGGATGGCGGTCTCCGCCAGATCGTACGCCCCCGGATTGATCGTCACCGTGGTGTCGGCAAGGATGATCATCCGCCCCTTGAACATCAGAAGGTACGCACCAGAGACCTTGGTGACGCCGGGGCGCGTCTTGATGATCTGAAGCGCCGGCTTGATCGTGGCGGGGTAATAGGCTCGCAGACCGGCGATCACGCCGTCGGCATCGCCCGCTTCGACCATCATCATGGCGAAGTAGTTGCGGCTGTTCAGAATCCGGTACCCATCAGCGACGGTGATGCCGTGTCTCCGCCGGATCTCGGCAAAGCGCCGAACGTACTGGTCGCGCTTGTCGCACTGCTCGATATCGATGATCGTGACCTTCGATTCATCGACGTGGTGCTTCTGCAGCATCGGCGCGACGACTTCGCGCTTGACCAGGAGGATGGGGTGAGCAAGCCCCTCGTCGATGAGGATCTTGGCGGCGCGGATGATCTTTTCCTGATCACCCTCGGGGAAAACAATCCGCTTGGGGTCGCGCTTGGCGCGGTCATAGACACCGTGCATCATCCCGCGCGCACGCCCGAGTAACTGCTCCAGCCGCCGGCGATAGGCGTCGTAATCGGCGATCGGTTCCTGCGCAACGCCGGTTTCCGCTGCTGCGCGCGCCACCGCGACCGGCACATTGAGGAGCACCCGTGAATCGAACGGCTTCGGGATCAGATACTCACGTCCGAAGCTGAACCTCTGGCTGTCGCCGTAGGCACGCAAAACGGCATCCGGCACCTCTTCCTTCGCCAACTCGGCCAACGCCAGCGAGGCGGCCAGTTTCATCTCGTCGTTGATGGTCGTGGCACGGCAGTCGAGCGCTCCGCGGAAGATGAATGGAAACCCGAGAACGTTGTTGACCTGATTCGGATAATCGGAGCGGCCCGTGGCCATGATCACGTCCGGCCGCGCGGCACGGGCGTCGTCATAGGCGATCTCGGGATCGGGATTGGCCATGGCGAAGACGATCGGGTCTTTCGCCATCGATCGAACCATGTCCTGGTTGACGATTCCGCCGATGGAGAGGCCTACGAACACATCGGCATCTTTCATGGCTTCGGCCAGAGTCCGTCGCGACGTCTCTGCTGCGAACTCCTCCTTGTACGGAGTCATGTCCATCGTGCGGCCTTTGTAGATCACGCCCTTGCTGTCGGAAAGGATTACGTTCTCTTTGCGCAACCCCATCTTGATGTAGAGCCGAAGGCACGCCATCGCCGCCGCGCCAGCGCCGGAGATGACAAGCCTCACGTCGCCGATGTTCTTTCCTGCCACTTCCAGCGCGTTCTTCAGCGCAGCAGCCGAGATGATGGCCGTGCCGTGCTGGTCATCGTGGAAGACCGGGATCTTCATCACCGCCTTGAGGCGCTCTTCGATCTCGAAGCACTCCGGAGCAGCGATGTCTTCGAGGTTGATGCCCCCGAAGGTTGGCTCCATGAGCCTGACGGCGTTGATGAACTCTTCGGTGTCGCGCGTGTCGAGCTCGAGGTCGAAGACGTCGATGTCGGCGAAGCGCTTGAAAAGAACGGCCTTCCCTTCCATGACCGGCTTGCCGGCTGCCGGACCAATGTTGCCCAGGCCCAGGACTGCGCTGCCGTTCGAGATGACGGCAACAAGGTTGCCTTTATTCGTGTACTTGTAGACGTCGCCGGGCTCGCGGGCGATCTCGAGGCAGGGCTTGGCTACCCCTGGGGTGTAGGCGAGTGCCAGGTCGCGCTGCGTTGCCGTCGGCTTCGTCGGCACGACCTCCGTCTTTCCCGGACGCCCCCCCGAGTGGTATTCGAGAGCGTCGTCACGGTCGTTGTCAGCCATCGATAGGTTCTCCGTTGCGAGTCTATCAAGCTTGAGGAGTGTAGGGCCGCCGCCTCGGCGGCCATCTCGCGCGAACCCGGTCGCCGAGGGCTGCGGCCCTACATGCCGAACTGACGCAACACCGCGAACCAGAGGGGCAACGTCCCGCTTGGCTCCTTCACATCAAAACACAACGCCGCCGAAATCGGCGGCGTTGTGTTGGAAACGGTTGATCCTCAGCCCGTTTTGCGCCGCCGCTGCGGCGGAGGCGGATCCTGACGCGGTTCGAGGCGCGTTGGGCGGTTGGCGGAGCCGGCCAGATCGTGCTTCCGGCCGGTCAGGTTGTTCCAGGCGATGGCAACGGTGGGAACGATCGTCACGGTCGAGTACGTCCCGGCGAGAACGCCGATGAGAAGGATCCAGGCGAACTCGTGGATCACCTTGCCGCCGAAGAGCAGGAGCGCGATGAGCACGATGACGACCGAGCCGGAGGTCAGGATCGTCCGGGACAGCGTCTGGTTCATGGCCAGGTTGAGCTGCTCTTCAAGCGTCATGCGGCTCTTCAGCTTTCGCCTGTTCTCGCGAACGCGGTCGTACATGACCACCGTGTCGTTGATCGAGAAGCCGACGATGAGGAGAAGGGCGGCCACGATGTTCAGCGAGAACTCGCCGTTGATCATCATCAGGAAGGCCAGCGACATGAAGACGTCGTGGACGATGCAGACGATGGCCGAGGCGCCGAACATCAGATCAAAGCGAAGCCAGAGGTAGAGACCCATGGCCAGCGTCGAGAGAACGACAGCCAGGATGGCCTTCAGTTGCAGGTCACGGCCGACCTGTGGCCCGACTGTTTCCTGATCGAAGACGTTGAAGGCGCCGAGGTAAGTCTTGTCGTTCAGGACGCCGGCGACTCTCGTCGTCACGCCCGGAGCCGCGGTGACCTGACTCATGTTCGTGAAGATGCCAACCTCCGAGCGCTTGTTGATGACGTTCTGGGCGATGTTCCGGTAGTAGTCCTTCGCGGTGGGAAGGGTTCCCTTCGCGTCGGGGTCGATGGAGGAAAGAAGCTCCGCCAGACGATCGCGCCCGTAGAAATTGATGTCGAGCTTCGCCGTAGTCTGAGGGTTGAGATCGGCGTTCAACTTGTTAAGGACCTGGCCGGCGTAGTCGGTTTCCTTCTTCAACTCCGGCAGGCGAATCAGCACAGCACGTGCTTCGGGCTTGTCGTACGGCTGGATCGAGGCACCGGCGAGCTCGCCACGGAGCCGATCCATCGGGACGGCGTCGCGAAACTTCAGAATGAGCGTGGCGCCGCCCGCGAAATCGATCCCCCAGTTGACGCCTTGCTTCAGGAACATCCCCACGCCAAGGGCCATGAAAAGAAGCGAGAACGCGACGGCGTGGAAACGCCAGCGTACGAAGTCATATTTGGAGTTGACGAAAATCTGCATGGGTATCTCTCCTCGCCTTCCTTAGATACTGATCTCGGTCGGGCGATCCTGCGATTTGTACATGACGTCGAAGATCACGCGCGAGACGAAGAACGCCGTGAAGACCGACGCGAACAGACCGATGAGCAGCGTGACGGCGAATCCTTTGATCGGGCCCGTTCCGAACTGGAAGAGGAAGAGCGCCGAGATGATCGTCGTCATATGCGTGTCGATGATGGTGCCGAATGCGCGCGAGAAGCCGTTCTCGATGGCTGCCCGTACCGTCTTGCCGTCGCGCAACTCCTCGCGGATGCGCTCGAAGACGAGCACGTTCGAGTCGATGGCCATACCCAGCGTCAGAATGATGCCGGCGATGCCGGGCAACGTCAGCGTGGCGTGGAAGATCGCCATCATGCCGAGCAGGATCACCAGGTTCAGGAGCAGTGCCAGCACGGCGTTGATGCCGGCGCCTTTGTAGTACAGCAGCACTGAGAGAACCAGCGTGATGAATCCAATGAGCGAAGCGAGGACGCCCTGACGGATCGAGTCGCGTCCGAGCGAAGGTCCGACGGTGCGCTCCTCGAGCGTCGTCAGCGATGCCGGAAGAGAGCCGCTGCGCAGGACCAGCGAGAGATCCGCAGCCCGTTGCGCCGTAAAGTTGCCTTCGATGACCCCTGACTCGTTGATCTGGCTGTTGATGACCGGCGCGGAAACGATCTTGTTGTCCAGGACAATGGCCAGGCGCTTCTTGATGTTTGCTCCGGTCAGATCCCCGAACTTCCGCGCGCCGTCCGGTGTGAGGGAGAAGCCGACATTCGGCTGGCCAAGCTGGCCCTTCGACACACGCGCGTTCTTCAGATCGGTGCCCGTGACTGTGACCGTCTTGCGGACCGCGTAAAACTCGGGTCCCGCGTTGCGGCCGAGCGCGTCTTCGCGCGTACCGGGCAGGATGTCCACTTCCGTCTTCATGTTGGCTGGGACGCTGGCAAGCGTCGCGGCTGGATCTGATCCAGGCTCCCCCTCCACCAGGCGGAACTGGAGCTGTGCCGTCGTCTGGATGATTTCCTTGACTCGCGCCGAATCGTCGATGCCGGGGAGCTGGATGACGATTTTGTAGCCGTTTTCGGGAGCGATGTAGGGCTCCGTCACGCCGAGAGCGTTGACACGGTTGTCGATCGTCTCGACCGTGTGCGCAATCGTGTCTCGCTCGATGGCCGTCTGCGAGGCCGTCTTCATCTTGAACTGCATCGCCCCCTCGGGCGTGCGGCTGTAGTCGAATGACGGGAGGTAATCCTTGCCCATCTTCTCGTACTGGGTCGCCGGCGTGTCCGCTGGCAGTACGGCCGTGAACGTCGTGTCGCTCACGCGTTTCGTCACGGGGATCGGCAGGTTGTTCTTCTTCGCCTGCGACTTCAGCATCTCCGACGCCTGGTCGGTCTCGAGTCGCACAGCGTCGCCGACGTTCACCTGCATCACGAGATGCGTGCCGCCCTTCAGGTCGAGACCGCGGCGGATCGGCTCAGGGTTGTCCTTGGTCGGTACGACCGCCGCGGCAAAGCCGACCAGGACCGCCAGGATCAGAATGACTTTCCACAACAGACCTCTAGTCAAGTTTCCTCCAGGAAGAAAAGGGAGCGGTCACTCCGCCGCATCGCCTGTGGTGATTCCGGTGATCGCAGAACGTGCAACTTTGACCTTCACATTCTCGGCGATCTTCAGGTAGACAACTTCGGCCTCAACACCCTGAATGGTTCCGTAAATCCCACCCGAGGTGAGGACGCGGTCGCCCTTCTTGAGCGTACTCAACATATCCGCTGTCTTGCGCCGCTGCTTGTTCGCAGGGGCGATGACCAGGAAGTAGAACACCAGAAAGATCGCCGCGATCGGAAGGATGTTGATGAGAAAGGCGGTCGTGCCGCCGGAACCTTGAAGCAAAGCAATCGCTGTCATATCGTCTTTTCTATCTGATTTCGTTTATCGGGGGCTCTTGATCGTCAGCGTCAACTTCGCCGCTCACGACCCGCGAGAGAAACGCATCGCGAAAAGCCTGCAAAGAGTTGGACGCGATAGATTGCCGAATACCCCTCATCAAGTCAAGGTAAAACGAAACGTTGTGAATCGTGTTGTAAACCATGGCGGCAATCTCGCCGGTTACGAACAGGTGCCGAAGGTAGGCCCTGGACACCGTTCGGCAGGTCACGCACGAGCAGTGCGGATCGAGTGGCCGCTCATCGCCGGCATACCGCGCATTCTTGATTGCCACCTTCCCGTAACTCGTGAAGAGTGAGCCATTTCGCGCGTTTCGCGTCGGCATCACGCAGTCGAACATATCGATTCCAGCGGCCACTCCGTCGAGCAGATCCTCGGGGGTTCCGACGCCCATCAGGTATCGTGGTTTCGAGGCCGGCAGCAGGGGTGCCGTGAATCGCATCACGTCCAGCATCTCACCCTTCGGCTCTCCCACCGAAACACCACCGATGGCAACTCCTTCGAAGCCGATCGACCCGATCTCCTCGGCGCTGCGCTTCCGAAGATCGTGATGGATGCCCCCCTGCACGATGCCAAAAAGCGCTGACTCACCCGTCCGCGCCGCCAGCGAACGGCGCGCCCACCGATGCGTCAACTCCATCGAGCGCTCCACCTCGGCATGCGGGATTCCGTACGCCGGGCATTCATCGAACGCCATGGCGATATCGACCCCCATCCGCTGCTGGATGCCGATCGACGTCTCCGGCGAAAGAAAGTGCGCCGATCCGTCGATGTGGCTCCGGAACTCGACCCCTTCCTCCCGCACTTTGCGGATCGAGGCCAGCGAGAAAACCTGGAATCCGCCCGAATCGGACAGGACCGCCCGGTCCCAATTCATGAAGCGGTGTACGCCGCCCAGCCGCTCGAGCAGATCGACCCCCGGCCGCAGCATGAGGTGATACGTGTTGTTGAGGATGATCTCCGGGCCGGAGCGCAGCGTCCCTGGGATCGCGGGCGTCCCGCCCGCTGTTGGTGGCGCTCCACCGCACGCCAGAAGCTGCTCCGTCGTCAGCGACTTGACCGACGCCAGCGTCCCAACCGGCATGAACACCGGCGTCTGGATCGCCCCGTGTCTGGTCATGATCTCGCCGCGACGAGCCAGGCCGTCGGTGGCGAGAAGGCGGAAAGTGAGCCGTTCGTTCATTGCGCTTTGCGCGTTGTCTGCACTTCGCGCGTTGTCTGCACTTCGCGCGTTGTCTGCACTTCGCGCGTTGTCTGCGCTTCGCGCGTTGTCTGCACTTCGCGCGTTGTCTGCGCTTCGCGCGTTGTCTGCACTTCGTGCGTTCTCTGCGCTTGGCGCGTTGTCTGCGCTTCGCGCGTTGTCTGCGCTTCGCGAGTTGTCTGCGCTTCGCGCGTTGTCTGCGCTTCGCGCGTTGTCTGCACTTCGTGCGGTCTCTGCGCTTCGCGCGCTGGAGTTTGGACGTTTCTCGGCACCCCAACGGGGTGCGTGAGGGTAGCCGGTGGCCACGCCGGAGGCGTTGCCACCGGTTCCGTATGCAAAAGAAGGGCACCCCGGCAGGGGTGCGTGAAGTCGGGCAGGCTTGATCGTATGGAACGACATCGGGCACGACGTTTCACGCACCCCTGCCGGGGTGCCTTTTCATGCCCCTGCAAACCGGTGGCAACGCCTCCGGCGTGGCCACCGGCTACCTTCACGCACGCCTCTGGCGTGCTTTCGCTACGCCACGAAACGTCCAAACTCCAGGCCCCCGGCTTCAGCCGGGGGGTGCGAGATTTCCATCCCTTGGGAGCACGCTTCAGCGCGCGACAGACTCGTTCGTTCGGACGGCATCCGGAGTGTTTGAGGTGCGTCGTCCAACGTCGCGCGGCGTCACGGTTGGCCTCTGTCGCCCGCTGAAGCGGGCTCGGAATATTGGGAGCCTCAAGGAACCCCCGGCTGAAGCCGGGGGCTACGGATCTCACGCCGGCTCCGCCGGCCATTCCCGCAACGTCCAGGCTCCAAATGTCCCTGCGTCTCATTGCGATGGAGTCACGCGACTGGCCGCCTGGTCGAGCTGGTCCTCGCTGACGTGGCGTGCCAGCACCTGCAGCAGGTCCCGATGCACACCCGGCGGTGCCCCGACTACATTTCCGCGCTCCAGCCAGCGATCGCCGCCGGAAAAATCGGTGAAGATGCCGCCGGCCTCGGTGACCAGCAGCGATCCCGCGGCGATGTCCCATGGCGAGAGGTGCAGCTCGAAGAAGCCGTCGAAGACTCCGGCGGCCGTGTAGGCGAGATCGAGTGCCGCCGATCCGGCGCGGCGGACGCCTTTGGCCACGCTGATGACATCCTGAAAGATCGCGCAATAGACAGCGACGAACTGCTGGGCGCGGAAAGGAAAGCCGGTGGCGAGGAACGAGCCCTCGAGTGTCTGCTGATCCGATACGTGGATCCGCTCGCCGTTACGGAATGCGCCTGCGCCCCGTTCTGCCGTGAAGAAGAGATCGCGAAGCGGCTCGTGGACGACTCCAGCAGTGATCTCGTCTCCACTCTTCACGCCGATCGAGATCGACCAGACCGGGAAGTGCTGCAGGTAGTTGGAAGTGCCGTCGAGCGGATCGATGATCCAGGTCCGGCCGCTGGTCCCCTCGGCGCTAATGCCTCCTTCCTCGCCGAGGATGGCGTCGCCGGGGCAGTGCCCACGGATGAATGTGACGATGGCGCCTTCACTCTCCCTGTCCGCTCGGGAGACCCAGTCGTTTCGCGACTTCAGATCGGCGTCTTCCTTCCCCAGATGCTCCCAATGTTTCAGCAGGATCACAGCGCCGAGACGGGCGGCCTCCATCGCGAGATCAATGTCATGTTTGTGGGTCATTGGAGCGATTCTATCGGGGAGTGGATGCCGGCCGGAGATCGGTATCGCAGCAAAGGCTATTCACCCATTTTTCACGGCCGTATCCCCCCTCAGGCCACATCCACGAATGCTATCCTCCAAACAGGCCCATGCAACCGCAGACAATTTCGCGCTATCGCGTCGGGCGGCTCATCGGCGCTGGCGGGATGGGCGAGGTCTATCTCGCCGAGGACGAAACGCTCAGCCGGAAAGTGGCGCTTAAGCTACTGCCGGTGCGCTTCACTCGCGACGAGGAGCGCGTGCGCCGGTTCCAACGCGAGGCGCGCGCGGCCTCGGCGCTCAATCACCCCAACATCATCACCATTTACGAGATCGGACAGGACGACTCCGTGCATTACATCGCCACGGAGTACATCGAAGGCGAAAACCTGCGCGAGCGGATGGCCAAGCGGAGACTCAACGCCGGCGAGGTACTCGACGTCGCAAGCGGCGTGGCCAGCGCGCTCGCCGCGGCGCACGACGCCGGCATCATTCATCGCGACATCAAGCCGGAGAACATCATGCTCCGGCCCGACGGACTGGTGAAGGTGCTCGATTTTGGCCTGGCCAAGCTCGCTGAGCCTGAGTCGGCGTTCAAAGACAGCTCGAGCGGCGCGGTGATAGGCACGCTGCTCTACATCTCGCCCGAACAGGCCCGCAACCACCAGCCCGACGCGCGATCCGACCTCTACTCACTCGGCGCCGTGATGTACGAGATGGTCACGGGAATGCTGCCCGTGAGGGGCGACAACTTCATCGACATCGCCAATGCCATCGCCAACGAGGTCCCAAAGTCACCATCGCAATATGTGACCGGCGTTCCTCCTGAGCTCGATCAGATCATCCTGAAACTGCTGGAGAAGGACCGCGGCAATCGCTACCCCTCGGCCCGTCAACTCCTGAGCGATCTGAACACGCTGCGCCGGGAGCTTGAATTCGAGAACAAGCTCAATTCGCTGGAGATGCGCCGCCACACCTCGGCTCCGGGATTCGGACATCAGCCGACCGCGCAGATGACCTTTCCGATCTCCCGCCGGACGTTTGGATGGAAACGTGCATTCCGCGACCCACGGATCGTCGCGGTGACGGCGGTGTTGATCGTGGCTCTGCTCGGGACGGCTGCCTACACGATCAGCAAGAGCAACCTCTTCGCGGACCGGATCGACAGCGTGGCCGTACTGCCGTTCGTCAACGCGTCCGGGAACCCGAACAGTGAATACCTGAGTGACGGATTGACCGACAGCATCATGGATTCGCTCTCGCAACTGCCCGAGCTCCAGGTCGTGGCGCACAGCACAGTCTTTCGATACAAGGGCAAGAACACCGATCCTCTCGCCGTCGGCCGCGAGCTACGCGTCCGAGGCGTCGTGACGGGACGGCTGATCCAGCGCGGCAACACTCTCGTCGTGCGCGCCACACTGACGGACGTGAAACGCGGGACACAGGTGTGGGGGCAGCAATACGAACGCAATCTGTCGGATGTCGTGGAGCTGCAGAAAGACCTCTCCGAGGAGATCTCCTCGCAGCTTCAGCCACACCTGACCGGCGAGGAACGGAAGCTGATGAACCGCCGGCGCCCGGAGAGCAACGAGGCGTTTCAGCTCTACCTGAAGGGCCGCTATTACTCGACGAAGTTCAACGATGAGGAGGGTATCCGCAAAGGGATCAATTACTTCAACCAGTCGATCGAGCGCGATCCGACCTACGCGCTTGCCTATGCCGGTCTTGCATCGGCATATTTCTCTCTCTCGAATCTGTTCGCTCCGCCTCGCGAGGCGATGCCCCGCGTGCGCGAGGCGGCCGAACGCGCCCTTGCGCTCGATGATTCGCTGGCCCAGGCCCACACCTGCATGGCTCTGACGCTGGTCTGGTATGACTGGGATTTCGCAAAGGGAGAGAAAGAGTTCAAGCGTGCCATCGCCCTCAACGCGAGTGATGCCGATGCGCATCGGATGTACGGCGACTATCTTGCGGCCATGGGCCGGTTCGACGAGGCGCTGGTGGAGAAGCGCCACGCCGAGCAGCTCGATCCGCTATCGGGCCCCACGAGCCTGGACGTCGGCAGGACGTTGTTTTATGCGGGACGCTACGACGACGCGATCGAGCAGGCCAAACACACGCTCGACCTCGATCCCGGTTCTGCCTATGTCTACTCCCTCCAGGCCCAGATCGAGTACCAGAAGGGTAACCTTCCGAAAGGGCTCGAGCTGATGAAGCAGTCCATGCAGCTCGGGGGACACACCCAACTCCTCATCACGAATTGGGGAATGATCAACGCCCGCGCTGGCAACCGCGATGAAGCACTACGTGCAATCGCCGGCCTGCGCGCGCGCTCCGCCGAAAAGTACACCATTCCCCTCTTAGTAGCCCGCATCTACACAGCCCTCGGCAACAACGACGAGGCCATGAAGAACCTCGAGCAAACGTACAACGACCGCTCCGAATCGGCGGTCTGGCTGAAAGTGGACAACACCTTCGAACCGCTACGAAAAGATCCACGTTTCACCGCATTAATCCGGAAAGTGGGGCTGACACCTTGATGACTCTTGCAGAGCTGTACCTCCCCGGCTTCGATCGCGAGATGGTCAACACCCGCCGCGTTCTCGAGCGCGTCCCGACGGAGAAGTTCCATTACAGAAGTCGTGGGCGATGGGCGGCCGCGCCACGTCGCTAATCTACCGACGTGGGCCACGCGGGTAATCAGCAATGACACCTTCGGCATCGCCCCATCCGGCCAGCCCCCGATGCGTGCTTCGGAGCAGAAGTCTACGGAGGAGTTGCTTTCATATTTCGAAAAGAACGTGACGCCAGCCCGCGCGTCAATCGAGGCCGCAAGCGACGAAACGCTCCTTGGCGAGCGCCTTCCATCCTCTGGCGACTCCTCGCGTCCCGGCCTACTCCGTCAGCTCGACGTTCCAGTACGCCTCGTCCAGGAAGTTCTTCCAGATGTCGGGGAAGTTCCGTCCCTGCAGGCGATGGAGCGGGTGCCACCTCGGCCGCACTGGCTGCCGCTTGAGCTGCAAGCCGGTCTCGGTGAGCAGCTTGTTTCCCTTCTTCACGTTGCACGGCAGGCAGGCGCAGACGACGTTCTCCCACGTCGACTTGCCGCCGCGCGAGATCGGGACCACGTGGTCGAGCGACAGCTCCGACGACGAGAACTTCTTGCCGCAGTACTGGCAGCGGTTACCGTCGCGCAGATAGATGTTGCCACGCGAGAACTTGACTTCCTGCCGAGGCAGCCGGTCGAAGACCAGCAACTGAACCACATGTGGGATGAGAATGTTGCGGCTGGGCGTGCGGACGAAGTGCTCGTCGCCCTGCACCGGGATGTCGGCCCAGTTCTCGAAGTCGTAGGTCCGGTACTCGGAGTCGACGGCTTTGACCTGCCCTTTGTACAACAGGGTCAGCGCCCGGCGGGCAGAGGTTATCTGCACCGCCTGGAAGACCCTGTTGAGGACGAGCACGTGACCGTCGAGCATAGTTCCCCACTCGTAACGCCTCGCAAAGCCGAGGTTGTTTCCATCTCTCGCTGTCTCGGAGGCCGAGTCCAGACATCATACACGGGCGCACGAAGGCCCTTCAGTTGAAAAAAGTGCAGATTTGAGAGATAGTTAGATCCTGAGTCGATTCTGAATCCAGCTCTGAGGAGCGCATTCCGGGTGTGGTTTTTTTGGGAGGCATGCATGCGCGTTTTGTCACGGCTCGTTCTCGTTGTCCTTGCGGTCGCGGTTCTGTCCGCTCCGGCGGCACTGGCCGATCAGTATCAGGCGATCTGTCCACTGACGCTGGTTGCGACCAATGCGCCGCCGACTGCTTTCTATCAGTCACCGCACGGCGTCTTCCGTTTTGGGTCGCAGGTTTTTGCCCTTCGCGGTCAGACGCTGACGACGTACGCCGTCACCGACCTCGGCGACATGCAGATCGCGCGCGAGGACTTCATCGGTGCGCTGGCTGCGCGTGAGACGAAGGGCGGCGTCACATTCTCCAACGGCTTCCTGTACGTCTCCAGCGAGGCCGGTTTAGAGATCTACGACCTCCGCAACGTCCGCGCCGGCGGCACGGCGCCGATCCTCATCTCCCGGACGCCGGGCTTGCGCTACCACCGGCTGGCCATCAGCGGCACCACTCTCGCCGCGCTCTATCCCGCCACCGATCTGCCATGCTCCGCAAACGGTGCGCCTGGACCCATCCAGGCCTGCTTCAACGCCATCGACATCTATAGCGTTGCCAATCCGCTCCTGCCTACGCGAGTGGGCTCGCTCTCGACCTTCCTCAATCCGCTCGGCGGCTACAACGACATCGCATTCAACTTCGGCTTCCTGATCGCTGCCGCGAACGGAAGCACGGTGGCCTGGGATCTGACGAACCCTGCCGCGCCAACATTGGTCGGCGGGGGCGCGGTGCCGGGCACTTTCCTGGTCAGCAACGGCTCGAATCTGCTCGGAGTTGGTAACGATAACGTAATCATTACGTACATCATCACGCCCAATAGCGCCTCCGGGTTCTTCAACCCGTTCACGTATCACACCACCGCCAATCTGCAGGTAGAGCGTTCCAACCCGATCATCTTCCATCCGCAGGCTGCGTTCGACGAAGGAAACGGCCGCCTGATCACGATGATCGACGAGCTCAACTATCAGACCCTCCAGCCGGCGCGCACGATCGCTTTCGATGTTTTCGACTACGGAACGGCCATGCTGGAAGGCCGCGATCCACGTCAATACGAGCAGGTCTCGTACACGCAAGGCGACGAGGTGAAGTGGAATCCGCTCTCCGCCGGCTCGCTCGTCTATGTCGTAGGGGAGTTGACCGGAACACAGACTTACGGCGCCTGCCCGATCATGACCGGCCAGATCCAGTTCGACTCGATCGCCGGCATCGTCTGCGGCGGCTCCGAGATTCATGGATGGGTCACGGGGACGCTGAAGATCACGAATGTCGAGCTGTTTCTCGACGGCGGTTCGCTGGGCTCCGCGTCACTCACCGGACCGCCCCGCATCGACATCCCGTCGACGACACCGGTCTCGACCTGGCGCATATTCGCGAACCTCGACTCGATCACGAAGGGTGTTCACGTGCTGCGGGCGGTCGGGACAGACGCGAACGGCAACCGGCGTCAGTTCTCGAGCCAGAACGTCCTGTTTCCGGGGCCTGGGTCCAACTGCGTCGCACGCCGCCGCGCTTCGTGATCAGACCAGCGAGTCGACAAGTGCCAGAGCCGCGGCCCGCGGATCTTGCGCATCTGTGACAGGCCGTCCGACGACGATGTAATCCGCGCCCGCCGCAATCGCCGCGGCGGGCGTTGTCGTTCTGCGCTGATCTCCCCTAGCGCTCCCCTCGGGGCGGATGCCGGGAACCACGATGCGCAGGCCATCCCCACAGGCTTGCCGGATGGCGGCAACCTCGTGCGGCGAAGCAACGACGCCGCGAAGACCAGACTCCTGCGCGAGCTTCGCCAGCCGTACGGCGTTTTCGATCGCCGTTCCAGTGAAGCCGATGCGCTGCAAGCCGGCGTCGTCCAGACTTGTCAGGACGGTGACACCAAGGAGTGCAGGGCCGCCCTCGGCGGCCTTGACGCAGGCGCGAAGCATCGCGTCGCCGCCTGACGAGTGAACGGTAACCATCGCGACTCCGAGCGATGCGGCCTCAGCCACGGCATGCCCGGCCGTGTTCGGAATATCGTGGATCTTGAGATCGAGAAAAACCTTCGCGCCAAGCGCCATCACCTCGCGCACAATCGATGGTCCATTCGCAACGAAGGCCTGCAGTCCGATCTTCAGGATTCCCGCAACGTCATGCAGCGCGTCGGCGAGCCGGAGGATTTCATCGCGGGACGAGCGATCGATCGCCACAATCAGACGTTCAGAAACCAGCAGACAGTCAGAGACCCGACGGTCAGTTGCTTGCATAATCGCCATGATAGCGACCGTATGAACAAATTGGACATTGCACACGCACTCGACGAGATCTCCAGCTACATCGAGCTGAGCGAGAACAACCGCTTCCGGGCCATGGCATTCGAGCGCGCCGCACGCAGCATCCGTGCGCTCGACGCGGAGCCAGCCGGCCTCATCGCCCGCGGTGAACTGGCCGGGATCGAAGGGATCGGCAAGGCGACCGCAGCCATCATCGAGGAACTGGTCCGCACCGGAACCTCAAAGTACCTCGATGATCTTCGCAAGCAGTACCCGCCCGGAATCTTCGAGTTGCTGCGCGTACCGAAGCTGGGGATGAAGAAGATCGGCCTGCTTCACCAAAAGCTCGGCATCGGCAGCCTCGACGATCTGGAGAAGGCGGCGCGCGCCGGAAAGCTGGCCCCGCTGCCGGGGTTCGGCGTCAAGACGGAACAGTTCATCCTGAAGGGCATCGAACAGGCTCGCCGGCGCGAATCGAACTTCCTTCTTCCCGCCGGCGTGGAGGTCGGCGAACAGATTCGTGAGCACCTTGCCGCGATCGAGGAGATCGAAGACGCCGAGGTGTCTGGCAGCGTACGGCGGCGGCTCGAGGTCATCCGCAACGTCAACATAGTCCTCGCCACTCGCTCACAAGAGCGTGTCGTCATCGCGCTGGCGAAGTTCGTGGATAGGATCGAACGGATCGACGACGACACGGTCAGGGCGCTCGCCCGAAACGAGATCGACGTCTGGTTTCACTTCGTGATGCCGGAGGGGTTCGGCGCGACGCTGCTGGTCACCACCGGCACTCCCGAGTTCGTCACGGCATTCCTGGCGCACGGCGGGAAGCTTGGCCGCGCCCGAACCGAGAAGGAGCTGTTTGACAAAGCCGGCCTCGCCTACGTCGATGCCGAACGGCGCGAGAACGGCGACGATCTGAAACGCAAACGGCACCGCCGGCTGATCGAGGTCTCCGACCTTCGCGGGACATTTCACGTTCACACGACCTTCTCGGACGGACGCAACACCGTCCACGAGATGCTCGCTGCCGCCAGCGCCCAAGGCTTCGAATACGTCGGCATCTCCGATCACTCTCCCGCCGCGTTCTACGCCCGCGGATTGAGCGTGGAACAACTCCGCCTGCAGCAGAAAGAGATCGCTGCGAACGAACGCGGCGTCGCTCCGATGCGCATCTTCCGTGGCACCGAGGCCGACATCCTCCCGAACGGCACAATCGACTACGACGCGAAAACGCTGGCGAAATTCGACTTCGTCATCGCCTCGATCCACTCGCGCTTCACCATGACGAAGGAAGAGATGACCGAGCGCATGCTCCTGGCACTCGACAATCCTTATGTGACGTTTCTCGGCCATCTGACCGGGCGCAAACTCCTCTCGCGCGATGGCTACACGATCGACTACGAGCGCATCTTCGAGAAGGCCGCCGCGCGCGGAGTGATGATCGAGATCAACGGCAACCCGAACCGCCTCGATCTCGACTGGCGCCACATCCGCCGCGCACTCGACCTCGGCGTCGGCTTCAGCATCAATCCCGACGCCCACTCCGTCCATGAGTACGCCGCCCTCATCAGCGGTACGTGGGTCGCCCGCAAGGCAGGGCTGACGGCCAAGGAGATCTTCAACACGAAGCCGGTTGAGGAAGTAGCCGAGTACCTGAAAGCGCGAAGAGCCGCCGTTTCGTCGTAGCGCCGCCGGCGCTACGTGATCCGTGCTTTCCGCACTTCGTCGATGACCCGCGCCACCACCTCGTCCGCCGCACCCAGTTGCTTCGCGCGGTCCTTGCGGAAGCTCCACTCGATCTGGCCGTTGGCGAGGCTCTTTGCGCCGACGCCAATGCGAAGAGGGAAGCCGATCAGGTCCGCGTCCTTGAACTTCACTCCAGGGCGTTCGTCACGATCGTCGAGGATGGCGTCGATGCCGGCGTCGCGTAGTTGGCGATAGATATCGCCGGCGGTTGACCGAACGTTCTCTTCCTTGCCGATCTGCGTCACCACGACCTCGAACGGGGCGATCGGCATCGGCCAGATAATCCCGTCGTCGTCATGACTCTGTTCGATCGCGGCGGCGACCGTGCGGCCGATGCCAAGGCCGTAGCAGCCCATGATCATCGGCTGGCGGGCACCTTTCTCGTCCAGATAGGTGCAGTTCATCGGCTCGGAGTACTTCGTGCCGAGTTTGAAGACATGGCCGACCTCGATCCCGCGGTGGATCTCGAGCGCCGTGGAACAACGCGGGCACGGATCTCCGGCAAAGACAGTCGTGAAGTCGCCATACTCCGGCTCAGGAAAATCGCGGCCGGGATTTGCGCCGGTGAAGTGCGTATCGCGTTGATTGGCGCCGACGACCCAATTCACCTGTCCTTTCAGCGATACATCGGCGAGAACACGGGGCGCCTTCGTGCCGACGGGGCCGCAGTAACCGACTGGTCCTCCGGTGGCCGCCTCGAAACGCGTATCCGGCATCATCTCCAGGAACTGTGCGCCGAGGTGATTCTTGATCTTGACCTCATTGCCTTCGCGGTCGCCGCGCACCAGCACCATCACGCAACCTTTGTCGGTGTCGAAGACGAGCGTCTTCACAAGCTCCGCGGTTGGCTTGCCGAGGAACTTCCCGACGTCGTCGATCGTCTGCGTTCCCGGCGTGTGGATCGGGGCAAGCACCACCATCGGTGCCGGTTCCATCTCGCTGCTGAAAAATTTCGACGCCGCCTTCTCGATGTTCGCGCCGTAGTTGCAGCTCGGACACGACACGACCGCGTCTTCGCCCGACTGAGCCAGCACCATGAACTCGTGCGACGCCGAGCCGCCGATGTTGCCGGTGTCGGCATCGACAGCAACGTGGTCGAGGGCGCAGCGGCGGAAGACGGCGCTGTACGCCACACGCATCTTCTCGTAAGTCTCATCGAGCGACTCGCGCGTGGCGTGAAACGAGTAGGCATCCTTCATGACGAACTCGCGTCCGCGCATCAGCCCGAAGCGGGGGCGCACTTCGTCGCGGAACTTCGTCTGGATCTGGTAGAGGTTCACCGGCAGAAGACGATAGGAGTTGATGGCATCGCGGACGATGTCCGTGATGACCTCCTCTGCGGTAGGTGCGTAGACGAAGTCGCGCTCGTGACGGTCCTTCACGCGCAGCAGTTCCCTGCCGTATCGCTCCCAACGGCCGGACTCCATCCACAGCTCAGCCGGCTGGATCGTCGGCATCGACAACTCCACCGCGCCGGCGCTGCCCATCTCCTCGCGCACGATCGTTTCCAGCTTCTGCATCGAACGAAGGCCAAGGGGAAGGTACGAATAGATTCCGGCCGCGACCTTACGGATCATGCCGGCGCGCATCATCAGTTTCTGACTGATGACATCCGCATCGGCGGGGACTTCTCGTAACGTGTTGATGAAGTATTGGCTCCAACGCATGGGCCGGGGATTGTATCTCGGGGTTGTGGGGTTGCTGGGTTGCGGCAAGGAGATACCTGGTGGTCAATCAAGTTCGTGAGACTGAATCCGCGTGCCACCCATCCACGAGGGTTCGGCCCAGCGCGGCTGGGCCCTACAAGTCGACGGCCGCCGCAAGAAACTTCCTCGGGCAATGACCCGGATGCCGATTCGTAGGGCCCAGTTGCGCTGGGCCCAACCCCCGTGGGTGGCGGCGTGCTAACGCAGTCTCAACTCAGCAAGTAACCAACCCCGTAACCTCGACACCCCGCAACCGCTCCTATACTTTCCCGCCATGCCGGCGATCCTCAAGTTCGACCGCACACCGGTGGCGCGACTAATCTCCTGCGCGGCGTCGTTCGCGTCAGCGGCACTCCTGTTCGACTACCTGTCGAAGGGGGAGAAGGAGATTGAGCTGCTGCCGATCGTGGCCCTGGTCCTTCTCTTTCTCGGCACGCTGGCCGCCGCCGCGGTTCAGTATGGCGATCACATCTACCTCAGCGACGAGGGTCTGATGTACGAGAACTGGGTGCTGAAGAAATTCGGCAAGCGCGGCCGGTGGATGCGATGGGATGACATCGTCGAGGTCCGCGAGATCCGGCGAAAGGTGCTGATCCTCTTTTCTCGCGACGGACGACGCCTGCTCGTCGATGCCATCCTCGGCTATCCAATCGCCAGGAACGAGATTCTCAAACGCACGCCTCAGGCGATCTTCTCGGGGACGCTGGGCGGGGAAGAGGCGTGACCGAGAAAAGCCTTATCCATAGATGACACAGAGAGGAGAACGTCCTTCCCCTTCGTCTGCGTTAATCTGCGTAATCTGCGGAACGGGATCCCCTCGGCACCTATCCGATCACTCGCTCATAAAACTCGCGGTACTTCGGCACGACGCGGTTCTCGTTGAACTTTCCTTCCGCAAGGTCACGGCCGTTGCGGCCGAGGCGGTGTTGGAGGCCGGCGTCGGAAAGGATTTCGATGGCACGGCCGGCCATCCCTTCGATGTCGCCGACAGGAAGGAGGTAGCCGGTCTCTCCTTCGACAACGACCTCGGTGAGGCCGCCGGCGCGGCTGCCGATGACCGGCACCTCGGAAGCCATCGCTTCGAGGGCGGCCATTCCGAATGACTCCGCTTCGGAAGGGAGGAGAAACACGTCCGCGGCTCCGACGACCTCCTCGAGATTCGGAACGTTGCCCAGGAAGAAGACCTGCTCGCGCAGGTGATGGTCGCGACAGAAGGCCTCGGCGACAGATCGGTCAGGGCCGTCACCGATCATCACCAGGCGGCTTGGTACCGCTTTCGACACTCGCGCGAAGACTGCCAGAACGTCCATGATCCTCTTCACGGGCCGGAAATTGGAGACATGGCAGAGCAGCTTCTCACCCGATGAACAGAACAGATTCGACATCGGGCTTTCGTGTTTGCGAAAGCGCGTGGGATCGACGAAGTTCGGGATGACTTCGATCTCTTTCTGCGTGCCGAAGTTCTTCGCCGTCTCGTCACGCAGCCACTGCGACACCGCGGTCACGCCGTCGGAGACCTCGATGCCGAACTTCGTGATCGGCAAATAGCTTGGGTCGCGGCCGACGAGGGTGATGTCCGTCCCGTGCAGCGTCGTGATGAATCGAAGATCCTTTGAACCGGCAATCTCACGTGCCAGATGCGCGCTGATCGCGTGCGGAATCGCATAGTGGACGTGAAGGATGTCGAGCCTTTCGTAGACGGCCACCTCGGCCATCTTCGTAGCCAGCGCCAGCGTGTACGGCGGATAGGGATCGAAGAGCGGATACGGCGTGACCGTGACCTCGTGAAAGCGGACGCGGGGATGCAACACATTCAGGCGCGACGGCATGGCGTAACTGATGAAGTGAACGTCGTCGCCGGCACGCGCGAGGGCGACGCCGAGCTCCGTTGCTACGACACCGGAGCCGCCGAAGGTCGGGTAGCAGGTGATGCCGATTCTCATGGGTTGCTCGGTTTCAGCCTCGCTACGGCCCTCACTGTTCCCTCCCGCTGTACGCCGCGATGAAGTCATCCACTTTCGGCGGTTGCTTCGTCATGAAGGCCTCACCGTAGTCGACTCCGATCAACGCGCCGAAGTGGCGGCCACGCGCTTCGATCATCTCGAGGAACTTCTTGTCCGCGATGAATGTCGGCGGCTCTTTCGATTTCGGGTTGTAGAACTGAGACTTGAACGCGGCGATGGCCCGTGTCTTCGTTTTCCATGTCTTCGTCACGTCGACGACGAAGCTCGGCGTGACGAGATAGTTCTGCGGGTAGTAAATCGTCGTTTGCGGCCGATGCGCGGGCAGTCCGGTCTCGAGTTGGCGCAGACCGGCGTAGAACGAGGCCTCGGTCACCAGCCGGCCGGTACGGATGTGATCGGGATGGCGGTCATCAGGCCACATGCTGAAAACCAGCTTCGGACGGCAGTAGCGAACGATCTCGATGATCTGCAGCTCCTCTTCGCGGCCGGTGCGCATGCCACCGTCGCCGAAGTCGAGTTGCTCGCGAAAGCGAGCGCCCAGGATTTTGGCGGCCTTGAGCGCCTCGCGTCTGCGGACCTGCGGCGTGCCGCGCGTTCCCCGCTCGCCTCGCGTCAGCTCGATGATGCCGGCGCTCAGACCATCGCTCACCGCCTTTGCGATGGTGCCACCGCACGAAAGCTCGATATCGTCCGGATGGGCGCCGAAGAAGATCAGGTCGACCGGTTCCAATCCATCGATCACAGACTCACCACCTTGCATACGTCGTTATCCTGCTCCGCCTCATCGATCATGCAGTCGATCAGGTGCTGTCCGTACAACTGCCAATAGCCGAACCATCCGGTCACCCGATCCTGCGGCGCGCCGTCAGGAAAGAGAGTGAAAACCAGCTCGCGGACAGCGGCGTAACGCTCGCGGTCCTTGCGGGCCAGACCCCGTATCGCACGCTCCGCCAGCTTGTTGAAGTGATATTCGATGTGTCCGATCGAACGGTTGATGGCGCGTGCCAGAGCATGCTCGGCAGGGAGGGCGATCTCGCCAATGCGCGTGATCTGTGCGGCTAGATCGCGCCGCGCGTCCGCCGCGATGGCCTGGACCTCGGCGACGCCAGCCGGCTCTCGCGCGGCAAGCAGTGCGTCGGCACCGGTGAAAATCTCCTCGGGCCTGATGTCGTAACGCGCCACGGTCTTCACGATCCGCCTCGGCGCGAGCATTTCGTGCGCACGCAGAGCAATCCCCGGCATTCCAACGCCAAGGAGCTCATGTAGCGGAGCGATCTGCGCGTAGTAGGCAACCTCGGAGGGTCCACCTACGAAGAGATCCGGACGGAGCACAAAATCCTGCAGCAGTGGACGAGTCAACGCAGAGGTCGACGTTCTTTCGGGAGAAACGATCGGCCGCGGGCTATCGATCGACTCGCGCTCGCCGTCTTTGTTCAGCTCGAAGAGCAGCGTATACGGCTCTCCCGGGCGCGGCACGACCTGAGGAGCGTAGCCGGCGCTCTGAAGAGACGCTGACCGCAATTCGAGCTCGCTCTGGATACGCTCCCAGTTCGTGAGGATGCCGTCGAACAGCGGCGCACCGGCGCGGCGCAGCTCGGGAAGAAGAGCATCGACAAGGATGTATCTCCCAGCCACCGCCGATGTGAGCAACTCCGCGAACGAATCCCGGAACGAGATTCCCTCGCGCAGCCAGGCAGGACGGGGAATGTCGAGGTACTCGATGAGGGCTCGCGTCAACTCCTCGGGGACAGGCAGTGTACCGACCACCACCTTCTTCGTATCCTGCCGCCGCGCGCGAAAGGTCGTCAGATCGAGCTGCTGCTTCGGGTCGCGCTTTGGCAGCGCCAGCGTCGCCACCTCGGCAAAGTCGTGGTCTTCCGTAGCCAGCCAGAAAAAGACAGTCGTAGGGATGCCACGCGCTTCGTTGTCGCGCTGCAGCTTCAGCATCCCGGCCAGCTTGGCGAGCGTGTAGATCGGACCGCCGGCAAAACCGACCTGCTGACCGGCGATGACGGTGAAGGTTTCGCCGCGAGACCACCGAAGAACCTCGTCCGCGACATCACGGCCCCACCGGAGGTTCGATGCGATCAGCGCCTGCGCAAGCTCAGGATCACGAACCTTGCGCTTGAGAGCCCGGCCGGAGCTTCGCGGAAGGAACTGGGTCGCATTCGCACGCCCGGAGATCCAGTCGAGCGTGAACTTGTTCAGCTCGGGATACGTGGTCGTCCGAAAGGAAAAACTGGCGGGTGTGGTGACTCTGCTCATCGCTCCCGCCTCCCGACGAGGATGAGACGCGGCGAAGCGGCGTTGAACGGCGCACCGTGAAAATCTCCGAATGCTTTTTGGATGGAAAGGCCCGAGGAATTGAACATCTTGGAAATCTCATCGAGATCGTATCCGCGAACGCGCTCCAGATAGCGCTTTTGGCCAATCGTTATCAGTTTGTTAAACGAACGGTCACGAGGGTCGAACCACCGCTCGATCTCTACGGGACCTTTTGGCGTCTCCAGCGTCTCGCGCACGACGAGCTTGTCCAACTCCCGGTCGACGTTGAGATAGTCAAAGAGGAAGACACCGCCGATGCCCAGAACTCGCGCCATCTCACGCACTACCTGCAGGTTCTCGTCTTCCGTGGCGAAGTACCCGAAACTCGTGAAGAAGTTGACCAGTCCGGCGAAGCTGCCGTTGCCGAATGGCAGCGAGCGCATGTCCGCGCGAGCCACCGGCAGAGGCCCGTATTCGTCGATGCCGGCGCGGAGCAGGGTAAAAGAAAGATCGCATCCCACCGCGACATACCCTTCCCCATTCAATTCGGTGAGATGGCGTCCGGTGCCGCAAGCGAGATCGAGGATGACTCCGTCGATGCCGTCGAAGTGCGCACGAAAAAACCCTACCTGCTGCCGGGCTTCGTGATCATCGCGATGCGCGTAGAGCTCGAGGTACTCCTCACCGAACCATTCCCGGTACCAGGTCATGGATGAAGGAGTGTATCGCCGAGCGCTATCGAATCATGTAGGAGTCTGGATAGGTGAAGCTCACCGTCGCGCGGGCAACACCGCTCGGGACTGCCAGCGTCATATTCGGACTGAATGCATAGAATGGGCGAAGATCGATGGGATTGCTGAGAATGGTCGTGCCGGACATGCCACAGCGGTCGCCCATCGCCAGTATCCGGTCGACCGGCTTGCGCGCCCGCATCTCGGGATAGAGCGTCGCCACTTCCTGGCGCTCGGCGCCGTAGGGCCTGTCCGCGTACGTTTTTGTCATCGACGACACAACCAACTCTTCTTTCGACAGCCGCGCGCTTGCGTCATACGAGTAGACGATGTCCGTCTCCCAGTCGACCCTCGGTACGCCTTGAACCACGGTGCCGGAGTAGCCGCCTCGGATCTTCAGTCCCAGGAGGAGATCATTCGTGTAACTGGCCACTGCCGTCATCGCGATGACGTCGTTGCAGGCAGCGGCATTCTGGTAGACGACCTGCTGCTGAGCGATGCGGTTCAGCGCATCGAACGTGTAATGCGACGTGTACTTCTGACCGTCGATGACGGCGTCCTCCCGATCGAGCAGCCAGATCGCTGAATCCGGCGCCTTATGCGCGGCAAACAGAAGCACGTCGCCGCCGCTCGCAGAGACAATTTTCTCGAGATAGCCGGCACCCTGGACGTATCGAATCTCGTTGCCCTGCCGGTCGTGCCACGACTGTATTAGGTCGCCGCTGTAAGTCCAGCCCTCGGCTTTGCGCGCCTCCTGCACCTGGCGCTGCCGGGCGGGGGTGTAGCGGAGCGCGTTCAGCATCGTGCCGTTGAAGAGACAAGGCAGCGAATCGTTCCTGGCGAAGCGGTTATCGGCGTAGTACGTCGCCCGCGTCGCGGTTGCGCCATCAGAGCAGGGACGTGAATTCCAGGGCGGCTGCGAGGTGAGATACGGACCATGCCAGCAATGCGGGCACCAGATCGCTCCGATCGGCAGCCGCCATCCGCAGAACGGGCAGACGATCTTCGTCTTCATGTCCGACATCTCGCTCTCGATGCCGAGGACACGCTGATCGGCTGACGACTTCGCGCTCGCGTCAGGCTCCAGCTCTTCATAACGATGGAACCGTTGCGCCGCGCGGCTCAGGTCGCCGAGCTTCTCGTAGACCACCCCCTGATTGAACACCGCGACAGGATCGGTAGGACGCTGCTGCTCGGCGTCCTGAAAAAGCTTCAGCGCGGCCGGCAAATCGCCCTTGCCGTACAGAAAGCGGCCCCTGGTGAAGAGGGCTGTGTACTCTTCATCCGACTGCCGCTTTTTCTGGAGCTCCTGCTCGAACTCGAGATCGAGCTGAAGCTTGGCGATGAGCGGCTTTTCGGCGCCTGTGGGGAAGAGCTGGTTGTAGCGGTCGACCTTCGCCTGCGCCTCGGAATAGCGCCCGGTGCGCGCCAGAAGTACACCCATGTTGTACAGCACGCCCGGCACGTCAGGCTGCAGGGCGTCAGCCTTGGCGAACTGCTGATAAGCGGCCGGGTAGTCCTTCATCCCGGCAAACTTCTTCGCGAAGTAAACGGCCTTCACGAACTCCTCGCTCGGCGGCATCGCTGCTGGTGCCGGCGTCGGAGAAGCCGGCGCGGCCGCCGGAGCGGGAACGGGTGGGGGTGGGGTGCTCTGCTGTGAGATGGCAACAGCGAACAGAAGAGCCGGAATCATCATCGCAGGAGCGCCTCGATCACGGAGTTGAGCCACAATTGCTGCTGCTCGGTCGGCGATGACGTTGCCAGCAGCGCGTAGAGCGCGTGCCGTTTCTGCTGATCGGACGCCGCGTTGTCACGCAGCACGCGCTCCTGATCTGTCACACCAGGGTCAAAGATCACGTCCGCCGCATCCTTCGGCGCCCAGTGGCTTGGCACGTCGTTACCGAAAAGCTTCGCCACCACCGCGAGACGGTCGCTCTCATTCTTCACCCCGTGAACAGCGCCAACCAGATGGCTCTTCGCTCCGGAGCCGACGATAATCGAACGAAGGTTGGAAAGAAGCTGGATCCGCTGCGTACACGCTTCCAGAACCTGAGCCTTGACCGACTCGTCTCCGATGCTGCCGCTGACCTTCAACACGTTCTGGATCCGTTGCGACTCATAGCTGACAAAGGTGTCGGCAACGTCTTCCGGTGACAGCAACTCCGGTTCATCGGCGGCGACAGCAACCTGTTCGGTGGGAACCGGCGTGGGAGCCGGTTGCGCCGGCTGGGGTGCTGGAACCGGTTGCGGCTTTGCCTCATTCGTGGTGACAGGTGTGGGCACTTGTTGCGTCTGAGTGACGGGCGTCGTCGCCGATGGAGACGCTGCGATTTCCGGCGACGTTCCGATTCCCGGAAGAGGGACGTCCGCCAGAGGCAGGTCGAGTGACGAAGTCGACGCAGGTGCTGAATCGACGGCCTTCGTAATCCGCAGATCGTCCGGCGAATTGGATGACGTCGTGACCGCAACCGGCGGCGGCATCGAAACGAGCCTGGGTCCACCGATCAACGGTGTAGTGCTGACTGGTGGAGCGAGGCCGCGGATCGGTTCCCCGTCCGCAGGGGCTTTCAGATCGAGCAGCCGCTCTCGGACGCGCTGCCGGATCTCTTCGGCGTCGCGGACCTGCTGCGCGCGCGCAGCATCCGTCAGCGCATTCGGGCTGGCCTTTTCGACGGTCATGTCGCAGTGGCACAGCCCGAACTTATCGGCCTGCCACCAATCCCGCCGCTGTGTGCGAAAGAACTCCACCACGGTCATGTTCCGCTTGAACTGCAGGTCGCGGGCGCGGTCGCATGCGCCCATCGAGGCGAACATGTTGATTCCGTAAAGTTCGTAGAATTCGCGCGTATCCGGCCTGAACATCTGGACGTGATAGTGAAACGTCTCGCACGGACGGCCGGCTACGGCCGCCACGGGAGGGCAGACCAGCGGCTGCGCGAGAGCCGGAGCGACGCTCACCATCGCGAGCGCGATTGCACTGCCTAGGGCTGCAAAAAAGGGACGCATGCGGGCGGATCGAGCTGCCGGATTATATGTTCAACGTTCCCCTGCCGGCGTCGTAACCCGTTCGTCAACAAGGAGAACCCAATGAAGAAGCAAACACCCGATCAGCGCGGCAAAGCCGCGGCCTTTCTGGAGCAGCGGATGGCGAAGCACGCCAACAAGTAGGAAGATGATGGACGCCACGTCGATGTTCGAGGGAGCGGCCGCCGGCCCACTCGCGTTCGATCGTTTGGTTTTTGTGGTGGAGAAGGCGCAGACGAGAAGCGCGACAAACGAAGACCCGATCGAAGCGCGTGCGATCGCCGCCGTCAAGGGCGGCGACGCAGCGTCATACGACTACCTGGTCACGAAGTACATGAAGCGGGTGGTGTCGATCGCGTGGGGAATCGCGCGCAACTCCGCCGACGCGGAGGATCTGGCTCAGGAGGCGTTCGTCAAGGCATTTCAGAGCGTCGGCCGATTCAAGACCGGGGAGCCGTTCGGACCGTGGATCTACCGCATCGTGACGAACCTCGCGCTCGACGTGATGAAGCATCGCAACAGATTCCGGCATGAGGAGATCACCGATGCGGCGCCGGCGGCACGCCGCGACCGGGCCGACTTGCCGGCGATCTCCAACGAACTGGCGGAGCGGATCGATAGCGGCATTGAATCCTTGCCGGCGATGCAGCGAATCGTGGCACGCTTGTATCTGGTGGACGAGCTCGGACACTCTGAGATCGCGAAGATGACAGGGTTGAGCGAAGGCACGGTGCGCTCGCATTTGTCGCTCGCTCGGGGCAAACTGAAAGAGAAACTGGCGGACCTTCACGGAGGCAGCAATGACTGAAGACAACTTCATGGAACGGTTGCGTGAAGAGGCACGGCATCTTCGCTTCGAACCGGACGAAATGATGACCACCCGCATCGCCGCGCGTGTGCGGGAGCGGATTGCCAGGGAAGCACAGTCCGGCATCGCCCAGATTCTGGCCCGCTGGTTCCGGCCAGTAGTTGCCTCGCTGGCGACGCTCGCACTCGTGGCAACTCTAGGCGTACAGTGGTTCGAGCAGTCTCACGATACGTCGGCTACGACACTTGATGCGCTCGCCGTCACGCAGGGTGTCGATGTCTCCGTCGGAGGGGATACATTCAGTGTCGAGTAACACCCGCACGGCGGCCGTTGTGGTCGTCATCGTCGCGTTCATCGCCGGCGTCTTCGTCGGAGTGGCCGGCGATCATCTCTACCTGATCCGCAGCGGGCGGCTCTCTCCTCACCGCACCCGCTTTTCGTCAGACCGGATGGCGGATCACCTGGGCCGTGAGCTCAACCTCACGCCGGCGCAGAAGACACAGGTGCAGCAGATCATCGAGCGCCATCGGGCAAAGATCGATGCCGCAATGAGCACCGTCCGCCCGCAAGTTCGCCTCGAGCTCGACGCCTCGAACAAGGAGATCGAGAGCATTCTCGCTCCCGAACAGAAGACCAGGTTCGCCGAACTGCAGATGCGCATCGAAGCCCGGCGCCGGGAGCGAGACTCGACGCGCGGCGGCCAGACCTCACGACCGTAGACCCGGCAGCCTGGAGTCGGAGCCCAGGTCCAGCGGTCTTTCTCCGACCTCCGACCCCCGAGAAAATCACCTCGCTCCGTCGGGCCGTACGCGGAGGAAGAACGTACACGCCTTCCCCGTCTTTGACTCGACCCAGACCGAGCCCGCGTGCGCAACGGCGAACTCGCGTACTTTGAAAAGACTCCGCCCGGTGCGGTCCGGTCCCTGCGGATTCCAGACGAAGCCCGGTTCGAAGATTGTCTGACGCAACGCCTCAGGCACGACCGGGCCGTTGTCCATCACGAAGAAAAGCAGAAGCGGCTTGTTCTTGTGCTCCATCCACCGAACACCAACCACCACCTGTCCGCCGGGTGGAACGTAGTGGAGGGAGTTGTCCATCAGCACACCGAGCGCCTCGACGAGCTGCTCGTGATTCTTGAACCGTTCCTCCAGCTCCGGCACATCGATCTGCAGTTGGATGTTCTTCAAATCGGCGAACGGACCGAAACGACTGGTCACCGAGTGGATGATGTCGACCACTCTTGGCGTCCGCGCAGCCGGCGCCGGCTCTCCCACCTCGGGAGCCATCTCCAGCGATGAAAGGATCTGATCGATCGTCCCTGCCCAGTCTTCCATGAGCGGGTCGCGCTGACGCTTCCGGGAGGATGCCAGCACAGACTCTCGAAGTGACCGCAGCGGCGTGAAAACCGTCTCCCGCACGAAAGCCACGAACGAAGCATGGGAGACATTCATCGGGTCGGCCTCGCGGAACATCAGAACCGCACCCATGGCGCCACCCGAGATTGGGACCAGCGAGAAGAGGATGTTGCGCTCGTGGACACGAAGGGCGGTCGACGTGGGAACGGTCAGCTCGCTGATGCGTACGCCGCTCAATGCCTCGATCTGCTTGACCGAAGAGAGATCCGATTGCGGGACGCCGAAAAGCCTTTTAGCTTCCTCGGTAATGAACTTTACGCCCCGATCCGAACCGACCACGATCGCCGATGCGCCGGCAGCCATGAGGACATTGGCAATACTCGTGATCGCCGGGGACGCCGACTCCACCGGAAACGGAAGCAACGGCGCCTTGGGAAATGGCTCCATCTCCGGGGCAGGCGCAGCTGCGGCAGCGGTTGCCGGACTCGAGGAGCGCCGTGAAGAGCCGCCGCCCTCGGCTGAAGATGTTGCCCGTGTAGGGCCGCCGCCCTCGGCGGCCGAAGTCGGAGGCATCGAATCTGGAACCGAGACAGCCGAGGGCGGTGGTCCTGCACCCGGCTCGCCGGTCGATTTGGTTGCGGACTGTTTTGGTTTTCGCGGCTTGTCGCAACGCTCGCAGAGGATTCCCCTCACAATCGCCGCACCGCACATGAAACACTTGGAAGCCATGGGACGAGCGATCTTACGCCCGCTTCTCGTTTCGTTGCAACGTGATAGGCTTCGCCGCCTTCTGGAGGAGCCATGAATCAGATCGTCGTGATCGGAGCCGGCACGATGGGCAACGGCATCGCCCACACCGCCGCGGCGTCCGGTTTCGACGTCACCCTCATCGACGTCGCTGAGTCAATTCTCGAGCGCGGAATGTCGACGATTTCGACCAACCTTCAGCGAGGCGTCGACAAAGGGAAACTCACCGCAGAGGGTAAGCAGCAGGTTCTTGCCAGAATCCACGCCACGAGCGACGTGGCAGCCGCGGCGGCTGCCGGCCTCGTCATCGAAGCGATCATCGAAGATCTTGGCGCCAAGACCAAGCTGTTTGCAGAGCTCGACTCGTTGACCGGACCCAACTGTATTCTTGCTTCGAATACCTCGTCGATCTCGATCACAAAGATCGCCGCGGCGACGAAGCGCCCCGACAAAGTCATCGGCATGCACTTCATGAATCCGGTGCCGGTCATGACGCTCGTGGAAGTCATCCGCGGCATCGCCACCAGCGACGAAACGTACGCCAGCGTCGCCGAACTGTCGAAGCGGATGGGAAAGACGGCGATCGAAGTCAACGACTACCCCGGTTTCATCTCCAATCGTGTGCTGATGCCGATGATCAACGAAGCCATCTTCGCCCTGTTCGAAGGTGTGGCTACTCCGGAATCGATCGACGGCGTGATGAAGCTGGGAATGAACCATCCGATGGGACCGCTCACGCTCGCTGACTTCATCGGACTCGATGTTTGTCTGGCCATTCTTCGCGTACTGGAAGATGGGTTTGGCGATCCGAAGTACCGGCCATGTCCACTCCTCGTGAAGATGGTCGATGCCGGATGGCTCGGCCGCAAGAGCGGACGCGGTTTTTACGATTATCGGAAGCCCTGAATCTCCGTGGATGACGCGGAGCGTAAGCGGTGTTCTAATCGCCACACACATGCTCTGTCAGACCTGTAGCGCGTTGAATGACGACGAGCGCGAGTATTGCTTTCGCTGCCAGGCGAAGCTCCTCGTGCTCTCGGGAATGAGCTCGTTCGAAGAGGACGAGGTCGAGGAGTACGACGAAGAAGGCGATGTTTCGCTCGACGAGCATCTGCTCGAACGCGTCTCCGGCCTCGAAGAGATCGTCAAGCGCAGCGCCGAAACGCTTCGCAGCGTGGTCGATGCCATCCAGAAGCACGAACGGGCCATCTTCATCAACCAGACCGGCCTGCTGTCGGTCAAAGAGCTCCTGGAACGGAAGAACGTCGTCTCCGCCGATGAGCTCGTGGAACTGTGGGAATCGAAGATGGGCGAACAGATGCTCGCCCTCGAGAAGAAGCAGCGGTTCACCGAGCGGAAAGACCGCATCATGTCGCTCTTCCGCGGGGAACGGCGCGAGCGGTTCCTTCAACTGCTTGCCGAGGCCGAATCGGCCATTGATGCGTTCGATCCAGATCGCGGCATCAAGGCGCTCGAAGAGGCATTCAAGCTCGATCGCGACAACTACGAGTTGTCGTTCTTCCTCGGCGAGATGTTCTTCAACGATGGCAACCTCGACCGCGCCAAGCATTACCTGGAACGGACGCTGGAGGTTCAACCCGACCACTTCGATGCCGCCGTCTTCTACGGTGTGCTGCTGCACGAGCGGCAGGATCTCAAAGGTGCCGAGCGCTGGCTCCGGCGCGCTATTCAGATCTCGCAGGAGTCCTTCCTCCCGTACTTCTCCCTCGGCGCGATCTACGCCCGCAAAGGAAAGTTGCTTCGTGCGCAGAAGTTCCTGGAGAAGGCCATCCAGATCGAGCAGTTGCCGCAGGCCTATTACCTGCTCGGCACCATCTTTTACGACAAGGGCCAGCTCGAGCGCGCCATCAAAGCGTTCCAGTCGGCGCTGAAGCTCGATCCCGAGTACGAGGAAGCGATCTATCACCTCGGACTCTGTTATCTCGACCGCAACTGGAACCGCAAAGCGATCGACTGCTTCCAGGAAGCGCTGGAGCTCAACCCCAACAAGATCGAGTACCAGCAGGCGGTGAAGATCTACGAAGGGATCTCCGGACACATTCCTCTGGAGGGTCCCGCCGCCGAGGAGTTCAAACACGCGGAGAGCCTGGCCACGAGCGGTAACTACATCGAGGCGCTCGATCACTACCGCCGTGCCTCGGCAGTCGATCCCGACAACATCAGCATCCTGATGCCGTACGCGCTTCTCTGCTCGCATCTGGAAATGAACACGGAGGCCATCGCGGCGGCCCGGCGCGTATTGCGGCAGCGGCCGACCGATGTCGTTGCCGCTGCGGCCTACACCACGCTCGTCGAAGCGCTCCGCGCCGAGGGGAACTTCAAAGACGCCAACCGCGCCCTCGAAGAGATGTTGCACGACTACACATCGAACTACGCCAAGTCGATTGCCTATTACGAAAAGGCCTACAACCTCGCCGAGATGGAAGAGAACCTCGACGAGGCTCTGGAGTCGGCGCAACTCGCGCTCCGCTACTCGCCGAAAGAGTTGAAGCAATTCCCGCTCGCCGCCCTCGGCTGGGTCTACTTCAAGCGCCGCGAGTTCGACAACGCCGTCGACTTTCTCACAAAGTCCGCCGACCTCGGGCCGACTGCAACCAACCTCATGCACCTCGGCATGGCCCTGCTCGAAAGCGGCCAGAAGGATCGCGCCCGTCAGGTCTTCCGCAAAGCGAAAAGCTTCAAGGCCAAAGGCGCAGGCCTCGAGGAGAAGATCCTCGAACAGATCCGGTCGACCACAAAGCTCATCGACCGTCTCCACGCGAAGCGGCGGCGGACAGCGAACAAGGCGTAGGTCTCCTCGACGCCGCCCGAGGGTCCAACCACACGTCTGGTGCGTAGCCCCGGAACGCTGGCGTCCCGCCCGCGGGCACGCCGGCGTCTCGCGGCCGGACGAAGCGTCTGACGTGGTGATCGCGAGGGCCCCCGAGCCGCTCCCGAGAGTGTCGACGTGTGATTTGCATAGGCTCTGCGTCGATGGCGAGAGCCTCGGGGTCGATCGGTGAGGGTGGGGGCACCCTCGCGACCTCGAGAAAGGCACTCGCGACACTATGGTAGCCGTCTCACGACAGTGGGGGGGTACCCTGTTGAGGGTGGGGGGGCAGGGTCGAGAGGGTGGGGGGGTACTCTCGCGATGCCGGGGGGGTACCGTCGAAAGGGTGGGGAGGGGAGTGTGCTTAGAGCCTCGGAGGGGGGTCGAGAGGGTGGGGGGGTACCGTCGCGAGAGCCTCCGAGTGGGTCGAGAGGGTGGGGGGGCAGTGTCGTGAGAGCCGTCGCGTAGATGTTGAGTGGGAGGGTACAGTGTCGTGAGAGCCTTGGAGGCACTCGCGAGAGGCTCCGAGTCGATGGTGAGAGCCTCGGCGTACCTCGTTAGGAGCCGGCTTGATCGTGAGCGCTGGCTCGAGGACCGTTAGGCGCTCGTAATCGTCTGCCCGTCGCAACCTCTACTGCTTCGGTGTGGCCAGCCTGATCGGAGTGATCGTCTGCGCGGAGATGTAGATGTCTCCTTCTTCCGCGTAGAGCTCAACGCGGTCGCCGCCGCCGTTGATCTTGCCGGTGGCTCGGATGCGGGTCTTGTTGCCGACCCGCTCGCGGCGCACGGTGATGCCATTGAAATCGATGTGCATCTGGTTCACGTCGGGATCGGATGTCACGATCGTGGCGTCGATATCAGCCGCAAAGCGCGGGCTGACATTCAGGACGACGTTGCCCTGCAGCGTGCGGGCCGTGATCTTCAGGGTTTTCTGCCCGGGATCGCCCGTCAATGTGACGTCTCCGGACCTGGTCTCTGCGTCGATGGCTGCGGAGGCCTGCCGGACGATGATGTCGCCTCCGGCCGAGCGAAGCGTCATCGGACCGCCGGCGATGATGATCCGAATGAGGCCGCCGTCCGTGGTTACCTGACCGCCCATCCGCGCGGCGCGCACGATGATATCGCCCGCGCCCGTGTGCGCGAAAAGCGCACCCATGATGTCGCCGAGGTTGAGCGGTCCACCCATCGATGTGACATTGCACTGGCCGAAGACGGCACCCAACTCCACTTCACCTGCGCCGGTCTCGATGCGGGCATTGCCTCGCACTTCGCCGACGGTCACATCAGCCACGGAGGCGATGGAAGTGAAGTCGCCAATGAAGAACGGCAACTGAATCTTTTCCTTCGCCGGCTGGAGAAGCACATCGCTCGCCGCCGGCTTCTGACCCGTAGCGTAGACACGCACCGACTGAGCCGAATTCGGATCCGTGCCCTTGGCCTGGACGAAAATGCGGCCCATCATCGTCTCTGTATTGATCATCGGTCCGCCCGCGCCGACCAGACCGTGAAAGACCGTGCCAGTGAAACGGGGCTGGTGAATCGGAAACGTGGTCAGAATATCGCCGTTGAGCGTATTTGCCACCCAGTCGAAGTTTGCGCTGGGAGGCAGGTAGATGTCGATATCAGCGTTGACGGCCTGCACCTGCGCCTTTGCGACCGGACGCTGCGTGTAGTCGTAGATGACGCGTCCGTTGACCATGGTGACGAACGACGCGCCGGCGACGCCCTCCATGATCAGCGTCCCGTTGAAGCCATTGACAGTGACGCTGCCGTTGATGTGCGACACACGGATGTGCTCGGCCAGTTTCGAGCCGATCTTGACATTGACGCTGCGAGGAACCCGGATGACGTAGTTGACTGCGACACTCCAGCGCGCGTTGCGAGTGGGCGGGAGAAGCGTACGAATCAGACGGACCTTCGTGTCGCCTTCGAAGCTCATCGCGACACTATCGGCAGCTTCTTTCAGCGTGGCCGCATCCGGTGCCGTGATCACGCGGTCAGCGGTAACCGAGACAAGGTTTCCCTCACCGCCGATCACGTCGACGCTGCCGAACGGATTGTCGATCCACACCGATCCGGCCAGATCGACGGGGAACTCGCGCACGACACGGGTGCTCGTCGCGAAGCTGCCGCCGAAGAGCTGCGTGGCGTAGAGCAGCCCCAGTGCGGCGATGGACATTCGAATCGTAGGCCTCATCGCGGTTTGATGCTGCTCAAAGCCTCCGCCGCTTTGACGCGGACATACACGTTCTCGTCACCCTGCCAAGCCTTCTTGCGAAGCGTGTCGACCATGTCGGGGTCGAGCATTGCGCCGCTGCGCGCAAGCTTTGCCAGGGCCTCGACCGCCTTGATGCGGACGCCCGGATTGGGATCGTTCTTCAAGGCCTCCACGAGTGCATCGCGTGTGCCGTCAGTCATCGCCGACTGCATCGACTGAAGCGTGTCGGCTGCTTTGATACGCACGCCCTGATGCTCGTCGTTGCGCAGCACATTCGCCAGCGCCTCGGTGATCTCCGGATCAGGATTGCGGACGTGCGAGTACGTCGCGCGGACCCAGTCGATGGCCCGCGAGCGAGACGGTGACTCCCGATCTTCGTTCTCGAGGACGTAGCGCAGAAGGCGGACCATGCTCTTGTCTGCCGGCCGTCCGGTCACGGTCACGTGCGAGGTGATGTCGAACGAGACGCCGATCTGATCGCTCGATGGCGAGGCGTCGGTGAACTGCACGTTCTGGATGTCGGGGCGCCCCTCGATCTGCGGGCTGATCGAAGCGGCGGGCAGAACCCGCGACTCGGCGATCGAATAGGACGGAGCAGGCATCGCCTGCTGAATGGCCGTCACCTGCGCCGGTGTCGGCGTCAATTGGGTAGTTGGCGTGGCGCGATGACCAGCGTAGAACGCGCTTCCGGCGACGATCACGACTGCCGCGGCCTGGGCTAACCAGCGAACCGCGCCACCTCTCCGGAACGGCAGAACATTCGTCTTTGCAGCCGGCGCCGGGGTAACCTCGGCCAGAAAGCGCTGCTTCACGCGTGCAGGTACTGCAACCTCGGGAAGCGTCTCGAGAATCTGCCATGTCTCTTTGTACGCATTCCACTCGTCCACGCAGACCGCGCACGTCTCGATGTGCTGATGCGTCAGCTCCCGGCGCATGGGGTCGAGCGACTCGGTCAGCAGCAGCGGTATGTTTTCTCTCACGGCATCACAGTCAGGCATCGGTCACCTCCACGGGCATCGCCGGTCAGCGCTTTCTTCAGCACTTCCATGGCGCGGAACACTCTCGTCTTCACCGCCCCCTCCGAACAGCCGGAGATCTGCGCGATCTCCGCGTAAGACAATCCCTGGTAGCGGGAGAGGAGAATGGCTTCGCGCTGGTCGGGCGAGAGCAGCGTCAGTGCTTTCTGAATCCGTTTTTCGTCTTCGCGGCGCTCCAGATGGCGCTGCGGCGAGAGCTCGGCCGGCGCAGGAAGAGAGATCAGTACATCTTCTCCTTCCTTGGTTCTGTTCTCTGCTTTCCTCAGATAGTCACGGCACCAGTTGGCCGTGATCGAGAAAAGCCACGTCGACAGTTTTGCTCCACCATGAAACTGGCCTGCGTGCTTCAGCATCTTGACAAAGACTTCCTGGGTCGCGTCTTCGGCCGCCTCGCTGTTCTTCAGGAAGCGGTAGGCGAAGTTGTATATCCGACTCGAATAACGATCGTAAATCTCAGATGCAGGAGAGAAATCACCCGCCTGAACGATGCTCATCAACTCCTGATCGCTCAGGTGTTTCATCTACTGATCTCGCTCATTCGACGCAGCCATTCTGGAAAGGTTACGGATCTGTTTCAAGAACCGGGCGTAGATGGGGTTCATTCGGATGGGGGGCCGGGAGCAGGGCGTCGGGGGTGGGAGAGGGCGTGGATGAGGAAGCCGGGGACAGGAACGCGATCACGACCGCAAAAACATCCAACATCACCCAGAAAACCTCGGTATCGCCGAAGTTGAACTCGAACAGGCCGGCCGAAGCAAGAGCGACCGCGGCCGCGACACCGATCTCAGCATATTTCGTGTCCGGTCCGCCCCACCCCCGTGCGCACTCGCGCAGGAAGAGAAACTGGAGGAACAGGTAAGCCACCAACGCCAGCACACCACGCTCAGCCCAGAGCTGGATGACGTTGTTGTGCAGGTGGGGGATGCGGAAACGCGGCGCATCATGCTTGCGATAGAGCGGGTAGATCTCTTTGACGTTGGCCGGCCCCACTCCGAAGAGCGGGTAGTCCTTGATGATCTCGATCCCGGCCTCGGCCATCCGAATCCGATCGAGGTTCGACGACTGCCGAACATCGAAGCTTGACGTGATCCTGCTGAAAAACGTCAACGGCGCAAAGCTGAGCGCCAGAATCGCGACTGGCACCGCCCACGCCAGAGCCTTCGGCCACTTCAGCGCGAGCAGAACGGCCACGCCGGCGATCCAGCCAAGCCAAACGCTCCGCGTGAATGTCAGCAGCAGCGCGAAGTGCGTCATCACCAGACCAATCGAGAGCAATATGTTGCGCATGTCGTAGATCCAGAGGACCAGAAACACGAGCGCAACCGGCAGAAGCAGACCTGAAAGGGTCATCACGTGTGCCGAGGGACCAGTGATGCGATGCTCGAGATCGTGTTGGGCGGTTAGGGCAAAATACTGCACAAAGCCGTAACCGGACGAGAAGACACCGAAGATGAGCAACATCCGAATCGCGGCATCACGACTGCGTGGGACGTTCCGAAAGAGGATGAGCGCCGCCGGGAAAAGGAGCATCTTCCCCCAAAGGGCGTTCTCGCCGAACGCGTGGATGTGGCGGTTGGCCACAAGGGAAGAGATCGTCGAATCGAGCCCGTAGAGCGCCAGCGGAACGTAGAGGACGTGAAACGAAGGAGCGAGCAGTCGCCGGTACAGCGCATAGCCGGCCATGGCCATGGTCATGAAGGCAAAGATCTCTGACGACGCTGCCCAACCGGCGCAGAAGAGATGCCCAAGGTAGAAGAGAACCGCCAGCGCGACGGGTTTGGGCGTCTCTTCAGGAAGGCCGAGACGTCGGGCTAGGGACACGGGCGGAGGTCACGCTTCTTCGAATGCTTCGTCGACGAGCATCACCGGGATGTCGCTGACGATGGGATAGACGCGGTGACACTTCACACACTGGAGCCCTTCTTCGACGACAAGCTCCTCGCCGCGCATCTTGTCGCGGAATTTGTCGCGTACCGTAACCCGCCGCGCTTCCGAAAGCGGCACCGGCCGAACCTCTTCTTTGCAGATCGGGCAGGCCAGGATTTCGAGAAGCTGGGGCTGGATTGCCATGGCGGCGCGGAGTGTAGCATTGCGGTATCGCGGTTGCGAGGTCGCGCGGGAGCGACGTCCTTCACTCCGCGATCACGAAAGCGCACCATCTCGAAGACCGCATGAAAGTACTCCACCTCGCCGCCGGCAATCGATGGACTGGTGCCGCCGCGCCGGCATTTGCTGAGACCGAGGCGCTTCGTGAAGCCGGTGTCGACGCGCACTACGCCTACGTTGGCGGCTACAAGCTGCAGAGCAAGATCGGTCACCACGACTTCGCGCACGCCATCATCGCCAAAGCACAGAATCCGTTCTCCTTCGCCCACACCGTCGATGTCCTCGCAAGGCTCGTCGATCATCATCGTTTCGACGTCGTCCACGCGCACCTCACCTACGACCACTGGCTGGCGCTCTTCGCGGTTCGGAACACCAGGACGGCGATCGTACGGACGTTTCACGCGCGCCGCGTGCTGCGAAGCGATCCGTTCACGAGATGGCTGATCGCTCGCACGTCGCGACTCTGTGTCGTCAACGCCTCGTTTCTCGATGCGTCCCCCATCCGCCAGCTCGATCCTGTCTTCACGCCGCCACCCATCGATCGGCGGCAATTCACCCCCACCGGGCCGGACGTTCGCGAGCGGTACGGCCTCGGACCGGAGGTCTTGCTGTTGCTGGCGATCGGCAAGCTGTCCAGAGGACGCGGCTTCGAGGACGTCCTGCGAACTTTTGCTCTGGTGCGGCGGGAAATTACGAACGCGCGTCTCATGATCGTCGGTCACGGAGACCATCGTCCTGCACTGGATGCGCTCGCCAGGGAACTGGCTGTCGATGTGATCTGGGCCGGTTACCACGAAGACGACCTTGTCGAGCACTACCGCGCCGCCGACGTCCTCCTGTTCACCGCTCGTGGCTCGGACGAAGGGCATCGCGCCGTACTCGAGGCGATGTCGTGCGGGGTCATACCGGTCACGTTCCCGCTCGAAGGTATGACGGCACTGCTCGGCGATCTCGCCCCGAGGCTCATCGCCGGCACAGGGACGCCGGATGGGACCGCGTCGAAGGTATTCGCCGTGTCACAGGGCGACATCGCCGAGCTTCGTCGACTTGCGTACGAGCGATCGGAAGAGTTCGGGTACGCACAGGCAGCCCAGAGGCTGATGAAGGTTTATTGAAGCGCATCGATGACCATCATCGCGCCGACGCGATGATTTTCATCTCGACCGAGATCGGCGTCGGCAGAGAGTCAACGCCCACCGTCGTCCGTGCCGGCTGAATCTTTCCCAGAACCTCGGCGTAGACTCCGTTGAACCGCTCGAAGTCGCGTTTCATGTCGGTCAAATAAACGGTCACGTCGAGGATCTTCTCCAGCGAGCTGCCGGCTTCGTTCAGAATCGCCCGGACGTTGTCCACCGTGGCACGCGTCTGCGCCTCGATGCCTTCGGGAATCTCATTCGTCACCGGCCGCCGCGGTCCGATGCCTGAAAGGAAGAGGAGGTCGCCAACGCGCCGGGCGTGCGGATACGCGCCGACTGGGGCGGCAGCACCGGAGGCCATGATTCCCCCACCGTCACTCTCATCCCGAACCTGAGCGATGCTGGGCTCGATCACATTGTGAGTCTCGAGACCGGTCCCCGCTTCGACCGGCCCTTCGTCGAACTCTTTCTCGAAGTCGAGCTCCTTGCGTGGATTCGGCGTCAGCTCGACGATGGCGTTACCGGTTCCCCAAACGGCCTGGTAGTCCCATACCTTGCCGTCGTACTTGTTGTTCTCACCGGCCAGCGCCGCCAGCCACCAGATGGCCTTGAAGCCCATGTCGGCGTTGGCTTCGCGGCCGAACTCGCGGGCGACCTGGGCCACATCCTCGAGCCTCCCCTCTCCGAACATCTCCAGGATTTTGCGGTTCCACTCATCGTCCTTGGAGGAAGAGATGTGATCGAGTGCGGGATCGATCTCGCCGGCCTCGTAGCGGTTGGAGAGATTCGACACGACCACGACGATGGTCTTCTTCCCATAGCGGTCGATGGCGGTACGGGCGGCGCGGCCGAGAGCGCGAGTCTCGTCGCGCTCCGAGTAGATGTTGCACGACACCACGGACGCCGGCACGGCATTGTTGGGGTTGAGAAGCTTCAGGGCGACGACCGTGCCCGTGTCGATGGGGAAGCCGTGATAGTCGACCGTCGCCGTCTGCATGCCGAGGTCCTTGCAGACTCCTGCGTAGAGTTTTCCGAACTCGGGATCGATGCGGAACGAATAAGGGATCTCGCCGAGCTCGTACCAGTTCTGATCGACCAGCGTCCACTGCGGATTCGAAGCGGTCTGAAAGAGGTGACCGATGACGGAGAACCACTGCGTCGAATAAAGCAGCATGAGCTCGGCGCCGGAGCGCTCGATCTCGCGGCCGATCGCTTCATAGCTCTGCCGGAGCGAGGCCCAGCCGGCGTTGCGTTCCGGCGCGAGGAGGACGTGGGGCTGCCCCGGAACGAGATACGCCTTCTGAATCACGCCGTTCACGGTCAGTGGACGTACGCGTCGGACTCGACGCCGGCGTTTCGCGACTGTACGATCGACGTCGCCAGCAGCGCGCGGCGGCCAATCTCTTCCCACTGCTCGGTCTTGACCAACTCCGGCACGGCCAATGACGCGCCGAGGTTCACGGCGATGCAGCCGGCATCGAGGTAGCTCTCGATCGTATCGAGCGGCACAGGGCCGCCAGCCAGCAGAGGTATATCGCGAATCGGACCGCGAAGCGTACGGATGTAGTCGGGCCCGCCGAGGTAGAGCGCCGGAAACACCTTAACAATGTCGCCCCCAGCCTCCCAGGCGCGAATGATCTCGGTGGCCGTACCGGCGCCGGCGACGCAGAGGATGTCGTTCTCGTTCGCATACTTGATGACGTGCAAATCGGTATGCGGCGAGACGAGGATCTGTGCCCCTGCCTTCCTGGCCTTCGCGGCATCGTCCGAGCCTCGTACGGTTCCTGCGGCCAGGATGACGTCCAGCGGCGCGTACTTTTGCGCGAACCGCGAGATGAGGTCGAAGGCGTCAGGCGTCGTCAACGTCACCTCGAGGATGCGGATGCCGTTGCCCACATAGGCTTCAGCCACCGACTCCGCGGCCTCGACGCTCTCTTCGCGTACGACACCAACGATCTGCTCCATCGAGACTTTTTCGAACAGTTCTTTGCGCGACATGGTGGTGAAAAGATATCAGGTTGGTGGGTGGGGTGGGGGTGGGGTCTCGGGGTTGCTCGGTTGCTGGGTATGGATCACTCGGCCTTACTCAGCAACCAAGTAACCAGGCAACACAGCAACCCAACGGCCCCGAGACCACCAGACCCCGAGACCCGGCGACCACGTATCAGTTAAGCTAATCCCCATGGTCCTGATCAATAAGGCGATCAACGAGGTGACGGTCAAGCTCGTCTACTACGGGCCGGGACTCTGCGGAAAGACGACTAACCTCGAGAAGATTTACGGGAATCCGAAGCTCGACAACAAAGGCAAGATGATCTCGATGTCGACAGAGACGGACCGCACGCTCTTCTTCGACTTCATGCCGATGGAGCTCGGCACGATCGGCGGCCAGAAAGTGCGGGTGCAGCTCTACACCGTGCCTGGCCAGGTGTTTTACGACGCCACCCGAAAGCTGGTGTTGCGCGGCGCTGACGGCGTCGTCTTCGTGGCCGACTCGCAGTCGACGATGCGCGATTCGAACGTCGACAGCCTGGAGAATCTCAAGACCAATCTCCGAATCAACCGCATCGATCACGAGAAAGTGGCGCTCGTCTACCAGTACAACAAGCGCGATCTGCCGAACGTCGACTCGGTCGAAGAGATGAACGCGTACCTGAATCCGAACGGCGTACCGGCCGTCGAGGCGTCAGCGATCACAGGCGCCGGCGTCACTGCCACGCTCCGTGCCGCCGTCGCGCGCATCCTCGAGAACCTCAAGAAGAACGTCGACACGATGCTGCACGACGAGCCCGAGCTCGGAGCGCCGGATATGTCGGCGAAGTCAGGCGTGACGTCGATGTCCGCGGGAACGCCCAAGCTGTCGATGAAGGCGACGCCGGCGGTGCCGAAGTTCGATGCCGAGGAGACCGTAACCGTCTCCCCGTTCGAAGTATCGCCGATCGACGTCTCGGTCGCTGAAGAGGAAGATCCCTTCGGCGACATGGCCGCCGTCGACGTCGAGCCAATCCAGACGGATGACCTCTTCGCCTCCGGCGCGTCGGAGATTCACGACGCGGGCGCAGAGCGGGTGGAGCTGCAGTCGCTTCTTGCCTCAGCAAGCGAAGTGGTGCAAGGGCTCGAAAAAGCGCTGGAGAAAGCGCGGGCGCACGAGGCTGCGCTGATGGCTAAGCTCGCGAAACCTATGTAGAGCCGCGTTTGGTTGCGCTTCGCGCGTTGTCTGCACTCCGTGCGTTGTCTGCACTTCGTGCGTTGTCTGCACTTCGTGCGTTGTCTGCGCTTCGCGCGTTGTCTGCGCTTCGCGCGTTGTCTGCACTTCGTGCGTTGTCTTCGCTTCGCGCGTAGATACCGAGTCTGATCAACTGACAAACGCGCGAAGCGCAAATAACGCACGATGTGCAGGCAACGCGCGAAGCGCAGGCAACGCGCGAAGCGCAGACAACGCGCGAAGTGCAACCAACCGAGGGCGGCGGGCCACCCGTCGCTTCATCCTTCCCCATACGGCACGCAGTACGGGTCGCCGGTGTCGCAGTTCGCGAACTCGAACTGGATCGTCGTATGTGCGATTCCGTACTCGTGCTCCAGTAGCTCGTTGACTCGCGCGAGCACATTGCCTGTCGATCGGACAGGGATGTCGCCGACCATGAGGTGACATGACAGCGCAGGACGTGAAGCGCCGAGGGCCCAGATATGAAGGTGATGGACTCCGTCGACGCCGTCAATCGTCGCGATCGCACGTGTTACCGCTTCCGGATCGATCCCGGCAGGCGTCCCCTCGAGCAGCAGATTGACGGCCTCGCCGAGGATCCCCCAACTGCTGATGAGGATCAACACGGCGATGGCAATCGAAACCGCCGGATCCCAGAAGAGCGCTCCGGTCGTACGAATCAGAAGCGCCGCCGCGATGATGCCCGCCGACGAGACCGCATCTCCGAGCATGTGAAGTGCGGCGCCGCGGATGTTGAGGTCGTGCCGCCCCTCGCCGCGGAGCCAGAGCGTGATCGAGCCGTTCAGGAGAAGGGCTGCGGACGCCGTGAGGAGCATGGCGGTGCTGTTCACCGCTACAGGAGCGCGCAGCCGCTGGACGGCTTCCACAAAAAGGAAGATCGTGAATGCCGCCAGCGCGCCGGCGTTGATGAACCCCGCGAGGACACCTGCGCGATGCCATCCGTAGGACTTCGCGCTCGTGGCGGGCCGCCGCTCCACGCGGACAGCGAAGAGCGCCAGCAGAAGCGCCAGCGTATCGGTAACGTTGTGAAGGGCATCTCCGATGAGGGCCAGGGAGTTTGATCGAAGGCCGGCCACGATCTCCAGAGCGACGAAGAGCGCGGTGGCGATCGAGGCAATCAGCAGCTTGCGCGATACGGCTTCACCGCGCGCCTGGTGATGATGGTGGTGATGTGCCATCGCTCTACGATCTCGTCGAGCGCTCGACCTTCCTCGACTTCTGCGCCACGGCGTCCGCCATTGCAACGCGCTGTTCGCGCAGCCGCGCGGCGAGCGCCTCGTCGGTCAGAGCGATCATCTGCGCCGCCAGGATGCCGGCATTTCGCGCACCGCCGACGGCGACGGTGGCAACCGGAATCCCGGGCGGCATCTGCACCACGGCGAACAAGGCGTCGAGTCCCTGCAATGCGCCGCCGGAAAGCGGGACGCCAATGACCGGTTTCGTGGTGAAGGAAGCGACGACACCGGGAAGATGAGCGGCCATCCCCGCCCCGGCGATGAACACGGCGGCGCCTTCGCGTTCGGCTTCGGTGATGATCTGCTTCGTCCGCTCCGGGCTCCTGTGCGCCGATGCCACTCTCATCTCGTACGCGACACCCATTTCATCCAGTGCCGCGCACGCCTGTCCCATGACCTCAGCGTCGGAGTCGCTCCCCATGATGATGCAAACCCACATGCGTGTGAATGGTAGCAGGGGCGGGTGCCGGGTGTCGGAGAGGGACGAGGTTGACGTTGGGCTACCACTCCCGACCCCCGACCCCCGACCCCCGTCCTAACGCCCCGTCACGTCCGCTTCGCCGGCCGTACCGATGGTCTCCGCTCGCGACTGCCCCGCCACCGGCAGGCAACTGCGCACGAGCGCGCTGAGAACGCCGATGTCAAACGGCTTCGGCAGGAAGGCGCAGATGCCTTTGTCGACCGCACTGGCAACTTCGGGCGCGCGATTCGCGCTGATGATGATGACCGGAATCTTCTTCAACTCCGGCTCCAGCTCACGCGCCTGCAGCACGTCCCAGCCTGAGAGGACCGGCATCATCAGGTCGAGCACGACCACGTTCGGCTGCTCGCGCCGCATGACGTCGAGCGCATCCTTCCCGTTCGGAGCTTCATGGAAGACGTAACCGTCCCGTTTGAGTGCTGCCACGACCATCCTTCGAATGCTCGGATCGTCATCAACGACTAGTACGCAATAGGGAGGCTTTGCCTCCAGTTCCTCGCCGGTCTGGACCACATGATTCTGGCATGCACAATGAGTGCCTCACGGAATAACACCCTCCGGAGGGGCGCTTCTCGGAGGGCCGTGAAAGTCGCAGTAGCCATGTCGGGCGGGGTGGACTCGTCGACCGCCGCGTACATCCTCAAGTCGGCCGGACATGAGGTCGTAGGACTGTCGATGCAGATGTACGACAACCTCACCAACGCGGATACGACCTATGGGGGATGCTGCACGATCGACGATCTTGCCGACGCCCGCCGTGTAGCCTGGAAGCTCGACATCCCTCACTTCACCTTGAACCTCGAGCAGAATTTTCACGAGAAGGTCATCACGCCGTTCGTTCAGTCGTATCTCAGCGGCCTCACTCCGAGCCCGTGCGTTCTCTGCAACACTCATGTGAAGTTCGACCTCTTTCACGAGAAGGCGCGCGCGATCGGCGCGGAGAAGATCGCCACCGGCCACTACGCGCGCATCACACGCGATGACGGCGGCCGCTTCGAGCTGCGCAAGGCACTGCATCTGGCTAAGGATCAGTCGTACTTCCTCTTCGAGCTGACGCAGGAGCAGTTGGGCGGCGCGCTTTTTCCTCTCGGGGAGATGACCAAGCCGCAAGTGCGCGACGTCGCCGAGGAGGCTGGTCTGGTCGTCGCGCGAAAGAAGGAGTCCTACGAGATCTGCTTCGTCCCACAGAAGGACAGCTACTCCGCCATCGTCGAGCGCGAGGCGGAGATCGCTCCGGGCGAAGCTGCCGGCGAGATCGTCGATATCGACGGCAAGGTCGTCGGCAAGCACGACGGTTACTACCATTTCACGATTGGCCAGCGCCGTGGACTCGACATCGGCGGAACTGCCGAGCGGATGTATGTGCTCGACGTGAATCCGTTCACGAAGCGGGTCGTGGTCGGCGAGGCATCGGATCTGGAGCGCGACGAGTTGCTGGCCGAGCGCATACACTGGATCGGTGGCGAGGCTCCGGCCGAACCAATCCAGGTTCAGGCCCGTGTGCGCTCCCGGTCAGCCGATATCGCCGCCACGGTCACGCCCCTTCCCGGCGGCCACGCCCAGGTGCAATTCGCGCAGAAGCTGCGCGCCGTCGCGCCAGGCCAGGCTGTCGTCTTTTATGACGATGATCTTTGCCTCGGCGGCGGTTGGATCGTGCGGTCCTGAAGCTCACCACAGAGACTTCTAGAAAAGCGTCCGCCCCGCCACCCGCGCTTCCAGCGCAAGCAGTTGACGCTTGACGTCGAGTCCGCCGCCGAATCCGGTCAGCGATCCGCTCGCGCCGATGACACGGTGACACGGGATCACGATCGGAATCGGGTTCGCGCCGTTGGCTGCACCTACCGCCCTAACCGCCGCCGGTCTCCCGATTCGCTCCGCAATCGTCGAGTACGTCGTCGTTTCGCCATACGGAATCCGGAGCAGGGCACTCCACACAGATTGTTGGAAGTCCGTCCCGCGCGGTGCCAGGGGCAGATCGAACGCCTGCAACTCACCGGCAAAGTAGGCTGTCAACTGGCCGGACGCATCCCGAAACGCATCGTCGTCGCGAGTCCAGTCCGGTTTCGGCTTCGCGCCGGCGAAGCAGGTTTCGACGATCGCGGCGCCATCGCCGGCGACCAGGATCGAGCCGATGGGAGTATCGACGTAGGTGTAGATCACCCGAGGCTTCTCCACAGCAACATCGTCGCATAGGCGCGATAGGGCCGCCACGCCTCTGCCCGCCCAAGGAGCTCGCGGTCGCTGATCATGCCGGCAGCTTTTCGCAAGCCGAGGTCGCCGCTGGGGAATGCGTCCGGCTCGCGGAGAGCGCGCATGGCGATGTAGTGCGCCGTCCATGGACCGATGCCGGGCAGCGCCGTCAGCCGGCCGATTGACTCATCGAGCGTCGCGCCGCGTTCGAACCTAAGCTTGCCGCGCGCGACGGCACGTGCCAGACCGCGAATGGAATTCCAGCGTACGAGGGGCATCCCTGGATTCTTCCGCGCGCGCATGATCGACTCGGGAGTCACTCCATGACGTTTGGCGATACGCGCCATGAGCGTGGTCGCGCCAGCCACGCTGATCTGCTGCCCGACCATCGCTCGAATCGCCATCTCGAACCCATCCCACGTCCCCGGCACGCGAATGCCGCGATACGCACGGACGAGCGGACCGAGCATCGGGTCGCGCGCGAAGTGCTCTTCGATCGCCACGATGTCAGCATCGAGGTCGAACATCGTCCGTATCCGACCGCTTTTGGATCGATCGCTGACGACGACAGCGTTCCGCGCAGCGTCATGAGTGACCCGCACCGCACCGCGCTGATACGCATCGTCACCGATCGTCTCGATGCCGGCGATCGCGCGCGGACGAAGGAAAGCAATGATCGCGTTCCAGTCGTAGGGAGGGTGGTAGGGAAGAGAGATCACCGCACCATCGTAGCGCCGGCGGCCTCGCCGGCGGCGCTACACAGGAACCTACTCCACCGTCACACTCTTCGCCAGGTTCCGCGGCTGATCGACGTCGCAGCCACGCCGGAGAGCGATGTAGTACGCCAGGAGTTGCGTGGGGATGACGGAGAGGATCGGCTGGAGCGGCTCGATCGTCCGCGGAATCTCGATGACGTCGTCCGCCAGCTTTCGGATCTCCTCGTCGCCTTCGTCGCAGATCACAATCAGTTGTCCGTCGCGCGCCTTCACTTCCTGAAGGTTGGATACGACCTTTTCGTACACCGGCGTGTGCGTGGCGATCGCCACGACCGGCAGGTTCTCGTCGATGAGGGCGATCGGCCCGTGTTTCATCTCCCCCGCCGGATACCCCTCGGCGTGGATATACGAGATCTCCTTGAGCTTGAGCGCTCCTTCGAGCGCGATCGGGTAGTGCACGCCTCGACCGAGGAAGAGGAAGTCCTGCGCTTTCGAATATTTGTGGGCCAGCGCTTCGATGTGCTTCTCCTGCTTCGCCAGGATGTCTTCGATCTTGTGCGGGATCATGCTCATCTCGTGCATGGCGCTGCGGCGGCTGGCCACGTCGCCGCCGCGAAGCTGACGGATGTAGAGCGCGAGCAGATAGAACGCGGTGAGTTGTGTGGTGAAGGCCTTGGTCGAAGCGACACCGATCTCGGGGCCGGCATTCGTGTAGATCACGCCATCCGACATCCGCGTGGCCGCGGCGCCGATGACGTTGCAGATCGTGATGAGCTTCGCGCCGCGCCTCTTCGCTTCCTGCATCCCGGCGATCGTGTCGGCGGTCTCGCCCGACTGCGTGACGCCGATGACCAGCGTGTTCTCGTCGATGATCGGGTTGCGGTAGCGGTATTCCGAGCCGTAGTCCACCTCGATGGGGATGCGGGACGCCTCCTCGATCAGAAACTTGCCGACCAGGGCCGCATGCCACGAGGTGCCGCATGCGATGACGTGCACCTTGCGGATCTTTTCCCAATCGGCGGCCGTGAACTGCAGGTCGTTGAAGAAGATCTCGCCCGACTCCTCGAACATCCGGCCGGTGAACGTGTCGCGCACGGCGCGAGACTGCTCATGGATCTCCTTGAGCATGTAGTGCCGGTAGCCTTCCTTCTCGGCCATGACGGCATCCCAGAGGATCCGCTTCGGCTCGCGCTCGATCTTCCTGTCGTCGTGGTCGAAGACCGTCGCGTTGTGCTGATCGAGGACGGCGTACTCCCCATCCTCGAGATAGATGACGTCGCGCGTGTAGGCGAGAAGCGGCGCCACGTCGGATGCGATGAAGTTTTCGTTTTCGCCAAGGCCGACCACGAGAGGAGGGCCCTGCTTGGCGGCGACAATCGTCCCCGGCTCGCCGCCGTCGATCATCACCAGCGCGAAGTGACCGTCCAGCTCCTTGAGCGTCTTCCTCACCGCATCGACGAACGCTGTCCCATCCTTCATGTTCTCTTCGATGAGATGAGCTACGACCTCGGTGTCCGTCTCTGTCTTGAACTGGTGTCCCTGGCTCTGCAGCCGCTGCTTGAGAGGGAGAAAGTTCTCGATGATGCCGTTGTGGATGACCACGATCTTGCCGGTGCAGTCGCGATGCGGATGAGCATTGTTTTCGTTCGGCTTGCCGTGGGTGGCCCAGCGCGTATGACCCATGCCGAACGTGCCGTGGAGCGGACGTTCATCCAGCTTCGTCTCGAGATTTGAGAGCTTCCCCTCGGCGCGCACGACCTCGACGCCATTGCCGTCCACGATGGCGATGCCGGCGCTGTCGTAGCCGCGATATTCGAGCTTTCTCAGCCCGCCGATCAGGACCGGTACGACATCACGCGTCCCGGTGTATCCGATGATTCCGCACATGAGGCTTCCTGTCCGTTAGAATTCGACGCCGGTGAGAAAACTTGCGGTGCTGTTTCTATTCGCGGTCGTTGCCTGCGGCAAACGTGGTGACCCACATCCACCCGTGCCGGTCATCCCGAAAGCGACCACCGATCTTGTTGTAGCACAGCGCGGACCCAAAGTTTTTCTGTCATGGGCCTATCCCTCGCTGACGACGGCGGGCAAGAGCATGACAGGCATCAAGCGCATCGTGGTCTGGCGCTCGATCGAAGAAGTGCCCGTCACACCGCCTCGCGATCTCAGGACCCTCCCACCGAGTCAACCCGAACCGGCCGCCGCACCGGCTGACCAACCGTTCGCGAAGACACCGCCGCTCGCTGCCCCCAAGTTCCTGAAAGTCAGAGCCCGTCTCGACAGCATCGAAGGTGCCGCCCTTCCGGCGGCGACGACGGGCGCACGACTGACGTACGAAGACACGCCGCCGCTTCACGCCGCCGACGGCCGCCCAATCCGCGTGAGCTACGCCGTCGTCACCGAGGGCGCCTCGGCGAACAGCGATCTCTCGAACGTCGCCCCGATCGTGCCGCGCGATGTTCCGGCCGCCCCGGCCACCCTCACAGCAACGGCACGGCGAGAGGGCGTCGTCCTTAACTGGACGGCGCCAGATACGGCCATCAGCGGAGCGAAAGACCCACACATCGCCGGATTCAACGTGTACCGGTTCCCGCACGGCCAGCCAGCCGGCGAGCTCGCGACCCCGGTCAACACCTCACCGGTGATCGCGACCACATACACCGACAACCCGCCGTACGGTCCGCACGATTACTTCGTCACCGCGATCGCCGCCCCCGGCCCGCCGCGCATCGAGAGCGATCCGTCGTCAATCGCCGGCGCCATCTTCAACGATCTCGTCCCGCCACCGCCTCCCACCGGCCTGACCGCGCTCGTCGAAACCGGCGACGTCCGCCTGGTCTGGGACTCGGTCGACGCCCCCGACCTGGCCGGCTACAAGGTCTACCGCACCGAGGGAACAGGGATCGAGCAGTTGCGCCCCGCCGGCACGATGCCGCTCACACCCCAGCTCATCACCGCCACCAACTACCGCGACACCGCCGTCAACCGCGGCATCTCGTACTACTACGAGGTCGTGTCAGTCGATAAGAGCGGGAACGAAAGCGCGAAAGTAAAGACGGGCTGGGTTCTGGTACCGAAGACGCCGTAGGGAACGAACGGCAACAAAGCACGCCGGAGGCGTGCGCTGGAGATTGGACGTTTCGTGGCGTAACGAAAGCACGCCGGAGCAGTGCGCGACGGTAGCCGGTGGCCACGCCGGAGGCGTTGCCACCGGTTGCAAGGCACAAACAAGGGCACCCCGGCAGGGACCCCGGCAGGGGTGCGAGAACCTTTCGTCGAAATTGATCGATTTCGATGCTTTCGGTGAAGTGGTACTCGCCGATCTAACCCCGCTCACCGACGATCGCGATGACTCCGCGTTCGATATCGGACAGCGATGCCTCGGGTACGAGAGCCTCCTGAAGGGCGAGGTAACCCGCTTCGTCACGAATTCTCATCGCTTTGAACGCATTCGCCGGTCCCAGGTAGTGCGCCCGATGAAGCTCACACCAGATCTGCGGAAGATCGTACAGAAGCCAATGACGGCGATGATCTCCTTCGATATCGCCGCGGTGCACACGGTCAAACATCTTCCAGCCCCATGCTCGTCGATGCCGCTCATGACGTGGGTCGAGCGGCGGTGGGGGCTGCGACAACAAAGCGGTGACCCGATCGAGCAGCGTTCGCGCGGTGCCGTCCTGGTCATCGCGAAGAACGCGTCCATCGTGCAACTTCAGAAACTCATCGGCTCGTTCGGCATCGCCAACCGGATGAATCCAAACATCGAGCAGCCATTCACCCCAGGCGCCGAGCTCGGGATACGCCTCATCGCCTTCGACGAAACAGACCACGTCAATATCGCTCGTCGGGGTCAACTCGCCGGAAGCGGCCGAGCCGTACAGGATCACGGCCTTCGGTCTGAACCGCGAGTCTAGATAGGTGACCAACTCCTCGGGCGAGAACATCAATAGGAACGATAGCAACGTTTTGCCAATCCTCATTCGCTCCCCGATCGCTGCCAGCACCGTGGCGTTAGGAAGGATGCGCTCCGGCGGCTCAACGTTGGCGATACCGTGGTTGAGTCCCATCATGACTGCGACGAAGCAGCCGCACACGGTCCGGCAATCTCTAGCTCGCGCTCGACCTCAATCCCCAGATCGTGCAGAATCTGCTAGTTGAAGGTTACAGGATTCATTTGGTTGGATGAGATCGTCGAGAAACTTGCACGGAAGCACCATGTCGAAACGTTCGAAGTCGAGGAGCTCTTCGGCGTCGGCCCCAAGTTTCGCTTCGTCGAAAATGGCAACCGTGATGGTGAGGACGTGTACGCTGCTTTCGGCCAGACAGAGGCCGGAAGATACCTGCTTGTTTTTTTCGTTCGGAAACGTGACGGACGAGTGCTGCCTGTATCTGCTCGCGATATGACTCCCTCGGAGAGAAGAAACCATGGGCGCAAGTAAAACATCGATTTCAGGAGCGTTGTCCTATCGGGAGATCGGCGAATTCTGGGACGAGCACGATCTTTCCGACTACTGGGATCAAACGCGCGAAGTTCAGATGGACGTTGATATCCAGTCGTCAAGAGTCTACTTTGCCGTGGAGAAGGCTTTGGCTGAGAAGCTACGCACGGAGGCTGAAAACCGCGGCGTTTCGCCCGAGACGTTGCTGAATAAGTTGGTTCAAGAACACGTCAACGAGTCCGCGCCGAAGTAGCCCACCCATGGAGCCTCGCACGGAAGGGCCTCGATTCGTACGGTATTTTGGCCCATTGCTTCGCGTTCTCGACGAGCTTGGCGGCTCCGGTCGTCCCGGCGAGGTTCGCGACCGTATTGCGCAGTTGGTCGCAGTTTCTGAACAAGAGCAGTCCGAAATCCTGCCGAGCGGTACGCAAACGCGCTTTGACAACCAAGTTGCATGGGCGAGGTTCTACCTTGCAAGCGGTGGTTACGTCGATTCCTCTCGTCGGGGAGTTTGGACGCTCACCGAGAAGGGTAAGACCAGCGTTGCCATGACCCACCAAGAAGCTCTCCAACTGTGCCGTGCTCTGCACGTGAAATTCGCGATTGAGAGAGCTGAAGATAGAGCCGCCGCTTCTGACCAGCTCGTTCCGCCACTTGAGCCTGAACCAACGGAAAATTATCGCGAGCAACTGTCACAGAAACTTCAGACGCTTCCGCCAGCAGGGTTTGAGCGCTTTTGCCAGCGACTTCTTCGCGAGTCGGGCTTCGAACAGGTTTCGATTACAGGACGATCAGGTGATGGCGGAATCGATGGAATCGGTATCCTCCTAGTCAACCCTTTGGTTAGTTTCAAGGTGCTCTTCCAGTGCAAGCGTTACGCGGGATCCGTCAACCCTTCTCAGGTTCGAGACTTCCGAGGAGCGATGATGGGGCGAGCCGACAAGGGAATCATCCTAACAACTGGAACATTCACGGTCGACGCGAGGAAGGAGGCTCTTCGCGACGGAGTTCCGCCAATCGAGTTAGTCGATGGCGAAAAGTTACTCGAGATGTGTGAGAGCCTTGGACTTGGCTTGAAGCCAAAGCAAACGTTCGAGTTCGACGATCAGTTCTTTGACGAGTTCGTAAAGCCGTGAATCAAACGTGTCACCCCTAAATCCTCACGCAAACATTCTTCGCCTCCGTGAAAAAACGAAGCGACTCGAACCCTCCCTCCCGTCCCACTCCGCTCTCCTTCATCCCGCCGAAGGGGACGCGGAGGTCGCGGAGGAGCCAGCAGTTGATCCAGATGGTGCCTGCGTCGAGGGCGGCTGCCACGCGGTGGGCGCGGAAAAGGTCGCGGGTCCAGACGGTGGCGGAGAGGCCGTAGCGGGTGGAGTTGGCGAAGCGGAGGGCTTCCTCTTCGTTATCGAACGGAGTGACGGTGACGACGGGGCCGAAGATCTCTTCCTGGAGGACGCGGCAGTCGCACCCTAGGCCGGTGATGATGGCCGGCTCGACGAAATAGCCGGGGCGATCGAGGCGGTTTCCGCCGGTGACGATGGTGCCGCCTTCTTTCATTGCCAGGTCGATGTAGCCCATGACCTTCTGCAGGTGGGATTCGCTGATCAGGGCGCCTACGTCGGTGGCGTCGTCGAGCGGGTCGCCGATGCGCAATTTCTTCGTCGCTTCGGCGAAGCGCTCCACGAACTCGTCGTGGATGGAGCGCTCGACGAAGATGCGGGAGCCGCAGAGGCAGATTTCGCCCTGGTTCCAGAAGCTTGAGCGAATCGAGGTGGCCACGGCCTCTTCGAGATCGGCATCGGCGAAGATCAGGTTCGGGTTCTTGCCGCCGAGCTCCAGAGAGAGCTTCTTGAATCGCGGCGCGGCATTCGCGGCCACAGCGGCGCCTGTGACGGTTCCACCGGTGAAGGAGATCGCGGCAACGTCCTCATGGCAGGTCAGCGCGCGTCCGGCTTTGTTGCCGTAGCCGTGGACGATGTTGATGACGCCCGCTGGGATACCGGCTTCGAGCGAGAGCCCGGCCAGACGATTCGCCGTCAGCGGCGTCAGCTCGCTCGGCTTGGCCACGCAGGTGTTCCCGGCGGCGATGGCAGGCGCGATCTTCCAAGAGAGCAGATACAGCGGCAGGTTCCATGGGGAGATCAGACCGGCGACACCGAGCGGCTGGCGCAGGGTGTAGTTGAGGGCCGCCGCATCGGTCATGTGTGCTTCGCTCGACTGGTGGAGGATGGCCGTGGCGAAGAACCGAAAGTTCGCAACAGCCCTCGGGATGTCCAGCCGCTTCGCCAGCGAGAGCGTCTTGCCGTTGTCGATCGACTCGGTCCTGGCAAGTTCATCGAGGTTTTGCTCGATCAAATCAGCGAGCTTCAGAAGAAGACGGCTTCGCTCAGCCGCGGACGTTGCCGACCATCGCGGAAACGCCGCCTTTGCGGCGCTCACGGCATCATCGATATCGCGTTCGTCGCTGTCGGGAATCTGAGCGATGACTTCGCCGGTGGCGGGGTTGATGTCGTCGAACCAGGAGCCGGATGCCGGCGTGCGGAACTGGCCTCCTATGAAGTTCGTGATCTGCATATGGCGAGTGTATCGCCCTCACTTCAATGCCCTTCAAACAACACCAGCGGAATCGCAGTTGCCGCGGCGATGTAGCCGGCATTGTTCGGATGGATATGGTCTCCGCTGTCGTAAGCTGGGAGAAGTTGGGTAGGGTGGCTCGGGTCGCGCAACACCCTGTCGAAATCGACCACATCGTCGAATTTTCCGCTGCCGCGTATCCAGGCGTTGACCTCCTGACGCACCGCCTCTTTCTCGGGACTGTAAAAGTGGATCGTTGAGTCGAGGAACGAGCTCTCGAAGGGTGGGTTCGTCAATCCAATGATTCGGACTCCCTTCTGATGGGCACTCGCGATCAGCCGGCGATAACCGGCGATGAGGCTTTTGGCGCTCACCTTTTCGGCTGTCAGCGAGCCCGGGTAGGCGAGGTCATTGATGCCCAGTCCCATAAAGACGTACTTGACGCCTGTTTGATCGAGCACATCGCGTTTGAAACGTTTCAGCCCCGCCTCGCCGAGCGCGGCTCCAAATCGACTGGCGGTCTGGGGGCCGTCGGTCAGCAGTCGAGCAGGACTGTCAGCCAATAGGCGGTTGCCGATGATGCCCTCGTTCAGGACGCCGAGCTCCTTTCGGCCCGCGTCGTTCTGCAACCGCGCCGCAAGCACGTCGGGCCATCGCCCGTTGGTGTCCGTCGCGGAGCCGTCTCCATCAGTGAGCGAGGAGCCGAATGCCACGATGGCTGCTCCACGAGGAGAAGCCGCGATATCCACACCGGTAAGGAAAGGCCATGAGCGGATCTTCTTGCCCACGGTGAATTTCGCGTCCGCGGTGGAGTCGCCGGTGTCCAGTGAGACGTAGCTCGTCTGCTTCGCCAGAATGTGTGAGGTCGCCGCCACGGTGGTCTCGGGAAGAAAGAGACTGATCGCCAGATCCGACAAGGCAGGAACCTCCAGTTCGACCGGATCGCTCACCGCCATCGATCCCGCAGCGATCGTCGCGGACGGCTGTCCCTGAAACATGAGAGCACGGTCGGAGGCTGGATCGATATCCGCCTCGGCACTCCGTCTGGCAGCGTGCGCGGTGCCGATCAGCAGCGGATGGTCACCATAAGTGTTCGAGATCCTGATCCTGACTCTCGACCCGCCAGCGCTAGTGTGCACGATGAGGCGCAGGCTCTGGTTGTGAAAACTCTGGGGATTCGCTGGCAGAGCCGGCTGGACTGAGGCCGCCCATGTTCCGATCCAATGCTCGACGTTTCGTTTGCCCTCGGTGCTCGATGCGATCGCTGGGCTGATCGCACCGAGCGCGAGCATCGACAAAAGAAGCATCCAACGACTAAGGCACGCTGGCCGTTTCAGGACTGAGCATTCAAAACGGTTGCCGATCGGGTTCGTCACGTTTACCTCGAGAACCAGCAGGGTCTGAAACGCTCTGAATACGTCCGATAACTCTCGAAGTTTCCTGGTGAGGTCTTGGGGGTCTGGCGGGCAGGTGGCGAGACGGCGCCTATCCAGCCGGCGGGGCGGGCGACAGGAGGAGGCTCGTGGCATGCACTTCCCTGATTTACGATTACCGGACACTCGTTTCCGGGAACCTGTACTTCTGTCTCCTGTTCCGGTGGCAACGCCACCGGCAAGCACGCCGGAGGCGTGCGCGAAGGTAGCCGGTGGCCACGCCGGAGGCGTTGCCACCGGTTTGCAGGGGTAAAAAAAGGCACCCCGGCAGGGGTGCGTGAAACGTCGAGCTGGATGTCGTTCCATACGATCGAGCCTGCCCGACTTCACGCACCCCTGCCGGGACCCCTGCCGGGGTGCCCTTCTTTTGCATAACGAAACCGGTGGCAACGCCTCCGGCGTGGCCACCGGCTACCCTCACGCACCCCGCTGGGGACCCCGCTGGGGTGCCGAGAAACGTCCAATCTCCAGTCCGGTGGCAACGCCACCGGCTACCATGCTGCCGGCGTTCGAGTCGAAGTTTCGTCCCGGTACGTAGGCGCTGATGCCGGAGCCTTCCGGACTGTGGGGCGTAGCCATCTGCAAAGACATGGATTTCCCGGGATTGAGCCGCTGGTATGGAAGCGCGGGGACGGGTCTGCTGCTGGTGCCGGCCTGGGATTTCGTCGATGACGGCTGGCTGCGCGGCCGGATGGCGATCATGCGCGGCGTAGAGAGCGGCTTCAGCATCGCCCGCGCGCCGAAAGAAGGCCTGCCGACGGTGAGCGACGATCGTGGTCGCGTGCTGGCCGAGCAACGCAGCGATGCAGCGCCGTTCGCGACTGTCCTGGCGGACGTTCCTGTGCGTCACGACAAGACGCCGTACGTCCGCTTCGGCGACTGGTTCGCGTGGGTGGTGCTTGCGATGCTGGTGGTATTGGTGGTTGTAGGTTTTCGCGGTGATCGCGAGACGCTGTCAGGATGACGGGGAACCCGGCACCGCTGCCTCCCGCAGCGCGCCGATATTCTGCAGAACCTCCGCGCGGTCTGGTGCGCTGGGTAGTAGCGTCAGGTACGTGCTGTAGTCCTGAATGGCGTCGTCGCGCCGGCCCAGCTCGCGAAGAACGAGGGCTCGGTTCGCGAAGAGATCGGGAATCGTGGCGTTGCGGTGGATTGCTTCGTTGAGATCGGCGAGGGAATCGGCGGCTCTCCCACATTCGTAGTGCAGGACCGCGCGGTTGGACCAGATCTGTGGGTCGGAGGGATCGAGCTCCAGCGCGGCCGTGTAGTCGGCGAGTGCATCTTCCTTACGTCCTGTCGCCTCGTATGCCTGCGCGCGGCCGAGGCGCGGGAGAAGTTGACTGGGATCGAGATCGAGCGCTTCCGAATAGGCCACCGCGGCTTTTTCGGCATCGCCGATCAGCTTGTACGCCTGTCCGAGATTCGTATAGACCTCGTGGTACGGAGCGGAGAGCTCTCTTGCATTCTGATAGTCGGCCAGTGCTTCCGGCAGACGTCCCATCTTGAGATAGGCGTTTCCGCGTTCGTTGTGGTACTCGGAGTAGCGCGGATCGATCTCCATCGCCGCGGTGAAGTATTCCACCGCCTGATCGTACGAGCGTGTCGAGGTGTGGACCTGAGCGATGTTGTAGAGGAGCACGGAGCGGTGCAGGCGGTACTGATCCTCGCTGAGGTGAAGGTTCAAACGCTCGAAGCCGGATTTGCACAGCTCCGCCGCCTCCTCGACACGTCCTTGAAGGTGCCGGATGAAGGCCAGCCCGTTTAGATTGAACACGTTGAGATAGTGTTTCTCGCTGTCGTCGAGCGTCGTCAGGTCGATCATTTCCATCGACTTGTTGATGTACTCCTCGGCGATCCCCAGGTCGCGCTTCTTCAGGAACCGGCAGTGGAGCATGGCAAGCGTGTAGTAGATGCTGACCAGGTCCTTCGGGTCATCGCACCGCAACAGCGCCTCATCGTGAACGAGCTGATAGGCCCTCTCCGGCTCGCTGAGCGCGACGAGAGCGTTGAAGAGGCCCGAGACCACGTTCCATCGGGTGAATGAGCGCGGCCCCGAACAGGCGAGGTCGATATCCTCGAGGAGAGGCTCGCCGAAGAAGAGCGCGTCCTCGTAGAGACCGAAGTGGTTGTAGACGGCGAGAGCCACGGTGCGCCACCGATGCGCGCGCTGCAGTTGGCCGCTGTCCAGGCAGCATTGAATCAGCCGCGGTAGAAAGTTCTCCGACTCTCCCATCGCCGCGTCGATGCGGGCCTCCAGCTCGTCCGCCATCCGGGCCATCTCTGCCTGATCGGGAACCTCGAGGTCGCCTTCGACATCGAGCCGCACAATCTCATCAGTCCTGGTGACGATCTCCCGCGGGAGCGAATCAGCCTTCCCTTCACCGACGACAAAAATGATGTCGAGGGGGAGCTGGCGCAGGCGCCGGCGGACGAGCTCGCGGAAGAAGCGGCGCATCAGTGCGCCGGCGCCGTCGAAGTCGTCGCACGCGACGATGAGTCGCCGTCCATGCCGTGGCAGCCACTCGTGGAGCAAATCGACCAGACCGTGCAGCAGGCGATAGGCGCGGTCGATCGGGTAGCTGCGGATCCGCTCCTTCACCGGCGAGGAGTCGGTCAGGCTGGCATCCGTCATCGGGAAGCGCTTGCGCAGCTCGGGAAGAGCGAGCGAAAGCTCGTACGAATGCTTGCGGATCAGTTCGGGCGCGCCACTCTCGATGTGGGGAAGCAGCGCTCGGAGGAGCTCCGCCAGGCCGGCCCACGGGCCTCCGGTATCGAGACGGCAGGAGAGGTGATGGGACTCGCTTCCGCGCAACTCCCCTTCGGCCAGCAGCTCTTCCACGTACTCGCGCCGGCGGCGTCCGCGCGGGGCTTCCACGATGCGGCAGGTTCCTTGTACGAGGGTGTCCGGCGCGGCAGCGGCCGATTCAGTCAGTGTGGTCATACGCTCTGTCCTTTCTTTGGCCAGAGCCGTTTGAGCCACAGCCCGAGGCCTGCCATCAGGAAGATCGAAAAGAAAAGGCCCGTCAGAAGCGGCATCGTGGAGTCACCGCCGCCCGATCGGAAGGCACCATCCCGGAACTTCTGCACAACCAGGGTGATGTAGTTGTAGAAGAGCGGTATCTGCACGAAGATGAGCAGCGCGAACGCCAATCCGCGTCCGACGATCCAGACCACCGAGTAGATCCGGAACATCCTCCGTTCGACAGGAGGAATGTGACTCTGGTCCGTCTTTTTGCCGATGCCGAGCAGACCTGCCATCACGATGTTTCTCAGGAAGTCCTGCGTGTCGTGAAGCAGCCGCTTACAGCCGAGAAAGTTCGCGATCGCGTAGTAAAAATCGGTGCGCAGGAAGAAATAGCACTGCCACGCGATGCGCATCAGATAGACGAAGAGGAGCGCTCTGCCGAACACGAGCACCCGCGGCGTCAGGACCAGCCATCCGATCGCATTCAGGTACGAGACGATCATCAGGAGCGACGCGGTGACGAGATCGGCGAGCGGGCCGGCCAGGATCGGCAGATAGCGCTCCTCGCGGGGAAGCGCCCAGATGCCCGTCATGTCTGTCTCCCACACCAGGAACCACAACTGATTGCCGATGCCGAAGCGGCATGACACTCCGCGTGCGCGCGCCGCCACGAGATGCGCGAGCTCGTGAATGAGCGTGGTGAAGAGGCCGAGGAACATGAGAAAAAGGAGCCCGGCGGCGGTCTTGTTCGGGAAGTAGGCCGCGCGCCAGCCGGGGATGATCGAATGATTGCTCCACGCCAGTACAAGGGCAGTGGCCACCACCAGCCCGGCGGCGGCGAGCACCGGCTTGCTGCAGACCAGCGCCGCCCATCGCGGTGAGATCCACTCGAAGTGGAACGCCTTCGCCGCCGGCGAGGCCAGACGCTGCGGCTCCTCCGCATCGCCCGGGGCCGGGCGCACGAAACCGCGCCGTTCGAGCGAGGTCAGGAACTCCTCCATCTCCGGCGTCTCGCCGTGCCGCCGGTGGTAGAGAGCCTGAGCCTCGCCGACACTGTGTCCCGCCTCCAGGTCGTCCAGAACTCCAACAGCTTCGAGGGGAAGCAGAAGGTAGACCCCCAGCTCTTTCCGGCCGAGCATGACTCCGTCAGCGTCCGGCTGCCTGGTCAGAGGTTCCACGATGACGTGTGTGTCAGAGGAGTAGCGCACCATAGATTAGCGGGACGGTCATGGACCGGTCGGAAGCATTTCCGGAGAATGCGGACACGGAACGACGTACGCGCGTCCCGTGTCCGCAGAGATTTCGGTCTTAGTTGCCGATGAGTTCACACAACCAGTCCGGTAGACAGATACGGCATTCGTAGAACGCCGCCGTGGTCTTGACTGTTTCGACTTCGCGGATAACGAACTTCTTCATGAGCTCACCTCCTTTCGGTGAATTCTGGCCGCACGTGCGTATTGTAGCTACGAACATCAGGCTATCATTACGTCATAACGTATTGCAAGAAGGGTGTTGGCGTGGTCTGGCCATCGCCCTTGACCGATGAGCCACCGAAAATAATCATTCGGGCAGGGCTTTCCTGTAAGATTGCTTGCCCCGGTCCCGCATGACAATCAAGCCGCGCTCCTATCTGGTGAGAGCTCTCATCATCGCCTTCCTCCTGCTTTGCGGTCTCACCCCGGCGTGGGCCGTCGATCGTGCGCTGGTGGTGGGTGTCGAAAAGTACGCGGACAACCGTGTGCCGGAGACACCTGGTTGCGTACAGGATGCGACGCAGACGGCGAAGTTTCTGGAGTCCAGGTACGGCTTTGCTGCGTCCGCGATCAAGGTGTTGACGAACGAGCAGGCGACTGCCGCGAACATTGAACAGGAGTTCCGTCACTGGTTGATCGAGGGGACGCAGCCGGGAGATCGGGTGTTCTTTCTCTACGCAGGGCACGGCTCTCAACTGCCCGACGACAACGGCGACGAGGAGGACGGGCTGGACGAAACGATCGCTCCCTATGACGTGAACCCGGAAACCGGAACAGGGGAGATCCGTGACGATGTATTCGACGAGTTGATCGCCCAGTTGTCCGGGCGCCGCGCGGTGCTCGTCTTCGATTCGTGCCACTCAGGGACCATCTCGCGCGACATCCCGAAGCTGCACGCGTTTCCTCACGGCGGCGGCGCGCGCTACCTTCCGCGGCCCGATCAGTTCAAGGCGTTGGCAGCCAGCAAAGCGGAGACGGGCGCCAGCGGCGGTGGCATGGCCGCGTATTCCGTTGCAGCGGCGCCGCGCTCTCGGGACCTCAAGCGCGTCGGCGGTTTCCTCGACTCCTCCAAGGTCAAGACGCTATCGGGCGTCGTGGTGATCTCAGCCGCTGGTTCCGAGCAACGCGCCTACCCGCTGGAAGTCGGCAACACGTTGCGCGGAGCGCTCTCCTATGTCTTCGCCGAGGAACAGCAGGGCGATCTGCCGACGCTCAGGCAGTTGAAGTCGCGAATCGGAAAGCGGATCGGAACGCTCCAGGAGAGCGGCAAACTCGATGGCGATCAGCAGCCTCAGTTCGACGTCATCTCCACCGTCGCACTCGAGGACGAGCCTCTCTTTGCGACCGCTGAGTCTGCGCCCGCAATCGCGCTGACCAATCCGATCTCGCCGATGCGGCTGACGCTGAGCACGGGCGAGAACAAGACCCTGTACCACGCCGGTGAGAAGGTGACCTACCAGATCACCTCTGACACCGGTGGCTATCTCTACCTGCTGGTCTTCAGCCGGAACGACGTCGCCACCTGCATCTTTCCGAACGACAACGATCGCGACAATCAGATTACGGCCGGCTCGCACACCATCCCGCGCGTCAATACCTACGAGTTCCCTGTCGGCGAGCCCTTCGGCCGTGACGTCTTCGTCGCGCTGGTCACAAAAGAACGAATCAACATCGGCGACAAGGTCGATTACACATGGGGTGAAGTGTTCCAACGGCTCAACCTGCACGGGCTGCAGGAGGCCATCGGCAACGCGGCGTCGGCGCGCGGCGTCGGCGTCAAGGCCGCCGGCGCCGGTCTCGATCCCCGCAGCTGGCAGGGCGCGACCGTCGTCGTGGAGTCCAAGCCCTGAGCTCACCCTGACCAAGCTCGGCCTCCCATCCACCCAACAGCCGTCCAACTGGAGCACAACGCGTATGAATCGACGTTACCCGTCCCACACTCTGTTCGTCTGCATCATTCTTTCCCTGGCATTGTTCGCGGCCTCGGCGCATGCCACCACCCCTGCGAAATACGCCATGCTCGTCGGAATCAACAAGTACCCGGGCAACGCGCTCAATGGTTGCGTGAACGATGTGACCAACCTCCGGGAAATGCTCGTCGGCAACTTCGGCTTCGCCGCCGAAAACGTGGTCATGCTGACGGATGAGGAGGCCACGAGACAGAACATCCTCGCAAAGCTCGACGGCTTCGCCTCGAGACTCCATCGCGACGATCTCTTCGTCTTCGCCTACTCCGGTCACGGGACTCTTTTTCCTGATGCCTATTCCGAGGAGCTCGACGAGACCGAGACGCTCCACTTCGAGAACGATCCGCGCAACGAGAACAAGCCCTTCTTCGAGGACGGCAAGTACGACGCGGCGATCTGTCCGGTCGACAGCCGAGGCACCTCGAGCGGCAAGCCGTGGCACAACCTCATCCTGGACGACGAGCTCTACGCGCGGTTCTCGAAATTCGCTTCGCAGGGGACGTACGTCAACTATCTCACCGACAGTTGCTTCTCCGGCACGCAAGGGCGCGACCTGTACAAGACGCGCTCGTTGAAGTTGAAGGACGCTCTCGGCATTCCGGTGGATCAGATCCAGAAGCCAGCGACGCAACATCGCGCCGCCTCGCGTGATGTAGGCGGCCGGTATCTGGTCATCTCCTCCTCCAACAGCCTCCAGCCTTCGTCCGAATGGAGGGACGACAAGGGGCAGCCATGCGGCCTCTTCTCCTACGTCTTTCAGAAACTCGTGAAGCTGCAGAACGGAAAGATCACGTACAAGGAGCTCTACGAGAATTCCGAATACGTCATCAAGCAGTTGTCGAAAGACCATCAGGACCCGCAAATGGACACCCGCTTCTACAGCGGCAGTCTCGATGAGCAGGTGTTCACCATTCCCGGCACGGCCGCCGCTGCCTCGCCTCAAGCAACCGCCGCGGCTCCCGAGGCTGTCACCACCAGTGCCGCTCCCGCTGTGACCCCTGCGCCATCGGCTCCTCCCACCGCCTCAGCACCGCTCAAAGTGCTGCTGCTCGTTACCGACGCAACCGGGCGCCTCCTCGACAAGTGCTCCTTCGCGATCTTCAAGCCTGGTGTGACACCAGTGAAGGGCGAGATTCGCCGCGAAGACATCCTGATGCTCGGCAGAACGAACGAAAACGGGGTCTTCAACTCGGAAGAGAAAGGCGTCGCGATCGCGCCGGGAACGTACCCGATCAAGGTAGTGCGGGAAGGCTACCAGACGTTTCTCAGCACGTTGGAAGTGAAACAGAGTGCGAAAGCAGGCTACGCCGTCCTCGCCTTCCGCCTGTCTGCCGAGTAGCCGACGAACGACTGACAAAGGATGCTGACGACATGAAGAAATCAATCACGATCACCCTCGGCCTGCTCGTTTGTGCGGCCTCACATCAACTCTTCGCGCAGGACGCCGCGGCACCAGCGGGGCCTCGCGACCTCTACAACACCTACGGCAAGAGCGACAACGTGCCCCCACCCTCCGCCACAGCGGCTTCGGCCGCCAAGCCGGCCGGACGCCCCGGCGTGCGTGTGCGCGTCGAGCTCGATCGCGGCGGCCGAGCCCGATGGGTGTCGTCGAAGACGGTTTTCCGCTCCGGCGACAAAGTGCGGTTCCACTTCGCGATGAATTTCCCAGGCTACGTGGTCATCATCAATCAGGGATCGTCCGGGAAACGCAGCATGCTCTTTCCCTATCAGGGAGTGAGCAATCACATCGGCCGGACGGCCGACTACACCGTGCCGCAGGGCGAGGGCTGGTTCGCGTTCGACGACACTCCGGGAACCGAGCAATTGACGTTCATCATGTCCAAGCGCGAGATTCAGGAGGTCACCCAGATCTCGACGAACGCGCAACCGGCATCACCTTCGACCCACCCTGTGAGTCATCCCGTTCCGGCCCCCGCACCCGCACCCGCCCCGGCACCATCTCCGGCAACCGCCACGCACGCCACCGAAGCGGTTCACGCGAACCCCGCTCCCGCACCTGCATCCCCTCAAACCGAAGAGCAGGAAATCCTGGCCGCACTCAACTCGCGATCCCTTTCCCGTGGGCGCGACTTGAAGATGGTGGAGGAGAACAACGACGGGTATGTGCTGACGACGGACGAGACGCTTGCCAAGCCAGCCGGCTTCAAGCTGACGCTCGAACACCACTGAACAGCCGTCTCGATCCTCGAGGACCTCCTGCCAATGAAGCTGTCGATTGTGCTCGTTCTCTCACTCCTGACGCCGCTGCTTTCTGTCGCCCAGTCTCCCAAGACTCCGCCGAAGATCGTCGTCCAGACCGGTCACGCGGAGTATGTCCGGTCGGTTGCCTTCAGCCCTGACGGGAAGCTCTTCGCCAGCGGCAGCAACGACAACACGGTCAAGATCTGGGACGTGGCTTCGCGGCGCGAGCTGCGCACGCTCACCGGTCATAGCGATCACGTGCTGGCCATACGTTTCAGCACCGACGGCAGCCTCCTGGCCAGTCTCGGCTACGACAAAACGGTGCGCATCTGGGATGTGATGACGGGCGAATCCCGCGTGACGATCAACGCAGACAACGGCGAGTTTGCCGCGATGTGTCTCACGCCCGACGCCAAGACAATCATCACTGCCAACCATACATATTCGAGCGGCGGCGGCGATAACCTCATCCGCTTCTGGGACCTTGCGTCCGGCAAAGCGGCACGAACCTTCGACCCGGGCGAAAGCGTGAGCGCCCTGGCAATCAGCCGCGACGGCCGCACGCTGATCTCGGGCGGCGTCGAGGGCGCTGTGAAGCTGTGGGACGTGAGCTCGCTGAAGGAACGCGCGACCCTTACCGGCCATACAGAAACCGTCCAGGCCCTGGATATCAGTCCAGACGGCAGCCAGCTTGCCAGCGGTGGCAATGACAATGCAGCCAGACTCTGGGATCTGGCCGGCGGCAAGCCATCACGCGTTCTGAAACATCGCGCTCAGGTCACCTCCCTAGCCTTCAGCCCGGACGGAAGAACACTGGCTACCGGCTCCTGGGATCACGCCGCCCACCTCTGGGACGTGAGCAAGGGCGTCGAGATGCGCGTCCTGATCGGTCACAACGACATTGTCTGGGGGATCGCGTTTGCTCCCGACGGACAGACTCTGGCTTCCAGCAGCGCCGACAAAGCATTGAAAATCTGGGATCTTTCGACCGGCAAGGAACTGCTCTCCTTCAACGGCCACGTCAATTTCGTCGAGTCAGTGGTCCTGGCAAACAAGGGGAGGACCTTAGTCAGCCACGATTCGTGGGATGCCATTCGTGTGTGGGATCTCGAGACCGGCAAGGACATGCGCCGTATCGCATCTCCCGGAGACAAGCGGGCCTTCGAAACGGTAACGGCCATCGACGATGGATTCATCGGCGGCAATGAGAACGGCTTGATCACCATCTACGACGCTGATGGAAGACCGCTCCGCAAGCTCGAGGGTCACAATCTGGGACTCAACGCCTTTGCCGTGAGTCCGGATGGAAAGTTGCTGGCGAGCGGCGGCCAGGAACGGTGGGTGAGGATCTGGAACATCGCCGATGGCAAGCTCGTGGCCACGGCCGACTTTCCTGGTGGCGACGGCTATCACCCGGAGAGCCTGGCCTTCAGTCCTGACTCCCGCCGGCTGGCCTGCGGCACCAACCACTCCGAGGTCTGGGTCGTCGATGTGGCCTCCGGCAAGCAGCTATTTTCGAAGGCTGACCCGGAGGAGACAGGCTTCATCCTCGGCCTGGCGTTCAGCCCTGATGGCGCGACCATCGCGGCGGTCGGAGGCACCGGCAAAGTGCGCCTTCTCGATGCCGCCACCGGCGCGCCGATCCGCTCCTTCGGGGAAAACATCAGCCGCGCTGTGGTCTTCATGCCGGACGGCAAGCGGATCTGGTCGGGCAGCGAAGACGGCACGATCACGCTTTGGAACGTCAGCGATGGCAGTCAGCTCCGGACCCTTCCGGGCCACGCGGGCTACGTCACCTCGCTGCTGCTGCGCGGCAATGGCCGGACGTTGATCAGCAGCAGCCGGGACAGCACCGTGAGACTGTGGGATGCCGCCAGCGGCGACGCTCTGGCCACGCTCGTCGCGTTCGACCGGAACGATTGGTTGGTCGTCACCCCCGACGGCCTCTTCGACGGTACCTCTCCCGCCTATTCGCAGATCCTCTGGCGATTCTCCTCGGAGCTGCGGGACGTGGCGCCGGTCGAAGCGTTCTTCGGCGATTTCTTCTATCCAAACCTGCTATCGGATCTGATGCGCGGAAAACGGCCGAAAGCCGCGCAAAATGTTGCTCAGAAGGACCGCCGCCAGCCGGTCGTTCACCTGCAGGCCCCGGCAACAGCCTCGGGCCGCACCATCGACGTGGCGATTCAAATCGAAGAGGCTCCTGCCGGCGCGCAGGACGTCCGGCTGTTCCGTAACGGTTCGCTCGTCAAGGTTTGGCACGGTGATGTGCTTGGAGGCAAGGGGCAGACTGTCATCAAGGCCACTCTGCCGATCGTAGCGGGCGAGAACAGACTGACCGCGTACGCGTTCAATCACGACAACGTCAAGAGCTCGGACGCCCGGCTGCTGGTGCAGGGCGCCGCGTCTCTGCAGCGCAAGGGGACGGCCTACGTGCTCGCTGCCGGCGTGAACAGCTATGCAAACAAGGACTTCGATCTCAAATACGCGGTAGCGGATGCCGGCAGCTTCGGTGCGGAATGGAAGAGCCAGCAAGAGAAGGTGGGAACGTTTGCAAAGACCGAAGTGACCTCGCTGACTGACGATCAGGCCACCAAGCCGAACGTCATGAAAGCACTCGCCGAGCTGGCCACGAAGGTCGCGCCGGAGGATGCGGTCGTCATCTACTTCGCCGGCCACGGAACCGCGCAAGCCAATCGGTTCTATCTGATCCCGCACGACCTCGGCTATGCCGGCGGACGCGATGCCATCGATGATGCGGGCCTGAAGGCGATCCTTGCCCACAGCATCTCTGATCTCGAATTGGAGGATGCGATCGAAAAAATCGACGCCGGACAGTTGCTGATGGTGATCGATGCCTGCAATTCCGGCCAGGCGTTGGAATCGGAAGAGAAACGCCGAGGGCCGATGAATTCGAAAGGGCTGGCGCAGCTCGCTTACGAGAAGGGGATGTACATCCTGACCGCGGCGCAAAGCTATCAGGCCGCGCAGGAGGCGTCGAAGTTCGGACATGGCTTCCTGACCTACGCGCTGGTCGAAGAAGGCCTCCGCCAGAGCAAGGCTGACACCGAGCCGAAAGACGGCGCCGTCATGGTTCGGGAATGGTTCGACTTCGCCACGCAGCGCGTCCCCCAGATGCAAGTCGACATGATGAAAGAAGCACAAGCCGGCCGTGGCGTCAGCGTGGCGTTTGTCAAAGGGGAAGAACAGATCGCCAACCCAGCCGAGCGCAACGTTCAGCGTCCGAGAGTCTTCTATCGGCGAGAGGTTGAAGCGCAGCCGCTGGTCGTAGCGAAGGCCCCATGATCCGGAACAGAGAGTAACGCCAGGGTAGGGATTCTGCCGTTTCCAATCACTCCTTACATAGCGGGGAGCGTCGCGATGAAACATCACGTCACCACACGCGCGGAGCTGATCGATGCGCTGCGCACGGCGAGCGAGCTCGAACATCAACTGATGGCGCAGTACCTCTTCGCCGTCTACTCGATGAAACGGTACACACTATGACGAATCAGAGTGCAGTAAATACGACAAACGCCGCTACGGCGGTACAGGATCCGGTGATGACACCGGAAGCGATCGTGGAGCAGCTCCGTACGCTGCGCCAGCAGATCCCTGAGTATGTGCAACTGGCACTGGCCGATTCGAGGGCCATCCAGACAGCGGCAAACGTCCATCCGGAGTTCGCCCGCGGCCATCAACGCCATCGGCGCGTCACCGACGGTGCTGCAGGGCGTGGTCGTCAGCACGCCCGAGGAGTTGCAGCAGGATGCGGAGACGGCAGCACGATGGTCGAAGGTCGAGGACGAGTTGCGGGCAATGCTACAGGGCGTCATTTCGGCCAACCTGACGCGCCGCCACCGCGTCGGCAAGGCGGCATTGCTGACGTATTCGCTCAGCAAGAGTCTGGCGCGTACGCCCGAGCATGCCGACCTGCTGCCGCACATAGCAGTCATGCGCAAGGCGAACCGCATCGGCCGTCCGCGCAGAGCAGCTACGAAGACGCCGGCAACCGCGCCGGCGCCTTCGACGACGCCGAAGACTTGAGGCAGTAAGGTAGTGAGCCGGGTGCGCCGCAGTCAGGGCGCACCCGGTCTTGTTCTTCCAGGGCGGGCACGGCCCGCCGCGTTGGTTGCCCAAGGCTCGACCACCAGCTTCGATGCATCGTTCTGGCGCGCAGGCTCCCAGAAGACGTTACGAACGCCGCGCGATGAAGCAAAGACAACCGCACGCCAGGTTGGCTCGTCCGCCTTCGCAACCGCCTTACAATCTGACGTACCATCATCAGTCCATACGCACCTCAAGATGGACCCCCGTCAGCTTCTGGAGCTCAACATCGAGGTCATCGACCGCGTCACGCGCCGCGTTTGCCGGCGCTGGGGCGTTGCTGCTGACGACGTTGACGACGTGGCATCAGCCGTCAAGCTCGCCCTGGTGGAAAAGGATTACGCGATCCTCCGCCGGTACGAAGGCCGCTCGTCGCTTGCCACCTATCTCGCGATCGTCGTGCAGCGCCTGCTGGCCGATCAGCGCGAGCGGACGCACGGGAGATGGCGGCCATCGCCCGAGGCGCAGCGTCTTGGCAAACGGGCGGTCCTGATCGAAGACGTCATTGGACGGCAGAACCGCTCGGTGGACGAAGCGATGCCGATGCTCCGCGCGGTCGACGCGTCGATCACGCGGCATGAGGTGGCCGGCATCGCAGACCGTCTGCCGCAGCGGCCTTCCCGGCCGCGTGAAGTCCCGCTGCCGCCGGAGGAACTGCTGCCGCTGGCGTCGCCGGATCAAGCTGATGCGGCGGCGTTCGAAGGTGAACTGCACGGCCTGTCGAAGCGCGCGGGCGCGTTGCTGCGCGACGCGATGAAGGCCTGGCCCGCTGAGGACCGGATGCTGGTGCGGCTTCGGTTCGAGTCGTCGCTATCGATCGCCGACATCGCGCGGCTCATGAAAGTACCGCAACGGCCGCTGTACCGGCGCATCGAGGCCCTTCTTGGAGGGTTGCGCGAGGTCCTCCTGGCCGCAGGGATCGATCCCGCGGCCGCGACGACTTGCTGGCCGCGTCAAACCGAATCGAGATGGATTTTGGTCTGTCGTGGAAAAACGGCGAGGAGCACCGGACCAAATAGGTGACAGGCCATGCGACAGCCGAGGAGCAACCCCAATGATGCAGCCGTCCACGTCGTTGTGCCCTGACGATGAAACGCTCGCTGCATGGGTCGAAGGCCGCCTCTCGAAAGCCGAGACCACCGCTCTGACCGAGCACGCGAGCCACTGTGAGGAATGTATCCCAATGATCGACGCCGCAAACGAGACGTTCCATGCCGAGGCAGCCATCGCGCCTGCGGCTGCCGGCGTGGATTGGCGGCGGTGGTACCTGGCGGCGGCCGCCGTCCTCGTCATCGCGTTTGCGGCGGTCATGGGGCTGCGTTTGCGGCGCCACGACGGCGTGCAGGAGCTCATCAGTGTGACGCCTCGGTCGGCGCGCGCGGTCGAAGCGCGTCTGTCGGGTGGCTTTCCGTGGGCGCCGTATCGCGGCTCGATGCGAGCAACCGGCGGGCCGGCGGATACGGCGCAGATGAAGCTCGTCGGCGCTGCCGCTGAAGCGCTCGAGCGCGCGCAGCGGGATACGTCACCCGAGGCGCAGCGCGCCGCTGGCGTGGCCCTGGTTCTGATCGAGAGACCGGAGGAAGCAATCGTCCGGCTGACGGCGGAGACGAAGCGGTTGCCCACCGATGCCGCAACATGGAATGACCTCGCCACCGCGCAATACGCCGCCGCACTGACCGGCAGAACAGCGCTTTTCCCGGAGGCATTGTCATCGGCAGACCGCGCGCTCCGGATCGATCCGCGGTCGCGTGAGGCGCTGTTCAACCGGGCGCTTATCCTGGAGCGGCTTGGCATACGCGGCGAGGCGCGCGCGGCATGGCAGCGGTATCTGGAGAACGATCCCTCTTCGCAGTGGGCTGCCGAGGCTCGCGAACATCTGGCGCGGCTTGTCTCCGAGCGCGTCGCAACGCCGTTCGAGACTGATCGCCAGAAGCTGGAGACCGCCGCGGCATCGGGCGACGCGCCGGTTGTGCGTGCGCTCACCGCTCGTCACTCCGAGAACGCGCGACGCTTCGCCGAAGCGGAGTACCTCGCGAAGTGGGCGGAAGCGTTGACGCAGAACAGAGTCGCGGATGCTGCGCGGTGGCTGGCGGTGGCGCGCAACATCGGCACGGCACTCGTCAGCGTCTCTGGCGAATCGTTGCTGCACGACGCGGTTCAAGCGATCGACACAGCGGACGTGGGAAGGCGGCTGCGGATCGCGGAAGCGCATCTCGTCTATCGCCGTGGCCGCATCGCATACAGCAAACGGGAGCTGAGCGCCGGCGAACGAGACCTCCGTCTGGCCGCGGAGCAGTTCGCGGCTGCGGGAGACCCGATGTCGCTTGTGGCGCGGTCGTACGCCGCGAGTGCGCGGCTGGCGCAGAACGATGTCGTCCAGACGAGGCGTGAGTTGTCGGAGCTTCTACCCGAGGTTGACGCCGCGCGGGGATATCTCTCGCTCGGTGGTCAGGTGCGATGGGAGCTCGGGCGCGCCTTGATGTTCGATGACGACTGGGCCGGAGCTGCACGCCTGTTGGCCGAGGCGGAGCCTCTGTTCTCCCGAGCTGGAGAGAGCGTCAACCAGGCCGAGGTCGGTACGATGCTCGCCGACGCGCTCACTGCGGTCGGCAGGCCGGACGAGGCGTGGATCGCGCACATCCGCGCGTTCGAGGTGTTCGTCTCCGCGGGGCGGATCGACCGCCTCGACTCGGCGATCACCGGCGCCGCGAGGGCGGCGTTGCGCTCCGGAAAAACGGAAACGGCCCGCGCGCTGGTGGACATCGACGAGTCGCTCGAACGGAAGATGTCGAACGACGAGTTGCTGGCCGATACGCTCGTGCGTAAGTCGTTGATCGCCGCTCCGACCGACGCGGCCGCGGCGATCAGCTCTGCCAACGAAGCGGCATCGGTAGCCATGCGTATCCCCTCCGAGGCGATCCGCTCGCGCCACCTGGCCGACGCCGACCTGGCCATGGCCGCGGCTCTCCTCGGCTCGGATGCGCGGCGTGCCCATGACTTCGCGACGCGCTCGCTCGACCTCTACGTGGCCAACGGAATGACCGCTCTCGTAGCGGAGCCGTACCTTGTGCGCGCTCGAGCCTCTCTTCGGCTTGGCGATACTGCCGCGGCCGACCGCGACTTCGAAGCCGGGATCGCGACCGTCGAACAGCATCCGACCACTGTAGCCGGTGCGGTCATCGGCACAGGCGTTCTGGATGCTGGGAACGTCTTGTTTGAAGAAGCGATCCGGCTCGACCTCGACCGCGGCGACGTTTCCTCCGCATTCGCACACTCCGAGCGGTTGCGCGGTGCCAGCGCCGGTTCCGATTCCTTCGGAGAACTGCGTGCGCGGCTGGCGGGAAGCGGGACGGCGGTCGTCACGCTCGTCGTGCTGCCGCACGAGGTGGTCTCTCTGACGGTTACTGAACGGGGCGCAAAAGCAGCGCGGCACCCCATCGCCCGTGACGATGTGGCCTCGCTCGCTGCCCGCGACGACGACGCGGCGTATGCGTCGCTCTACGATCTGCTGATCCGTCCGGCTGCGCCGGCATTCGCCGGGGCGCGTTCGCTGATCGTCGTTCCGGACCAGTTGATCGAGCGCGTCCCATTCGCCGCGCTGCGAGACGGCAACCGGATGCTCATCGAACTGATGCCTGTAGCCATCGCGCCGAGCGCAATGGCGTTGCGGACGAGTGCCGCGGTCGCGGCGCCGACGGTGGTTGCGACGATCGGGCTTCCCTCGGGATCTGCGTCTGGCTCGGCGCCGCTTCCGGAAGTGGAGCGCGAGCTGAGGGAGATCGGCAGGCTGTATCACACGATTCGTCGTCCCGGCCTTTCCGATACCTCAGCGCACGGCGTCGAGGAGAGTGCCGCCGGTGCCGACGTCCTGCACATCGCCGGTCACACCGAGGGGGAGGCGGCAACGGGGGATGACGCGCTGGCAATCGCTGGTGGCGGCCTCTCCTGGAGAACGATCGCGGCGATGCACGGCATGGCGCCCGTGGTCGTGCTGTCCGCCTGCAACACGCTGCGGCGTTCGCACGATCTGGACCGCCGGGCACTCAGTCTGGCAGGGGCGTTCGTTGCCGCCGGCGCGCGCGACGTCGTCGGAACCCTGGCGCCGATCGGTGACGCCGACGCTCGCACGTTCTTTCTCGCACTGCACGAACAGCTTGCGCGCGGAGTCACGCCGCCCGCCGCGTTGCGGATCGTGCAGCTCGCGCAACTACGGCGGCCTGGCGCGGGCTGGCGCCACATCGAGCTGCTGACCACAACCATTTACCGTAACAATTGAGGAGGAACGATGGGACAGCTCGTTATGTCATTTCGGGGGCTCTGGATACACGTGAATCAGGGGTGGTGGCCGGGTGACGACCTACCGCATCACGTCGTCGCGGTGGACGCTTCGTTAGGAGCGCCTGGCTTTAGAGGAGGGTTGCCGCCGCACTTCTGCTACGTCGAGGCGATGGACACCGTGACGAAAGCGTTCGAGAACGCCGGCATTCCTCTCGTAGCCGGAATCTTGCCGCTGGGTGGCTGGAATCTAAGTGTCGCGAATGCGAGCAACGATCTGAGCAACGCTCTAAGTATCAGCATGAGCGTCACCAACCCCAATGCGAATGCCGAATTAACGCGCATTCCACAACTGACGACGTTTGACGAGAGCATGAGGTTGCTTCCTGTCATTGCAGGGGAGCCAGGGGCGCCGATTTGGGCGGTCTGCGTTGTCGACATCAGTCACGGCAAAGTCACGGCAGGCCAGTTCCCAGCCGAGGGAAATGACAGTCGGGGAGGTCTCTATACGACGTGGACCGTCGATACCGACGGCCCCCCACGGTTGCTGCTCACCTCGAGAACGGGAGAGCAGCTGCCGATCCCGTTAACAGACTGCAGCGGCCCGCCGCTCTCCGACGGCGTTCCCGGTTGCCTAGTGCTGCACAATTCGACGACAGACTTTACAGACAAGAACCTCGACTTTGCGCTCTATTACCTTGCTGCCGCCGGCGGCATTCCGTCATTCGCGGGGCTTTTGCCGGGTGAATCCTCCCCGACGCCTACGAAAACAGATCTGGGAACCTCCTGTTCGAACTCGCAGTACCCCTGAGCGCTTCCACATTCAAAAAACCAGAGAATCCCCGCAACGCGGCCTGACGCCGCGGCGGGGATTCTCTGCGTCTGAGGCCTACGCGCGGCGTCGCGCAAACATTTCTTCGGGAGAGGCGGAAAAACGAATGGCGCTACCGGACTACATAAGCACAACAAGGGAGGAAAGAGATGACGATCGCCGTTCCCGACAGCCCCCGTGCTCCTCCGCGCGACAAAACCTGACCACTCTTCCCATCACGACAAGAAAAGGAGAAAGAAGCATGACCACCTATAGTCTCAACATCAATATCGATCCAGCCGGCCTTTCCGCCATTTTTTCCGCAAATCAATTGGTGACGCTTGTCAAGAGCGTCGGTTCGACGCCCTCGGCGGCGGGCTCGGTAGCCTGGGTATCGTTTCATCCTTTCGAGAACAACATCGTCTCGTGGAATGAGAACTACCTGATCTACGGCACGACGACGTCGCTGCAGTCTGGCGCGCAAATCGTCATGACGTCGCAGACCGCAACGCCAGTGCAAACCGGCTTTACCTACACCTTCGAGCAGGGTCAGTTCACCGGCGGGCCGGGCGGGCAGAGCGGGTCTTTCAACGTCGTCAACAATCTGATGAACGGTATCAACTTCGGCTTGGCGCAGACTGCAATCGTCAACGGGTTGTCGACGCTCGCGCCACTGAACGCCGTCCCAGTCAACATCGATGAGACCGCCTCGTTCACGCCGATCGAGACGGTCTCGATCTTCCTCTCTTCTTTCGAAAACAACGGTGTTGTCATCAGCCAGGTGGCGGGCAACGCTCTGGCGGTCGAGCTCACCAGCGCCAGCCCGTCGGCCTCGATCGGCTTCAAGGACGCGACAAACACGTTCTTCCTCGGCGGTTCCGGGTCTCTTCTGACTCATCAGGATATCGCCATGAGGCGGGGCAGCACATCACGCCGCCACGCGGCGTAGGGAGTTTTGCAGTTGGACGGTATTAGGCCCGGCGTCGTTATCTCGCGGCGCCGGGCTGCGGCATTCGTGCCGCAATAGGAGTCCCGCGACGTGGTGAAATTCACGATCAACATGGAGATCAGCTCTGCGGGGCTGACCAAAATCTTCAGATCACGCCAGTTCGTTGCGTTGGCTCGGAGTGTGGACGCGTTCGTCCAAAGCAATGATGAGAAAGAATCGAAGTCACTGAGCCGAGGGCATATATCCGGCATTACTGTGCCGTGGCTCGCGTTTGAACCTTTCATGAAGAACTCCATCACCTGGACCGACAATTGCGGGCTGTATGCGACCACGACGCTGCCCGCGGCAGGCCACGTCATTGTGGTCAACTCCCAGACGAACGCGCAGCCGGGACAGGTGTTCACGTTCAAGGACGGATCCTTTTCACTCTCCTCCACGGAGGGCGGCTCCTACTACCAGGCCGTAAACCACCAGCAGAACGACGGTCTCAGTTTCGGCCTCCTCGCGCAAGGATCGGTAAACGGAAGCTCCGTCACCGCACCACTGAACATTCAGCCAATGCTCTTGAACGAGTGCGGGCTTTTCGCCCCAACGCAGACGATCACGATCTTTCTCTCGAATATCGGAGACCCTGTCTCGATGATCCCGGCCATCAGTGGCGGACTCCTCGTGACCCTCGGCAGCGCAAGCGCGACAGTCAAGATCGGCTTCAACGATCAGACGAACCAGTTCTTTCTAAAGTGAAATGGGGAGCGTAGTGCGCTCGGAGCGGTTCGAGCTCCACTCACAACGGGATCGTGCCATCGGGACCAATGGGATCCGGCGTTCTCCCCTCGACCTTGCGTATTCAGATCATCGCCGCCGCGAGTTGCCCTGACTCCTCTCCGAGCCTTCGGTAGCTCTCGAACTGCGCTTCGTCGTACCAGAGGTCGAAGGTCTGCTGCTGCGGGAAGTCGGAATGGAGGAAGCCGTATTGTCGAACGTCGACCGGCTCGCCGCCTGCAAGGTTGGGTTTCACGATGATGATGGTTCCGTCTCGTTCCGCTTCGGACAGCCGCAGCGCTTTGGCGTGGTCTTCGCCGTAGCGGATCCTGCCGGTGACGACATGCGCATCCGGCGGGTGTGCGCGGAGCTTTTCGATGACTCCGGCGTCGAACGTGATCTCGGTGCCGAAGTCGATCCTTACCTTGCGGATCATGTTGCCGAGGTCGTCGAGGGTGGTCTGCGGATCGGCGCCGCATTCACCGACGACGATAAAGTTGCAGCCGCGCTGGACGAGCGAGTAGACGCCGGTGTTCTCGTAGTGACCACCGTCTGTCAGATAGCAGTACGGCAGGAGGTCGGTCGTCTGCGACACCAGCTCCTGAAGTGTGTAGACCGGCCAGAGGCGCGCCGCGCCGCTTCGCCAGTAGCTCAGACTCGGTGTCGGTGCCCAGAAGCCGGTGCGGACATTGAAGAGCGTCATCAACGCTGACAATGCAGCCGACGGTGTCTGTGCGCCCATCGTAGGACTGGCGGCGGCGCCCGATACGGCTACCGCCGTGCCGAGCGAGATCGAGCCGCAGGCGTAGTCCTTCGTGGGCCGGTAACCGGTGCGGACCGACCCGCAGAAGTGTTTCGACATCAGGAAGGCGTCGGAGGAGCGAGCCTGTGTGGAGAGGTCGCTGCCGCCGACGAGATTCAGCATCGTATTGATCAGGTGGTAAGGCGCTCCTCGGTCCGTATTTCGGAGTTGCGTGAGGAGGATGTCGTCGCCCGGTACGGCGTCGGTGATGTCCGCATTCGTTGCTTTGCCGCGCTGCGCGTTGGATGCGCCGAGGTAGGCGCGCACGAGGCGGGCCTGGTAGAAACCGTGCAGGGTGAGGGAGTTCGGATCGGCGAGCCAGCCGAGCGCCAGAACCCATCCGAGGATTGTGGAGATGAGGCCGACCAGGGTCAGAGCGCGCCAGCCGTAGTGCTCACCGGCCCCTGCTGCCGCGCCGACGAGTACGAAGATGGTGCAGGCGGTGACCGTCAGCGCGACAGAACGGGCATTCGCGCCCTTGCCTTGCACCAGTTCGAACAGAAGCAGGGCAAGCGTTGCGGAGATGCCGCCAACGACGAACACCGGGACGCGTGTGTCACCCAGGATGTAGTTGCCGGCCTTCAGGCTGAAGAACCACACCGCGGTCGCCGCGAGCACCATGGCATACAGGAAGATCCAGATACGCCGTCTGATGATGGCCCGGAGAACCAGCGCGGCGGCGAGAAGGCTGAGCGTCACGCCGCCGATCACGATCAAGTGATCCTCGAAGGTGCGCAGATCGATCCAGACTGCGGCGATGCCGAAGGCGATCCATACGACGACCACAACGAGACTCTTCCACTTCTGCGGAGGCCGGAACTCGTAAAGCGCGAAGATCAGAAAGAGCAGCGCCGAGAGAAGCGCACCGTTCGTCACGTTCGAGACCAGCCGTTGAGATGCATAGATCTGCCAGAAGAACTGATCGCCGATCCAGGAGAGGACGATGCCGAGGACGGCCAGCAGCAACAGCGGCGCGATGGCGAAGGCCAGCCGCTGCACCAGCGGCGCCTTCTCCGTTGCCTTGGTGTTGTCGCCGCCGCCGGTGGGGGCCGCTTTCAACGCCGTGTAAATCGCGCTCACGGCTGCCAAAGCGAACGCGCTCCAGCCGCCTGCCTGAGCAACCTTGTGCTCCGTTTCCATCAGAAGGAAGCGGAAGATCGTCGGTCCGAAACCGGCGAAGAGAAAAATCACCAGGGTGAATACCGAGTAGGACAACGTCTTCGTCTGAAGGATGACGAATCGGTTGCGCCAGAAATCACCGTCGCTCCATTTCACACCGAGCCGGATCTTCCACCAGGCCATCCTCCCCGCGACAATGAGGAGCCAGCAGACGAGCGCGATCGTGACGGGTTCCGGAATGGTGATTCTCAGAATGCTCCTGCAAAGAAACGTGAGCGCGAGGAACGCGAGGGTGCTCAGCGTCACAGCGACTTTGTCGGCCAGCGTGTCCCACCGCCGGCTGAACACCATCCAGAAAGTTACAGCGACGCAGCTCCCGAGGTAGAGCAGCCCCGGGATGACCAGCGCCAGGATGAGGCGGTCGGTGAAGTCGATGTCATCCGGTTTGTCGAACGGCAGCAGGAACCAGGCTTGCCCGGTCATGATGGCCGCCAGCAGCATCGGCAGCAGGATCATCCAGGTCAGAGCAATGTTCCGCCCGACGATGGCGATGGCTCGCCACGTGTCGGCGCTCAGCAGGCCTTTCCTCGGCGTCATCACGTTCGAGAAGAGCCGCAGATGATGGATCGGATCCTCGGCGGCGCTGATGGCGCTGTCCTTGATCTGCGGCCGGTCTCCCTGGTTCTTTCTCCCTTCGTTCTCCATCTGCGCACGGCGATCATCACGCGCGCTTTCGATGTTCTCGGGTGGCGGGAAAGTCTTCCCTGGCTCGGTATCCCGTTCCTTGCGCGAGAGCCAGGCACTCCACCACCCGCCGGCGTAACCTCCACCCGAAACCGTGGAGAGGTAATCGAACGACGTCAGTTTCTCCGCGGCGGAGAGCGCCTGCAGCATGCCGAGGTTGAAGGTCGCGCTGCGAACACCACCGCCGGAGAGCGCCAGGCCGGTGATCCGAGGCGGACGCCCGTCCACGCGCGGTGGCGCGGCTCCATCGGCCACGCATCGGCGTGTGTCGATCTCGTCGTACTCCTTCTGAATGACGTCGTCAAAACGAAGACGGGCCGAGTAATCGAGCTCGTCGCACTGGATGTCGGGCTTCGGATCGTCAACGGACAATGACTCACCTCTTAGTGTAGGAGAGTCGGCAGTGACCGGGTTCCCTACCCGCGCAGGCCGCGGCTGTCGAGTAAACTGCGGTCACCCAGCAGGTCCACAGACGAATCGCATGAAGAACATGGGCACAATCAAGGCGTTGCTCCGCCAATGCGGAGTCGTCGACCCTTCTGATGCGCCCATGTCTCTTGTCGTCGCTCCCTCGCCGGAGCGACGTCGCGCGTTGTCAAGAGCGGTTCCGCGGATCGCGCGCGGAGGCGCGGGACACAATCCAGCCCCGCGCTCGGCGCGGGGTTCCGGGAGCATCATGAATCTGCGGCCGCGAAGGCGGCCGCAACATGGGTGTGAGGATGCAGTTGTAGCGGCCGCCTTCGCGGCCGCAAATTCATCCTCCGGTGCCGTTTTCCCCTGGCCGAGCCAGGGGCTAAATTGTGCGACGCGCCTTCGCGCGTCGATCCCAGGCAACTTCTCGAGCAAAGCCCAAGGTCTTTCCCGGGCGCCGCGCCCGTTTGACGCCGGTCGATGAGCATTCAGAACAGCGACAGCGAAACGACCCCGAGGCTCAGTGGCGCCGAACGGAGCGTCCTGGCCGTGCTGGTGGTCAGCGCCCTCGTCATCCCGACGATTCTGACCAACGGCCCCGATCCGTTTCGCCTGCCGAAGGAGTTGGTATTCCGTGGCGAGGCCATCGTGCTGCTGGCTCTGGCGGCGTTCTGGCTCACGGCGAGGAGGCGCACCTGGCGGTTCGGTAAGCGTCCGGCGTTTCTGCTCGCTACTGCAATTCTCGGCTGGACGCTCCTCACGACAATTGCCTCGACCAACCGTCAACTGAGCATCGACAGCCTGATCACGGTCGCAGCCGCAGTGGTGATCTTCATCGCCACCTGTCTGGCAGCGCAGACGATGACGCTCGTGGCCGTCGACGTGTTGATCATCGGCGGTTGCGTGAACGCCGTCATCGTCATCCTGCAGGAGCTGAAGATCTGGACGCCGTTTCCGCCGTCGCCGGATGCAGCGACGCACTACGGCAGTGTGGCGCTGCTGGGCAACGCCAACGATGTCGGTACTTTTCTCGTCGCTCCCGCCGTCGCCGCGATCGTCCTCGCCGTAACCGCCTCGGCAATGCGCCGTTGGATCTACGCGGTGATCGGAGCGCTGCTCGTCGCCGGCATTGCCGCGAGCGGAACCCGTACCGCGCTCGGTGCACTCGTGGCTGCGCTGGTCGTCTTCGCCGTCGCCCATTCACGCCGCGCCGCGCTCGCCTCCGGCGCCATTCTCCTGGCGCTCGCGCTGGTGGTGATGTCACCATCGACCACGCTCGGCCGCGGCGTGCGCCAGATCGTCACGGCTGCCGCGCATCGCGACTACCAGCATCTCTTCTCCGAGCGGCTGCTCCCGTTCTTGACCGCCATCGACATGACGCGCGATCATCCAATCGCCGGCGTCGGGCCCGGCTGTTTCAAATACCACTACATGGCCTACCGCGTTGCGCTCTTCCGAAAGTACCCAGGCGACTGGACGCGGGGCTATCCGATGAATTGGGGCGAAGTCCACAACGATCATCTGCAGGTGGCGGCGGAGACCGGCCTCCCCGGATACGCCCTGTTCCTCGCGGCCATCACCGTTTGCGCGGGCTGGCGACGTCGCGGAACCGCGACGTCACCCGAAGCTGCGTTTGCGCGGGCGCTGCGCTGGCCGCTGGCCGCCGTAATCTTCATGGTCTGCCTCGGCCAATTTCCTCTCGAGCTGGCAGCGCCCCGCCTGATGCTTCTGTCGCTGGCAGCACTCTGCCTGACATGGGATCGCAATGATGTGGCGAACTAGCGCGATCGTTCTCGTCCGCGTGGCCGCCATCGCCGCGGCCGTCTATGGCATCGACCGGCTATGCGTCGATCCTTACCGCGGTAACCTTTTGATGCACGATATCGAGCGACGGACCACGCTCGCGCAAACGCTCGACGCCACCCGTGCAACATCGCTCGCACACGCCAACATGCGCGACCTCGCCATCGCGGGACCAGGCCGCCGCCTCGATCCTGAGTGGTACCTCCTCTACGGCGCCAACTGCGAGACCCTGGGCCGATGGGAAGCGGCTGTCGATGCCTACACCCAGGCGCTCCAGATCGACGACCGCCCCGAGATCTATGTAACCCGCGGGATGGCCATGCTCCACATGGGACACGTCGACACTGCGATCGCCGATCTGGCCACGGCCGCGCGCTTCGACCCGAAGATCCTCGACGACCTCGACGGCGAGCTTCGCGCCCGGGTGACCGCCGCGGCGCGGGTTCGGTAATGTAGCTACTTCGGCAAGCCGTCAAATTGCCCGCGACAAGTCCTCGAAGCGGCGGTGCCGGGATTCACGGCGGCGGTGGTGCAGTGGATGATGGAGTCGACGTCCAGCGGCGGAGTAGAGAGTTGGTCATTCCGAGCGAAGGACAGCGCGGGCGCTGCACCCGAGAAAAAGAAACAGGGCTCTCAATCGAGAGTCCTTCTCCCCTACGGGGGAGAAGGTGCCGAAGGCGGATGAGGGGGCCGTCGGCCACGCGCGCCTGTCGGTTACACCCCTCACCCGCACTACCCCTTCGCTGCGCTCAGGGTCCGTGTCTCCCTCTCCCCGCTTTGCGGGGCGAGGGTGGCTCGATAAGGGATGCTCCGCTTCATCTAGCGCGCGTGCAACCTGGGAGTTTCGTAGCAGCCGCTGGAGCCGGAGCCGCGCTTCGAACCTGCGCCTTCGTTCGATACAATCCCTGTCGTGTTCCGCGACAAGTTGATGCATCACAAGCCGGTGGACGGCTTTCGCTGGCGTAGTCATGAGATCACCCGCGTGGAAGGGTTCAGCGACGCGGTGTTCGGTTTCGCGGTCACGCTGCTGATCGTTTCTCTCGAAGTGCCGCGTACCTCGGGGGAGTTGCTGGCGACGATGCGCGGCTTCGGCGCGTTCGTCATCACCTTCCTCATGCTGGCCGGGCTCTGGTACTCGCAGTTCACGTTCTTCCGGCGCTATGCGCTCGAGGATCGCCTCACGGTCGTGTTGAACCTTGTCCTGTTGTTCATGGTCCTCTTCTTCGTTTATCCGCTGAAGTTTCTCTTCAGCGCAATGCTGACGGACTTGCGCATGCGGCAGACGGTGGCTACGGCCCACGGTCTGGAATTGGTGATGCTGCCCGAGCACAGGCCGCTGATCTTCGCCATCTTCGGGGCCGGATTCGCAGGCGTGATGGTGGTTTTCGCACTGATGTATCGCCACGCCTATCGCAAACGTGAAGAGCTCGAGTTGAACGAATTCGAGGTCTTCGAGACAGACCACAGTATTCGCAGGTTCACGGCCGCCTCGGCCGTCGGTATCACTTACTTCGCCGTCGCCGGGATGAATGCTCTGCCCCACCGCACAACCGGGCAAAAGAACCTCGTGCTGGTGGTGGCAGTCGTCGTCCTGCTCATGTTCGTGGTACTGATGATCTGGATGGTGCGTCTGTGGCACGAGCGCAGGCAGGTGACAAAAGAGTGGAAGCAACGAGCAGAGGAGCCGGGTACCTCCTCCGACGGGGAGAGCGTGCACTAACCGTTGTCGGTTGTCGGTTCTCGGAGTAGAGGTGCGTTTGTTGGCCCGGACAACTCCTGTCTGTGCCTGCCCAACCCCCGACAGCCGAGACCCATCCCGGAAATCTTCGGCAAAGTTTACCGGTTTATTGATCTGAGTCAATTGCACTCAATACGAGGTAAACGATGAATTTCAATAAGCTTACAGTCAAAGCGCAAGAAGCTGTCGCTGAGGCGCAGAATCTTTCTCGGGGTGCCGGGAACCCTGAAGTCACCCCCGAGCACCTCCTGATCGCGCTGCTCCGGCAGGAGGGGGGAATCGTCGTCCCGATCCTGACGAAGCTCGGTTTGCAGGCAGGCCAGATCGAGGCCGAGACGGCCGCGGAGGTAGCGAAATTCTCGAAGGTCGGAGGGGCGTCGGCGGAGCCGATGGTTGGCTCCACACTGCGCAAGGTCTTCGACGCCGCTTTCAGCGTGGCGACGCAGTTCAATGACGAATACGTCTCGACCGAGCACTTCCTGCTGGCCATCGCCCAGACGAAGGAAGCGACGGCCGCGAAGATCCTGGCACGCCACGGCGCGGTGCCCGATGCGCTGCTGAAGGCACTGCAGTCGGTGCGAGGTACGCAGCGTGTGACCGATCAGAATCCCGAGGCCAAGTATCAGGCGCTGGAACGGTATGCGCGCGATCTGACGCAACTTGCCCGGCGTGGCAAGCTCGATCCGGTCATCGGCCGTGATGAAGAGATCCGGCGGGTGATCCAGGTGCTGTCGCGCAGGACGAAGAACAATCCGGTTCTCATCGGCGAGCCGGGGGTCGGCAAGACCGCCATCGTCGAAGGTCTTGCCCGTCGCGTGATCGAAGGAGATGTCCCCGAGGGGTTGAAGAACAAGCGGGTGGTGTCGCTCGATCTGGGAGCGATGATCGCAGGGGCGAAATACCGTGGCGAGTTCGAGGACCGTCTCAAGGCCGTCATCAAGGAAGTGGAGGAGAGCGATGGGAACGTCATCCTCTTCATCGACGAGCTGCACACGCTCATTGGCGCCGGAGCGGCGGAGGGGGCGATGGACGCCTCGAACATGCTCAAGCCGGCGCTGGCCCGCGGCGAGTTGCGCGCCATCGGAGCCACCACGCTCAATGAGTACCAGAAGCACATCGAGAAGGATGCCGCGCTCGAACGGCGGTTCCAGCCGGTGTTCGTCGGCGAGCCGACGGTGGAGGACACGATCGCCATCCTGCGCGGGCTCAAGGAGCGTTACGAAATACACCACGGCGTGAAGATTCAGGATGCGGCGGTTGTGGCGGCGGCGATGCTGTCGCATCGCTACATCACCGACCGCTTCCTGCCGGACAAGGCCATCGATCTGATCGACGAGGCGGCCTCGAAGTTGCGCATCGAGCTGACATCGATGCCGCAGGAGATCGACGAACTGACGCGCCGCATGACCCAGATCCAGATCGAGAAGCAGGCGCTCTCGCGCGAGGACAATCCCGTCTCGAAGCAACGCCTAGGCGAAATCGAGAGCGAGATCAGCGAGCTGCAGGAGAAGATTGCGGGCCTCCGCGCGCAGTGGGAGAACGAGAAAGGCGTCATCACGCAGATCAACGAGCAGAAGAAGAAGCTCGAGGAGACGCGCGAAGCCGCGAACGCCGCGGAGCGGCAGGGAGACCTGAACAAGGCAGCGGAGTTGCGGTACGGCGCGCTGCCGCAGATCAATCGCGATATCGAGTCTGCGTCCACCCGGCTGGCCGAGATGCAGAAAGGCGGTGCGCTGCTACGCGAAGAGGTGACCGACGAAGATATCGCCGAGATCGTTTCGAAGTGGACCGGCGTACCAGTGACGCGAATGATGGAGTCGGAGATCCAGAAGCTTGTGCGGATGGAAGACAACCTCAAGCTTCGCGTCATCGGGCAGGAGGAAGCCGTCACCGCTGTCTCCAATGCCGTGCGGCGCTCGCGCGCGGGGCTGAAAGATCCTAACCGGCCCATCGGCTCGTTCATCTTCATGGGGCCGACCGGCGTCGGTAAGACGGAGCTGGCGCGTGCGCTGGCCGAGTTTCTCTTCGACGACGAAAACGCCATGGTGCGCATCGACATGTCGGAGTACATGGAGCGGCACGCCGTATCCCGGCTGATCGGCGCGCCGCCCGGATACGTCGGCTACGAAGAGGGCGGCCAGCTCACCGAGGCCATCCGGCGGCGGCCGTATGCAGTGTTGCTCTTCGACGAGATCGAGAAGGCGCACCCGGAAGTCTTCAACGTCATGCTGCAGATCCTCGACGACGGCCGGCTGACCGACTCGAAGGGGCGCGTGGTCAATTTCAAGAACAGCGTCATCATCATGACGTCGAACGTTGGCGCGCAATACATCTTCGACTTTCAGAAGTCGTTGCAGACTCCGCAACAGGAAGCGGAGATGGAGCGGAAGGTCGAGGAGGAGTTGCACACGCACTTCCGGCCGGAGTTCCTCAACCGGATCGATGACGTGATCATCTTCCACGCGCTCGAGATGCAGCACATCAAGCGCATCATCGAGATCCAGCTCAAACGCCTGACGAAACTGATCGGCGGCCGCGGACTGTCGATCGACATCAGCGACCTCGCCAAGGAGCAGTTGGCGAAAGAGGGCTACGATCCGGCCTTCGGCGCCCGGCCTCTCAAACGCGCGTTGCAGAAGCTGATCATCGATCCGCTGGCGATGAAGTTGCTCGAAGGCAGGTTCAAATCCGGTGACGTGGTTTTCGCAAATCTCGGTGACGACGGCAAGATCGAACTTTCACTCGAGCCGGAGCTGGCGACCGTGAATTGAAGACAAGTGGCGGGACGATCTCTCGCCGAAGCTATACACCGCTCTTTGGTAGATGCAACGTCACCGCTGTGCTCTCGTACTGGCTCGAGGTAAGGAATGCCCATATGGTCCCGTCATTCGAGGGGTCGTCGCGCTCGATGCGAACGTTGACACGCCTCTCCCCGCTCACGCCGGAGAATTCTCGCCCGAAGTCCCCTTCCGATAAGAAACCTCCTCCCAGGTCGAGCGACTTCTGCGCGAGCACCTGACCGCCAGCGGGAGATCGCAACGAGACAGTGACCCTCCGCGACGCTGGGGCTCCGAAAAGCCAGACCCTGAGGTTCAGGCGGATATGGGCCGACCATGGCACATCCTGAATCTCGACCGCTGTTCGCTGAAACGCACCTTGATGAACTGCCGGAATCGACAGTGGTGTCCACAAACTGGAGCTGTCAGTCCGGCGAACGACAGTGTCGAATGCAAGGCCCTTCGCCTCTCCCGGCGAAACGTAGACGAGCGTGTACGGCTGACGGCCGGCGATCGTTACGGTTTGACCCGGAGCCACATCGAGATCGCAGGCCGAGATCGCGCATGTGCTGAGGACGACGTTCACGGGTGCCTCTCCAATGTTGCGGATTTGCTGATCGATTCGGAACCAGCTTCCCACCGGTCCGCCGATCGGGCTAACCGATCCGGACAGCGGTAGAAGAATGATTTGTCGTGAAGCACGGTCCGTCAATGACGAGAGGCTCCGATAGACGCGACCCCGAGGTGATCGAGACACAAGCCGGTAACGCCGCTCGATTCTCGCGAACAACGGCGAATCTGGCGGAACCTCCCAGGTCACGATGTATTGCGCGGCCGTAGCGTAGACCTCAACGTCGACCTCTTCGGCGCGTGCTTCGATGGCGTAAATGTCGGGGTCTGTGAAGCCGCTTCGATATCGGATCGGAAAATAGCCGGTTTCCGGCTCATAGTTGTCGAGATCGATCAAGTGCTTTTGGATGGCTGTGTACTCGATGGCGTGCGACAGAACGGGGATGGCCCACTCGTCCGGTGTCCGGCTCCTGATCAGTGGCAACACCGTGTTCTCCGGAAGGATGGCGCTCGTTTCCCTTACGAAATCCGCGATGACCCGATCGACTTTTCGAAACTGGTGCGTCAGAAATCCAGCGTTGACGAGCGCAATGATTGAAAAAGCGATCGCCAGCGACGCCATACACCACCGCGGCAGGCGCGGCGAGAACCATGGAAGCAGAATCAGATAGAGGAACAGGGCCATTCGCTCGCGAAGAGAACCTCCGCCGGCAAACGAATCAGGAGCCAACGCATACAGCCCGAGAAATACCAGGGCGATGAGAATGAACCCGCCGGCATCCCGCCTGCGCAGTGCCGCGGGCGGCGCCACGTACTCACGAATCAGCGTCGCGATGAACAGAAGAATGAAAAGCCCGAACAGCCATCTCCCGAGCTCCAACTGATGCTTGTCGAAGAAGAGAATCCTGACGTCTGCGAGAAACTCGAAAAGGTCGCCTCCGTTCTTAGGACCCAGGGAAACAGGCGAAGCGTGGGCGCGTACGAACCACATTAGAAGCCCAAGCGCCGGTAATAGCGCAACAAGGTGTATTGCGTGACGCCACATCCGGCGGCCTGGCAGACTCCAAAGCCAAAGAAGGCCGATCGATCCAATCGCCAGTGCAACCGACACCGGGTGAGAGAAGTAACAAACGACGAGTAACGCCGCCGTGGCCGAGACCGTGGCGGTGCCGGGACGATCGCGACGCCGCCACCAGAAAGCGACGATGACCAGATAGAGGCCTGCGCTGATAGAGAAGTTGTAGAAGCCCAACTGCAGTAGAAGGTGATAGGAGAATGGAAGCGCCAGGAATGCATAGGCTTCGCCGCGGGCATCGACCGCACGCGCCAGCATCCACGACCCACCGAGGAAGAGAAGCACGATTGCACTGACGAGGAGTTTCTCGGCGACCACGGGGCTAACGACGAAGAGGAGGACCGCGAGAATCGCGTGGCCTATCCAGTTTGGATGCGGCCGCCAGTCGATCTGGTAGTAACGCGTGAACACTCCGGCATGGCCGGTGGCCAGCTCGTGAAGGATCGAGGCGTTGTAGACATGAGAGGGCCCGTCACAGCTCGGAAAGTAGGGAGCTGACCAGATTTGTACCAACTGAAGTAGGGCAACGACGAAGAACAATCGCGGCATCCATGAACGAATCGGCGCCGCGTTCTGCGGGCGTTGGCCATCGGGGTCGGATGTCATGAATGTGGCGAGTATAGGGCCGGTGAGATACTTCCCGCCGAGCGCCTCTCGCCCTCGTCAAGGGAGGTGGTAGAGACGGATCGACTTCCCGATTCGTTGATAGTTGTCGGGAAGCCACTGTCCTCCGCCTTGCGACTTCGTCATCTGATATGCGTGATCGCTGATCGCAATCCAGCCGTGTGACCGGTTGTACGCGTCCGTGCCGTACGTGGGTGGAAAGCCGAGAGCCACGTAGTCGGCGGGACCCATGAGGGCGATGGTGAGGGATGGGATGTGCTCACGGCGCACCACGCCGCGGAGGCGGAGGATGTCCTGTCCCCAATCGACGTTGCTGTCGATGAGATATTGCGAAGGTTCGCGCCCGGCGAAGGCGTTGAAATAGGGGAAATAGTCGGGATGCGCGAGCACCGAGGCTCCCAGGTGGCAGACCAGCAGTGCGACGGCGATGACGGCGGTGGCGAAGTATGCCCGCCACATCGCCAGCGCCGCTGCTGCGGCCGCGATCGCGAAGGGGATGTAGAACGGCAGGACGTAGCGGATCCCCAGATCGAGCGCGGTCGGCATCGAGGCGATGAGGATAGCGACTGCGGCCAGGCTCCATTCCGCAAATGGTCCGCGCAGTGCCCGGTCGCGCAGTGCGAACCAGGCGCCGCCAATGAAGAGAGCAAGCGCAGCAATCGTCGTCTTGATGGCGACGGCAAATGGGAAGTACCACCACCAGCCGGTTGTCCCTGATTGGCCCCAGAGAAAGGTCTGAAACCCCTCCTTGTCGATCTTCATGAGCGCGGCGATCCCGACGAAGAAGTCGGATGCAGGCAGCGGTGCACGCGGACCGATTCGCGTCAGCAGGTGCTGGACAGCCGGCCGGAACGCGTCATGAAACGGCTCCAACTCTCCGAACGTGCCGGCGGTGAAGCCGTAGCCGGCCCAGATGACGACGAGCGTCACGGCCGCTGCCGGAACCATCGTTGCCATGGCGCGCGCGAATCTCTTCCGCAACCCGGCATCGCGAAGCAGGCGAACGGCGGTGATGGCGGCAACCGTCACCGGCACGAAGACAATGCTGGAGAACTTGCAGTTGATGCTGAAGCCAAAGGCCGCGCCGAAGAGGAGCGCGCGCTTCCAATCAGGTTGCCGCAACCACCGGACGAATGCGAAGAGAGCGACGGCGAGGCCAGCGACCGCCGGACCGTCGTGCGTCGCCAGAGCGGAGTAGCCCAGGACGATCGGCTCCATCGTAAAGAGAAACGTGGCCGCGACAGCGCCGGCATCACCGAGCGCGTCGCGCGCTGTGAAGAACAGAGCGACTGCGGCGATGATGAAGAAGACCACCGTGCCGGCGCGGGCCCGAACGAGGTTCGGCTTGTATTCGCCGTGGCCGTAGAACACGCTGTGAATCTGGTCGCTGAACGTGCCGTGCGGGTCGTAGCGCATCCCGCCGAACCACGGCAGAACGCAGAACACCACCCGTGCCAGCGGCGGATTCTCCCGAAGAAGGAAGTAGCGGTGGTATTGGAACAGCTCGAGCCCCGCGCCGATGTGCGTCGCCTCATCGTTCGTCGCCGAGTAGATCCGCCACGTCGTGGCCATGCGGATGGCGCCGAACGCGATCAGCAGCGCGGCAATGGTGGCTGGGCGGAGGCGGCGCATTGGAGTGGGATTGTATGTTGGCGGACCGGGTTGCTGGGTCTCGTGGTCCTCGCGGTTGCCGGCCAGGATGGAACCGCCGCGGAAAAGGACCCAAGCACTCCCTGAAATGCTGGAATCAACGCGTTCCGGGACCGTGACATCTGCTGGAATTGAGACGTTCACAGGTCCCCGGTCCGCAACATCAAGCAAGAATTACCTGTTCACTCCCAGTTTTTAGTAGTTAACGCCCAAATTCAAGCAATGAGCGCGTTCCGCGAACCTGATGACAGCCAAAATCAGGCAATGAACGCGTTCCGCGAACGCAACAACAGCTTGATTTAACCAGTGAACGCGTTCGGCGACCGTGATCAAAACGTCATCGGAACCTGACGACGAGATCCGTAACCAGAGTGCTGTCTGTTGTTTCCGCTCGAAGTCGTCAGAATTCGATGGTTCGCGACCCGCGGCGGTTGGAGCGGGTGACCTGTCATCCTGAGCAGGACCGCGCGGGAGCTGCACCTGGGAAAGAAACATGGTGCCAGATGCCAGAGAAAGCCGCGCGATTGCCGGTGTCGACGCGCGCAGGCGCGTCGGACAAAGTAGCCCTGGCTCGGCCAGGGGTATTCGTCGTTGGTGGATGCTTTGCGGCCGCGCAGGCGGTTGCCACAACCGCGATCTATCGCGCCGGGATCGTGTAGCGACCGCCTTCGTGGCCGCAGACCCCTCAACCCCGAAGTTACTTGGAGGATTGATTGCTGGGGTCAATCATCGCCCTAGCCCTATAAAATAGTGACAAATTACTTGACGATTTATCGTCGCTGAATTATGCTTTTATTGCGCGTTCGGTCCACCTTTAGCGGTGGGCTACCGGCTGTGCTTGGTCGCCCGAAAGGGCGACCCTTTTATTTGCGAACGATACCGAGCGGGTCTGTCTTCGCAGCGCGTCGGAGACATACTCCAGAGAGAGTCTTCTCGAACATCTTGTCGATGTCGTATCGTCTCACGTGAGGCGTCGGTGTGGTTTCACGCTTCAGCAACGCGTACGCTACAGCATCCGCCAACTGGATGAGGTACGACATGTGCGACTTCTTAAAAAACGGGTCTTCGATCACCCTTTGCACCGGAATGTTCTTCGTTCCGGCCCCATCTTCCCAGCCACCGTGCGCTGATGGGATAGGGTTGTAAACGCTCATCTTTCGAAGGGCCTTGGTAATCTCTCGCTCGCGACCTTGATCCGCACAGATCATCGCGAGTGGCCGGTATGCGGTAACTCGAACCTCGAGCTCATGTAACCTCGGCTCGGGCAATCTCTCCCCAATCTCAGCAATGAGCTCTCGCCGCAATGGCAACTCCCGCTGCTCCAGCGCGAGCATCGTACGCTCGATTCGATTCATGAGCCTGTCCCACGCGGCGAGCTGAACATCGGCCCTACCTTTGACATCCAAGCAGACGTTGATGAGCATGACTTTCGGGAGTTGGGCCACGAGTCGTAGAAGCCCTTCGAATATGCGAGATCGGTCGTGCTTTCCGATGACTCGGTCGGCCACACGCCCGCGACCGTTCACGAACTGATGGGAGTGAAGCTCGTTGCGCATGAAGATGCCGAAGTCCTGCTTCAGGATTCGTCTGTGCTCCCGCACGCGAGCAAAGCACTCACGCCAATCGCCGTGTCTGATGCCGATCGCGGACAAGCAGAATTTGTTCTCGTCGAACGACTCGTCGATGTAGAACAACCGCACTGTCACGCCGCTGATGTTAGCATCCGCCGCCGATTCAGAAGGGGCCCAGCAACCCAGTTACCCCACCAAACTACCAACTCCCCCGATCACTCCCGAACATCACCTCGTAAACCTTCCGCGCCCAGCTTCGCTTGCCGAATTCGACGCGGCTCCCGGACTCCTGGGAAAGCCACTCTTTGATCGGCAGCGTGAATCCTGTCTTCCTCCGTTGCCGGACCTCGGGTGGAAGTGGTGGGCGCGGCGCGTTGGCAAGAAGCTGCTTGCCGCGTTCATGTCGGGTGACGAGGGCAGGCGCCACTTTGCGCAGGAGATGGGCATCGACCAGCGGGACCCGCACTTCCAGCGAATGTGCCATCGAGGCCCAGTCCATATCGCGAAGCAGTTGATTGCGAAGGTAGAGCGACGATTCGAGTGCCGCCACGCGCGCGAAGGCGTTGCCGGGATCGGGCGTGACCGCGCGCTCGATGAGGGGAAGCAGGTCGAGCCGTGCCAGCCCCTCACACGCGATGTCGTCGCCGAGCAATGAGGGAAGCTCTGCGGCGAGAAAGCGGCCTCGCTTCACAAGGTAGGCGCCAGCGTAACTGGCGCCGTAGCGGACGATCTCTCCCATCTTCGGACTGATGTGCCGGCTGCGTTTTGCCAACGCGGCGTTTGCTCGATGTACCACGTCGCCAAGCTTCGGGACGCGTGCGAGGACACGCGTGACCGGCATCCAGCGGGGGATGTCGCGGAACGATGTGTAGCCGCCGAACAGCTCGTCGCCTCCGGTGCCGGACATGGCCACCTTCAGCCCGAGCTCGTGCGCTGCCTTGCTGATGAAATAGCTGTTCAGTCCATCGACGCTCGGCTGGTCCATAGCCGCGAAGATGCGTGGGAGCTCGGCGCGAAAGCCGGCCAGCGTCAGCTCCTGGATCGAGTGGCGGACGCCGTATTGCCGCGCCACGAGCGCCGCCAGCGGGGCCTCGTCGTTGACGCGGCCTCGGTACTCCTCGAAGCGCAGCGTCATCGTCTGAAGATCGGAGGCTCCGCTCTCTCTCGCCAGCGCGACGACGGCGGTGGAGTCGATCCCGGCGGAGAGGAACGCGCCCACCGGTACGTCCGCCACCATGTGGTACCGCACCGATTCGAGCACCGCGTCGTGGATGATCTCCTGCCGCTCCGCGTCAGTAAAACTTCCGCCGCGGTCGACGGCATCGCGCAGAGTTGCGGCGATCGAGAAATACGGTACAGGTTCGCCGGCGCCGTTCGCATCGACGTAGGCGTACGAGCCCGCGGGCAGCGCCCGGATGGCCCGGTACATCGTGAACGGCTCCGGCACAGTGCCTCGCAGGAAGAAGCCGGTCGCCCCAGCCGGATCAAATTGCCGCGATACTCGGCCGCTCGCGGCCAGTGCACGCACCTGCGAGGCAACGCGGAGCGTTTTGCCATCGTCGGCGAAGTAGAGCGGTTTGATCCCGTACGGGTCACGTGCCAGCAGCATGCGCCGCCGCCCGCCGTCCCACAGACAGAGAGTGAACATGCCGCGCAGCTCGCCGAGCATTTCATGTTGTTTCTCGTCATAGAGCTGCAGCAGCACTTCGGTATCCGACTGCGTGGTAAAGCGGCGGCCCCGTGCCTCGAGCTGCGCGCGCAGCTCGCGATAGTTGTAGATCTCACCATTGAAAACGATCGAGAGCGGCCCGAAGTGCATCGGTTGTGCGCCGCCGGGCGATAGATCGATGATGGCAAGCCGCCGGTGACCTAGGCCGGCGCGGCCATCGTCAGAGAACCAGGCGTCGCCGGCGTCCGGACCGCGGCTGTGCATGCACTCGCGCGCCGCGATCACTTCATCGCGGTCGACCACGGGAGCCGTGTCGCGATACGCGAAAACCGCGTTGATGCCACACATGCCGGGCGAGTATACGTAGGTCGGACATCAGTGATCACGCAGATGCTGGCTGTCGTATAGCGCCGGCTGTGTAGGGCCGCCGCCCCGGCGGCCCTCGAGTTTGGACGTTTCTCGGCACCCCAACGGGGTGCGTGAGGGTAGCCGGTGGCCACGCCGGAGGCGTTGCCACCGGTTCCGTATGCAAAAGAAGGGCACCCCGGCAGGGGTGCGTGAAGTCGGGCAGGCTCGATCGTA
>JBBRNB010000008.1:0-102627 GCA_038230535.1 Thermoanaerobaculia bacterium
CAGCGCGGGGTTCCAAACGCAGCGCGCGAGATTCAAGAGGCAACGCGCGAGGTGTCAAACACAGCGCGCGAGGTGTCAAACACAGCGCGCGAGGTGTCAAACACAGCGCGCGAGGTGTCAAACACAGCGCGCGAGGTGTCAAACACAGAGCGCGAGGTGTCAAACACAACTCGCGAGGTGACATACGCATCGCGGCAAGTTCCCGCTGCAAGCACGCCCCTGTCAGAACCTGACACACGTCCGCGACGGTAACAACCAACCTGTAAGTCCGAGCCCGCCGGAGCCGCGCCTCGATCCGCTGACCAAGCGCGCAGAACAAGCCGCGCGGCGCAGGACGGCGACGAATCCCCTCCCTGAAACCAGGGACGGGCGGAGGGATACCCTGATGTGGCGGCAGCGGCGAGCTCATTCCGGCGGCGATGCACGCCGGAGGCGTTACCACCGGATCACAGGCATCATACCTATGCACCCCGGCAGGTGCGTGAACCATTCGCGAACTCGACGCCGCCAACGCGGTCACCTTCGACGTGCGGGATGGGATGTGTTCCCTTGCGATCGTGCAGCCGGGTCCTTCGCGCACCGCTGCCGGGGTGCTTCGCGGAATCGCCTTCCAGCGGCGAACTCATTCGGACTGGGACCGACAGCCACATTACGTCGACGGCATCGAAGTGTCGCAATCGCCTTCCAGCGGCGACTTACCGACCAAAACAGGAGGTCACATGAGGATGCCGTCGAAGTGTCGCAATCGCCTTCCAGCGGCGAACTCATTCGGACGTGAAGTTGAACAGAAGTTTAACCAGCATCAACCAAGGTCGCAATCGCCTTCCAGCGGCGAACTCATTCGGACCTGCTTTTCGTGTGTCTTCTTGCGGTCGCCGGAAGCGCGTTGTCGCAATCGCCTTCCAGCGGCGAACTCATTCGGACCCTGCCCATTGTAACCCATTGATTCCCGGCGCGTTGCGGACGTGTTTCTGCAGACCGTGCAAAAAACTCGGACTCCCGCGCTGGCCCGTATTTTGCCAGGTTGATAACCCATTCAGATCCAACGACATACGTGAAATGCAGACCTCCCGCCTTTTCTCAGCCGTCAAAAACACATCAAATGATCAGAAACTCGGGATCGGAAGCCACCCTGGCCAGACCGAACGTCACCACCCGGCCGGCGCAACCGTCGCACACGGCGACGATGTGCACCTTGTCGCTGTTCTCCTCGATCGTCCGCCGTACACGGGCCATCATCTCATCGGCCAGCTCAGGCTCCAGCAGACATTGAAACACGCTCTCCTGAATGCGGGTGCCAAAGTCGAGCAGGGTGTCGGACAGACGTTGCCCTGTCGCCGGCGACGTCATGGCACATCCAATACTGCATCAGGCACCTTCTTCCGCCCATACCATCCTCGCGAGCATCATGTATGGGACTCGCGAGCAGGGAAATGAAGCTCTCGAACATCCAAACCGATCCTCGCGAACATGGAAATGGATCCTCGCGAGCAAAGGAAATGAAGCTCGCGACCATCGAGTCGCTTCCTCGCGAGCATCAAAACGGAGGGCCGAACTGTTGTCTTGCGGCTCCCGCGAGCGTCACCTGAGCCGAGGGCGGCTGGCAACCAACCTGTCATTCCGAGCGAGGGACAGCGCAGGCGCTGCACCTGGGAAAAGAAACATGGTGCTGGCGAAAGCCGCGCGATTGCCGGTGTCGATGCGCGCAGGCGCGTCGGACAATGTAGCCCCTGGCTCGGCCAGGGGCAATCGTCGTAGTGGATGGTTTGCGGCCGCGAAGGCGGTCGCCATAACCGCGACCATCGCGCCTGGATCCTGTGGCGGCCGCCTTCGCGGCCGCAGATTCCTCAACAACGAAGTACCCCGCGCCGAGCGCGGGGCTATGTTGTTTCGCGCGCCTTCGCGCGCAACGTGCCGCGACCGGCAGCCCCGATCACCTCGTTCATGTCGCTGCCCCAGGTTGAGAGATCCCGAGAGAGCCATAAACCCTGGGAGTTTCTTGGAAGGCCCGCCGGAGCCGCGCCACGAATCGCTGACCAATCGCGCGGGACAACCCGCGCGGTGCTGTCGGCGGCGAGGAATCCCCTCCCTGAAACCAGGGACGGGGGGAGGGATGCTGTCTGATGTCGCCGCAGCGGCGAGCTCATTCCGGCGGCGAAGCTCGCCGGAGCCGTGCGATCGCCGGCGGAGCCGGCGTGAGATCAGTAGCCCCCGGCTTCAGCCGGGGGATCTCGATGTCTACCCAAGTATGAGCCCGCTTCAGCGGGCGGCAGATGTGTGCCGAGCATGTTCGACCGCTCGGAAGTGAAAGTCTTCAACCCGACCTGATGGAAGTGAAGGGTTAGCGAAGCGCAAGGAGTAAGCCGTGAGGCCAGCCTGAAAGAAGCGTGGAGCAAAGGTGCGACCTGATGAACAAGAACCGGATATGAGGCGTTAGCGTTGGACGATGTCGGCGATCGTCTAAACCCGAAGCAAATTGAGCCGCCATTGGGCTGAAGCCGGGGGCCACGGATCTCACGCCGACTCCGTCGGCGACTGGAGTTTGGACGTTTCAGGCGGCAGCGAATGCACGCTGAAGGCGTGCGACGCCGACTACGCTGCCGGCTGAGATTGTACGTTTTTTCGGCGTAACGAAAGCACGCCGGAGGCGTGCGTGAAGGTAGCCGGTGGCCACGCCGGAGGCGTTGCCACCGGTTCTCAGTCGCCTTCAAAGGCACCCCGGCAGGGCCCCGGCAGGGGTGCGTGAACCGCTCGCCGAACTTGTTGTTCGTTGAACGCATACCGCGACCACTTGGCGTTGACTTCGCGCACCCCTGCCGGGGTGCAGAATCGTGACTCACGTTATCAGGTGGCCACGCCTCCGGCGTGGCCACCGGCTATCCTCACGCACCCCGCTGGGGTGCCGGGAAACGTCCAATCTCCAGACGCCGACTCCGTCGGCGAGTGCCTCGGCGCGCTTCGCTTGCCTAGAGCGTCCAAATCCCGTGGGGTGCGGTTTCACCCCCGGTACGACTCATGGACACTTTCTTCCGGGATGCTGTACTAAGACTAAGCTCTTCCTCGTCTTTGTCGCAGGCAACGCACGTAGACGGTTTTCAAACCGGCTCCGTTAAATGGCATCTCAACCATGCACGAGGTCGGATACATTCGGGCGATCTATCGGTACCCTGTGAAGTCGATGGCCGGCGAGGGGCTCGGCTCGGCCACTCTCGGCTGGCATGGCATCGAGGGTGACCGGCGTCTGGCGTTCGCCCGGCGCGACATCCGCAACGGCATGCCGTGGCTGACTGCCGGCAGCCTCCCGGCGCTCATCACCTATAAGCCTCTCGGCGCGGAAGGGGAACGATTGCCGTCGCTCGTTCGTACCCCGGCCGGGGAAGAGCTGGAGATCTGGGGAGAGCCGTTGCGTGCCGAGTTGACGAAGGCCCATGGCGCCCCGGTGGAATTGATGGAGCTCCGCAGCGGGATCTTCGACGAGGCCTCCGTCTCCATCATCACCTGCGCCGCCATCGACTCCGTCTCAGCGGCCGCAGGAGTTCCATCCGACGTGCGCCGCTTCCGGCCAAACTTCGTCATCGAAGGAGCCAGCGAAGTGATCAACGGTCAGCCGTTCCCGGAAGACGAGTGGGTCGGCCAAACCATTCGTTTCGGCGAAGGAGCGGAAGCACCGGCAGTCTCGGTCTGGATGCGTGACGTCCGCTGTGTGATGCTCAACCTCGATCCCGAGACCGCCGTTCAGGACCCACGCCTGATGAAAGCCGCCGTGCGTCTCAACGAAAACTGCGCCGGCGTTTACGCGGCCGTGACCAGAACCGGAACGGTGTCGGTTGGAGACAGGGTGTTTGTCGTGAGGTGAGGCCAGCGGCGCGTCACCGTTTGGCGGCGCATCCGAGACGATTTCCGAACCGCGATTGCTCGCCAAGATTGCCAGAGGAAAGGTTCCGCTAGCCGAGGGTGGGCCACCCAACGCACGAGGCAGTGTCGGAGGGACGCGTCGATACTTTCCCTCGTACGTATTGCCTAGGATTCGGACCCTCGGCGGGTTCTGCCGCGCAGATCCTTGATGGCATGGTTGTGCGCTCAAACTTGACGTGGCCGTCCATGTTGGCCTGGAGAGCAGGCAGAGCAAGGAGAGCGTCAGCAGTGGCGATCGTGGCGCGGGGGGAGTCACGGGCAAGCATATCGTCAGAACGGCTTCGCTCAAGCGCTCGCCGTCACCGACATGAATGCCGCCATCGGGTAGGGATTTCCCCGGATGTGTCACTCTACTTCATGAGCACCAATGAAGAAAATCGTTCGAACGATCATCGAATCGCTGGATAAGAACCCGCTTCGTGCCCTGAAGGCCTACGAGGAGCGGGTGAAGCTGGAGGCGCCACTCCAGGAAATCCTCGAACATCGCTACGGTGACGCGATGGTGTTCATTGAGGCGGGCCGCGACATCGGGAAGAGGCTCAACGATCTGCCTTTCCTGAACGTGTCGGGGCGCCGCGAGGATCGCCGGCGAATGCTCTCAGCCGCCGTCGATCAGCTTGTCGATTTGGGCAATTCCGCCGATGCCAATCCGTCCGCGCAACTGCATGAGGTACTGAATCAAATCGGCAGCGTGTTTCCTAAGCTTATCCTCGATGGGCCGCTGCATCAGCAGCTCGCTTGTAAACTAGCGATGCGACTCGGAACGCAGCGTGACCTTGAAATGCCCCGGTCCGTTTGCCAATACATCGCCACTCCTCTGATCAAAGCGCTCATCGTCGTTCTCCGTCTGGGAGCGCCAAACACGCGTGATTCGGCGGTTGAAGGGCTTGGCGCGTTGCTGAAACTGGTCGGGGGCGATCCGACGATCCGTTTCCCTAGCACGCCGGAGATTCCGGTCCTGCGGGAGAAGGACGAGGATCCTGGACAACATGCGATCCGCGCCACGATCAGCAAGAAATATTTCGAGCGTCTTGAGCGGCGGCGGCTTATGGTGCTCACCATCGCTGGCGACACCGCCTCGCGTGCAGAGTACTCCAGAATGCTCAAGGAGCCGATCGCTGAACAGCTGGATCGGCTTCTTCAGCCAAACGAGGCGCAGTGGGAAAAGGTCAAAGATGTTCTCTATGAACATCCTGACCTATTGCGCATTCTCCCTGCCATCGCACACCAGGATCTTGAGTTGCGGGCCCCGCCCATTGACTTGCTGTGCGAGGCGGCACGTGTCCTGACGCTCAGAGAAGGTGCACCACACTCAGCACTGATAGCGTTTGCCCGCTTTCAGGAAAGCGTCTTCCGCACTATTGACGCTAAGCTGCAACGCAACCCCAAGAAATGGTCCGAGCTCGACGGGGACGTCGCCGCCGCTGTCCGGTGTATCCCCCAGGCGATCGCCGGTTCGCCGGCGGTCTGCAATAGCCAGATCCGCGCTACGGTGGCCATACTGCGGACGGCCATTCGTCTGCTGAAAGTCAGCGGCAGAGAATCGGAGACCAAGAAAGCGATCACGCCCTTTTTTAATGATCTCAACTCGCGTGAGCCGTGGTCGAACCCAGGCATTGCCGAGGGCTGTTTTCGCGGTCTGCAAGAGCTCATCGCGGAGCCTGTGAACGACGACCTGACCCGTCCGGCTCTCGACGCGCTCTTTAAGGAGCTCCATTGGTCCTGCGGCACCGACGATCTGATCGACACGCATCGGCGCCTGATTGCCAATTCCTGTTTTCGGCGCCTGCTCGTGTTACTGACGGATAGCGGCCATGAACGGCGCCTGCATATCGAATCCAATGAAAAGGCGCGATCGGAGAGTCTGAAGGCAGAACATCAGATCCGTGCACTTCTTAGCGATCCGACCCCGGAAACCGTGCGGAGGATTCGCCATCACGAGAGCCACGAACACGAACCTTCCAGCGCGATGAAGTTGAACGTGGCGCAGATGATTGTCGCTGGCGTCGCCTTCGAGAGTGAACTTCTTCGCCGCGAAGCAACCCTCTTCCAGGGGTGGAGTGAGACGTCGACGGCAAAGCAGGCGCTGCTGGTGCGCATCCTCGCGGCGCAGCTCCACGCGATCACACGCGACGCTCCCGAGTTGCAGCGCCACGCCTTGCTCCGTCGCGTTTTCACCGACTTCTCGACGGTCGCGACGTCTGACGATGAAACGACAAGGATCGTTTGGGCGCTGCTGTCGTCGCTGCCGGCCGGCGCCGCCGAGGCCGCCGATGCCGACATTCAGCGCTTCGTCGAAAACCGGCCGCCCGCCGATTCCGCGCATCTCCCCGGTCACGTGCTGGCGATGATCTCCCCAGTGGCCAGCGGTCGCATCGCCGGCGCGATTGCGCGAGAGATCGATCTGAACCTGCAACACGAGGACGCTTACGGAAGACACCCGGATATCGCGCGATCCCTTCATCAAGTGATGCTACGCGGGCCCCACGAGTCGATCTTCGATCACCTGCTGCCGCGCGTCGCCGAAACCGACCGGCCAATCGTGCTTCTGTTCCGCAAGCACGTCGCGAACGTCAGTTCGTTTGACTTGCCGGGAATCCTTGAGCATATCCGTACGCTGAAGACGGACCTCTGCAGGCAGACAAGTCCGACGCTGCGGACGCTCAAGACCGTCCTGGAGCTTTACGAGGAGCTAACGCTGCATGAGCCTTCGGTATGGCAATCAATCGCGGACGGTAAGGTTCTAGGCCTCATATCGAAATTCGACGAACTGGCGGCGCAGGAAAGCCGGCGAAAGGCACTCTACGATGACTTCAAAGGGCGCCTTACCGATCTGCAGGACAACGTCAAACACTACGTCGCGCTCCCGGTAGGCAAATTCGACCCGCGGGCCGAGGTGCTGAAAAAAGCCCGCGACCTTGTCGATGGTATCGAGAAATCGCTCCAGACGCATGAAGGGTTGCAGCCCCCCGAACGTACTCTGTTGATCCGGCTCGTGGAGCACTTCCGCGATCTGTTCGACGGAACGATCCGCTCGTACTGCGATGAGCCGCGCTTACGCAGCGACGCTGACGAAAAGGAGTATTTCTGGTTGCTGTTCTGTGATCGGCGCAACGACAAAGATCGCATTCTGGCGTTCCGCGACCTGCTTGCTCGAGACAAGAAGAAAAAGAATCAGCCGGCGACGAAGCTCGAGGAGGAAATCGGTCGCCTCGAAGACTGGATGAAGACGGTGCCTCCGGAGTTTTCAATGCAGCGCGCGAAGTTCGAGGAGTTCTTCGTCGAATGGATGTCGTCTGACCTTGACGTGCAGACGTTGAAGGGGGTGTTGAGTAAGCGCTGGCCGAACTGGTTCGTGTTCATCTACGGAATCATGACGGACTTCTGGTGGATGTCGCTTCTGATCTTCGTGCCGTGCGCCTTCGCTGCGGCAATGAACCTTTTCGGCAAACACCACTGGGAGGGCCTTGGCTTCTTTGTCCTCACCTTCGGCATGATCGGCGGGGCAATGCTCACGTTCACACAGTTCATCCATACCCTGGCGCGTTCGTTGCGGCTCAAGGCCGCGGATGATGACCTGCCAGGCTATTGGTTTCCTTGCCTTCTGCCGCGGCTGGCGCGTCTTACTGCTGTGCCGATGGCCTTCATCGTCGAGTTTGATCACAGTTACGACTTCCCGATGAACGGGTCGACCCCGATGTTGCTGCTTTTGATGATCATTTCATTTGTGACTACACGATTCGTGGTTACGCGAGAGATAGTCGACCGGAAGGAGCAGCCCGGTGTATTCACGGTTACTCCCGATGAACGCAGCCGTGTTCGGCAGATCGTAGGCGTGGCCCTCGCACACTCGTTTGGAATTGCGGTCTTGCTCTCGGCGATCTTCGCATCCGGCCACGAATATAAGAAGCCAACGCCCGACCCACATGTGGTCCACATCGCGACAGGCGTTACGGCGGGACCCTGGAAAGTACTGGAGGCCGTCCTCGGCCGTTTCGACGAGGTCTCCGGAGACATCAATTCTCGCCCCAGGTTTTTGGGCTTCATCCCGCGTGTCGTCAGCCTCGACCTTGGTGAGATCGCTGCCAAAAACAATTATCCGCTGCCGCTAATAGTTGCTCAGCACGCTACCCTCAAGTTCTATCCGACGATCATCCTCACATGGACGGCGCTCGGCCTATTCTTTGGGATATTCCTGGAGGGCTTCATGAAAGGACAACGGCTGCGTGGCGCGTGGCCAGGAGAGGAAAGCGCAACGTCGTAGGTTGGCGGAGGAGGTGGGATTCGAACCCACGGTACCGTTACCGGTACGGCGGTTTTCAAGACCGCTGCCTTAAACCACTCGACCACTCCTCCGGGGAAGGCTGAAATCAGAAGGCAGAAGGCAGAAATGAGCCTGCTTCTGACGACGGTCCGGACAACGCCACGCGCCCTGGCAACATTTCGGAAGCATAGGGCTGACGCAGAAGTTGGTTTCACTTCTGCTTTCTGCTTTCTGACTTCTGCTTTCCAACTCTACGACAGCAGATTCACATCCAGCGTGATCTTCAGCTTCAGTTTCCGGTGCTGGCGGAGCTCTTCGAGGCTGAGGTTGATGGGGACGACTACTTCTTTCACCAGGCCGTCGGTGGTGCGGCGGCTGGCGGGTGTGGACGATCTGCGTGACGATGACGGTTCGCCGAGGTCGGGGAGCGAGCTGAGGATGCCCTCGGGGAGGGGGATCTCGATCGACATCATCGGTACGTCGTCGGAGTGATCCTCGAGTGCCGACAGGGCCGATCCAGAACCGAGGACTGTGATTCCGGACGACGACGGCGGGGGGGACGGTTTCGCGCCGGAAGGCGGCGGGGTTACGAAGTAGTCCCTGAAATCCTCGAACGGCTCCTCGGGTGGAGCCGGAGGCGCGGGCGCGGGTTCAGGTGTGGGCGTGGGGGGAGCGACGGGTTTGGATGGGGTGGAACCGATCAGCTCCGTCGGCACGAGAGGGAGGTGATCGGCGTCGTGTGCGTCGTCGAGCGTGAAGGCCGAGGGGGGAGGAGGCGGGTCGCCGAAGACATCGTCATCGTCATCCCACAACGAATCGTGAGGGCGGCCTTCCGGCGTCACGGGATTGAGAATCTGGATCTCGCGGTCGAGCGGCTCCGAACCTTCCAACCCGTACTTCTTGATCAGGTGGTTGAGAACCAGTTGCGTCATCCCCTTCAACGACTCCTCGACTCCCAGCCCGGTCGTAGCCACCGAGCCAAAGTGCGGCGCATCGAGCTTGTTGATTTGGGCCTGCAGTTCCGAGACCGCCAGTACGTTCGGCAGATCGCGCTTGTTGTACTGAATCACGATCGGGATCTCGCGGATGCGGATGCCCTGGCGCTTGAGATTGTCTTCGAGGTTCTGAAGCGATTCCAGGTTGGCGTCGATGGCGTGGTCCTGGCTGTCCGCAACGAAAACGATGCCGTCGGCGCCTTTCAGCACGAGCTGGCGCGTGGAGTTGTAGTAGACCTGACCGGGCACTGTGTAGAGCTGGAGCTTGGTGCGCATGCCTCGGATTTTGCCGAGGTCGAGAGGCAGGAAGTCGAAGAAGAGCGTCCGGTCTGTCTTCGTGGCCAGAGAGAGCATCTTGCTTTTGTTGTTCGACGGCAGCGAGTCGTAGACGAACTGCAGGTTCGTCGTCTTGCCGCAAAGGCCGGGACCGTAGTAGACGATTTTGGCGGTGATCTCTTTGGTTGCGTAGTTGAAGAGGACCATGGGGCCGGTGAGCGTAGCGAAGGGGGATACGGGAGTCAATGTGGGAGGGGGTGGGGAGTGGGGGGTGGGGGGTGGTGGGAGTGACGTCGGGGACCAGTGAGTCAAAGGCAATGTTGAATGTTGAGTGTTCAATGTTGAATGTTGAATGACCTGTTCCTCGCGGACTTCCATCCAACGTTCACCGTTCTCTCACCCCCATCTCCCACCCCCCACCCCCCACCCCCCACACCCACATCCCGTATCATGTCGCGCCGCGGAGGTCGAATGTCCAGACGATTCCTCTGTTTCCTGGTTCTCTTTTTTGTTCTCGGTGCCGTGCCGGGTTTTGCCGACGCACCGGGCGTGTATGCGATCACAGGCGGAACGATTCATCCGGTGAGCGGACCGGAGATCACGAACGGCGCTGTGATCATTCGTGACGGGCTGATCGAATCGGCCGGCTCGGCGGTGGCCATCCCGCTCGATGCGACGATCATCGATGTGAAGGGCGGCCATATCTACCCCGGCCTCATCGACGCGCAAACGTCGCTCGGGTTCCCGAGTGCGAGCGCGCCCCGACGGCGTGGAGGAGGCGGTGGCGGAGGTGCTCGCACTGCGCCTGCGGAGCCGCTGCCGGAGACCGGTCCGTCGTTCCTGGCATTCCGCGAGGCCAAGCTCTCCGATGACGACATCGATGCCAGGCGTGCCACTGGCGTGACGACGATCGTAACGGCTCCTGCCTTCGGCATCTTCAACGGACAATCCGTCGCTCTGAACCTCAGCGGCGGAACGATGGAATCGCGCGTGATCCGCAATCCGGCCACGCAGCAGGTCTCATTCAATCCGCGTCCGGCGTGGACGTATCCCGACTCGCTGATGGGTGTGATCTCGTTCATCCGCCAGACGCTGATGGACGCACAGCAGTACTCGGCGGCTCATACGATCTACGACAAGAATCCGGCCGGCTACAAACGCCCGGACGAGAGCCCCTCGCTCGAAGCCCTCGGCGGCGTCCTGCGCCGCGACGTGCCGCTTGTCTTCGTGGCCGACAGCGAGCTGATGATCCGTCGCGCCGAGGCCATCGCGAAAGAATTCAATGTGAGGATGATCATTGCCGGTGCGCGGCAAGGCTACCGGATGGCGGACGAATTGAAAGCGCTCGGAGCGCCAGTGCTCGTCTCCACGAAGTGGCCCGTGGCGCCTACTTCAAAGGAAGACCGCGAAGAGCAACCACTGCGCGTGATTCGCGACCGCCAGCTTGCACCGACCACACCAGCGGTTCTTGCGAAGAATGGCGTGCTCTTCGCGCTCGTCAGCGGAGCCGGCAAGACCAGCGACTACCTTCCCGGCATCCGCAAGGCCATCGAGAACGGTCTTTCCGCGGACGACGCGCTGAAGGCGACCACCCTCAATCCGGCCAAGATCATCGGCATCGACCGCCAGCTCGGCTCTCTCGACCGCGGCAAGATCGCGAACCTCGTCATCACCGACAAGCCGATCTTCGACAAAGAGTCGAAGGTGAAGCGGATCTTCATCGACGGCCGGGAGGCGAAGTTACAGGCCGAGGATGAGAAGAAGAAACCGGGGACGGCGGGAACGTCGGCGACTTCGGGTATCGACGGCACCTGGAGTTTCACCGTCAAGGCGACATCGGGCGACGTGAGCATCTCCGCGACGCTCCATGTAGAGAACGGCCAGATCGCCGGAACGTTCTCGGGTGACCGCGGCGCCGGCGACATCGGCAACGGGACGCTTGACGGTACGACGGTGCAGTTCTCGATCGCCGGCCGCGGCAAGGAAGAGACAGGCGATTGGGTCTTTCACGGCACGCTGCACGGCTCGAACATGGCGGGGACGGTGTCGACGACGCTCGGTACGTTCCCGTTCACGGGGAGCAAGAAATGAAGACGCTGATTTGTCATTCCGAGCCCGCCGGAGCCGCCAAGCGGCGTAGGACGGCGAGGAATCCCCAGCCGATAGCCACCCGTCCCCGGTTTCAGGAGGGGGATTCCTCGCCGCGCTTTGCCCCTCCGGGGCGTCGCCGGCTCGGAATGACAGGGTTGCTCTGCGCACTCGCCGCAACGATCACACTCTCCGCCTCCGCGCAGGACATCGTCATCCGCGACGCAACGATCCTCACCATCACGCACGGCAAGATCGAGCATGGATCGATCCTCGTCCATGGCGGCAAGATCGCGGCGGTTGGAGCGAACGATCAGGTCACGGCGCCTGCGAACGCGCAGGTCATCGACGCCGCGGGCAAGTTTGTGATGCCAGGCATCATCGACACGCATAGCCACACAGCGGTCGAGGGAAGCGTGAACGAGATCTCGCTTCCGAACACCGGCATGGTGCGCATCCGCGACGTACTGACGAACGAAGACATCGACGTCTATCGCCAGCTCGCCGGCGGGACGACCACTGCCCTTGTGCTGCACGGCTCGGCCAATCCCATCGGCGGACAGTCGCAGATCGTGAAGTGGAAGTGGGGCCATCCGGTCTCGGAGTGGCCGATCCCCGACGCCCCCCGCACGATCAAGTTCGCACTCGGCGAGAATCCGAAGTCATCCAACTTCCGTCCGCCGCCGGGCATCCCCGCCCAGTATCCGCAGACGCGTATGGGCGTGGAGGAAGTGATCCGGCAGTCGTTCATCGACGCCAAGGACTACATCGCGCGATGGGACGAGTACGAAGCGCGGCGCAAGCGTGGCGAGACGCCGATCCCTCCTCGGCACGACATCCTGATGGAGACGATGGTCGACATCCTCAAAGGGAAGATCGACGTCCACTCCCACTGCTACCGCGCCGACGAGATCATGATGTTGCTCAATGTGTCGGATGAGGAAGGCTTCAAGATCCGCGAGCTGCAGCATGTGCTCGAGGGTTACAAGGTGGCCAAAGAGATCGCCGCGCACGGCGTTGGAGGCGGAACGTTCATCGACTGGTGGGGATTCAAAGCCGAGGCCTACGACGCCATCCCCTACAACGTAGCGCTCATGACGCGGGCCGGCGTGCTGACCTCGGTCAATTCCGATTCCGCCGAGCTGGCCCGCCACCTCAATCAGGACGCGGCCAAGGCGATGAAGTACGGCGGCCTTTCAGAAGAGGAAGCGCTGAAGCTCTGTACTCTGAACGGAGCGAAACAACTCCGCCTCGATCATCGCATCGGCTCGATCGACGTAGGAAAGGATGCGGATCTGGTGATCTGGACCGGCCATCCGTTCTCCACCTACTCGCGCGTCGAGACGACGCTGGTCGACGGCGAGATCCTCTTCGACCGCCAGCACGATCTGGCCATGCGCCAGCAGAACGCGAAGGAGAAGGCGGATCGTTTGAAGAAAGAAGCGGACGAAGAAGCGAAGAACAAGAAGACCGGAAAGCCAGGCAAGAGCGACGACGAGACGAAGCCGGAGGCCACCAATGAGTAACACCGTAGCGCCGGCGACTCGCCGGCTGGCCCGCTGGCGGCTCGCCGGCGGTTTGCTTGTCTGCGCCGCCGTAGCCGCTTCCGCGTTTGCCCAATCGGTAGTCCTCAACAGCCCGGGAAAGAAGGCGACGATCGCCATCCGGAATGCCACGATCGTCCCCGTTACGTCGGCGAAGATCGCGAACGGCACGATCGTCTTCTCGAATGGCATCATCACGGCTGTCGGTTCGAGCGTGGCCATCCCGGCAAACGCGACGGTCATCGACGGCACCGGCCTCTTCGTCTATCCGGGCCTCATCGACAGCGGCTCACACGTCGGTCTGGAAGAGATCAGCGCCGTTCCCGGCACGGTCGACACAGCGGAGCTGGGCGACATCAATCCGAATGCGCGCGCCGAGGTCGCGGTGAATCCGCACAGCAACGTCATCCCGGTGACGCGGGTGAACGGCATCACTACCGTGGTCACGGAGCCTGACGGTGGGATCATCTCCGGCTCTTCGGCGATGATTCAGCTCGCCGGATGGACGCCGCAGGAGATGACGCTCAAGGCTCCTCTGGCGATGCACATCCACTTCCCGCGCCTCCGCAGCAGCGCCTTCGACGAGGTACCGCAGGACGAAGAGGCTGCGAAGGAAGCGGCGAAGAACTACACGAAACAGATCGACAAGCTGCGCGACGCCTTCCGCGATGCGCAGGCGTACTCCAAGGCAACCGCAGCGCGGACGAATCACTCCGAGATCAAGCGCGTCGACCGCGACGTAGTCCTGGAGGCGCTGGTCCCTGTGGTCGAGGGGCGCGAGCCGGTGGTCATGCACGCCAACCTCGAGCGCGACATCCGGGCCGCCCTCAAGTTCGCGGACGAATTCAAGCTGAAGGTGATCCTGGCCGACGCCGAAGATGTCGCCCGTGTAATCCCCGAGCTGAAATCGCGCAATATCCCGGTGATCCTGGGGCCGATCCTGTCGCTCCCGCCGCGCGAGGACGATCCGTATGATCTGGTCTTCACAAACGCAAAGACACTGAACGACGCAGGCATCCCGTTCTCCCTCCAGACGCTGGACGCGCATAACGCGCGCAACCTGCCGTATCAGGCCGCTGCTTGCGCGGCCTTCGGGCTCTCGAAGGATGTGGCGCTGCGCTCGGTCACGATCTCCGCGGCGCAGATCTTCGGGCTTGCCGATAAGATCGGCTCTCTCGAGACCGGAAAGCTGGCCAACGTCATCGTCACTGACGGCGATCCGCTGGAGATCGTCACGCACGTGAAGCATCTCTTCATCGGCGGTGAGGAGATCACGCTCGATACGAATCAGACGTTGCTGTGGGAGAAGTTCAAGGCAAGGCCGTAGAGGTGTGTCTTACTGCGGAGCCGCGAGGCGGCCCCGCGTTGAAGGTTGTCTGCGCTTCGCGCGTTGTCGGTTGCCGGTTGGTTGCGCGGCGCCGGTTTCGCCAGCAGGCTCGCGCGTGTAGGGCTGCCGCCCCGTGGCCACCTTTCCCCGTGTATGAAACTGGCCGCCGAGGGCGGCGGCCCTACACCAAACGGCGGCCCTCCACTCAGTCCGATCCCCCAACCTCCAAACTCCGAGGCCTCTGCCCGCAAGTCTGTATAATCCTTTGTCTGTCTCCACGCATATGAGCGAGTCAGCCACGGCGGAACAATCGGCCGTCTCGGTGCCGCGTCTCGGTGTTCAGGCAGTTCTGCGCACCGACGTTGGGCTCGTACGTTCCGAAAACCAGGACTTCGGCACTTACACCACGCCGCGGGAGGAGAGTCATAGCCATCCCGGCGGCCGGTTGCTCGTGGTCGCGGACGGTATGGGCGGCCATCGCGGTGGCGCCACGGCCTCGCGGCTTGCGGGCGAGACCGTCAAGGCACAGTACCTCGGCAGCGAGACCTACGACATCGGCCAAGCTCTCCGTGAATCGCTCACGCGGGCGAATGCGCGCATCTTCACCGAGGCCCAGGCCAACCCTGATTTGCGAGGCATGGGTACGACGACCTCGGCGCTCGTGGTCAAGAACAACCGGGCGTGGTTCGCGCATGTTGGCGACTCCCGCATCTACCTGGTACGTGGCGGCGATATCCGGCAGATTACGGAAGATCACTCGCTCGTCGCCTCTATGGTTCGCGAGGGACTGTTGACGGCGAAGGAGGCGGAAACGCATCCGCGCCGCAACGTTCTCCAGCGCTCGATGGGCGTCAGCGAGGATGTCGAGATCGACGTCAGCGGTCCGTTCGACGTGCTCGAGAACGACGTCTTCGTACTCTGCAGCGACGGCCTGCACGGCCTTGTGAAAGAGCCTGAGCTGAAACAGGTCGCGGCGCTGCCGATCGATCAGGCAGCCAGGGAGTACCTCAGACTCGCGCTCGCGCGCGGTGCGCCTGACAACGTGACGGTGATCGTGGCGAAGATCGTTCCCGTGGACGACGATGGGGATGGGACGGTTGTCGATGCCGACGAAACGCTGGCGGATCATCCTCTCGACGAGACGCAGCGAGACACGGCGCCGATCATGCCAATCACGGAGGAGACGGCACTAGCGGAACCGTTGCCGGAAGACGCAGACGACGTTTCCGAGATCACCGTCGAGACGCCGATTCAGAACGAGCCTTTGGCCAAGACGCTGGAGACGCCGATCACGACCGATTCAAAGCCTGGAAGCTCGTTCATCAAGTGGCTTCTCATCGCGGTTCTCGCTCTGGGTGGTGCGGCCGGCGCGTGGCTCTGGACTCATCAACAACAAGGAACCTCCGCCAAGAGCTCTCCGCATACCCCGTAACATCGAATCATGGCCCCCCTGCCCCGTCCCCTCCTCGTTCTGCTGCTTCTGACCACGCTTGCATGCCGTGGTGAAGTGGCACACCTCGATCAGGAGGGGAGGATGGCGTACGGGGTAAAGCCGGCCGTCGTCCGGATCAACGCCTTTGCCACCGCGCAGTTCCGATACACACCTGAGGCCATCGAAGCGATCACGATCGAACTGAGACACGACGGCTATGACGTCGTTTCGCCGCGGGTCGGAGCCGGGAACGATCTTGCCGTTCCCACCGGCGCGGGCGGCTCCGGGAGCGGCTTCATCATCCATCCCGACGGCCTGATCCTCACCAGCGGCCATGTCGTGGCGCCGACGCAGGACGGTGACGCGCTCGATCGCGATCTGATGCGCAACGGCGCCATCTCCGCGCTGCTGAAACACTTTCCCGTCGACGATCTCCGCAAGCTGCACCGTACCGACGCCCTCGACCGCTTCATCGCCACCCTCGCCGGGAAGAGCAGGCTCGAGAAACGCGTCGTCACGAACGAGATCGAGCTCTCCAATGGCGAGAGGTTGCCGTTCACGATCGTCCGCTTCTCGCCGGGACTCGCCCAGCGTGGCACCGACCTGGCGCTTCTCCGCGTGAACCACAAGAACCTTCCCGTCCTGACGCTCGGCGACTCCGACGCCACGCGTGTCGGCGAGTCGATCTGGTCGGTAGGCTACCCCGCCGTCGCCAGCAGCACTGATGACGTCATCGGCGGCTGGCTCTCGCGCGACAGCGATCTCGAGGCGACCTTCAACCCGGGCATCATCACCGCCATCAAGCGCAACGTCGCCAACACGCCTGTGTTCCAGTCCAATGTCGCCATCTACCGCGGCAACTCCGGTGGCCCGGCCGTCAACCGCGCCGGTGAAGTGATCGGCATCTCGACCTGGGGCCATACCGACGCGGAGTCGATCAAGTTCCTGGTTCCGATCAACGTCGCCCGCGGCTTTCTGGGCGAAGCCAAGGTGCCGATCAATGTGGAGGGCGAGTTCGATCACCACTACCGCGCTTCGCTCGATGCCGCGCAGGACGGCAAGTGGACCGCTGCGTCGACGGAGCTCGGCAGTGCGAACAACCTTTTTCCAAACTCGCCTGATCTCATCCGATTCCGCCACGACATAGAGCGTGCGCTGCAGTCGATGCCACTCTGGCGCAAGCATCCGGTGGCCACAGCGGGCGCAGGGGGCGCGTTGGCAGCCCTGGCCCTCGGACTGATGATTCCGCGCGTTCGCCGGCCGCGCATCCCGGCCGACATGCTCAAAGTGACCACCGAGCGCGTGGTGTCGCCCGCGAACGCGCCCGCTGGCGCGCCCCTGCTGGGCAAGCTCACCATCCTCAACGGCCCGCGTGCCGGCGAGCGCCTCGCGCTTGGCGGTTCGGGCATCCGCGTCGGACGGGAATCGGCAATGTGTGAGATCGTATTGGAGAACCCAAAGGTCTCCCGGTTGCATGCAGAAGTGGTCTCAATCGACGGCAAGGTACTGCTGATCGACAGGAATTCGTCGAACGGGACGTACGTGAACGACCAGAAGATCGACAAGCGGTTCCTGAAGGACGGCGACATCATCTACTTCGGCGGGCGCAACGCGGTTGCGGCCGCCTTCCATGCGTGAGGCATTTGAACGTGGCTGATAAGCGGTGTGAGAACGGGCATTTCATCGATGAGAGCTGGGACCTTTGTCCGTACTGCCCCGTGGACGCCGAGCCCGACATTCCGGTCGTGAGGCCGACGAGGTTTGGGGCGCCGGAGGGCCAGCGTCCGGCCGTAGTGCCCCCGGAGCCGCCGCGGCGCCCAACCGCCGTCCCACCGCCGCCGACGATGGCCCGTCGTGACGCCGTAGCCGCCGTCGAGCAGCCCGAGCCAGTGGATCGCACCGTGGCCGTGCAGAAGCTCGATGCGACGGCACAGCCGAAACGCTATGTCGTCGGCTGGCTGATCGGCATCAACGGCTCGGCGCGAGGAGAGTCGTTCCCCGTGCGCATCGGACGCAACGTTCTCGGGCGCGACCGGCGCTCCGACATCGTCGTCAACGACGATCAGGCCTCCTCACATCACGCCGACCTCGTCTTCCGTCCCGAGGAGCGGCGCTTCATCCTCATGGACCACAACTCCACGAATGGAACGTACGTCAACGACGCGGAGATCGAGCCGCGGCGGGATCTGGCCGTCAATGACATCGTTCGTATCGGCTCTCACAAGTTCCTTTTCATGCCCCTCTGCCACGAGGGCTTTTACTGGGATGAAGAGGGCGTTCTGAAATGATCGGCAATGTCATCGGCAACTACCGCATCGAGCGTGAGCTCGGAGAAGGCGGGATGAGCCATGTCTACGTCGGCCGCGCGATCGCACGGAGCGAGATTCTCCCCGGTGGCTACGTCGTCGTCCTCAAAATCATGAGCGAGGAGCTGGCCGGCGAAGTGACGGCCCGAAAACGCTTCGTGAAGGAAGCGCACATCCTCGAAAAGCTGCGCCACCGCTACATCACCCGCTTCTACGAATTCATCAACAACGATGATCATGCCGTTCTGGTGATGGAGCTGGTGGAAGGGACGCCGGTCGACGTGCTCCTCACCGAACGCGGCGCGCTGCCGATCGCCGACTCCATCGGGATCGCCCAGTGCCTGCTCGAGGCGCTGGTCTACGCACATGGCAAGGGTATCGTCCATCGCGACATCAAGCCCGCCAACCTGATCCAGGAGAGCGCGGGCGTCGTCAAGGTCACCGACTTCGGAATCGCCAAGATCAAGGAAGGTGGCACAGGGCCTGGGCAGACCGTGCTGACAAAGTCCGGCTTCCTCCTTGGTACGCCGCACTACATGTCGCCCGAGCAGATCCGCGAGCCGAAAGATGCCGGAGCCAAGAGCGATGTCTACTCGTCCGGAGTGGTGTTGTACGAGATGCTGACCGGTGCGCTGCCGTTCAACAGCCGTTCACTGCCGAAACTCATCGACGCCATCTATCGCGGAGAGAAGCAGCCTTTGCGCGCGCTGCGGCCCGAGATCGACGCCGAGCTCGAGGCGATCGTGTTGCGGGCCATGCATCCGCGGATGGATCAGCGCTATGAAACGGCGCGGGAGTTCTTCGAGGCGCTGGAGGAGTACAACCTCCGCCCCGGTTACACGCCGACGATGCGGCCGATCCCCGCGCAGGTGGCAGCGGGCGCCGGCGCGCAACGCTGGCAGCTCGTTCACGTGAAGCCGGAGGCGAACGAGAAGCATGCTCTGCAGGGCGACAGCATCATGGTCGGACGCGACCGCACCTGCACGGTCGTGCTGGCGCATCCGGCCGTCTCGCGCCGGCATGCGCGCATCACCTCGAGCGGCGGATCGTTCACGCTCGAAGATCTGAAGTCGGCCAACGGAACGTATGTCAACAACACGCGCATCGACCGCGCCGTGTTGAAGCCCGGAGACGTGGTGCGGTTCGGCGCGGATCCGGCATGTAGTTATGTGTTTCGAAATCAGTAGACAGTGGATAGGTGGATTAGTAGAACAGTGGATCAGGATCAGGGAGTGTTTGGTGGATTGGTTGATCAGTAGATCGATGACAATTCGATCGGTGGATCAGGACTCGACGGCTTGTGTGGTCCCCGATCCACTGATCAACCGATCCACCAATCCACGAATCAACTGATCTGCCGATCCACTGACCAAGTCCGGAGCGAGCCATGAGCCAAATCAACTGCCTTCGCTGTAAACAACCCATCGACGTCAGCCTCGAGCAGTGTCCCGCCTGCGGCGAGCGGGTAACGGTATTCCAGCGAACGTATTCAGGGAAGCTGCTCGACGGCAAGTATCAGATCCTCGACCGTCTCGGCATCGGCGGCATGGGCGAGATCTTCAAAGTCCGCCATATCCACCTCAACGAGCTGCGCGTGATCAAGATCATGCGGCCGAACGTCGCCGCGGACGATCAGGGCATGCAGCGCTTCCTTCAGGAGGCGCGCACGTCGACGATGATCAAGCACAAGAATCTGGCCATGCTGTACGACTTCGCCCAGCTCGAGGACGGCTCGTACTACATGGTGTGGGAGTTCATCGACGGCACGAACATTCAGAAGTGGATCGGGCATAACGGTCCGATGCCCGCGCGTCTGGCCGTCGAGATCTCGATCCAGGCGCTGAGCGGCCTCGATCATCTTCACTCCATGGGTCTCATCCATCGCGACATCTCACCGGAGAACATCATGCTGTCGCAGGACCATCACGGAAAACTGGCCGTGAAGGTCATCGACTTCGGTATCGCCAAGCAGCTCGCGGAAGGCGAGGGCGGTCAGGGTCTCACGCAGACCGGCATGTTCCTCGGCAAGCTGAAGTACGCATCACCTGAACAGGCCGGATTCCTCAAGGATGGGGAGCATCTCGACCCGCGCTCCGACCTCTACTCATTCGGCATCGTCATGTACGAGATGCTTGCCGGACGCGCGCCGTTCCAGGCCACCAATCCGCACGGCTACATCCTGAAACACGTCACTGAAAAGCCGCTGCCGATCCATGAGCAGAATCCGGCGGTGAAGGTCCCGGCGCAGGTCGAGTCGGTGATCATGAAGTCGCTGGAGAAGAACCGCGACAACCGCTACGCCACCGCGGCCGATTTCGAGCACGCGCTCGAAGCGATCCGCAATACGGTAGCGCCCGACCAGAAGTATGGCCTCGGCGAACGGATGATCACGCTCTCCGGTGCGCAGACTCTGGCGGAACTGCCGAAGTTCACCACCGGTCCTTCCGGCACATTCGGCGGCCAGCAGGCAACGCAGCAGACGATGACAGGTCAGCCAACACAGGCTGAAACGGCGATCCCGAGCCAGCGAACCGGCCCGACCGGAACGAAGATTGGCAGCGACGACGCCACGGTCATGGAACGCAACCTGGGCCCGACAGGCACAATGCCGGGCGCGCCCGGAACCCGCACCGGCAGCGACGAAGCTACCGTGATGGAGCGCTTCGCGACGCAGGCCGCGCCGACGGCCGCCGAGCAGAAGTGGAGCGGCCCCGGCGCCGCCGAAGCGACGATGATCGAGCGCCAGATCTCGCCAGGCTCGCTCGCGCCGAAGAAGAGCAGCGCCGGGATGATGATCGGTATCGCCGCGGCGATCGTGATCCTCCTCGGCGCCGGCTTCTTCTTCTGGAAGAGCAAACAGACAACCACGCCGGCCGATGTGGTTACGTCGACGAGTGTCACCACGACCGTCCCGACGTCGACTGCGCCCATCCCGGCGAATCGAGGCGTCCTGCTCCTCTCTGCCTCGCCTTGGGGGGAGCTCGAGAAGATCGTCGATGAGAAGGGGAAAACGATCGACCTGAGCGAGGACAAACGTTTGATACCGACGCGCCTCGAGCTTTACCCTGGCCAGTACGAGGTCACAGTCTCCGGTCCGAACCGCACTACAAAGACGATGAGCGTTCTCGTGGAAGCAGGCAAGTCGACCAAGAAACCCTTCGACATGGAAAACGTGAACTACGACGAGCTCGAAAAGGAAGTCGCGAAACCATGAGATCGACGCGCACGCTCACGATCGGATTCGCTTTGCTTCTCGCCGCTACCGCGGCCATGGCGTCGTGGTACGACGACTACGAAGCCGGCCTCGCTGCGGCGAAGGGCGGCCAGTGGGCAGTCGTCATCCAGAAGATGACGGCGGCCATCAAAGGCAACGGCAAGGAGAACGACAAGGCGCGCACGTATGGGGCGATCTTCATCAACTATCACCCGTACTACTACCGCGCCGTTGCGTATCTGAGCACCGGCAAGTATGAACAGGCCATCGCCGACCTGGAGCAGTCCAGTGGGGCTGGCGAAGAAAACCTCGGCTCGATCGAGACGCTCATGTCGCGCGCCAAGACGAAGCTGGCGCAAGCAAGTGCGCCGCCGCCGGAACCGCAGCCGCAACCGGTTGCCCCGCCCCCCCGAAACGTCACGCCGGTTCCGGTCCCCGTTCCCCAGCCTGTGCAGCCGTCAGCGCCGGCGATCGATCCCAACCTCCGCCAGCAGGCGGCGGCGGCCATCAATCAGGCCAAGACCCGTATTGCCGCGGCGCAGCAGCGGAAGGCTGGCAACACACCGCAATACGCGCAAGCGATGCAGGCTCTGACCGAGGCAGCCACGCGTAGCGCCAATGCAAGATCGAATGACGATCTGAACGCCGCCATCGCCTCCGCGGGAAACGCGGTCACGTTCGCGGACCTCGCTCCTGCTCCCGGCGCACCTGTACCGCACATCCCGACGCGGCCCACGCAAGCGAGCAATGCCGTGCTTGCAGACTCCGCGAGTCACGTGCGCGATGCTTTGGAAAGCTACTTCAGAGGCGACTTCGACGAGGCCGCGACGAAGTTCCGGACGCTCACACAGGACATGCCCACCAACGGATACATCTGGGCGTTCCTCGGTGCCTCGCAGTACTCGCAGTACGCATTCGAGGCGGACACCAGATTCAGGGACCAGGCGATGGAGTCTTTCCGGAAGGCCAAGAAACTCAAGAAGTGGAACGGCGGGCTACCGGACAAGTACTTCTCGAAGCGCATCCGCCGAGTCTTCGACTCGGCCGGCTGAAGCGCAAACGGCCGGCGGCAAACCGGCCGTTTGCTCATGCGTTTCTACTGGTTGCCCTGGCTGAACGAGCTCGATCCGCCGCCGTTGTCTGGCTTTCCGACGGCGTCTTTGCCGAGGTCGGCCTTCGCCTGCCCGAAGTCGGACTTGCCAGCGGTTATCGTTTCGGCGGTGCGTTTGACCGCACTGCGCTTCTTGGGAGCGGCCTTCTTGGGAGCGGCCTTCTTCGCCGGAGCCGGTTTCGCCGGAGCCTTCCTGGCGGGGGCGGCGGCCTTCTTCGGCGCGGCCTTCTTCACGACCTTCTTCGCCGGAGCCTTTTTGGCAGGAGCCTTCTTCGCCGGAGCTTTCGAGACTTTCTTTGAAGATGCCTTCTTCGAGGATGCGCTGCTCTTCGCGGGCGCCTTCTTCGCGGACACCTTCTTTGCCGGCTTCTTGGGGGCAGCCTTCTTCGCTGTGGCCTTCTTCACCGCGGCCTTCTTCACCGGCTTCGAGACCTTCTTCGCGGCCGGCTTCGCGGACTTCTTGGACACCTTCTTCGACTTCTTGGCAGCCATGGATTCTCTCCTATTCAAAACTGTGAGGGCTGTGGACCGTACGTCTGAAAGAAAATTCGTGCTGCGTGGCAATGTCGTTGCACAAAATTCAATGTAGACGAAGATGTCTCGATTGTCACGCACCCAACAGCTTCCGCGATGGTTCAAAACGATCGCGATCATCGCCTTCGCCGCCATCGAAGCGTTCAGCATCTACATCTTCGTCCTCAACCGGCGGCTCACGCGCGAGCTCGTGAACCATGCCTGGCGCGATCCGACAGTCATCGTCTCCGCCGCTCGACGCTCACCGATGCGCGTAGCCACGTTGTACGGCGTCGACTGGCGCGTCACGCCGCCAGTCACGCTGCGATCGCTTCCCCGCTACGTCCCGAACGCGTTCCTGGCGGCCGAAGACGTCCGCTTCCATCATCACCTCGGCATCGATCCGATCGGCATCGCGCGCGCTCTCTTAACGGACATTCGCGCCCACGGCATCGCCGCCGGCGGCTCGACAATCGACCAGCAGATCGTGAAGACACGATTCCTCTCACAGGAACGAACATGGCGCCGCAAGATCACCGAGATCATTCTGGCGATCCTTCTCGACGCTCAGATGACGAAGAACGAGATCCTCGAGGTCTATCTCAACGACGTCTATCTCGGCCATAGCGGCGGCAAGCCTGTTCTCGGCATCGACGAGGCATCACAGCTCTATTTCGACAAGAAGCCGTCGGAGCTTCGGGTGGATGAGGCGGCCGTTCTGGCCGGCATGATCCGGGCGCCGAACCGCGACACGCCCGAGAAGCGGCCCGATATTGTCCGCGCCCGCCGCGATGCCATCCTCGCGGTCATGCGCGATCATGACTGGATCAGCGACGCGGATCTTTCGGCGGCGAAGGCCCGTGACATCCAGTTCGCCGGCGGCGACATCCCGCAGGCGCCGTATCCGTTTTACCTCCGCGCCCTTCGCGCAGACATCGTGAAGGAGATCGGAGTCGGTCCCTTGATCGAGGGCGGCCTGACGATCGTCTGCGAAATGGACCCGGATGCGCAGCGCAACGCCGAGCGCGTTGCCACGCATGCGCCGGCGCAGCTCGAGGCGGCGCATGCATGGATCCGCGCTGAAGCGCGCATCGAGCCGCTGCAGGTAGCCATGCTTTCGATCGATCCGCGCAACGGCGGCATCCGAGCTCTCGTCGGCGGGAGTGACTACAACGTCTCGCCCTACGACCGCACTTCGGCGATGCGCCGCCAGCCGGGATCGGCGTTCAAGACATTCGCGTACCTCGCTGCAATCGCCTCGAAGAAGGCAACGACCGCATCGCTTTTGCTGGACGCGCCGGTCAGCATTGCCGTCAGTGGCAACGAAACGTGGGAGCCGCACAACTACGACGATCGCTATCGCGGGAAGGTGACGTTGCGCGAGGCCTTCGAGCATTCTCTCAACGTCCCGACCGTGCGGCTCTCCGAGGAGATCGGCGTCTCGCGTGTCGCGGACACCGCGGAGAAGTTTGGATTCGAGGAGAAATTCGCGCGGATTCCCGCACTGCCGCTAGGCGTGACCGAAGTCTCGATGCGCGAGCTGACGGCCGCGTACACGCCCTTCCCAAACCTCGGTATCCGCGTCGAACCGTTCCTCCTGCACGACGTGCGCGACCGCGCGGGCAAGTCGCTATACACGCATGAGCTCGAGCAGAAGCGCGTGGCAGATGCCGATGCCGCCTACATCCTTCACACGCTGCTGCGTGGCGTGGTGCAACGCGGCACTGCGTCACGCCTGAAGCGCTACGGTCTCGGTTACGTCGCCGGCAAGACCGGCACGACCAGCGACTACCGCGATGCCTGGTTCGTCGGCTACACGCCCGACATGGTCACCAGCGTCTGGGTTGGTTTCGATCATGGCGAGCCGCTTCGTCTCTCCTCGGGAGAAGCAGCCATTCCGATCTGGGGCGCATACATGAGCTCCATCCCGCACCTTCGCGGCGAACCGCGGCCACCCGCCGGCGTGACCTTTCGCGACATCGACCCCGAAAGCGGGATGCTCTGGCAGGAAGGCTGTCCCGGCCCGGTCCACGAAGTCTTTCTCGCCGGCACCGCGCCGACGCTCAAGTGTCCTGCCGGGTTCTTCGGCGGCATCATTCGCAGCGTCTTCTTCAACCGCGGCAACTTCGACGAGCCGCCGGCGATCACCCTCGAACAATTCCGCAAATGGGCGAACGAAGTCGACCGCAGCCGGAAAGAGGTCGAAGGAGCGTGGGGACGGTTGAAACGAGTGTTCGGTGGGCGCTGACTAGAAACCAGACTAGAGCTTTCATCCCGAGCGAAGGACAGCGCGCACGCTGCACCTGGGAGAAGACCGCGGAAGCCGAGGCATCGACGCGCAGCGCATCCTGTCCCCGCCCGCGATTCAAATTGGCGCGATCCCTCCAGCGAAAGACCCGCCAACGGTCAACGAGCGTTTGACAAATAAGTCCTCCCAGCCTACATTCACTACCCGCTGGATTGATTTGGGGTCGCTTGCAACCAGGGTAAAAAAAGCTAAATAGCCGGCAAGTTCGAATTCGTTCTTCGATTTGGCCCCACGTCGATTCCGGCGTGGGGCTGTTTTGTTTTTGGGTTGCGCGTTACTCGAGACCGGTTGAGCAGTCGATCAGGAGACAGGTCGATCAGGACCATGGCGATTCCAGTTTCTGATCACTGATCCACTGATCCACTGCTCTACCGATCCACTGATCCACTGATCGACTGCGAACTTACATGCGAGACTTCATCCAGGCAATCGCCGACGAGCACGTCTACCTCTTCGATGGCGCGATGGGGACGATGCTCTATGCCAAAGGCGTCTTCATCAACAAGTGCTACGACGAGCTGAACCTGCGCAATCCGGAGATCGTGCAGGAGGTTCACAAACAGTACGTGCGCGCCGGCGCCGAGATCATCGAGACCAACACCTACGGCGCGAACCGCATCAAGCTGCGCAGCTTCGGCATCGAGGACGACCTGCGCGCCATCAACGAGCGCGGCACGGCGCTGGCGCGGGAGGCAGCAGGTCACTCCGTCTTCGTAGCCGGCGCGATGGGTCCCCTCGGCATCCGCATCGAGCCATACGGCCCGACTGCGCTCGATGAAGCGCGCGAGTACTTCCGCGAACAGGCCACCGCCCTGCGCGACGCAGGCGTCGATCTCTTCGTGCTCGAGACCATGTCGAACATCGCGGAGATTGAGCAGGGCATCCGCGCGATCCGCGACGTCTGCTCACTGCCCATCGTCGCCCAGATGACCATCGGTAACGACGGACAGACGATCTACGGCGACAAACCGCGAACCATCGCCCAACGGCTCGACCTCGCCGGCGCCGACGTCATCGGCCTCAACTGCTCTGTCGGCCCCGACGTCATGCTCGACGCCATCGAAGAGATCACCGCTGTGACGGCGAGGAAGATCTCCGCGCAGCCGAACGCCGGCTTGCCGCGCGAAGTGAACGGGCGGCAGATGTACATGGCTTCTCCCGACTACATGGCCAAGTACGCCAAGCGGCTCATTCACAAGGGAGTGAAGTTCCTCGGCGGCTGCTGCGGCACGACGCCCGACCACATCAAGGTCATGGCCGACGCCGTGCGGCCGCTCTCACCGCGCCGCTCGTTTGTCGTGTTGGACCGCGAGGCGGACGCCAGGCGGAGTGAGGCCAAGGAGGCCGTTCCGCTGCCCGCGCGCTCGCATTGGGGAAAAAAGATCGCCGCCGGCGAGTTCGTGACCACAATCGAGATCACTCCGCCCAAAGGCCCAAACCCCGACAAGATGATCGAGTCGGTACGGTCGATCAAAGAAGCTGGCGTCGACGCCGTCAACGTTCCCGACGGTCCTCGCGCCCAGAACCGGATGGGCGCCATCGCCGTCGCGGTCCTGCTGCAGCAGCGCGCCGGCATCGAAACAGTCCTTCACTATTGCTGCCGCGACCGCAACCTGCTCGGGATGCACTCCGACCTGCTCGGCTGCGCAGCCCTCGGTCTTCGCAATCTCCTGCTCATCACCGGCGATCCGCCGAAGATGGGGCCGTATCCCGACGCCACGGCCGTGTTCGACATCGATTCCATCGGCCTGACCAACATGGCTAATCTGATGAACCACGGCCTCGACCTGGGCGGCAATCCGTTCGGCGAGCCGACGAAGTTCACGATCGGCGTGGGAGTGAATCCCGGTCACCTCGATCTCGACTACGAGCTGCGGCGTCTGGAGTGGAAAGTGAAAGCCGGTGCCGAGTACGCCATCACCCAGCCGGTCTTCGATGCCGCGGTGCTGGAGCGTTTCCTCGAGCAGATCGGAGACATGCACTTGCCGGTGGTCGCCGGCATCTGGCCGCTGCTCTCCTATCGCAACGCCCAGTTCATGAACAACGAAGTCCCCGGCGTCTCCGTGACCGACGAGGTCATGGAACGGATGCGCATCGCCAGCGAGAAGAGCAAGGAACACGGCTTGCGCGAAGGCATCGCCATCGCCCGCGAGACGCTCGAGCGCGTACGTCACCGCGTGGCCGGAGTGCAGGTGTCAGCGCCGCTAGGCCGCGTCGATCTCGCCCTGCAGGTGTTCGAGGGGCTGGTCGAGCATCGCGCGGCGGGACCGGGTTGAAGCCAGCGAGCAACGCAAATCTCCCCACAGACGGGGTCCAAATCACGGACGCGGATGCACGCCTTCGTTCATCTGGATGAAGCAGCGTGTCGTCGCCGGTCGTTCTCTCGCTTGCCTCCCGCGAGGACCCTTATTCGCCGGAGTCGGGCCGCAACTGCTGGACGACGATCTTCTGCAGACTCCCTTGTGATGAGTCGAAGAGAGCTGTTGCGCGAATCTGGACGGGGATCGGTCCGGCGGGGACACGGTTCGTGGCGGGGATATCCGCCGTCGTGACGAAGTCGACTGATTGAATCGTGTGGGGCTCGATCACTGTGTTGAACGGCCGTGTCTTCGACTCGATCCTGATGCCCGGTGTGCCCTGACTGGTGAGATCGATCTGACGAAGAGTAATGGGTATGTCTGCCTGGTTCTGGATGCGAAACTCGAAATGCGCTGGTACCGAGGCCGTCACCGACCTGGAGATCGTCGGGACGTTCGACAGATCGGTATGGCCGATGATGGTGATCTCCGGGAGCGGGATGTGCGCGGCCGTCTGCGAGATCTGTGTGCCCGTGGCGCAGGCGGTGAGGAGAAGTGCCGAGAGTACAACTGCATTACGCATGATCATTTCCTCTTACCCTCGAGTAACGCTTCGTTCTTGTCAGCCGCCGCCAGTCGCCCCGATGTTCTGGACGACGATCTTCTGAAACTTCTTCCCACCCGTGTCGAAATCGAGCGTTCCCCGCAATGTCACCGGTCCGTTGGCACTGCCCACGGTCGGAATGGCCACGTACGCCGGTGCAAAGAACGAGACGCGCCTCGTCTCCCCCGGTAAGATGGTTTCATTGAACGCCTGCGAGTAGGGCGCAAGGGTGTAAGCGCCGCCGCCGATCGACTGCAGGCCCACTCGGCTGAGGCGCAGCGGTTCTGTCAGCGTGTTCTTCACCTCGACCGCAAACTGCGCCGTGATCGGGCCCGTATCGTACTGAGTGCCCTCGGCGACCCGCGAAAGTTGGATGAGGGTGATTTCCGGATCCGAGCCGGGCGTGGCGTCATTCGTCGCGCAGCCAAAAGCGAAAAGGAGCGCGGTCAGCATCATAGTGTTGCGCATGTGACTCTCCAAAACAGGACAGGAAACGTCTCCAAAACAGGACGGGGAGCGTCACGCCCCCCGTCAGTTGTTCACGCCGATTCGAACGTTTGATGGTTCACTTCAGGTATTTCAGCATCTCTTTCGCTGTGGGGGCGTCCTTGCCGTTCGGTTCGAGCTCCAGATACTTCTGCAGGTTCGTCTTGGCCTCAGCGTTCTTCTGGGTCCTTACATAGAGCATGCCCAGTTCGTAGTACGCCGACGCGAACTTGTCGTTTGCCGCGATCGCGCCCTTCAGCATCGGCTCGGCTTCCGCATCTTTGCCGCTGTTGATGAGGTGGGCGGCCTCGTTGAACATGGCGGCGGCATCCGCCGGCAGCTTCTTCCGATACTCAGCCGCCTTCACCTTGTCGCCTTTGGCGGTGTAAGACTCGGCGAGGACTCCGAACATGTCCTGATTGTCGGTGTCGATCTCCAGCGACTTGTTCGCGCGGTCGATGGCCTTGTCGTAGTTCTTGGTGCGGAGATACAGCTTGGCGAGCGCCAGGTAGCCCGCTGTGAGATCGGGCTTGGCCGTTACCGCCTCCTCCATCTTGGCGATGGCTTCATCCACCTTGCCGGCGTTGGCCAGTTCCGCGCCTTCGTTGTAGGCGATCACCGCCGGGTTCTGTTTCACCGCCACCGGCGCCGCGGCGCCAGTCTGCGCGGCGCCCGCGGGCGCCATGGTCACGTCTTTCTGGTTGATGGTCTCGCCGATTACGAGCTTCATCGTCTGTTCGACATTCGCGTAACCCGGAGCCTTGTAGGTGAACTTATACGAGATGGTGCCGTCGAGGACGAGGAAGCGGTAGACGCCGTCCTTGTCGGCCTTGTATTCGTTGTGAACGTTGTGTCCTGAAACGGCGTCGACCGTGACCACCGCGAATGGAATGGGCTTGTGGGTCGCTGCATCGGTGACTTTTCCCTGTACGCGGGCCTCGCCGAGGGCGAACGCGTTACCGGCCGCGACCATGAGCGCCAGCACGGACAGTGCGAATGTTCTACGCATTTGCATCTCCTGTTGGTTGAGTGTTCGTCGAGAGTTAACGCCCCTCACGGGATACCCATTCCGTTCTCCGGGCTCTCTGGTATTCCCCGGAAGGGAGGCGACAACGCAGCCTTCAATCGATACTCAGGTAGGTCTGATCCTTCAGCCCGCGCTCGAACTCCTGAAGCAGGCGCATCCCCTCACTCGGGCGGACGATGTCCTGCTTGATGGCGGCATCGATCTGCGCCTTCATCCGCTTCTCGAGGTCGCGCCAGTCGTATTGCGTCATGGCCAGTACTTCGCCGATGGTCTGCCCGGGAATCTCTTCCTCGATGTAGAAGCCGCTCTCCTCATCCGTGTCGAGGAAGACGTGCACCTCGTTCACGCGGCCGAAGAGATTGTGGATGTCGCCCATGATGTCCTGATAGGCGCCGGTGAGAAAGATGCCGAGGTAATAGGGTTCTCCGTCGCGCAACTCGTGGAGAGGGAGAGTCTCGCGGACGTCGTTGCGATCGATGTACTTCGACACTTTCCCATCTGAGTCGCAGGTGATGTCGACCAGCGTCGACTCGAGCTGAGGCTTCTCATTGAGCCGGTGGATCGGCACGATCGGGAAGAGCTGTCCCAGAGCCCAGTGGTCGAGCAGCGACTGGAACACGGAGAAGTTGCAGATGTGCTGGTCGGCCAGCTCGATATTGAGCGTGCGCAAATCCTCCGGAACCTCGTCAGGATCCATATGGGCGATGATGTTCTGGAGCTTTTCGGCGATCTCCCAGTAAAGCGTCTCGATGCGTGCTTTGACATCGAGCGGCAGCAGGCCCAGCTCGAACATCTGCTGCGCCTGCTCCTTGATCTGCTGCAGGTCGTGCCACGACTCGTTGACGTTCTCGTCGCTGAGGCCCTGATCGATGTCGAGGATCTCGCGGGTGAGCTTGTGGTCGCTGGCGCGCACTGTGCGCGGCTCCAGGGGTGTCTTCTCGATGGCACCGAAGGCCTGCACGACGAGCACGGAGTGATGGGCGACGATGGCCCGGCCCGACTCCGAGACGATGTTCGGATGCGGCACCTTCTCGTCGTCGCAGACGTCCATGATGTTGTAGACGATGTCGCTGGCGTACTCCTCGAGCGTGTAGTTCATCGACGAGTGGAACTCGGAGCGGGAACCGTCGTAGTCGATGGCCAGGCCACCGCCGACGTCGAGGTATTCGAGCGGGTGGCCGAGCTTGTGGAGCTTGGCGTAGTACATGGCCGCTTCGCGAACGGCGCGCTTGATCGTCAGAATGTCGGGGATCTGGGAACCGATGTGGAAATGGAGCAGCTTGAACGCCGACTCCATCTTTGCCTCGCGCAGGATCTCGATTGCCTCGAGGATTTCGGCGGTCGAGAGACCGAACTTGGCGTGCTCGCCGCCCGAGGTGGCCCATTTGCCCTTGCCCTTTGACAGCAGGCGGACGCGCATCCCGATCCACGGCTCGACGTTCATCTCCGCGGCGATCAGCGTGATAGCCCGGACTTCCGAAAGCTTCTCCGCGATCAGGATGACTTTCTTGCCGAGCTTCCGGCCCAGCAACGCCATCCGAATGAAGCCGGTGTCCTTGTATCCGTTGCAGACGATCAGCGCCTCGGGATCGCCATGGATGGCCAGCCCGGCAAACATCTCCGGTTTCGAGCCGACTTCGAGGCCATAGCTGAACGGCCGTCCGGCATCGAGTATCTCTTCGACGACTTCGCGGAGCTGATTCACTTTGATCGGGAAAACTCCGCGGTAGCTCCCGCGGTAGTTGTGTTCGGCGATGGCGCTGTTGAAGGCGTTGTTGAGCGTCTCGACGCGATGCCGCAGCAGATCCTGGAAGCGGATCAGGAGCGGCGCGGCGAGGTTCAGGCTCTGGGCCTCGCGAAGAGCGTCGATGATCGGCACCGCGATGCCGCCTTCCTGCAGCGGCGCGACCGTCAGATCACCGGCCTGGTTCACGTCGAAGTAACCGCTGCCCCAGCGGTCGATCATGTACAGCGACGACGAGTCGTCCACCGTCCATGGTGGCAGTTCGTCTAACTCTTCCCGTCTCGCTTCCATCGCGTGGAAGCATAGAACAAGGAAGCGAGCGGGTTATTCGTCCGGCGGATGTTTTTTGTCCGCAGTTCGCGCGATACTCGACGACCTGCCCATTGTCGGGCGTCTCGGTAGTGTCAGAGGTACCTTTCAATCACGCGACGGCTTCCGATCTGTCTTCTTGACGTCGTCTTCGGCTTTCTTCCCGGCTTTTTGAAGCTCGGCGCCGGCCTTCTGTGCTGCCTGGCCGAGACCCTCTTTCACGCCACGGCCAAGCTCGACGGAGCCGTTCTTGATCTTCTGAACCGCGTCCGACTTGCCGATGTCGTGAGTGGTCTTCTTGATCTGGTCGCCGGTCTTGGCAAGATCCTCGTCAGCCTTCTTCGTCGCATCCGAGGTGGTAGTGACGTTGTACGACCCGTCAGGTTGTTTCTGCATGCATGCAAACGCCAGAAGGGCGACCGCGCAGATGATGGCTCGTTTCATAGATCCTCCATTCCTTTGAGAGGAGTAGCAAGGGGCGAGCCGTGTATGCTCTCCCCTCGATGAAAAGCGTGATCACCGGCAGCGGGATCGGTATCCCCAGAAATGTCGTTCCAAACGAAATGCTGGCCCGTCTCATGGACACCACCGACGAGTGGATCCGGACACGCAGCGGCATCGAACAGCGGTACTACGCCGATCCCGGCCAGTCGTCGTCGGACCTCGGCATCATGGCCGCCGAGGGGGCGCTGAAGGCCGCCGGACGAACGCAAGACGACATCGATGCGCTCGTCTTCGCCACGATGACGCCTGACCACTTCTTCCCGGGCAATGGTCCCGTCGTGCAGGCGAAGATGGGCTTTCGCGAGTCACTGCCAGCCTTCGACATCCGCCAGCAGTGCTCCGGATTCCTCTATGGTCTGGACCTTGCGGATTCTCTCATCCGCAGCGGCAAGTACGCGCGCATCCTCCTCATCGGTGGTGATGTCCACACACCGTTCATGCCCTGGCAGAACGGCTGGGATATGACGATCGGTCTGGAGGATCGCGAAGTCACCGCCGAGGAGCGCGAGGCGAACACGCGCGTTCGCGACCGTGTCGTCCTCTTCGGCGACGGAGCCGGGGCCGTGGTCGTCGAGGGGATGGATGACGGCGATCGCGGGTTCCTCGGCTCGAAGCTATACACGAATGGCTCGAACATCGAGTCGCTCTACGTCCGTGGCGTCGGTTTCCGGCATCGCCCGTTCGTCACGCGGAAACAGATCGAAGACGGCGACATCATCCCGAACATGGACGGCCGCGAAGTTTTCCGGCAGGCCCTTTCGAAGATGCCGGAAGCGGTGCGCGAGGTCTGCGCCGCGACCGGAACGAGAGTGTCCGACATCGACGTCCTGCTGATCCACCAGGCCAATCTGCGCATAGTTGAAGGTGTGGGGAAACAGCTCGGCCTGGAACCGGAACGCGTGCCACACAACATCGAGCGCTACGGCAACACCACAGCCGGTACCCTGCCGATCCTCTACCACGAGTGCATGGCGGAAGGCCGGATCAAGCCAGGGATGCTGGTCTGCTTCACGGCACTCGGCTCAGGAATGCACTGGGGCGCGGCTTTGTATCGGGCGTGATGCTGGCGCTACGCCTGCGGCTGCGGAATCTCGAAATGCAGCCCCGGGTCGTTTGGTGGCGTCAGGAACTTGGATACCCGCGCGTCTGCCTTCGCGGCGGCCTCGAACGCTGCCACGCCGGCGACTGACGACGGCGCCACGTCGAAGACGTTGAGCAGCTTGGGGTCGGCGGCGTGATGCGAGACGTTCATCGGGCCGAGCTCGACGATCTTTGCCGTCATTTCGGCTTTGATGTCGTCGGGTGTCTTCCCGGCAGCCTTCCCGGCTTCATAGACGTCGATCACGGCCTGTCCCGGCGCCTTGTACAACCTCCTCTGAGCCGCGATGCCCTGCGTTTCGAGATTGTTGAACATGACGCGGGCCTGCTCAGCCGGACTTCTCTGCGTGCTGGAGATGGTCAATGCCGCCACGTTTGCGGCGGACATGACATCCCGCAGCACGCCGAGCGAATAGGGCGTCACATCGGATGACTTCGCGTTAGGACCAAAGACGATGTCAGGCATGGTGGAAGTATATTCCGCCAGGGCTGGATACAAGGACTCACCATCGAGTTGGTCGAAGGATCCGAGGACCAGGCTTCTGGTTCTGATCTACTGATCGACCACTCCGACCCCCGACCCGCGGACCCCCGATTTACCACCCCACCCCCCAACTCCCACACCCCGCTATGATGCCTTTCATGTTCGTCCTCTACGAGGTGCTTCTCTACCTCGTGTTCGTTCTTGCCCTGCCCTACTTCCTGTTCACGGGAGTATTGCGCGGGAAGTACCTTGCTAACTTTCCGGAGCGGATGGGGTTCTACCGGACGCCGGCAACGGCACACGACCTCTGGATTCATGCGGTCTCCGTCGGCGAAACACTGGCGGCGCGGCCGGTGGTTGACGAGATCATGCGGCGGCGGCCTTCGACGACGATCGTCTTCACCACCACCACCATCACCGGGCAGGCGCAGGCACGCCGGCTGTTTCCTGACGCGACGGTGACGTACTTTCCACTCGACTTTGCCAGCAGTGTGAAGCGGTTCCTGGGGCAGCATCGTCCGCGCGTTTTCACTACGATGGAGACCGAGATCTGGCCGAATGCGACACGCCTGTCGCGCGCACACGGCCTGCGGTTGGTGCTGGCAAACGGGCGGATCTCGGACCGCTCGTTCCCGCGGTATCGGTTGATGAAACCGTTCGTCGCATCCGTGCTCCGGCAGTACGACCGCATCCTGGCGCGTGAGGAGACCGACCGCGAGCGGTTCATCGCCATCGGTGCGCCGGCGGCGGTCGTCGAGACCAGCGGCAACGTGAAATTCGACTATGTACCGGACGAACGGCCGCTCGAGATCGCGCCGCTGCTCGAAGCGCTCATCGCCGGCCGTAAGGTCCTGGTCCTGGGCTCGACGATGGAGGGGGAGGATGAGGCGCTGATCCCTGAGCTCGGACGTTTCATCGCCTCCATGAACGCATTCGTGGTCATCGCGCCACGGAAACCTGAGCGTTTCGAGATCGTCGCTTCATTGCTGGCGGTTACGAGGATCCGCGTTGTCCGGCGCAGCGACTGGAACGAAGGTCCCGCCGATGTCCTGCTGCTCGATACGTTGGGCGAGTTGGCCAAGGTCTATCGCTTCGCGACCGCCGCATTCGTCGGCGGAAGCCTGGTGCCGGCCGGCGGGCATAATCCGATTGAGCCGGCGGCGGCGGGTGTGCCGGTCTGCTTCGGTCCGCATATGTCGAACTTTCGTGAGATTGCCAGGGTCTTTCTGCGGGATGGCGGCGCGGTCGAGGCGCGCTCCGCGGCCGCCTTCTTTACGTTCGCGGAGCGGATGTTCGATGATCAAGCGGCCCAGGGTGCCATGAGCGAGCGAGCGCGCAGGACGGTCGAGCAGAACCGCGGCGCCGCGGCGCGAACGGCCTCGCGCATCGTCGAGATGCTGGCGTGAGCAGCCTACTGAAACCGATCGAGATGCTCTGGCGTGGGTTGAACCGCCTGCACCGCCTGCTCTACCGGCGCGGCATCCTGAAGAGCAAGCGCCTGCCGCGGCCGGTCATCTCGATCGGCAACCTCGCTGCCGGCGGATCAGGGAAGACGCCGGCGGTCATCGCCATCTCCCGCTATCTGGCGAAGCGCGGGTTCCGCGTTGCCGTGCTGACGCGCGGTTACGGCCGGAGCGGCGATGTCTCGGGCGTCGTGACTTCGCTCGACGCCTCCCGCTTCGGCGATGAACCGGTACTGATCAAAAGCAAGCTGAAAACTGTAGATGTAATCGTAGGATCTAAACGATACGATAACGCGATACGGTTTCTGAGTGAGAACGATTGCGATTTATTCATTCTCGACGACGGCTTCCAGCATCTCCGGCTCATGCGCGACGTCGACATCGTGATCGACGCAGGCGCCGGTGTGATGCGTGAAGGGCGCTCGGCGCTCGCAGACGCCGGCTTTGTCATTCAACGCGATCTCCGGCTCGTCGTACCGGAGGGATTGACCTCGCGTCCGCTCTTCGCCTTCGCCGGCCTCGCGAACAACGAGCAGTTCTTCGACTCGCTGCGCGCGGCAGGCTTGAACGTCATCGCCACGAGAGGCTTTCGCGATCATCATCGCTACACGGCGGCCGGCATCGCCGAGCTGAAGAAAGCAGCCCGTGACGCCGGCGCCGAGGCCATCGTGACGACTGAAAAAGACGCGGTGAAGATCGATGACCGTGACATCATCCCGATCGCCGCGGAGATGATCGTAGAGCCAGACATCCTGGAAGCGATCGCCGCCCGCATTTCCCGATGAGCCGCCGCCGCAAGAACGCGCTCCTGCAGCGCGTGGAATACCTTTTCTATCGCGCCATCGCCCGCGCCGTCCGCTCCGCGTCGAATGAGACAATCGGCCGCTGGGGGACGCGACTCGGCAACCTGAGCCGCCGGGTTCTGCGCGGCCGGGACCGTCTTGCACTGCGCAATCTCGCGGAAACCTTTCCCGAGAAGAGTGACGCCGAGCGCCGCCGCATCCTCGACGAGTGCTGGCGCCATTTCGGCCGGGAGGCGCTGGCCACCATTCGTATCCAGCACGTGCCTCTCGAGGAGATCCCGTCGCATTGCCCGTTCGTCAACGCTCAGATTCTCGAAGATGCCATCGCTCGCGGCCGCGGGGTCGTGCTCATCAGTGCACACTTCGGCGCGTGGGAGATCGCCGGGCTGGCCATCATGGCGCTGGTCAGGAACGTCCACACCGTGGCCCGGCCGCTCGACAACGAGCTTCTCGAGCGCGATCTGGTCCGTATCCGGGCACGCACCGGCGCCGAGGTCGTCGACCGGAAGCGCGCCGCTCGTGCTCTGCTCAAAGCACTGTCGCGGAAGGGTGTTGTCATCCTCCTTCCTGATCAAGCCGTCCAGCCGCGCGAGGGAATCCTGGCGCCGTTTCTCGGCCGCCCGGCATGGACGACCGATGCACCCGCAAAGATGGCTTTGCGACAGGAGTCAGAAGTTGTGTTCGCTTTTTGCATTCCTGACCAGACCGGGCACCACCTCGAATTCGAGAAACCGATACAAATCGATCAACTGGGCGACGATGGGAAGAACCCCGAAGCACTGACCACACGTATCAATGATGTGATTTCCCGCCGCATCGCGGATCGTCCGGAGTTATGGTTGTGGATGCACGACCGCTGGAAGGGGACCGCGTCGGGTGAGATTGAAGACAAAACAACAGATGGCCAGTGAAACTGTCGTAGTCGGCCTGAACTGGGTCGGGGACAACGTCCTCGCTCTCCCCACGTACCGCGCGTTGCATCACCGCTTTCGGAGCGAGGGTGGAATCACCGTTGCCGCGCCGCGCCACATCGCATCGTTGCTGGCCTCGGCCGGTATCTTCCGCCATGTCATTCCCTGGAACGGCGATACGCGCGAACGCATCCGCCTGCTCAAGGCTGGCCGCTTTCGCCGTGCCGTGATCCTCCCGAACTCTTTCCGGGCGGCCATGGTGACGTTCGCTGCCGGCATTGAAGAACGGTGGGGTTACTCGACCGACGCGCGCGGCATGCTACTCACCCACCGCGTGCGCCGCGATCCGGCTCGCGGCCACCAACTCGACGACTATTCGATGCTCCTCGCGGCCATGAACGCTCCGCGGGTCGTCGATGAGATTCCGACGATGACCATCCCGCTTCATGTGCGCGAGCGGGCCCGACGCCTGCTTCGCGATGCTGGTGTCAGGCTCGATGAGCCAGTGTTCGGTCTTCATGCTGGCGGGCTGTATGGACGCGCCAAGCATTGGGGCGATGATCGCTACGGTGAGCTGGCGGAGCGGTTGCGCGGCGCCGGCTACTCGGTCGTACTGCTGACGAGTCCCGGCGAGAGACAACAGGCCGAGGCCATCTCCGTGGCCACCGGTGGCCTTCCCATCATCGGCGACGACGGCGATGTGTTGCAGCTTGCCGCCGCGATCTCGCATTGCTCCGTGGTCGTTACGAACGACAGCGGGCCGCTGCACCTATCAACTGCGCTGGCCGTCCCCTCGGTCTCGATTTTCGGACCCACCGACCCCGACCGCACTGTCATCCCGGGCGCCTCGCGCGTGGTTCGCAAACCGTTTGCCTGCCAGCCCTGCTACAAGCGCGAATGCCCGCTCATGCACCACGGCTGCATGAACGAGATCACCGTCGACGATGTTTTCGCCGCCGCGGTGGGGTTGTTCAACGAGATCGACGGAAAGATCGAAACCGACGGCGCGGGCGCCGTGGCGTTCGGAACCGAGTGAGTCTCCCGTTCTTCAGGGAGCGATGATGCGTAGCTGCTCGGAGGCCAGCGAGAAGCGCACAGGCGTTGCGGTAATGAGTTCTCCGTCGGCGTAGACATCCATCGGCCGTTCCGACGCAAACGTGAACGCCTTTCCTCGCCCTGTCTCGACGAACGCACTCTTCACATGGGTCCCTGTGTAGGCCCGCGGCAGGGTCTTGAGCAGTTGAAACCGGGTTGTCCGGTGGACGATGCACAGGTCGAGGTGGCCGTCATCGATGAGGGCCTCCGGCACGATGCGGATTCCACCTCCATACTGGCGCGAGTTGCCGACGGTCGCAAACATGATCTCTTCGTTGCGTGTGTCGTCAATGGTGACGTGGTGCGGCGTGAAACGTGGAAGGACTCGCAGGATGGCGTAGAGATAAACGAGCGATCCGCGCAGGAATCTCACGTTTTCATTTGCGTAGCGCGCGACCTCGGAGTCGAATCCGAGTCCGGCCACACCGAGATAGCGGACCCCGTTCGCGACCGCGACGTCAACATCGCGCGCCGTCCCGCGCAGCGCCAGCTCACACGCCGCACCCACATCGCGAGGGATGCCGAGGACCTTGGCGAAGTCATCGCCCGACCCCTGCGGAATGAGCGCCAGGGTTCCGCGCGCAAGATCGAACTCGCGAACGGCAAGGTGCAGCGTCCCATCTCCTCCGGAGATGACGACGCGATCGTAGTCGCCGCGAGACGCCTCCCCCGCCGCTCGCGTCAGATCAGCCGGACTGCTGCTGGCATACGCGTCGACCTCGGCGCCCAGCGCGCGCAGATGCCGCTCCGCTTCGACATGATGCCGCGACGCCCGCCCGCGCCCAGCCGCCGGGTTGTAGATGAATTTGACTTTCATGGGACCGCGCAAGTGTAGCCAATTCTGCTGGGTACGGAGAATGGGAACACCGAGGTATCCTCGGGCCGGTGATCAGTGATGGTTTTGAATGGGATGATGACAAGGCGGACTGGAACGAGAGGAAGCACAGAGTGTCGTTCGAGGCAGCCGAGGAGGTCTTTGATGATCCCCTACACGCCACAATGCCTGATTCACTCCACTCGAGTGACGAAGATCGCTTCATCACGATCGGCGAAAGGTGGAATGAAATTCTGGTCGTCGCGCACGCCGAGCGCCATGGCCGCATACGGATAATCAGCGCTCGCCGGGCGACGCGAACAGAAAAACGTGACTATATGGACAAGAACCTCGACACCATCAACGACGTTGACGACCTTCAACCCGAATACAACTTCAAGGGCGCCGTTCGGGGCAAGTACCACCGTCCTGGCAAGTCGACCATCCGCATGACCATCGATGAAGATGTTGCTCGGCACTACTCGTCTTCAGAGCTTGTCAACGCCGCTCTCAGGCAGCTCATCGCCGAAGGCCGTGCACCGGAGCCCCGCAACGAATAGCTGAAGAAGAAGTCAGGCAACGACTAACGTTCCATCCCGCTCTGCCAGTGCGTCGCGGAGGTGCTCGACGTTCGTGATCAACACCTGCTTTCCTCCGCGGGTGACGAACTGGATCGCTGCTTCGATCTTCGGTCCCATCGAGCCGGCCGGGAACTGTCCCTCGGCGAGGTAGCGTTGCGCCTCGGCTACGGTGAGGCGGTCGAGTGTCTTCTCCCCAGGTTTCTCGAAATCGATAGCCACTTTGGCTACGCCGGTAAGGACGACGTAGATCTCGGCGCGCAACTCCGAGGCGATGAGAGAGGATGAAAAGTCCTTGTCGATCACCGCCTCGACACCCCGCCACTGCCCGTCACGTCCTCGAACTACGGGAATGCCTCCACCCCCGGCCGCAATCACCACTGCGGCGCTTCGGAGCATGTGCACGATCGTCTCTATGTTCAGGATGCGCAGAGGCCGCGGCGACGGGACGACGTGCCGCCAGCCACGGCCCGCCTCTTCGCGCATCGTCCATCCGAGGTCGCGCTCCAGCGCCTCGGCACGATAGCGTGTGAAGTACGGGCCGATGGGTTTGGTCGGCCGTTTGAACGCGGTATCGTTCGGATCGACTTCGACCTCCGTCAGGATCGTCGCCACGTCGCCGCCGAGGCCGATGCTGTCGAGCCGGTTGCGGATGGCCTGTTGCAACAGAAACCCCATCGAGCCCTCGGTCTGCGCCACGCAGACATCCAGCGACTGCGGCGGGATCCTGGTGGATGCCTCTTCCGCCTGGACGAGGATGTTTCCGACTTGCGGGCCGTTGCCATGTACGACGATCAGCTTGTAACCGAGGCGGACGATCTCGGCCAGCCAGCGAGCGGCCTGTTTGGCGCGCGCAATCTGCTCTTCCTGAGTTCCGCGATCCTCCGAGCGCAGCAGGGCGTTGCCGCCGAACGCGACGACGGCGAGCTTCGTCGCCTCGGCCACGCTACACCTCCTCGCGTTCGAGAGGCATCGTCATGCATCGGGGGCCGCCGCGCGCCCGCGATAACTCGTGGCCGGCCATCTGGATCGCATACTTGGTGTCAGTCCAGGTCTCGAGCTCTGTGCGCCCGAGGAGGAGGTCGTCCTCATAAACGATGTGATAGCCGTGCGCGGCCAGCTCCTCGGCAGTGCGAACGTTGCGCTCGTACAAGAGAATGATTCCGGGCGCCAGCGTGAATGCATTGGCGCCGTCAGTCCACTGCTCGCGTTGCTGATCGATCGCGTTCCGGCCGCCGCAGTAGATCGGCTCCAGGTCGACTCCCCTTTTCTTCAGAGCGCCGAGCAGAGATCTCTGCGACGTGTACGAGACTCCTTTTCTCGTCAGCTCGATCGTGGTCACCGTCGCCGCCTGGCTGCCGCCGGGAAGGATAACCGGCGGATAGATCAGACACTCCGACCGGCTCGTGAAGGTGAAGACCGTATCGAGATGCATGAACGAGCGCTGCCTCGGCAACTCCACAGCGATGATCGTCCTTACCGAGCTACCGGCATCGCTGAGCGCTGTGGCCAGCCGCTGCACGCCGGCTCGGTTCGTCCGCTCGGTGACCCCGACCAGGAGCAGCTCACGCGAGTGGACGAGGATGTCCCCCCCCTCCATCGTGGGTGGCCGATGCTTTGACGAGCCCTTCGGCTCCTCTCCGGCGATGAAGTCCGTCCAGCAACGGCTTTCTCGGAACATCGGGTGGAACTTGAATACGTATCGCGACAGCAACGACTCGCGGCTCCGCGCCTGAGTGGCCATTCCGCAGATGACGTAGCGATCACCGATGACAACCTGCGGATCGCGCATGAAAAAGTAGTTCGGCAGAGGTGGGAGGTCGAATGCCGGAAGCTCGCCTTTGCCCTCTTTTTCGGTAGGGATGCCACCGATCAGCGTCTGGGCCAGCATCGCCGAGGGATGTTCACGAAGCGTCGCGGCCAGTCTGTATCCGAGAATCCCGCGAACTTCGAGATCGCTGATGATGTTTCGCCGCAGATCATCGTCGTCGAGCACTTCTTCCAGGAGATCCTGCATCTCGACGACTTCGGGGGCGATGAAGCGGATGAGCTGTTGGAAGCGGCGATGCTCTTCGCGCGCCACCTGTCCATAGAGGATGTCGTCGAAAAGGAGTTGGTTCATCATCGGCGGGATCATCACGTCGATCTCCCGTCCGGGCAGGTGGATCAGCACGCTCTTGAGTCTGCCGATCTCACTCGTCACGTTGAGACTCATTCGGGAGGCATTCTATCTCAGCGATTTCGCACATCCGGCCGCATGCGCTCACGCGCATCCCCTTCGGTTTAGTAGAATTCGGCTCTGCCATGAAATTGGGATTGTTCCTCGCTACGGCGATCTTGCTGACTACCTCGGTACGGGCAGCTCCGCCTCGGATCACGTTCACGAGAACGATTGCCCCCGCGCACGACCTCGCTCCGGCCGAGCGTCTGGCCGTGATCTACGCCATCGGCGACAGCAGCAAGATCGACGTATTCGTCGAGCACTTTGTCGACCTTGTGGCGCGTGCCGGTGTTCTGCACGTCACGGACGCTGTCGAGAACAATCACCATCTTCTCGTCGATGAGTCATCGCTGCGCGCCGTCCGTCGTCAGCATCCAGCCGATGCCTACATCGGGATCAACCAATTCACCTGTTCCGGCGACAAGAAAAGCGCCGAAGGGAGCGAGCACCTCGACAGCGGCGAACGAGTGAGACGGATGCATCACTGGATCGATGCGACCTGCTCGGCGCGTGTCGACGTGTTGAACGCCGGCGGAAAGAAGTTGTTCTCCTACACCGTCCGCGGCGAAGGAACGTCACCGCGATCGGCGTCGCTCACCGAAGACGAGCGCGATGTCGCCTACGAGCAGGCGGCGCGTTATGCCGCCTTCACCGCGGCCGAGGCGATTACGCCGCGAAGTGTGCGTGAATCCATCGAGCTCGACGAGCATGCGCCGGCGTTCGAGGAAGGCTTCGCCATGATCCGTTCCGACCGCCTCGAGGATGCCCGTGCCATCTGGCAGGCCGCCGCCACCCGTCATCGCGACTCCGCCCAGCTCACGTTCAATCTCGCCGCGGTCTCCGAAGCGCTCGGCGATCTTCCGGCCGCGCGCGACTACTACGAGAAAGCATCGCGGCTTTTACCCAGGGAACGGCATTACCAGATGGAGCTTCACCTCTTCCATCGCCGCCACGCCACCATGCACAGGGGAAGCGGGTCTCGAACGGATGGCGGTGCCTGACATATCATCCGCCGCATGCTCCCCAACAATACATTCGAGAACCGCATCGGCATCATCACCGGGGGCGGAACCGGGATCGGGTTTGCGATCGCGCGCGAGCTGGCCAGGCTTGGAGCCACAGTAATCCTCGCCAGCCGCAGTGAGGAGCACCTCGGGCCGGCAGTCGCTCAACTGCGGAGCGAGACGGGGCGTGAGAACGCCGCCGGCTTCGTCGTGCTCGACGTCCGCGACGCCGCCGCCGTCGAGGCAATGGCCGCCAAAGTCCACGGTGACTACGGGCGCATTGACTTTCTAGTCAACAACGCGGCCGGAAACTTCATCACGCAATCTGATCAGCTCAGCGTCAACGGCTGGAACGCCGTCATCGGCATCGTGCTCAACGGCACGTTCTACTGCTCCAGCGCCGTCGGCAAACGGATGATCGCCGCCAAGAGCGGCACCATCCTCAACATCATCGCCAACTATGCCTGGACCGGCTCTCCGGGTGTCATCCACTCCGCCAGCGCCAAAGCTGGCGTCCTGGCCATGACGCAGACGCTGGCCGTGGAGTGGGCTCGCCACAAGATCCGCGTGAACGCTATGGCCCCCGGTCCCGTCCACACCGAGGGTGCTTCGAAACGGCTCTTCCCGAACGAGATGATCGAGGAAGGGATCAGGAAGACAATCCCCCTGCGCCGCTTCGCCAACCTCGAAGAGATTGCCAACGCGGCGTCGTATCTGCTGTCCGACTACGCCTCCTACGTCACCGGCGAAGCGCTGGTCATCGACGGAGGCCAGTGGCTCAGCGGCGCGGATTACTGGACACGCGTGCAGCAGATGGCGCCGAAGTAACCGCGCCGGGCCTCACTACCCTACCGGTCGCCGACCTTATCGATGACGAGCTTCTGCTTGCCTTCACAGGTGATCAGTTTCCCTGTGACGTTGACCGTACCCGCTGAACTGAGCTTCGGTACGTCGGCTTTGCTCATCTCACAGACGGCGTAGGTGGACTTTGCATCTGTCGTCTTGAACGTGCAATCGTCGCCTTTGCAGGAAACGGTGCCGCTGAGGCTGATGGTCTTGGCCTTCGAGCTCTTCTTCATGTCACAGCTCTTGCCATCGCCGGCAAGCAGTGTGGAGGCGAGGAGGGAAAGGGTACAGGCGAGGATCAGTCGTTTCATGGCAGCTCCTTTAGTGAGGGGGATTCTAGCCCATCAACCGCTGTAAGGGTCTCGCAGGCTCTCTGGACGATGTCGCCCCATCCTTTTTCGTGCGAAGCAAGTTTGGACGGCGGCGATCGTCACGATGAGTATTCGTGACCACCCCGAGTTCTCTATCTGCTGTCCGGCGGAACGATCCCGTTCATGCGGAGATATTCGACGATCTGGCCGTAGTGGTTGAACGAATGCGCGACGGCGTCGACTGCCAACCAGATCGGGTTGTGCTTGTCGCCTTGAACGACGGTCCCTGCGTGGTTGTCGTCGAGCGTCGCGGCCGCTTTGTGCAGCGCGGCGAACGACCCCTTCAGGTAGGCCATGATTTCCGCCTTGGTCTTCACTGATGCGGGCCCGCTCTCGCTGAGCTGATCGGCCGAAGGCTTCTTTCCTTCGATCCGCGCGCTCATTCCGTAGTTGTTTGCCGCGAGGTGCTTCACCTGCTCGGCAAAGGTGCGCACTCCGGCGAACTCGCCGTTCGCAGGTGCGAACGAGTACTTCTCTTCCGGCATCGCGCCCGCGGCATCGACCAGGTGCTTCTCCGCGTTCGAGATCCACTCATCGAGCGCCAGGCGCACCGGCTGCCGTTGCGCCAGCGCCACTTCACACGACATTACGAGAGAGAGAAGAGCGAACAGACAGGCTGTTTTTGTCATGCCGGTCACGTTAGGACTTCAAGCTGACTCGAGGTCAAGAGCAGATGTGTGAACTCTGAGTTACGAGCGCCGTACTTCTCACCGGATCGCGAGACGATCCTGTCCTGCCACCATGAACGGAGCCCTTAGAACGCTCTCGTGCTCTTCTGCGATTGCCGTGCGGGTGAGAGCGAACAGAGCCTGTGCCGCAAACATCATATGGATGGTCTCGGTCGGTTCACGACGGAGCGACGCGGCCACCGGCTAAGACTCTCCAGCAGACGATGGGCCGGACCGGCAGACGAGGGATTCTCTTCCGCGTGCCGCAGCTCCACTTCGGCTTCACGCCGCAATCCTGCGTGTGCGGCCAGAACACCGAGGAGCAGATGGTCGTCGGGCGATTTTCTGCGAGCAGTCTCGAGCTCCGAGGCCTCGTCGATGGTGATCACGCCAAATCGGACCGGCGGCTCTGGGGGCTCGGGAACCATGACCGTCCGGCCCTTGCGGATAACCTCGAGTTGCCACTCGTAGTCATGCCCGCGGACCAGGTCCTGGTCGGGCTTCCACTCAGGTATGCGCAGCTCGGGGCTCCGTATGGCCGAACGTCCATGTTCGGCGATGACCACCACGTAGCGCGCTCCGTCGAGCGGCTCCCAGCGGAACGCCGGGCGTGTGCTTTCCACAATCTCATCGACAGGTACAGTCAATTGAACGATGGACGGGGCGGCTGAGTCTTCTCCCCGGAGCGCGTCCAGCGGCTGCCGCAATTCCAGGAGGTGCGATGGCGGATCGAGCTGCCCGGTGGCGACCGCGGAGCGGACCTCTGGCGCCCACCGTGATTCGGGGCTCGTCTTCGGGACACGCGGGGAAGGGACCTCGGTTCGTTGCGCCGGCCGTTCACGCCCCGGCATGGAGATCAGGAAAAGGATCACCATGGCTGCCGCGATGGCCGCCGTGGCGAGAAGGAACGCCTGCCTGCGGCGTCGTCTGCGCGCCGGACGCATGGGCGCGATCGACTGAATGTCTTCGACGTCTTCACGGCATCGCGCGCACTCCTCGATGTGCTCCTCGAAGAAGGAGCGCTGCTCGCCGGTCAACCGGCCTTCGGCGAAAGCAGAAATTGTATCGATGCCGGGGTGGTCGTCGTGCGCGGTGAGTGCCTGTGCCAGCGCATCAGCGGTCTGCCGCGCGGCAGGATCTATCTGGGCCAGCAGGGAACAATCGCCACACAACGCGACGTGATTACCTACGCGCCGGCTCTCTCCTGCCGGAAGTGCGCCTGCGCGGAACCTGCGGATCTCTTCGGGTGACACGTGCTCATTCATCATCGGACGCTCGTTTCCCGTGCTTCTGGCCACCGCCTTCCACGGAGTGTTGACGGATGCGCCGGCCGAGGCGCCTCCTTCCGGCGGAGCGGAGATTGATTACCTGCTGTCGTGAGAGGCCGAGCATCGCTGCAATCTCGAGGTCGCAGAGCGGGAGGTCGTTCCAGAGAGCTTCCAGGCGTTCCGGTGTCAGACCGGCCACTCGCGCCAGATCATCGAATGTAGCGATCCCGAGCAGAATGATCTCGGCGGCAGCATTGTGGCCGTCGGGATCTCGCAAATTGAGCAGGATGGCCGTTCGCTGCGGCTCGGGCAGAGTGACGATCTCACTCCACACGGCCGCGAGGCTGTCGCGCGATTCCAGCTGGTCATGCTGGCTGCGTCGAGGATCGGTCAGAAAAGGGAGGGCGTCAGACGATTGGCGGTCGCTGACGTTCCAGAGATCGGCCACAGCGCTCTGCAGGGCTTCGAATGCGGCCGGGCTCCCAAGCGACGTCAGGATCGTCTCGAGGGCTTCGCCCGGGCGAGTCCGATCGAACGCTCCGGCAGACAGATTGTGCCAAGAGAAGCCGGCGCCACTCTGGAGCGGCGTCACCTCTCCCCACGATCGAAGTCCACAGATCAGCTCATCATTCACCACTCGGATCAGGAATCTCGGGTCATGCTGCAGAATGTAGCGTAGCTGGTTCCGTAGCCGGGTGCGCTGCGGAAAGCGGCGGCGCAGGAAGTCGTAGATGACGTTGTAAGTGAGCGTGGCGACGTAGTCATCGAGCTGCGCGATGGCGTCTTCCTCGAAGACCAGCATGGTCTGCATGCGGCGCAGGAGCCGGACCAGAACCGTTGCCGCGATGTCCTCCTCCGCTCCGGCGCCGAGGAGGGAGACCGCGCTGTGGCGGCGGGCGATGACCTGCCGGACGGTCGGCCGCACCTCGGCGGCTACGAGAGCATCCAGCGCGTCGCTTCGCTCCTGATCACCAGACGCCTGGACGAACGTTCGGAGACGGGGATCGCATGACGAGACCAGACGACGGGATTCGTCGTTGATCCTGCCAGTTCCGGCATCGAGCCCTCGTTTCTCCAAGTCTTCTTCGTTCCTGCGAGCCATCGTTCCCGGCGGACTCGAGGCAGCGAGAGTTTACTCGGACCGGCCGATCCACTCCTTACCCGGACTTTCCTGGCAAGGTACCGCGCGGGTCTCCCTCAGCAAGTTCTTTCGAGCCGATGGCCATATCCGTTTCTCCCGAGCGTCCCTTGGTTTTGGCGATCGATCCATCAGGAAGAAGCCGCAAGCCTCCTGGCTCCGGCGGCCGTGTGATCGTCCGACAGTACTCCAGTGGACACGACACCCCCGGCCCTCCCGCAAAGCGACGTCGCGAAAGATCGATGGATGAGGCATTTCGGAAAGATGACCCATGAGGGATGAAGGATGAAGGATGAGGAGCACTGAGGCGTGAGATGTGAGAGGAGGGTTTGAAGAGTGTGTGAGGACTCTTTTGCGCATTCACCCTTCATCCCTCATGTTTCATCCTTCCGAAATGTACTTCCGGACGCCGTAGCCGGCGACCACGGCGCCCGGTCCTGCGGTTATTCGTTCACCTTTTTCGCGGCCTCTTCGTGAACGAGAGCGGGGAGGTCGCCGTCGTCAACGCGGTTCCCCGCATTGGCAAGTGATCCGGCCAGGAAACCCTGGGCGGGTGGCGCTGTGGGCGGTGGGGTGGTGGTGGCCGGCTGCTTCTGCTTGCGGCGGTTGATCGTGCGGGCTACTACTCTCTTCATCTCATCGACATACGTCTGTGCGCCACCGCCATCCGGTTTCTTGGCGTGACGCTTGGCCCATGCATACATCTGCAAGGCCTCGGTGGCGGAGGAGGCGAGCTTCTGGTCGATCGAATACGACATTGCCACCGTGATTGCCGCCAGTCGCTGCGTGACCGGACGCAACCGATCGCGGTACGTAAGTGCCGAGAGTCCGGCATTGACGTCGAAGAGGCTCCGCTTCTGGAATGGCTCGTACGATTTGAAGGCCGTGATCGCCGGCTGGATGAGGTCGCTCGCAAACCTGGCGTTGCCGCGCACGATGCCGAGCCGCAGGGGGTCGGGCTGCGCATATTCGGGGATGAGTGCTTCCATCTGATCCAGTAGGCGCAGCATTGCCACCGTGTCGATGGGCGGGTCAACAGTGGCTGCCCCAGGGACCGTGTCGGGGGTTGGTTGAGAAGAGGTTCCTTTTTCTGTTGCCATGATTGGTTATCTCCTTTTCCACATTTCCGGTCCCTTTGGCGCCTTCCTGGCCGGGTTCTTTTCATAAGATAGTCCGATTTATGTAGAAGTCAACAGTTTCATGCTTTGTGATCATCACTAGTTATTCAAATGCATGCGGTATATCATTCAATCATTGCCATTACGATGTTGCTTCAGCATTGATGTCTGGTTGCACCTTGGCTAGCTGTGCTGCAAGGTTATCGGCGGCAACAAATCATCGACCAGATCGCCAGCCAACGGTACTGGTGTGCCCTTCGCGACAGGCTCAGCGATGCCGCAACCGGCTGCGAACGTTTCACGATCCGATGGCAGGGGGTCGCGATCAAGCCGGCGGCTCTGACGACTGCCGCCGAGGCTCTCATCATCGACTCGGAGCCTCTCGCCAGGCGCCTCCAGCCATTCGAGACCCCCACCCCCCCACCCTAACGATCCACTCGGAGGCTCTCGCGACCGTACCCCCCCACCCTGAAGACCCCCCTCCCAGGCTCTAAACACACTACCCCCCCACCGTCGTGAGACCCCCACCCCAGTGTCGCGAGGGGCACCCCCCCACTCTGTCGACCCCGCCCCCCCACCCTCACGATGGTGCCCCCCCACCCTCGTGAGACCCCTACCCCAGTGTCGCGAGTGCGTTTTTCAAGGTCGCGAGGGTACCCCCCCACCCTCTTGATTGACGCCGAGGCTCTCGCCATCGACACCGGGAAGGTATGAATCGGCCTCCGCCACTCTCACGAGCAGCCTCGGTGGTCTCGCAATCACGCGCCAGGCGCTTCGTCCGTGGGACACGTGACATCGGAATGGCGGAATCTCAAATCGAGAGGGGACGGATCGACGCTGGTACGCCGCCCGTCGCTTTCGATTGCACGGCGGCGAGACGCCAGCGCTCCGGGGCTCTCCGCCACGTTGACCACTTCACGCAATGCCATGGAACGCCGGCGTCCCGCCGGCTGGGTAGGCGGCGCCTCGCCGCCTACCCACCAGACCCAGACCTTTTCCATCCTTCGCACCTCCGGAAAGGGTTCTGAACGGGCTCGCAATCCAAATTCCGCAGCCTTGCAGAAAGCCGAAAAGTGCCGGACAACGGCGGCGCAGGCTCGATCACCATTCCAATCCTACCCACGCGCCCTGATGTATATAGGTCTGGATGGCGACCAGAACCCGATCGAAGAACGGTGATTCCGCGGCGAACCTCGGCTTCGAGGCCAAGCTCTGGGCCACGGCCGATGCGTTGCGGAACAACATGGATGCCGCTGAGTACAAGCACGTCGTGCTCGGGCTGATCTTCCTGAAGTACATCTCCGACGCGTTCGAGGCCAAGCACGCCGAGCTGGAATCGCAGAAGGAGCAGGGCGCCGATCCGGAAGATCCCGACGAGTACCGCGCTGTGAGCATCTTCTGGGTGCCGCCCGAGGCGCGCTGGCAGTACTTGAAATCGATGGCGCCGCAGGCGACGATCGGGCAGCTCATCGACGACGCCATGAGCGCCATCGAGCGCGACAATCAGTCGTTGAAGGGCGTGCTGCCGAAGGACTACGGACGTCCCGGTCTCGACAAGCAGCGCCTCGGGCAGATCATCAACCTCGTCAGCGACATCGCCCTCGGCAGCGCCGCCGGCCGCGCCAAAGACACCCTCGGCCGCGTGTACGAGTACTTCCTGGCGCGCTTTGCCAGCGCTGAGGGGAAGAGCGGCGGACAGTTCTACACGCCGTCTCACGTGGTGCGCGTGCTGGTCGAGATGCTCTCCCCGTACAAAGGCCGCGTCTACGATCCCTGCTGCGGCTCGGGCGGCATGTTCGTGCAGAGCGAGAAGTTCATCGAAGCGCACTCCGGCCAGGTAGGCGACATCTCTATCTACGGCCAGGAGTCGAACTACACCACCTGGCGGCTGGCCAGGATGAACCTGGCCATCCGCGGCATCGACGCCCAGATCGGGCACGGCGACACCTTTCACAACGACGTTCATCCCGACCTGAAGGCCGACTACGTGCTGGCCAATCCTCCTTTCAACGACAGCGACTGGCGCGGTGAGCTGCTGAAGGACGACAAACGCTGGGTCTACGGCGTGCCTCCCGCGGGCAACGCCAACTACGCCTGGGTGCAGCACTTCATCCACCACCTCGCCCCCACCGGACTGGCAGGCTTCGTCCTCGCCAACGGCTCGATGTCGTCCAACCAGTCGGGCGAAGGGGAGATCCGCAAGAACATGATCGAAGCCGATCTGGTCGACTGCATGGTGGCCATGCCCGGCCAGCTCTTCTACTCGACCCAGATCCCTGTCTGCCTCTGGTTCTTCGCCCGTAACAAGAGGAACGGGAGCTTCCGCGACAGGCGCGGGGAGACGCTCTTCATCGACGCCCGCAAGCTCGGCACGATGGCTGACCGTGTTCACCGTGAGCTGACGGACGCGGATATCGCAAAGATCGCGGGCACCTATCACGCCTGGCGCGGCGATTCCGCCGCCGGTTCGTACGAGGATGTGGCCGGCTTCTGCAAGAGCGCGAAGCTCGACGACATCCGCAAGCACGGGCACGTGCTCACGCCGGGACGATACGTTGGTGCCGAGGCAGCCGAGGAGGATGCGGAGCCGTTCGCGGAGAAGATGAAGCGGCTTGCCGCAACGTTACGCGATCAGCAGGCCGAGGCGGCCAAGCTGGACGCGGCGATTGCCGCGAACCTGAAGGAGCTTGGGTATGGCCACTGTTGACAGCTCTCGGCTTGAGGTCACAGATTGTGACCACATGTTTCAACTGATCAGGGAGGAGGCCCGCCTTTTGACGTCGCAATTTGCGATATCAAAGAGAGGCCGTGGAGGCAGGCAATACATCCCCTTAGCACCGAGTGATCGCCCAGGAGGGCAGCATGCCGCTTGATCTCGGTAACATGGAGAAATCGGTCGCGGCTCTGAACGCGGCGTTGGCAAAGAGCAACGACTCCGAATTCATGAATGGCTTGGACGATGTCGCCACAAACCTTGTGAAGTCCGGCGTCATCCAACATTTCGAGTTCACCTACGAACTGTGTTGGAAATTCATGAAGCGTTGGCTGGAGACGAACATCGGTCCAACCGTCGGAGACGGCGCGACACGGCGCGAGCTGTTCCGATTGGCGGCCGAGAACAGGTTGATAGACGACGTCGACCGATGGATGCAGTATCACGATGCAAGAAACGACACTTCGCATACCTACGATCCTGCGATCGCCGAGCGCGTTTATCGCGCAGCTCACGACTTCGCTCACGACGCCACCAGGTTACTAACGGCCCTGAACGCTCGGAATGATTGACATCAACCCGCATCACCTCAGTACCGTCAGCAGGATATTGGCGGAACACCTGCCTGGATGCGAGGTGCGCGCCTTCGGCTCGCGCGCCACCTGGACGGCGAAAGACTACTCAGACCTCGATCTCGCGATCGTCTGTACTGGCGCGATCGATCCAGACACACTGGCGCGGCTGAGGGAAGCGTTCGAAGAATCCGATCTTCCGTTCCGTGTGGACGTCATCGACTGGAACGTCACCTCCGAAAGCTTCCGCAAGGTGATTGAGAGGAAGTATGAGATTGTGCAGAGTGGCCGTCAGAGGTGCAAAAGTGTGGCGGGGGAGTGGACGACTGTGCGACTAGGTGACGTGACCGATCTATTGACCGGATTTCCGTTCAAGAGTGAGGCGTACACGGAGGACGTATCTGCCCCACGGTTACTGAGAGGTGACAACGTCATACAAGGAGTTCTCCGTTGGGATAGTGCGAAACGCTGGCCAAAGAAGTCAACGGATGATGTAGCGCCGTATTGGTTGACTGAGGGTGACGTCGTCGTCGCCATGGACCGACCGTGGATCGAATCCGGATTGAAATACGCAGCCATCCGCAAGGCGGACCTGCCGGCTCTACTCGTTCAGCGCGTCGCCCGCCTCCGCGGAAGGGGCGCACTCGATACGAGGTTTCTCAAATACGTCATCGGTAGCCGGGCCTTCACCGAGTATGTGCTCGCTGTTCAGACAGGCACAGCGGTCCCACATATAAGTGGCGGGCAGATCAGGAGTTTCGAGTTCCGACTGCCTCCGATCGATGAGCAAGGCGCCATCGCCAACATCCTCGGCACGCTGGACGACAAGATTGAGCTGAACAGGAGGATGAACGAGACGCTGGAGGCGATGGCGCGGGCGCTCTTCAAGTCGTGGTTCGTGGACTTCGACCCCGTCCGCGCAAAGGCCGAAAACCGCGATACTGGCCTTGCCCAGCCAATTGCCGACCTCTTCCCGGATTCGTTCGAGGACTCGGAGCTTGGCGAGATTCCGAAGGGTTGGCCAGTCAACACTATTCGAGAGCTTGCCAGCTGCATCCAATATGGATTGACTCAGAGTGCGTCGTCTGATCCGGTTGGCCCTCGATTCGTGCGCATTACAGACATCCAAGGTGGCCGTGTTGACTGGCGGGCAGTCCCATATTGTCGAGTTACAGCAGAAGAGTATGGGCGCTACTGTATAAAGGCCGGGGACGTCCTAGTTGCGCGAACGGGAGCGTCCACAGGCGAGAATATCTATCTTTCTGCAGTTCCAGAGGCGGTCTTTGCCTCCTACCTCGTGCGCTTTCAGTTTACGGATCAGGCGATGGCTCGACTAGTTGGGGCCTTCATGCGGACACCGGCATACTTCGAGTTTGTTGCCGCGTCCTGTGGCGGATCTGCACAACCAAATGCAAGCGCTCAACTCTTGGCCAGCGCAAAGCTTGCAGCACCGACGGTAGAGGTGGCCCGACGGTATCGAGAGGCAGTTTCGTCGTGGGACGCTAAAGCGCTCACAAACGCCAGCGAGTCCGCCACCCTCGCCGCGTTGCGCGATACGCTATTGCCCAAGCTCATCTCCGGCGAGGTACGCTTGACCCATGTGGATCGCGCCTGAGTGAACAACAGGGAGGTTCTGGCTCTCGTCCCGAGGTTCGTTGCCAAGACAGCGGATGTTCGCGGCCTTCAGCTCGCGGACTTGATTGCCAGGCCGATCGGACGGCACATCCTTGACACGACCCAGCCGAACCGCGCATTCGATGTGATCCGTGCGAAACTTGATCGGAACCCGAGGGGTGGGGTGCAAGGCTGGGGGTTGAAAGTGTTCCCCTGAAAACAAAAGGCCCCGGCGCATCCGCCGAGACCTTGTGCCGACCGGGAATCCCCAATCCTTTTGAGTAGACTAACGGGAGTCTCCCTCGGGCGATTCCGGATGTCAAATGGGAAGAGCCGGCGTGAAGGAAGTTGAGGGCCTGCTGAAGTAGCGGTGAAGAGAGAGCACGGCCTGCGCGCCACGCTCGCTTCACAAGCTGATCTCCGGCGAGCTACGCATCGTTCATAATCCTGAGTCCCGGAAAGAAACGGTAGCCTCGGGAGGCGTCGCATGCTGAGCCAGATCAGAGTCCAGCGGTTCAAGTCGCTCGTTTCGCTCGACATTGAGCTCGGGCGGATCAATCTGTTCATCGGCGCGAACGGGAGCGGCAAGAGCAATCTGCTCGAAGCCGTGGGCGTGCTCGGGGCGGCGGCCTTCGGGCGCGTCGATGACGAGACTCTCCTGCGGCGCGGCGTGCGGCCTGGTGTCCCGCGCCTCTACAAGTCAGCCTTCCCACAGACGATCGAGGCCAACGTTCCGCATATCCTGTTCAGGGCGCAATCTGACACCGGCGCCTTCTACGAGGTGACACTGTGGAACCCGCTCAAGAACCCAAACCCCGCCTGGGGTTTCAAGACCGAGAACCTGCGGCGCGGTATCAACGACATCGTAGAGACCAGATCGACCACCAGTGCCGGAAAACACAATCTCGAGCAGGGGATGGCCGCTCTCAAAACGGCTACGTTGACTCCGGGCGATTCCGCGCTTGGAATCATGGACGCTCTGCGCAATTACAGCATCTACTGCCCCAACACCCCCTCTTTGCGCGGCCTCGTGCAGGACTTGCAGTCGCGCGAGCCGGTGGGGCTTGCCGGCGGACGGCTGCCGGAAGCGGTCGATGAGCTCCTTCAGGTCAGCAAACGCGACTCGATCCTTGCTTCGACCCTGGATGAGCTGCGGGATTTGATCGACTGGTCGAAGTCGTTCGCGGCGGCGCCGTCTGTTGGCGTGCCGCTCTCCCCATCGGCCGCGCGATCCAGACTGGTGATCCAGTTCGTGGACCGTTTCATGGCCAAAGGGCGCAACACGCTCACCGGCTACGACGCGAGCGAAGGTGCTCTCTACGTTCTTTTCTGCGCCGTGCTGGCACTGCACTCCAGGGCGCCACGATGTCTGGCCATCGACAACGTCGATCAGGCCTTGAATCCGCGTCTGGCAACACGATTGATGGAAGGACTGTGCGCCTGGACGAAGAAGCTCAACAGCGATCGCCAGTGGCTCATGACAGCGCACAACCCGGCCGTGCTCGACGGTCTGCCGTTGGATGACCCTGCCGTCCGGCTATTCGCCGTGGATCGCGACAGCAACGGCTACACACAGGTTCGCCGCATCGATCTGGCGATGGCACTCGAGGCGCGGCCTGATGACGGCTGGACCCTCTCGCGCATGTGGCTGAATGGAATGCTCGGAGCAGTGCCGAATGTCTGACCCTCTGCGCGTGGCCGTGGTCGCGGAAGGCCCGACTGACGCGATCGTCATCGAAGCGGCTTTGAGGGCGATATTGTCCGGCCGTGCCTTCTTCCTGACGCTCCTCCAGCCCGAGGGCTCGATTGCATTCGGCCGGCGGGGCGGAGGGTGGGGTGGCGTCTACCGTTGGTGCAAGCAGTCTGCGCGGCGCGGGAGCGGCCGGCTCGCGATGGACGGCCTGATCATGAACACCTTTGACGGGGTGATCATCCACGCCGATGCTGACGTTGCCGCGCAGAAATACGCGGACGCGGGAATTGAGTCCGACTCGGCCGATGGCACGCTCCCGTGCGAACGCCCCTGCCCCCCGGCAAGGGAAACCACGGATACGTTGCGGTTGGTCTTGCTGAGCTGGTGTGGCGAGCGGAGTGTGCCCGGAAAGGTGGTGCTATGCGTGCCGTCCAAGAGCATGGAGGCATGGGTTGTCGCTGCCTTGTTTCAAAACGATTCTGTCGTTGTCGCAAGCGCGCCGTTCGAATGCTTCGCAAATCCCGAGTCGAGACTTGGCCAGCAGCCGAAGCAGCAACGCATTCAAAAATCGCAGAATCACTATCGTGACAAGGCGCCAGTGCTGGAGGCCGAGTGGCCTCGTATTGCGGTGCCAGACAATCTGGAAGAAGCACATCGCTTCCAATGCGAGGCGCTGGCGGTGCTACCCATGGCCACTACGAAGGTCTGATACATGCAAGGCTTCACCGAATCAATCGTCGAAGCCGCCGCCCTCGAATGGCTGGAAGCGCTCGGCTACGAGGTTGCACACGGCCCCGACATCGCGGTCGGAGAGCCCGGTGCGGAGCGCAGCGACCCGAGGTATCGCGACGTTGTACTGGAGCGGCGGCTTCGGCAGGCGCTCGTCCGCCTGAATCCCGATCTGCCGGCCGAGGCGCTGGACGATGCATTCAAGAAGCTGATGCGCGTCGATGCCTCTTCGCTGGTGGAGCGCAATCGGGCGGTTCATCGGATGCTGGTCGATGGCGTGACGGTGGAGTACCGCCGCAAGGACGGGTCGATCGCCGGGATGCAGGCGAAGGTCATCGACTTCGATACGCCCGACAACAACGACTGGCTGGCTGTGAACCAGTTCACCGTGGCCGAGGGGCAGCACACGCGGCGGCCGGACGTGGTGCTGTTCGTCAATGGGCTGCCGGTTGCTGTGATTGAGCTGAAGAACTCGGCGGACGAGAACGCCACGATCTGGTCGGCCTTTCATCAGCTTCAGACGTACCAGTCGCAGATCCCGGCGCTGTTCGCGACCAATGCGGTGCTGATCGTCTCGGATGGTGTGCGGGCGCGTATCGGTTCCCTCGGCGCAGGGAAGGAGTGGTTCAAGCCGTGGCGGACGATCGAAGGACGCGAAGACGCGGCGGCGATGATGCCGGAGTTGCAGGTGATCCTGGAGGGGGTCTTCGAGAAACGCCGGTTTCTCGATCTTCTTCGCTACTTCATCGTCTTCGAGGACGAAGGCCCCGGGAAGGTGACGAAAAAGATCGCGGGATATCACCAGTTTCACGCGGTCAACGTCGCAGTCGAGGAAACGCTCCGCGCGGCGCGAGGGACCGATCGGATCGCGGACGCGCCGGGGCGGTTCGAAGCAGGGAGCAGACCGGGTGGTGAGCCGGGCGATCAACGAGTCGGGGTGGTCTGGCACACGCAGGGTTCGGGGAAGAGTCTCACCATGGCGTTCTACGCCGGACGACTCATCCTCCATCCGGAGATGGAGAACCCGACCATCGTCGTGCTCACCGACCGCAACGATCTCGACGATCAGCTTTACGGAACCTTTGCACGCTGCCGCGATCTCCTGCGCCAGGCGCCGGTTCAAGCCCGCGATCGCACGGATCTCAGAAAGAGATTGAGCGTTGCCTCGGGTGGTGTGGTGTTCACGACGATTCAGAAATTCTTCCCCGAGGAAAAAGGGGATCAACATCCGATCCTGACGATGCGGCGCAACGTGGTGGTCATCGCCGACGAGGCACACCGGAGCCAGTACGACTTCATCGATGGCTTCGCGCGGCATATGCACGATGCCCTTCCGGGCGCCTCGTTCATCGGCTTTACCGGTACGCCGATCGAGCTGACGGACGCCAACACGAGACAGGTCTTCGGCGACTACATCAGCGTCTACGACATTCAGCGGGCGGTGATCGACGGCGCGACGGTGCCGATCTACTACGAGAGCCGGCTGGCGAAGCTGGAGTTGAGCGAGTCGGAGCGGCCGAAGATCGACCCGCAGTTCGAAGAGGCCACCGAGGGGGAAGAGGTCGAGCGGAAGGAAAAGCTCAAGAGCCGCTGGGCGCAGCTCGAAGCAGTGGCCGGCTCGGAGAACCGGCTGACGCTCATCGCCCGCGATCTGGTGGAGCACTTCGAGGCTCGCCTCGATGTGATGGCGGGGAAGGCGATGGTGGTCTGCATGAGCAGGCGCATCGCCGTCGAGTTGTATCGCAAGATCGGCGCACTGCGGCCGGCGTGGTTGAGCGATGACGACGAGACCGGCGCGCTGAAGGTCATCATGACCGGATCCGCGTCCGATCCGCTGGAGTGGCAGAACCACATCCGGACGAAGGGCCGCCGAGAAGCGTTGGCGAAACGCTTTCGCGACGCAAACGATCCGTTCAGAATCGTCATCGTCCGCGACATGTGGTTGACAGGTTTCGACGCACCGAGCCTCCACACGATGTACGTTGACAAGCCGATGCGCGGTCACGGCCTGATGCAGGCCATCGCCCGGGTGAACCGCGTCTTCAGGGACAAGCCCGGCGGGCTGGTGGTCGACTACCTCGGCCTGGCGGACGAGCTGAAAGCAGCGCTCGCGACCTACACGGAGAGCGGTGGCACCGGCAAGACGGCCGTCCCGCAGGACGAGGCTGCCGCCGCGCTGTTGAAACACTACGAGATCTGCCGCGGACTCTTCCACGGCTTCGACTGGTCCAAGTGGCTGACAGGGAAACCAAAGGAGCGGCTCTCGCTCCTTCCCGCCGCGCAGGAACACATCCTTGCATTGGATGACGGCAAAGCTCGACTGTTGCGAGCGGTGACCGATCTCTCGGCGGCCTTTGCGCTGGCGGTGCCGCACCCGGAGACGAAGCGCATTCGCGATGACGCCGGCTTTTTCCAGTCCGTCCGCGCGGTGCTGTCGAAAGGGGTACCGGGAGATCGTAAGACGGATGAAGAGCTGGACCACGCCATCCGCCAGATCATTTCGGGCGCGCTGATCTCCGGTGAAGTGATGGACATCTTCGCGGCGGCGGGACTCAGGAAGCCTGACATCTCGATCCTTTCGGACGAGTTCCTGGCGGAGGTGCGCCAGATGCCGCAGCGGAACCTCGCGGTGGAGTTGTTGCAGAAGCTGCTGAAAGGCGAGATCAAGTCGCGCTCCAAACGCAACGTGGTGCAGGCGCGGTCATTCACCGAATTGCTCGATCAGTCGATCCGCAAGTATCAGAACCGCGCCATCGAGACCGCGCAGGTGATCGAAGAGCTGATCGCCCTGGCGAAGGAGATGAACGCCGCCAACGCCCGCGGAGAAGCGCTCCATCTGACCGGCGACGAGCTGGCGTTTTACTACGCTCTCGAAACGAACGACAGCGCTGTGAAGGTTCTGGGCGAGCCCACGCTGGTTGCCATCGCACGGGAGCTTGTCGAAACCGTGAAGCGAAGCGTAACCATCGATTGGACGGTTCGCGAGAATGTGCGCGCGCAGTTGCGGGTCATCGTCAAACGCATCCTCCGCAAGTACGGTTATCCGCCGGACAAACAGGAGAAGGCGACGCAGACGGTGCTGGAGCAGGCGGAGGTGCTGTCGGAGGGTTGGGCGGTCGCGTAACTTGGGACGATTACTTGGCGATTGTCTCCACTGCCAGGTCCTTCAGCTCTTCCCCCTCGTTCACGAAGCGGTTGATGGCGACGCCGTATTGCTTCTCGTAAAGACTGCGGTAGCGGCCGCCGAGGGCCATCAGTTCGGGGTGAGTGCCTCGTTCGGTAATCTCGCCGTTCTCGAGGACGAGAATCTGGCCGGCGTTGCGGATGGTGGAGAGGCGGTGAGCGATCACGAATGTCGTCCGTCCCTTCATCAGCGCGTTGAGGCCATCCTGAATGAGTGCCTCGGATTCGCTATCGAGCGATGACGTGGCTTCGTCCAGGATGAGAATGCGCGGGTTGGCCACGATGGCGCGGGCGATGGCGACGCGCTGCTTCTGGCCGCCGGAGAGGCGGACGCCGCGCTCGCCGACGATGGTGTCGTACTTCTCGGCGAAGGCTTCCGTGAACTCGTCGACGTGGGCGATCTGCGCGGCGCGCAGGATCTCCTCGCGCGAAGCATCGGGATTGCCGAGGGCGATGTTGTCGTAGATCGACTCCGCGAAGAGGAACGAGTCCTGCGGCACGATGCCGAGGTGCGAGCGGTAGTCGGCCAGGCGCAGGTCGGCCAGTGGACGGCCGTCGACGATGATCTCGCCCTGGGTGGGATGATGAAACGCGGCGATGAGCGAGATCATCGTGCTCTTGCCCGAGCCCGAAGGACCGACGAGTGCGATCGATTTTCCGGCCGGGGCAAGGAGATTGATGTTTTTCAGTACCGGCACGCCTTCGGTGTACTCGAACCAGACGCCGCGAAACTCGACGCTTCCGGCGATGTCGGCAGTCTCGGTCTTGGCCGCGTCCTCTTCATCCTCGCGCGTCTCGCCGAAGACTTCGCGCATCCGTTCCAGTCCCGCGAAGGCCTCGGAGAGCTGCGTCCCGATCGAGACGATCTGCACCACTGGGCCGATGACCATCGCAAGGTAGAGCATGAAGGCGATCAGATCGCCGACCGTCATCCCCACCGGCGGGTTGGCGTGGGGGTTTGCCATTCTGGCGAGCACTTGGTGGCCGCCGATGTACATCACCACCGCGCTCACCGCTCCAACGAGAAAGGTGGTCATGGCACCGGCGCCGGAGATGGTGCGCATCGTGCCGACGATGATGTTGAGTAGTTTCCTGGCTCCTTCGCCGAAGACTTTCTCTTCGTGCATCTCGGCGGTGTACGCCTTGACGATGCGGATACCCGCGAAGCTTTCCGTTAGACGCCCGGTGACGTCTGCGTAGACCGCACCGCGCTGTTTGAACAGAGGACGCGCAGTGGAGAACGCCCAGAAAAGGACGCCCGCGAATGCAAAGAGGGCCAGGAAGACGAGCGACGTCAAGTGCGCGCTGAGACGGAAAAGGATGACTGTCGCGAGACCGGCGGTGACGAGGCCGCCGAAGATCTGCGCAAGGCCGGTGCCGACCAGGTTGCGGATTCCTTCCGCGTCGTTCATGACGCGCGACACCAGCACGCCGGTCTTCGTCGAGTCGAAGTATCGGATCGAAAGGCGCTGCACATGCTGTTGCAGGCGTGTGCGCAAGTCGGTGATTGAACGCTGCGCGGCAATGCCAAGGATCTGCGCGAGCGCGTAGTCGGTCGTGCCGCCGAAGAGCGCCACGCCGACGCTCGCCAATACGATCGTCGGCAGCAGCGCCACCTCTCCCTTCGCGATCACGTCGTCCAGGAGCAGCTTCGACATGTATGGGAGGACGAGGCCTGAAAGCCGGTTGACGAGTAGCAGCGGGACGCCGATGGCCAGCCGCGAGCGTGAGCGCCAGACGATCTCTCCGGCATCCCGGAGGATCGCCCGGAAGCGAGCGCGGTCCATCCGTTTCTTTTTTTCTGATTTCCCGTCCGTGTCCTTGTCGGCCATGTGGGCATTGTAGGGGAGTCGGGGGTCGGGGGTCGGGAGTCAGAGAGCTGAACTTCGTAGATTGTCTCTCCAACCCACGACTCCCGACTCCCGCCCCCGGATCACAATGGTTCGGAACTTGCTACTGAACCCTCGAACGGAGCTGAACAATGACTTTAGTGAACTCTCTTTGCGCGGAGATCAGCATCTACCAGGGGGTTGGCGAACAGACGGGTGTGATGGTGGAGAGACGCGCGATCCGTGGCAAGAAAGGGCTTTGCAAGAGCATGCGCGATCTGTCCATCAAATCGCGCGTTCTCGGTGACGGCTACTACTACATCCCGATCGAGCTCTGGCCGAAGACGAATGAGCCGGTGGTCGTACACAAGCATGACTGGACCGTCATCGGTTCAATCCCACGCCCGTCGCGTGCCGGCAGCAAACGCGTCAAAGATGTCCACGCCGAGGCTTGACGAAATCCCATCCGGAGCCCTGACCATGAAACGTTGTCTTGCCGTGTTGTTTGCCGCTGCAATTGCGTCCGCCGCTTTCGCGCAGGAAGAAGAGGGTGTCGCCGCTGCCAAGGGCGAGCAGGTCAACATGACCGGCAAGGGCTACAGTGCCGCGTATGTGATCGAACCCTCGAGCAAACGCGTACTGTTTGAGGAGAACGCACACGTTCCCCTGCCAACCGCCTCGATGGCGAAGATGATGACCTGCATCATCGCCATGGAGGAGATCCAGTCAGGCCGTCTCAAGCTCGACACGCCGGTGACGGTATCGGCGCGCGCCAGCAAGATGGGCGGCTCGCAGATCTTCGCCAAGGAAGGCCAGACATTTCCGATGCAGACCTTGCTCGCCGCAACGATGATCCGTTCGGCGAACGACACAGCCGAAATGATCGCCGAGAAGATCGGTGGCTCCGCCGAGGCCTTTGCCGACATCATGAACGACAAGGCTCGCCAGCTCGGCCTCAAAGAGACGACGTTCTACGACCCGCACGGCCTGCCCAACAGTCAGGATCCCAAACGCATCGATGTCTCCAGCGCGCACGACCTCGCCGTGATGGGGATGGAGTTGATGAAGTACCCGCTCATGCGCGACTACGCAAAAACACCGTGGATGCCGTTCGTCAATGCCACCTACACCTCGGGGCTGACCAACCCGGATCACATGATCAACCCGAAGAGCCGTGATTACTACGCCGGCGCCACCGGCATCAAGACCGGCTACTCCACTCCGGCCGGTTACTGCATCACCGCGTCGGCAAAGCGCGGCGACATGGAACTTGTCGCCGTGGTCATGGGGGCGCGTGCCCCGTCAGGAACGGAGAGCTCGTTTGAGATCGCCGCACGGTTGTTCAACGACTCGTTCAATCGCTGGCGCCAGTTGACGCCACTGAAGAAAGGCACGGTCGTGGGACAGGCCGCCGTCACGGACGGACAAACGCCGACCGTGGCCGCCGTGGCAGCCTCGGACGTGAACGTGCTCGTGCAACGAGGTCAGGAAGACACCATCAACGTCCGGTTCGTGCCCGAGAACGTAACCGCGCGGGTTCGCGCGGGACAGCAGGTCGGGTACGCCATGATCAATCAGGGCGGAAAGACGATCGCGAAGTCGCCCGCCATCGCGCAGACAGTCGTCGAGAAACAACAGTGGTGGAAGAAGTTCTGGCCGTTCTGATACTACCGGCCAAAAACGACGCGCCGGCCATCCACGTGGTACTTGCCATACGATAGTTTCTTCAGCGCTTCGACGTACGCGATGTGCTCCTCATCGAGGATGCGGGCGGCGAGCGTTGAGGCATCGTCGTCTTCGCGTACTGGGACGGACCGCTGCACGATGATCGGGCCGGCGTCGAGGTTTTCATCGACGAAGTGGACGGTACAGCCGGAGATCTTCACCCCGTACGCGACCGCCTGAGCCTGTGCGTCGATGCCGGGGAATGCAGGCAGCAGCGACGGGTGAATGTTGACGATCCGCATCGGATACGCGTCGATGAAGGCCGGCGAGAGCAGGCGCATGTAACCGGCGAGCGCAATCAGGCCGGGCCGGGCTTCGTCGAGCACACGCAACACCTCCGATTCGTGTGCCTCTCTGCTCTTGAACGCGCGATGATCGATCACGTGCGCGGGCAGATGCAGCGCTCGTGCGCGCTCGATCCCGGAGGCGTTCGGACGATTCGAGATGACGCACACGATCTCCGCATCGAGCTCTCCGCGAGCAATCGCGCCGTGAATGGCGGCGAAATTCGAGCCGCGGCCAGAGAGGAGGATTGCGAGGCGCATGTGTTTTGGTTCGTGGATCAGTGGATCAGTGGATCAGTGGATCAGTGGATTGTTCAGAGTTATTGTGATTGAAATATCCAGACGCAGTCTTTCGCAACTCGATACACCCTCTCCACACGAAGTGGGGAGAGGGAGACACGGAGCGAAGCGGAGTGCGGGTGGGGCCGTGGCAACACCGCGCGAAGGGGAACCCTCATTCGCCTTCGGAGATCGATGGGGGGGAGCATCTTGTCATTCAAAGAGAACCACCTGATCCTGATCCACCGATCAACTGATCCACCGATCCACTGACCACCGATCCACTACTCACTCGATCCACGACGGGAATCCCTCCGGCGGCTTGTCGTAGACGACCTTCCCGCTTCCCTTGACCACATTGCCGATGAAGAAGAATTTCTGGCCGATCCGGGCAAAGTGGCGGGCGATCGGGTCGACCTGTTCTTTGCCGGCGATCAGCACCATGCCGATGCCCATGTTGAAGACCCGCAGCATCTCGTCGCGTTCGACGTTGCCTTGCCGGGCCATGAAGCTGAAGATGGGCAGGACAGGCCATGAACCGAGCTTGATGTGCGCGTCGAGAGAGTCGGGGAGGACCCGTGGCACGTTGTCCGTCAAGCCGCCGCCGGTGATGTGTGCCAGCGCATGAATGGCTCGCTGGTCGACGAGTGGCAGGAGAGGTTTCAGGTAGGAGATGTGCGGCGCGAGCAGAGCCTCTCCGATCTTGCCGAGCTCCGGGAGAATGGTCTGGTGGTCATGACCTAGCTGTTCGAAAAGGATGCGCCGCGCGAGCGAGTACCCGTTCGTGTGGAGACCTACTGAAGGGAGGCCGATGAGCACATCGCCTTCGCGGACGTCTTTGCCAGTGAGCACGTTCTTCTCGTCGACCACGCCGACGATGAAGCCGGCGATGTCGTAGTCGTCGTCGCCGTAGAACCCAGGCATCTCCGCCGTCTCGCCGCCGATCAACGCACAGCCGGTCTCGCTGCACGCGCGGGCCATGCCGCGTACTACGTCTGTCATGACCGCTGGCCGCAGCCGGCCGGTGGCGTAGTAGTCGAGGAAAAAGAGCGGCCGGGCGCCCTGCACGAGGATGTCGTTGACGCAATGGCAGACCAGGTCGTAGCCGACGGTGTCGTGAATCTTCATCGCCTGAGCGACGCGAAGCTTCGTTCCGACACCGTCGGTCGACGAGACCAGAACCGGTTTCTCGATGCCGTCGAAGGATGCGCGAAACAGGCCGCCAAACGACCCGATGTCCGAGATGACTGAGGGAGTGAAGGTTCCGCGCGCGATGCGCCGCACCTCGCGCAGCGCCTCGTCCTGCGCGTCGATGTTGACACCCGCATCACGGTAAGAGGATTTGGTCACGGTCCGAGTGTATCAAGCGGGTGGTGGGTGAGTTGCAACCTATAATCCGCCCCCTTGGCACAGTTCCTACTCATCACCACACTCCTCTCCATCGTTGGCCTGATCGCTACGGGGATCGCCGGATTCACATCGGCACCGGGCCATGTCGCACAGCACATCTTCTGTGCCCTCGGCACAGTGATCCTTGGGCTTTTCTCTCAGTCGATGACGATGTTCTTCTTCATCGGCACAGGGAAGGAGATCAAGGAAGCGGCGAAGAACGACGAAGCAGTCGTGCAGCGGACGAAGGCGTTCAAGATGAAGGTGTTCCCGACGGCGATGTACTCGATGGCTGTGCTGATGGTGACGTTCATCATGGGTGGTGGCGTCGCATCGGGGAAGACACCGCACTGGCTGCACCTCGGCCTTTTCATCGCGTCGCTGGCGATGTACGGGCGCGCCTATTGGGTTCAGCTTCAGGCGATGGTCGAGAACGCCGGTCTGATGGAGAAGTATCTGAGCGACTGAACGTCAGGCTACCGCGTTGCGTCTCGCCGCCGAGGCCGGGAGGGAGACGGTGATGGCCGTGCCGGCGCCGACGTGAGAGCTGACATCGATGCGGCCTCCGTGCTCCTGCACGATGCGGTACGAGATTGCCATCCCCAGCCCCGTGCCGCTCGGAAAGCTCGTCCTGAACGGCTGGAAGAGCCGGCGCTGGTCGGCGTCAGACATGCCCTGGCCGTTGTCGTTGAAGACGATGTTGTACCGGTCGCCGGCGATACCGGCCGTGACGCGTAGCGTCCCACCGTTCGGCATGGCCTGCACGGCGTTGCGCGCGATGTTCCAGAAGACCTGGCGGATCTGATCGGCATCGCCGACGATCGTGTGCGACGGCGGCACGATCTCATCCTCGATCGTGAGCCCGGACCCGATCTCGGCAGAGTTTCTGAGGAGATCGAGCGTTTCGGCGAGGCTGGCGGCGATGTCGAAGGCCGCAGGCCGTTTCTCCTGTGGCTTCACGAAGCGGAGAAAGTCGGCGATCGATTTGTTCAGCCGGTCCGACTCCTTGAGGATGATCGACATCAGCCGCTGTTCCTGCGGGTTGAGCGCGGCCGATTTCTTCAGCACCTGCACCGAGCCGGCGATGGCTGCGAGCGGATTGCGGATCTCATGTGCGATTCCGGCTGACAGTTCGCCGACGGCGGCCATGCGGTCTTTCAACCGCAGCTCCGCCTCGAGCGTTTTCATGTCGGTGAGATCCTGGAAGATGAGCGTGTAGCCCGACGCGATTCCTTCGATCGAATTGAGTGGCGTGACGGCGAAGCCGATGCTGCGCTGTTCGTCGCCGATCGGGAAATCGTGCTTTTCATTGCGGACGACCGCCCCGAACGTGAGCGTCTCTCTGGCGTGCATCCAGTCGTTGTCGGGATAGAAACCGAGCTCCGCGATCGAACGGCCGATGACCGTGGTGGCTTCCCGGCGCAGGATGAAGCATCCCGCCGGGTTGATGAACGTGGCCAACCCATCGGGAGAGAGCGTGATCAACCCTGAGGGGATGGACTCGACCACGTTCTGGTTGAGAGCCCGCAACTCGGCCAGATGCTGACGGTTGGCGTCGAGCTCTTCGAATGTCTTCTGCAACTTCTCCGAGAGATAGGAGGTGAGTAACGCCGTCGCGTAGAAGCCGGCGAAGTTCGTGGCCATGTTGAGGTACAGCCGCGACGACGTCCACGGAGTGGGGACGAACCACGACTGCTCGGGCACGGGAAGGATGCGGTAATACATCAGATCGCCGAGCGCGCCGTAGAGGATGACGGCACCACTGGCGCTCAGCAGACCTCCTCGGCGATAGAGCAGCATCGAGGCCGTGATGATCGAAACGAGGTAGAGGAATGAGAAGGGGGAGTCGAGGCCGCCCGTGAAGTAGACGAGTACCGTCTCGACAACCAGATCTCCGGCCACCTGCACGGCCAGGTTGATCTTGCGCGAAGCGATGAGTTGGCCGGCACCGATGTAGATGAGCGTGAGTCCGTAGGTGATCCCCGCGGTGGTGTAGAGGTAGTTGATCGGCAGGACTTCGCGGACCGTGTACTGAATGATGAGCGCCGCGAGCAACAGCGTCGTCACGGCGACGACGCGGACGGCGATGAGCATGCGGGCGTCTGTAGACATTTGTCTTTCGTTGCCGGCTGTCAGGTTAAACGAAACGGGCGGCGCTTTCGCGCCGCCCGGGAGCCGGCAGCCGAGAGCCAGCGGTTTTATCCGATCGCGCCAATCAGGGTGAACATCGGCATATACATGGCGATGACGATGCCGCCGATGGCGACGCCGAGGAAGGCGATCAGGACCGGCTCGAGAAGCTTCATCAGTCCGGCCACGGCTGTGTCGACCTCGTCTTCGTAGAAATCGGCGATCTTCGACAACATGGTGTCGAGTGCACCGGTCTGCTCGCCGACAGCGATCATCTGTACGACCATCGAAGGAAAGACGTCGGTATCGGCGAGGGGCTCGCTGATGGTCTTACCTTCCTCGACCGACTTCCGCGTGGCCATGATGGCGTCTTCGATGATGGAGTTGCCCGCTGTCCGGGCAGTGATCTGAAGACCGTCGAGAATGGGTACTCCCGAGGAGGTGAGCGTTGCCAGCGTACGGCAGAAACGGGCCACGGCAATCTTCCGCATCAGCATGCCGAGAACCGGCATCTTGAGGATGATTCCGTCCAGTACCCGCTTTCCTTTGTACGTCTCATGGTAGCGGCGCAGCGAATAGATCGTGCCACTGACCACGATGATGATCAGCCACCAGAAATCACCGATGAAGTTCGAGAGCCAGATGACGATCTGTGTCGGCATCGGCAGCTCGGCGCCGAGGCCTTTGAAGAGGGCGGCGAAGACCGGAATGACTTTCCAGAGAATGACCGCCACGACGATACAGGCGATGGAGATGACGGCGACAGGGTAGATCATCGCCGACTTCACCTGGCCGTTCAGCTTGACCGACTTCTCGATGTATTGCGCGAGGCGCTGAAGGATGGTGTCGAGAATACCGCCCGCCTCGCCGGCAGCGACCATGTTCGTGAAAAGGTCGTTGAAGATCTTGGGATGCTTGCGCATCGAATCGGCGAGGTTGGAGCCCGACTCGACATCCTGGCGGATCTGGATGAGTGCGCGTTTGAAGGTCTTGTTCTCCTGCTGGGAGGCCAGGATCTCGAGGCACTGCACGAGCGGCAGACCGGCGTCGATCATGACGGAGAACTGGCGGGTGAAGATGGCGATGAGCTGCGGGGGCACGCCTCCGCCGAACTTCGGAAACGCGATCTCCTTCCCCTTCTCTTTGATCGACGGGGCTTCGATGCGCTGCCTTCGAAGGATCTCCGAGGCAGCTTCCTTTGAATCGGCGTTGAGAACGCCGCTCTGCATTTGTCCGGCGCGCGATCCTTTCCATTCGAATGTAGGCATCATCTCCTCCGGTTACGCCACCCTTACGCCGTGCGGGGCCGCGCGCCGGCCGGCGACGGCGTCCCCTGCGGCGCGATGGCTCCGGCGCCGCGCGAAATCATTTCCTGGAGCTCGTCGGGGTTCGAAGAACGGGCAAGAGCCGTCTGCAGAGTAATCTGCTTCTTGAAGTACAACGTCGCCAACGACTGGTTGAAAGTCTGCATTCCGTACTTGGTCTGCCCGGTCTGCATCATCGAATAGATCTGGTGCACCTTGTCCTCGCGGATCAGGTTTCGGATGGCTGCGTTCGGCACGAGGATCTCCATGGCCATCGCCCGCCCCTTGCCGTTTGCCCGAGGCAGAAGCGCCTGGCACAGGATGCCTTCGAGAACGAACGAGAGCTGCGCGCGGATCTGCGGCTGCTGGTGCGACGGGAAGACGTCGACGACACGGTTGATCGTCTGCGCGGCGGAGTTCGTATGAAGCGTTCCGAAGGTGAGGTGGCCCGTCTCCGCGATGCGAAGCGCGGACTCGATCGTCTCGAGGTCGCGCATCTCTCCGATCAGGACGACGTCCGGATCCTGACGGAGTGCCGACTTGAGCGAGTTTGCGAACGAGTGTGTATCCGCGTGCAGCTCGCGCTGGTTGACGATGCAGCTCTTGTGCGTATGGAGGAACTCTACCGGGTCTTCGATGGTGATGATGTGCTCGTGGCGCTCACGATTGATCTTGTCGATCATCGCGGCCAGCGTGGTCGACTTGCCGGAGCCGGTCGGGCCGGTGACGAGGACCAGGCCGCGCGGCTTGTTGCTGATCTCCTCGACTACCGGCGGCAGGCCGAGCTCGCGAAATCCGAGGATCTCATAAGGGATCTGCCGGTAGACCGCGGCCGTGGCGCCGCGCTGGTTGAAGATGTTGGCGCGGAAACGGGCCAGCCCTTTGATGCCGAAGGAGAGATCGAGCTCGAGGTTTTCTTCGAAGCGGTGTTTCTGCGCGTCGGTGAGGACCGAGTACGCGAGCTGCTTCGTCTCGGGTGCCGTGAGTGGTGGTATGTCCAGCGGCACGAGCTGACCGTCGATCCGGATCTGCGGGGCGGAGTTGGTCGTGATGTGCAGATCCGAGCCGCCGCGCTCGACCATCGTCTTGAGAAGCTGATGAAGGGTGACGGGCATTGGTTCTCCGTGTAGTGATCAGTAGATTAGTGGATCAGTCGATCAGTGAAACAGTTTTGCTAAGCCTGATCCACTAATCTACGAATCGACTGCATCACAATATCGTCTCCCGAACGACCTCCTCGATCGTCGTTGTGCCGTCCTTGATCTTAGTCAGTCCGGAGCGGCGAAGGCTGATCATGCCGTTTTCCGCTGCCCTCTTCTTGATGTCGATGGCAGTGCCTCCGGAGAGGATGAGGTCTCGGATCGCGTCGTCGATGACCATGACCTCGATCAGGGCTACGCGGCCTTTGTAACCGGTGCTGTTGCACTTGTCGCATCCGCGGCCTTTGTAAACCGTGAAGGTACCAACCTCTTCTTTTTTAAAGCCGATGTTGATGAGTGCCTGGGGCGTGATCTCGACCACTTCTTTACAGTTCGCGCAGACGCGGCGGGCCAGCCGTTGTGCGGCGATGAGCTGTACTGACGTTGCCACGAGGAATGGCTCGATCCCCATGTTCATGAGCCGGTTGATCGTGGAGGGGGCGTCGTTGGTGTGCAGCGTCGAGAGCACGAGGTGGCCGGTGAGCGCCGCTTTGATGGCGATCTCGGCGGTCTCGAAGTCGCGGATCTCGCCGACCAGGATGATGTTGGGGTCCTGCCGCAGGAACGAACGGAGCGTAGCGGCGAAGTTCAGGCCGATTGACTCTTTCATCTGTACCTGATTGATACCCGGCAGGTTGAACTCGACCGGATCTTCCGCCGTCATGATGTTCACTTCGGGCGAGTTGACTTTCGAGAGAGCTGAATAGAGGGTGTTCGTTTTCCCGGAGCCGGTCGGGCCGGTCACGAGCACCATCCCCCACGGCTTGAAGATCGCCTCCTCGAAACGCACCAGAGACTCAGCCTCGAATCCCAGCTTGGTCATGTCGAGTTTGAGGTTGTCTTTGTCGAGCAGACGCATGACGATCTTTTCGCCGAACAGCGTCGGAAGCACCGAGACGCGGAAGTCGAGCTCTTTGTTCTTGTCATTGAGCTTCATCTTCAGCTTGATGCGGCCGTCCTGAGGCAGCCGTTTCTCGGAGATGTCGAGCTTCGCCAGGATCTTCATGCGCGAAGTGATTGCGTCTTTCAGCTTCAACGGCGGGTTCATGATCTCGTACAGCGTCCCGTCGATGCGGAAGCGGACTCGGAACTCTTTCTCGTACGGCTCGATGTGGATGTCGGATGCTCCGCGCTTGATCGCGTCCGTGAGGATGAGGTTGACCAGCTTGACGACTGGTGCCTCCTCCGCGGAGTCCGCCAGGGCGGCAAGGTCGAGATCCTCTTCCTCTTCCAGCACCTCCAGGTCGGCGCTCTCGGACTGCTGAAGGTCTTCCATCACCTTCTTCAGCTCGAGTGAGGAGGTCGTGCCGTAGTAGTTGTCGATCGCCGCTTTGATCCCAAGCTCAGAGGCCACGACTGGCTCGACGTTGTAGCCGGTCATGAACTTGATGTCGTCCATGGCGAAGACGTTCGTCGGATCGGCCATGGCGATGGTGATCGTGGCGCCGGTCTTGTTGACCGGAAGGATGTTGTATTTGCGGGCCACGTCGGCAGGGATCAACTTGATCACCGACGAGTCGATCTCGAAGTGCGCCAGATTGATCGACGGCACACCGAACTGCTGCGAGAGACACTCGGTGATGTCTTCTTCAGCGACGAAGCCGAGCTTGATGAGCGTCTCACCCAGCTTGCCCCCGGTCTCCTTCTGGAGCTTGAGCGCTTCCTTGAGCTGATCCGGAGTGATCAGACTCGCTTTGGTCAGGAGTTCGCCGAGGCGTACGCTCATAAGTTCGAGTATGGGTTAAGGGCTGCTCTGGACGCGAGGAAGACCCCGCGCCTGGATCGTCGGAAGTTAAGGAACATGAGGGATTTCGGTGTCGGTCGCCGAGTGTACCTCCCTGCGTTACGAAGCGTCAACGCGGGTTTATTTTGAGTACCATGCCCATCACATCGCCGGGTGTGATCGACTGCATTGACTTCGTCGTCGTAAATGTCTCCAGTACGCGGTCGAGCTGCCCGTAGGGACCGTTGCGAGCCGGATTCGTCGGACCATAAAGGCCGATGACAGGAGTTCCGAGCGCGGCCGCGAGGTGCAACGGGCCGGTGTCAGCTCCGATGACCAGGCGCGCACTACCGAGCAACGACGCCAGTTCGCGGAAGTTTGTCGGCGGCGCGACCTCGGCGCCGATGGACCGGGCCATCGTCTCTTCGCCGGGCCCCCAGGCCACCAGAGCGTCGCTCCCGAGGTGGCGCGCCAGCTTGGCAAAACGCTCGAGGGGCCACTGCTTCTCCATCCTGCCGGCACCCGGTAGGAGAACGATACGGTGATCGAGTCCGGCCAGCTTCCCGGACGGGTCGCCGGCAAATGGGCCGAAGTCGGGTTTCGGCACGTGCGAGATTGCCGGTGCAAAGGCCCGCGCGAGATCGACGTTCCATTCGACGACATGGCTCGAGCGGTTGATCGTCACCGGCCGGTTCAGGAACCACGCCGCGGGCTTTTCGCGGATGACGTCGCGTGCGAAGCCGTAACGTTGAGCGGCGCCGCTGAACCGCGCCATCAAAGACGATTTGATCAAGCCTTGAAAGTCGATCGATGTGCCGAAGCCGCGGATGTTCCTCCGAGCTGCCCTGATGTGCGCGAACGACCACTGTTTGAGCGAGACACGGATGGCCCTGACCCGCGCTACGAGCTCGACCAGCTCCGCATACGCCGGCTCCACCGCCCAGGCGATGTCCGTTTCAGGCAGGGCGCCGCGCAACGCGACAACGGCCGGGATGGTGTGGATGACATCGCCAAAAGATGAAAGACGAATGATGAGCAACGATTCATCCGTCATCCCTTCATCCTTTTCAAGAGTTCCGTTGTCGAGTGGTCTTTCGGATCTCCAACGATGGCGATACGGCCGCCGTACGACCGCACGACCTCGGCCTCCGGCACGCTGTCTTCCGTGTAGTCGGTTCCTTTGCAATGCACGTCAGGCTTCAGATCGCCGATGAGACGCGCCGGGCTGCGGTCGAGGAAGATCGTCACGTAGCCAACACCTCGAATGGCTGCGATGAGCTCAGCCCGCTCGGCCTCGTTCATGACCGGCCGGCCAACGCCTTTGAGCTCGCGGACCGACTCGTCGCCGTTGACGCCCACGACCAGGACATCAGCCTGCTGTGCCGCCCCCTGCAGGTAGCGGATATGCCCTACATGGAGCACGTCGAAGCAACCGTTCGCAAAGGCGATGGTCCTGCCGGCGGCGCGCTCGCGCTCCAGCGCTTCCGCGAGACCGCGCTCGTCGAGGATCGGCGCGTTCACTCGTTCAACGCCTCATCCCGTTCGATCGCCCTGCGCAACTCGTCGTTCGAGACCGTGGCTGTCCCCATTTTCATGACGACGATGCCGCCCGCGTAATTCGCGATCCTGGCAGCCTCGGCGAATGACGCCCCCGCCGCAAGTGCCAGGGTGAATGCAGCGATTACTGTATCTCCCGCTCCGGTAACGTCCGCAACCTGGTCGGTGCCGTAGACCGGGATGAGCAGAGGGCCGCTGCGCTCCCGCTCGAAGAGAGCCATGCCGCGGCTTCCTCGCGTAATCAGGAGTGCCTCACACGCGAGCTCGGCTTGCAACTTCTCGCCCGCCTGCTTCAGCCGCGCGTCATCGTCTCCGTTGAAGAGCGACGTCCCGGCAGCGGCTGCCGCTTCTTCCTCGTTCGGGGTAGCGGCAGTGACGCCTGTGAAACGGAGCAGGTCGTAACGGGAGTCGAGGGTGATTGGTTTTCCGGCCGCCGTCGCGGTCAAATTCGCTGCGAGTGGCTGCGTCACGGCACCGTAACCATAGTCGCTGATCAACCCCGCATCCGCCGTGGCCATTCGATCCCTCAGCGCGCTAGCCAGGAGCTCCGCCTCGGAGTCCGTGAGATGGCAATGATCTTCGATGTCGTAGCGGACGATCTGCTGGCGGCTGGCGTGGGGCATCCCGCCGATGATGCGTACTTTTGTAGGGGTGTTGTAGCGGCTGGCGCGCAGAACACCACCGCAGTCGATGCCTTGCGCGGTCATCGCGTCGAGCAACTGCTGCCCCTGCGCGTCGCCTCCCAACACCGAGACCGGTGCCGGGCGCCCTCCGAGTGACAGGATATTGTTGATGGCATTGCCGGCTGCGCCGAGGAGGATGTCGTCGCGATACTGGCGCAGGATGAGCACCGGCGCCTCGCGCGAAATCCGTTTCGGCGTGCCATAGACGAAGCGGTCGGCCACGATGTCGCCATAGACGACAATCCGCCTGCCTTTCATCTCCTCGGCGATCTGCAGCAAATGCGTCCGCGCGAGCACGGCGCGAAGGATATCGGATTATCGTTCTCGAGATGCCGCCGCTGATCGAAGGGCTCGACTTCTACTACGAGCGTGGATTCATGGTTTTCACGGAGAAGTTCCTTCGTGAGCGCGGCTACTGCTGCGAGTCGGGCTGCCGGCATTGTCCATATGGATTTCGCAAGGAGCAGAGGAACGACAGGCCGATCGATGAGGAGAGGGGGTGAGTGAGTGATCGGTTATCGGTGATCAGTGATCGGTAGATCAGGATCATCGGTTCTGATTCACTTGTCGGCTGCTCGGCTGCTCGGCTGCTCGGCTGCTCGACTGCTCGACTGCTCGACTGCTCCACTGATCACCGATCCCCTGATCACTGCTCCACGGATCACTGCTCCACGGATCACTGCTCAACGGAATCCAACTCGGCCCCCGCAAGCTCGCGCTTCTCCTCGCCGCTGAGAATGCTCTCGACATCGATGAGGAGGTAGACGTCGTCGTCGTGCGGTACTAGGGCGATGAGAAGCTCGCCGCGGATTCCGCGCACGATCGGCGGTGGCGGCAGGAGCGTATCGATTGCGACGTTGACGATCCGGCGTACGGCGTCGACTTTGAGCCCGATGACACCGGCGCTGCTGTGGGTGATGAGAATGAGTGGTTCATCAGCGCGCTCAGGCAGGTGATCGTAAAGCCGCGTTCGGAGGTCGATGATCGGGATCACCTCGTTGCGCAGGATGACGATCCCTTCGATGAATCGGGGCGCCGTCGGCAGCGACGTCGAGCCGGCATAGGGGATGATCTGGCGAACGGCCATGATGTCGAGCACGAAGGTCTCGGGGCCGATGGTGAAGGTGATCAGCCGCAGATCCGGGGCGCCGTCAGACATGGTGCTCATTGTATGACTGACATCAAGCTGTCCCGTTCCGGACCGTTGATCTCTTCGCCCAGCCGCTCGAGATCAGCGCGGGTGGCCAAGCCGATTCCCCGTAGAGTGCCGATCGTGTAGATCGTCACATGGTAGGGGGGTCGCTCGATCGCCGTATGTGTCTCGTCCTCCAGCCTGATGAAGAATTCCTCCGCTCCGCTCACGTCACACATTCGGATGATCGCTCGCGCCGTGTTCTCGCGTACTTGCCACAATTCTCCTCGCAGGGCGATGGTGAAGGTGAGGCGGCAGGCGGAGCGTTTGATTGCGTCGTCCGGCTCAGAGGTGAGAGCGCGCATCGTCGTCTCGCCCGCAAGCGTGACGTGGAACTCGCGTTTGGCGCGCCAGTCCTCGCCGGCGAAGCGGATCACGTCCGGAATCGGAGGATGGTCAAAATGGACGATTGCGCCACCACCGCGCCTCGTCAGGCGGCCGCGCATCTCCATTACCCGCGCACGCGGAATCGGCGGATTTCCTCGTCGAGACCGCGGATGGCCTCGGAGAGAAGCGTCAGCGATTCGCTCATCTCCACGGCATAGTTGCGGTTCCCTTCAGCGATTGCCCGGACCTGCTCCATCGTGCGCACGATCTTCTCGCTCTCGGTGGACTGGTTCGTCGCCACCTGGAAGATCTCGTGGATCATGTCGATCATCCTCTCCGCTGCAGAGGAGATCATCGATGAGCCCGAGCGCTGTTCCACCATGGCCTGGCGTACGTATTTGGTCACCTCACGCATCGACTCCACGGCTTTCATGATGTGATCAGAGCCTTGCGCCTGCTGCGTCGTCGCGCTGTTGATTTGCCTGACGAGCTCCTGCAAGCGGCCAATGGAGCGCGTAACGTTTTCGCTGCCTGAAGCCTGTTCACGCGTGGCTGCGGCGATCTCTTTCCCCATCTCCGAAGCCTTCGTCGATGAGTCGAGGATGTTGTTGAGTGCCTTGCCGGCTTCGTGCGACAGAGAAACACCGTCCTCGACGAGCTTCGTTCCCGCCGCCATGGAGCGTAGCGCGTTGCCGACTTCATCCTGGACCGAGCGGATCAGGTTCGCGATCTCGCGAGTCGACGATGCCGTTCGTTCGGAGAGATCGCGGATCTCAGCAGCGACGACGGAGAAGCCTTTGCCGTGCTCTCCAGACGCGGCCGCGAGAATGGCGGCGTTGAGCGCGAGGAGGTTGGTCTGCTCGGCGATGTCCTCGATGACGTTGAGGATCTTGCCAATGGCGGTAGAGCGGTCGCCGAGACGTGCGATCACGGCGTTGGACTCCGCAACTGAGTGCCGGATTTGCTCCATGCCGTCGATCGTCTCGCGGACTGCCTTCATTCCCGATTCGGCAGCATCAGCCACGGCGAGCGCAAGATCGTAGGAACGTGCGGCGTTCGACTCGACCTGGGCGATCGAGGCGCTCATCTGAACCATCGACGAGGAGGTGTCGGTGACGAAGTTCGACAGGTAGTCGACGTTCTGATCGACTTCGTTGATCGACGTAACCATTTCGCCGGTGGCCGAAGCCGTGTCTTCTACGGAGTTGTAGAGCGTGTCCGTATGCCTGCTGACTTCCTCGATCGATGCCACCATCTGGAGCATCGATGACGAAGTCTCTTCGGAGGACGCCGAGAGTGCTTCGACGTTATCGGTGATCTTGCGGAAACCGTTGTTGAGTTGATCGATCGAGTGATACGTACCGTCGATCATCGACCGTTGTTCGTCGACGGACTCGGCCACTGTGCGTGAGCGAGAGCCGACAGTCTCGACGACGGATTTGATCTGAGCCTGTGAGCGAACGAGGTTCGAGACGGTTTTCTCCAGGTTCGTCGCCATCGTGTTGAACGCGGAGGCGAGGTCGCCGATCTCGTCGCTCGTTTGCACGTTCGCCCGCTGGGTCAGATCTCCGCCCGCCATCCGGCGCGCGTTGGCCGCGAGCTCGAGGATGGGGCGAATGATGAAGCGGGAGCCGATCCAGGCCAGAGCGATTGCCACGGCCAGCGCAAGGAGGCCGACGACGAGATTCGACCAGCGCAGTTGCCCGACAAGCGACAACGCCTCCCGGTCGTTTGCGACGAGCCGAAGGTACGCGCTGTCTTTGGCAATGGGGACGATGAAGACATGGATGGTTTCGCCATTCGCGGTCTGAACGTCGCTGCGTCCTGCGATGAGCGTGAGGCCGAGCGGACGCGCGCCTTGCGAAGCCGCGAGGGTATGTCCGTCCGCCGCGACGAATTCGGCGTAGTCGATCCAAGACCTCGACTTCAAGTCATTGGCAACCACGCGAAGGTCATCGACGCGTCCATTCCGAATGGCGTTGTCGGAGCCGACCGCAACGGTCCTGGCCAACGCATCGGTGCGCGTGAGCAGTTCTTCCTGCAGGGTGTTCCGGACGCGCCACTGCTCGACCCCTATGATCAGCAACGTGATGATGATCGTTTGCAGAACGAACGCCAGCACGAGTTTCGGCCGAAGGCCGAGTCGGCGACGAGGGAGCTCCGAGGGAATGCTGGAGACCATATGGGTGGGTGGAAGTGTAGCGTATGGCGCTGCGCTATCATCCCCGCGTGCCTCTCATCCGGTGTGCAAAGTGCGGGCAGGCCTACGACGTGCCGGGGTTGATCGCCGTTCGCCTGCCAAATTCAATCTCCACCTGCGAATGCGGGGAATGGATCTCCGGAAGCAAAGCGGCGCTCCTGGCTCGGCTGGGGAACCCGGACGAGATCAAGGAGATCGACCTGAAGCCGTACAAGGTCGATCGCGCCGGCGAAACGCCGGCTCCCTTTCCCGTCGCGGAGGTGCACTCGACGGGAAAGCCGCGGTCGATCCGGGTGATCGCCCGGGGCGCCGACGAATCAGTCAACACAGTATTCACGATTGGCACTCACCCACTCTGGATCGGCCGAAAGGGATGCCACGTCGAGCTGGAGGAGGCGGAGTTGTCGATCCGCCATTGTTCGATCTCGCTGCGAGGCGATGACTTGATTGTGCGCGACGCGGAATCGCACATGGGTACGTTCCTGGACGGGCACCAAATCACCGAAGCGTCCATCAGCGGCGGAATTCACCTTCTTCGAGTCGGATCAGCGCTGGTGAGTATCGAGCCGACGGATGATGCGGGCCTCTTCGTCGAGCGGGTTCGAGTCGTGTCCGAGGATATTGTGGACGAGGCGGAAGTGGAGCGGCGGATCACGCAGCGTACCGCTGCACAGAAGGCGGGAATGACGCGTCCCGTGCTGATCTGTATCGATGGTCCGTTGAACGGGCAGGAGTTCGAGATACCGGCCACCGGTCTCGTCGTGGGGAGGGAAGGGCATGTCCGGGTCCCTGACGAGTTTCTCTCCCGCCGGCACTTCGAGGTCGGTCCGGATCCAGATGGTACGGTTCGCGTCCGCGACCTGAACAGCCGGAATGGCACGTTCCTCAACACTCTGCCGGCGCACAACTCCAAGGTCCACAGCGGCGACGAGATCCGGGCGGGGATCAACCGATTCCGTATCGAGCATCGGTAATTCCATCTCTCCGCCGTGACCAAAATCGCCCCTTGACGGCGGCTGGCTGCATTCACATACCCCGCGTATCCAATCAGGGGAGTGTGTGGAATGAGCAGGTTTGCCGAAGAGACGGCGGCCCGCATCGTGCGGTTGCTGTCCGCGTTGCTCGAAAAGAAGCTCTCGATCGTCGACACCGCATCGGCCGATTGCAGTCGCTCGGTCACACTGACAGCGGACATATGCGTGCAGTCTGATGACGCGCTCGCCGGAGCGCCGAGGGATCTCGTGGCGGAGATCGCGTCGCTCGTTCGTTTCGCGATAGACCGCGACGCGCGCGTTCGCGGACTGACCGAGCTGCTGGCGACACTCGAGAGCGCGAACCTCGATCTGTTGGTGAAGAACAGCGCTCTATCCGAAATCTCAGCCCGCGACTTGCTGACGGGTCTTTACAACCGCTGATATGTCATGGAGAAGATCGACAGCGAGATGAACCGCTCGCTGCGTCGCGGCTGTCCGGTCTCACTCATCAGGCTCGACATCGATCACTTCAAACGGGTAAATGACTCGTTCGGTCACAGCGCCGGTGATCGTGTTCTGCGCTCGGTGGGGCAGGTGTTGCGAGATAGTTGCCGCGTGTACGACATCGCGGGCCGCTACGGCGGCGAGGAGTTCTGCATTGTGCTCCCGGAGACTCGGGTCGGCAACACGACAGCAGTCGCCGAGCGGATCCGCGAACGGCTTGCTGCGAGCAGCTTCGAAGTTGGAGCAAGCTTCGGTGGTCGTCACAGCATCGATCGGCATCGCCGGAATCGATGCCCGATGAGGCCGAAGCGGGACTGAGCCCGGCGGCGCTCGTCGATCGCGCCGACCAGGCGCTCTATTCGGCGAAGCACCATGGCCGGAACCGCGTCGAGATGTGGGACGTCGCGATGCACGGGATCGAGCTAACGCACTAGTCAGAATCTCGCCAGTCCCCCGTCACCTCTTGCTGCCGCCGGTCACCTGGCTGCGCAAACTGGCCGCTTCGGGATATCAGTTGCGCGAGGCCAGCATTTGCCAGTCGGGATCGTCGCGGACGTAACGTGCGCGTTTCTCTTTCGGCTCGTTTAACTCCGAAAGGGTTTCGATCATGAGCTGGAACTTTGCCAGGAGATTCCGCTGAGAAGGCCGTGGAAGCGAGTGAAGCTCGTCGAGCAGCCGTGCCGTGGCGAACTGCTCTTGGTCGAGCTCCCAGGGAGCGATCTGTTTTTCTACTCCTCCGCCAAAGAAATCGGCTTCGGTCATGTCGTACACAGCCAGCAGCCTCTTTAGCTGGGAGAGCTTCATCGAGCCCACTCGCTGGCCTGTCTCGAACGAGCTGATCGTCTTTTCACCAACACCGGAGAGACGAGCGGCATCCTTCTGACTCAGTCCCTTGAGCCGGCGGATTTCACGAAGTTTGAGCACGAGATCCATGGTGAGTCCTCACTTTCGCGATTCAGAAACGTCGCATCAGACCTACGACCACTCCCTGCACCGCGACATCGCGGGCAGAGGCGTAGATCGGATGCATCATTGAGTTTGCAGGCTGGAGGCGAATCCGTTCGCCTTCCCGGTAAAGACGCTTGAGAGTTACTTCGCCGCTCACGTTGGCGACGACCATCTCGCCGTTCTCGGCATGCTCGCGGCGAGCGATGATCACGTAGTCGCCGTCCATGATCCCGTCGTCGATCATCGAGTCCCCACGCACTTTCAGCACGTAGTTTTCGCCACGGCTGGTCAGCCGCTCCGGCACGGTGATCGTCTCATCCGAGATTTCGACGGCCAGAGGTTGACCGGCAGCGATGTAGCCGAATAGCGGTAGCTCGAGAACGCCTGCTGCCGATGCTCCTTCCGGCTTCCCCTGCTCGACCAGCTCGACGCCGCGCTTCTGATTCCAGTCGCGCCGGATCAGCCCTTTCTTCTGAAGTAGAGAAAGGTGCTTGTAGACGGTCCCGTACGACGAGAACCCAAAGTGGTCGCAGATCTCGCGGTGGGTCGGAGTAACCCCCTGCTCCTTCTGAAAGTCCCGAATGAACTGCAGGATGTCGCGCTGACGCTCAGTCAAATACGTCATTTCGGCCTCGTTTGAACCAATATAGGCGGTAACAGAGCGCAAGTCAAGCGTAAGTTAGCGAAAGGTGACGTGAAGACTTGAAGATCGAGCCCTGTCTGACGATGGTTTCTCTGCTGAGGGTTGCAGAACGAGGTTTCAGGAGCTATGTTGTTCAAGCAGTGCCTTTTGGAGAGAGGGCATGACAAATCAGCCAACACCTGAGAAGTTGGAAGAGTGGGGACGTGTCCATAGGCTCGATGCCCCTGGCTACGTCATCCTGTTGAAGTGGACCGCCTTCGTCGGAACGATGGCTATTCTGGCCGTGCTGCTCGTGAAGCTCACGTGGACAGTCATGTGGTGACGGCTTTTGTGATCGGGTGGGAGGCGAGCAAAGGAATCGGCAACGGTTGGCCGTGAACTTCGAACGGAACTCTCCATCAGCATCTGGAGAGTCGGGGAGTTCCCTGCGCAGCCGTTTCCGCTACGAGATCTTGACGACGTTCTTCGCCTGCAACCCCTTCGGACCTTCGACGATCTCGAAGGAAACACGATCGCCTTCGCTCAGGGTCTTGGGTCCCTCAGCGATGATCGATGCGTGATGCACGAAGACGTCGGCGCCGTGGTCGCGGATGATGAATCCGTAGCCCTTTGCGTCGTTGTACCACTTGACAATGCCTTGTTCCGCCATGGGTGTCATTCTATACAAGCGGCTGGCCGTCGCTTACTTCTGAATGGCGTGCGCCAGCGCGGATTCCAGGTCCGGATACGTGAAAGAGAACGCCTCCTCCATAGCACGCCTCGGGAGCACACGCTGCCCGCCGATAAGCATCGCGTTGGCCATCTCGGAACCGAGTGCCAGGCGAAGAGCAAAGGCGGGCGTGGGGAGGATGGCAGGTCGATGAAGAACACGGCCGAGGGCGTGGGCAAAGTCACGGTTAGTGGTGGGGGTAGGGGCTGCGACGTTATAAACGCCACGGACTGTGTCGTGATCGATCGACCACTCGATCATCCGGACAACGTCGTCACGATCGATCCATGACATCCACTGCCGTCCGCTGCCCATCGGGCCGCCAGCGCCGAGCCTGAAGGGAAGGAGTAGCTTTGCTAGCGCGCCGCCATCGGCGGCGAGCACGACGCCGAGGCGGAGGATGACGACGCGCGCCAGCGGTTCAGCGGTTCGGGCCAATTGCTCCCATCGCTGCGTAACCTCGGCGAGGAAGCCAGTGCCGGGCGGGGAGCTCTCGTCGAGTTGTTCATCGCCTCGATCACCGTAGAAGCCGACCGCTGATGCATTGACCAGCGTCCGCGGTTTATCCGGCCTGCGCGTCATGGCATCGACGAGCGCTCCCGTGGCGACGACTCGGCTTTCCATGATTTGATTCTTCCGCGTTGCCGTCCAGCGGCCGCTGCCGACGTTCTCGCCGGCGAGGTTGATGACGACATCCGCGTTCCCGGCGTCATCGAGCCAGTCACCTTCGGCTGGCGGATTCCATTGCACGCCTCGACCGTTGCGGACCTTCGCGGGGTTACGGCTGAGGGCGATAACGTCATCACCTCGGGCGACTAAACGGCGGACAAGTGCTCCTCCGATGAATCCGCCACCGCCAGCGACGACGATTCGCTTCATCCCCTCATTGTGCTCCAAAAAAAATGCCCCGCCTGAGCGAAGGCGGGGCGGGTCGAGGAGAGATAGGAGATCGGGGGTGTGTGTTAGGAGATCAGGGTGTCTTTCAGTTCACGCGCTCATCACATAGGACGGGGCTTCCGAGAAAAGGTTTCACTGGACGCGAGAGCGGGCGGAGACCCGCCGCGGATCAGTTGTACCGCCGCGTTTCTGCATCGCAGCGAACGCAATCATGGCTGCATTATCGGTGCAATAACGCCTCTCCGGGACACGTACGATCACGCCGTGCTCGCTTCCCCAGGCGGCCATCCGATCGCGTAGCGCGCCGTTTGCGGCGACTCCGCCTGCGAGTCCGACCTCGGCCGGCTTCGGAGTATCGAGATGGGACCAGATGGCGTCGAGCCGATCGAAAAGCTGATCGATGAGCGCCTGCTGGAACGTAACGCAGAAATCGGCGAGCAATTGGGGATCGCCGTCCACGCTGATCCCGTGCTCTCGTGCCATCCGAATTGCCGCCGCCTTGATGCCCGAGTAGGAGAAATCGAGGGAGTGGTCTCTGAACTGTGGAATCGGGAAATGGAACCTCTTCTTGTCAGAGTGTCCCAGGCAAGCGTGCTTTTCGATCTGCGGACCGCCGGGGTAGGGCAGTCCGATGAATTTGGCGACCTTGTCGAACGTCTCGCCAATCGCGTCGTCGCGTGTCCGGTTGAGCATCGTGATCGCACCGTCGCGCACGTCGTAAATCGACGAATGGCCACCGGAGATGACCAGGCTCACAAAGCGTTCCGGCAACGGAATCGAGGCGCCCTCGCGCGTGAGATATGCCGAGAAGATGTGGCCCTCCAGGTGATTCACCGGGATGAGCGGCACACCCAGTCCGTAGGCCAGACCTTGAGCGCCTGCGACGCCGACGAGTAGTGCGCCGATGAGTCCAGGCCCGGCCGTAACGGCAATGCGATCGACATCGGTCCATGCGAGTTTCGCGTCGCCGAGAGCGCGCGTAACGAGCGGGAAGAGGTGCTGCAGATGTTCGCGCGAGGCGATCTCCGGTACGACACCGCCGAATGGCTGGTGACGGTCGATCTGCGACGCGATGAGGTTCACGAGCACGGATCCGTCGCGCTCGAGGACGGCGACCGCTGTTTCATCGCAGGAGGTTTCGATACCGAGGATCATGGTTGCTGGGGTTGCTGAGTTACCTGGACTCAGCAACCGAGCAACTTAGCAACCACCCTTTATAATCCGCGCCTCATGTCCGAAGAGCTCTCCAAACGATACGAACCGGCGACCATCGAGCAGCGTCTCTACGCATTCTGGGAGAAGCGCGAGTTCTTCAAACCCCTGCTCGATGCCGAACGGCCGAAGTTCTCGATCGTCATACCGCCGCCGAATATCACCGGGCGTCTGCACATCGGCCACGCCCTGGTCAACACTCTGCAGGACATCCTCGTCCGCTGGAAGCGCATGAGCGGGTTCAACACGCTCTGGCTTCCCGGGACCGATCATGCAAGCATCGCCACGCAGTTGATCGTCGACCGCGAGCTGACCAAACAGGGCATCTCCCGCTTTGACCTCGGGCGCGAGAAGTTCATCGAGAAGGTGTGGGAATGGAGAGAGTCCTACGGCAATCAGATCATCGATCAGCTCAAGCGTCTTGGCGCGTCGGCTGACTGGTCCCGCCTTCGCTTCACCCTTGATGAAGGTCTCTCTCGCGCTGTTCGCCATGTTTTTGTGACGTTGTACGAAGACGGCCTCATTTACCGCGGCATCGCCATGGTGAACTGGTGTCCGAGTTGCCGCACGGCGATCTCCGACGTGGAGGTCGAATTTGACGAGCGCGCCTCGAAGCTCTACCACATCGACTATCCGTTGGCTGGCTCGGACCGTGTACTAACGATCGCCACGACGCGTCCGGAGACGATGCTCGGCGATACCGCGCTGGCCGTGCATCCCGACGACGAACGCTACAAGGACGTCATCGGCCGGGAAGCTATCCTCCCGATCGCCAACAGGCGCATCCCCATCGTCGCCGATTCGATCCTTGTCGATCCGGAGTTCGGCACCGGTGTCGTCAAGGTCACGCCTGCTCATGACAAGAACGACTACGAGGCCGGTAAGCGCAACAACCTGCCGCAGCTCCAGGTGATCGACGAGAGCGGAAAGATGACCGTGGCCGCCGGCAAGGAATTCGCCGGACTCGACCGATTGGACGCTCGCAAGAAGGTCGTGTCCATGCTCGGTGATACCGGCGCGCTTCGCGACGTCAAGGACTACTCTCACTCCGTCGGTTTCCACGAGAAGTGCGGTACGACGATCGAGCCGCTCATCTCACGGCAGTGGTTCGTGAAGATCGAGCCGCTGGCCACACCCGCCATCAACGCGGTGCGTGACGGCACGATCCGTATCCTCCCGCAGCTCTGGGAAGCGACGTACTTCAACTGGATGGAGAACATCCACGACTGGCCGATCTCGAGACAGCTCTGGTGGGGCCACCGCTTGCCGGTGTTCTATTGCGCCAATGATCACATGACAGTCGCTACCGATGCGCCAACCTCGTGTCCGCAGTGCGGCTCGACAGAGATGACGCAGGAGACAGACGTACTCGACACCTGGTTCTCCTCGGGACTATGGCCCTTCTCGACGATGGGATGGCCTGACGACACGCCGGACCTGAGCATTTTCTATCCGACCGACGTCCTCATTACCGGCTTCGACATCATCTTCTTCTGGGTGGCCCGGATGATCATGTTCGGTCTGCGCTTCACCGGTAAGGCACCCTTCAGCACGGTGTTCCTCAATGGGCTGGTGCGCGATGAATTCGGTCAGAAGATGTCGAAGGTGAAGGGGAACGTGATCGATCCGATCGACGTGATCGATGAGTTCGGCGCCGATGCCGTCCGTTTCACGCTGGCGATCCTCGCTTCAGGCCGGGACATCCCGTTGGCGAAGTCGCGGATGCAGGGGTACGCGGCGTTCGCCAACAAGATCTGGAACGCCTCACGCTTCGCGATGATGCACATCGACACCACCTTGTCGTCGGCGAAGGCGATCGACCGGGATTGTCTGAGCACCGTCGAACGCTGGATTCTGTCGCGCCTGAACGAAACGACGCGTACCGTAAACAGGACGCTGTCTGACTTCCGGTACGACGAGGCGTCGAACGCGATCTATCAATTCTTCTGGCACGAGTTCTGTGACTGGTACATCGAGATGGTCAAGCCGGTGCTGCTCGGCCGGCACGGTACCGAGGCGGACCAGCAGCGGGCCAAACGCGTTCTCCTCGAGGTGCTCGATCGATCGCTGAGACTGCTCCATCCGTTCATGCCGTTCATCACCGAAGAGATCTGGCTGAAGCTCGGAGGGGTTGAGCCGTCGATCATGGTGGCGCCGTACCCCGTGGCTGAGGAGCCGCTCGAGGACGCCGAGGCCGAGCGGATGGTGCGCGCGGTTCAGGCGATGATCACATCTGTTCGCAACGCTCGGGCGGAGCGCGGCTTCACGCCGAAAGACCGGTTCAAGTTGTACGTGCGCGGTGAAGGGCGCGACGCGGCATTCTTTGACACCTATGCCTACCTGCTGATCGATCTGGCCAGACTGACGGAGGTCATCGTCAACGGCGAGCCACCCGCTGGCGCGCAGCACGACGTTGTCGAAGGCTTTGCCATCGCCATCGAGTTTCCCGAGAAGGTGGTCACTAAGGAGCAGTTGGAGCGGACGGAGCGCGAGTTGGAAAAGAGCCGTAAGGAGCTCGAGTCTCTCGACGCCAAGCTCGTCAACGAGCAGTTCGTCAGGAATGCGCCGCCGGCCATCGTGCAGGGCGCGCAGGCGCGGCAGGCGGAGCTGCGGTCGAGGATTGAGAAGCTGTTGCAGAATCAATGAGGGGTCTCGTGTTCTCGGGGTTACGTAGTCTCGCGGTGCGTAATTTCGTGATTTCCGTCGTTCTCCCATGGGCCTTGAATGCCCGACCACGAGAACATGAGACCGCGAGACCACAAAGCACATGATCAACACCCGCCGCCTGGTCGACCGCCTCACGACGATCGAATCGATCGCGGTGGTTCCGCGTCTGGCGTCGACGAATCTCGTGGCTCGGCGGATCGTGAACGAGTGCATCGAGAACGAGCTGTCGCTGCCGAAGGCGATCATCATCGCCGGCGAGCAATTCGCCGGGCGAGGACGGAATGCGCGGCGCTGGTCGTCACCGGCCGGCAAGGGCATCTACGCGACGACGCTCATTTCGCTGCCCGCGAAGGACTTGCCGCTGGTGCCGTTGGAGATGGCGAATATCGTGGCGTCGTATCTTCGCGAGGTCTTTGCCATCGATGCGCTGGTCAAGTGGCCGAACGACATCCTCGCCGGCGGCCGGAAGATTGCCGGCATCCTGATCGAAGCGCGGATCAACGAGGAGCGCGCCTTCCTTCTCATCGGAACGGGGATCAACATCGAGCCGGTGGTGGACGACACACGGCCAAATGCGACGACGGTCTCCGAGGTCACACCGCGTGATTTTCCCGGGATCGATGTAGCGACAGAAGCTTTTGTCGAGCATCTCGATCAGCGTCTCGGACGCCCGCTCGACAGAGAGTTGGTGCTCGATGAGTGGCGAAGCTACTCCATCCACCAGTCCGGCGATCGTATCCAGTGCATCGTGGGCGAGCGGACCTTTGAAGGATCGTGGGCCGGCATCGATGAGTACGGACGCGCTCTTCTGCGCAACGGTGCCGAGACGATCGCCGTCAGCGCGGGCGATCTGATCCTTGCCTGAAAACGGTCAATCCACAGTGGGTGGAGTGCCTGCCGCCGTCTCCGATACGCAAGCCGAGGGTTGATGCGCCTTTATGGCAATAGGTAACAGTGGTTACTGGACAAGAACTCAGTAGCAATTGTTACTTCCACATGTGCCGAAAGCGCGAGAGGCTGCAATCTTCGGAGCGATCGTCCGTCGCGTCCGTCAAGACTACGAGTGGACGCAGGAAGATCTCGCCGACCGGGCCGGCCTCACAACGACCTACGTCGGCCAGGTAGAGCGCGGCGACAAAGTACCGAGCCTGACGGTTGTGCTCAAGCTTGCACGTGCGCTGGAAGTCCTGCCTTCGGTGCTGCTGGAATCGTTTGGACATGTAGTGCTGCGAGGGTTGTGGAAGTGAGAGGAGTCGATCAGTCGACCTGTAGATGATCAGGATCAGACGCGCTCCTGTTTCTGATCGACGGATCCACCGACCGACTGATCCAGCAGCCCACTCGATCTACCAACCGACCCGTTCCACCGACCCACGGATCCGCTCCACAGGGACGCCGATTCCCATACACTCCTCCCATGCCAATCCGCACGATCCTTCTCTTTGGTGGCCGGAGTGCGGAGCATGAAGTGTCGATTCTCTCGGCGCGCTCGGTGGCTAAGGCCGCGCCGCCTTCGCGGATCGAAGTCGTGCCGGTCTGCATCGCAAAAGACGGCCGTTTCATGACTCCGGAACGGAGCGCCAGAATTCTCGACGGTAGCGAGAAGAGTGACCTCGGTGATGATGGCTTCTCGATGGAACTGTGGTCGCGGGGGACCACCATCGATTGCGTTCTTCCGCTGGTCCATGGCACCAACGGAGAGGACGGGACGCTACAGGGCTACCTCGAAATCCTGGGGTTGCCTTACGCCGGCAGCGGGGTCACGGCTTCTGCGATCGGGATGGACAAGGGGCACATGAAGCACGCTTTCGCCGCGGCCAGATTGCCCCTGGTCGACTTCGTCCAGGTACATGAGACCGACTGGCGCAACGAGCGTGAGCGGATCATGCGAGCGGTCCACAACGCGTTGCGGCTTCCTTACTTTGTGAAACCCGCCAACGGTGGCTCCTCGGTCGGCGTGACGAAGGTCAAGGACGACGCGGACCTCGGCGTGGCGATCGAGAAGGCCTTTCGCTTCGATGAGAAGGCGTTGGTCGAGCGAGGCATCGATGCTCGCGAGATCGAGGTGGCTGTCCTGGGCAACGACGATCCGCAGGCCAGCATGCCGGGAGAGATCATTGCCGGACGCGAGTTCTACGACTACGAGGACAAGTACGTCGACGACAAGACGCAGTTCGTGATTCCGGCCAATCTGCCGAAGGAAAAGATCGATGAGCTCCGCTGTCTGGCCGTCGCTGCGTTCAAGGCCATCGGTGCCGCTGGTTTCGCACGCGTCGACTTCTTTCTCGAACGAGGGAAGAACCGGCTGTACCTCAATGAGATCAACACCATCCCCGGATTCACGAATATCTCGATGTACCCCAAGCTTTGGGAAGCGACCGAGCTCAAGTACCCGAGGTTGATCGAGCGTTTGATCGAGCTCGGTATCGAGCGCTTTCGATCGAGAACGGCACGGAGCGCAGGTGCGATGAAGTGGTTTGATGAAGTGAAGGGGATCGTGTGAAGCAGTGGATCGGTCGATCAGTGAATCAGTTGATCAGGAATGATCGTTCAGATCCTGATCGACTGATCGACTGATCTACCAATCGACTGATCGACTGATCTACCAATCGACTGATCACTATGTGGCCCCTTCGCATCACCCTCGCCAGACTCCGTCCCGTCAACGCGGCGACGATCACGCGTACCTCGATCGTGGCCGCGCTCTTTTGCGCATTCCTCTACGGTGACTTTGCTCTCTTCCGCCGTCTCTTCGCGGCGATGGCGAAGGTGGAGGAGGCTTCCCCATTTTTCGCGCTCGGGCTGCTGCGCAATCTTCTGGCGCTGGTCTTTCTATCCGCCTTCGTCATGCTCTTTTCGTCGGCCATGACCGCGGCGATCGGTGCGTTCTTCAGCGATCTCGACCTCGATACGTTCCACGCTGCTCCGATCTCGAAGACGCGGCTTGTGACGGCGCGGTGGGGAAAGACCTTCGGGCAGAGTGCCACGATGATCTACATTTTCATTGCGCCGATGTTCCTCGCCTTCGCGCAGCGCTACCGGATGCCGGCCCGGTTCTATCCGATCGCGCTCGTGAATCTGGCGCTGCTGCTGGCCATTCCCGTGACCCTCGGCGCGCTCGTCATCATCGTTCTGGTCCGCTTCTTCCCGATCCAGCGCGTGAGTCAGATCGTGGCGACGATTGCCATCTTCGTCCTCACCATCGCTGTCGTCGCCTTTCGCATGAGCCGCCCGGAGCGGCTCTTCGCCAGCATCAATACCGACGATGTGACGCGCGTGCTCCGCTCGGTCGAGCTGCCCTCCCTCGACCGCTACCCGGGAACGGCGCTGGCCGATGTGATGGTGGCGCTGGCCGAGGGGCGCCCTGCGGCGGTGCTGCCGCCCAAAATCGCCGTCACCGCGCTGGCGCTGTTTGGGGCTTTCGTGCTCATCGCAAGACGGATCTACTTTCCGGCATTTGTCCGAGCTCGCGAAAGCATGGCGCCGGCCGCGCTGGGGGCCACCGGTCTGACGCGCACGGTGGACCTCTTGCTTGCCCCATTCTCCGCGCCGGCGCGAGCCATGATCGGGAAAGAAGTGCGGACGCTGACGCGCGACGTTGCCCAGTGGTCGCAACTCTTTCTGATGGTGGCCCTGCTCTTCCTCTACCTCTACAACATCCGCATGTTGCCGCTGGGGGGCGATGCCCGCGCCACGATCGTCGCCTACGCGAACCTCGGCATGGCCGGCTTCGTCGTGGCGGCGATCTGTCTCCGCTTCGCTTATCCATCGATCTCGTCGGAGGGAAAGGCTTTCTGGATGCTGCAGAGCGCGCCAGTGTCTTACCGGCGCCTGCTCATCGTGAAAGTGCTGGTCTACAGCGCTCCGCTGACGATCCTCTCGCTCCTGCTGACCATATTCGCCGACGTGCTGCTCGACGCCAACCGCGTCGTCTGGACCTTCACGCTGCTTGGCGCGTCGATGCTCGGTGTAACGCTGGTGAGCATGGGCGTAGGCCTCGGCGCCCTATCGCCGGACTTTGCGGCCGAAAACCCGTTGCAGGTCGGTCTCTCGCTGGGCGGCTTTGCCTACATGGCAGCGGCGCTCGCGTACGTCGGCGGCCTCATGACGCTGATGGCGAAGCCGGTCATGCGCTACTTCTTTTCGCGGTTCTTCGGCTTCGAAAGTGACACTCTGGCCGTCGATATCATTCCGCTCGTGACTGCGGTCACACTCTCGATCGCACTCTGCGTGTTTCCTCTCATGGCCGCGGAAAAACGTTTAACCGCGCTTGGCGAAAGCCGTTAGAATCGACTCGAATCTACAATTCGATCGTTGAAGGAGAAGCAATGAGCGAGACATCGTCGTACACTCCGCCTCCGCCCCCTCCCGGTGGAAGTTACACCCCTCCACCGCCGCCGCCTCCAGGCGCGCCCGCCGCGGGTGGAGGAGACAGGACGATCATGGTCGTGCTGTCGTATCTCTGGATACTGGCTCTGATTCCACTTCTGATGAAGAAGGATGATCCGGAGGTGCAATGGCACGCCAAGAACGGTCTCGTTTTCCTCGGCGCCGAGATCGTGGTCTGGATCGTCCTGACGATCGCCGGTTTCGCACTTTCGCGTGCCGTGGCCGCGCTCGGTTGCGGCATGGGACTCGTGAATTGCGTCGTCTGGATCGGGTTTCTCGTCGTTCGCGTGCTGTGCATTGTCAAGGGTGTCGGAGGCCAGCGCTTCCGAATCCCGGTGATCACAGACCTCGCCGAGAAGATGTAGTCATAAGGAGACCTCGATGGATACGCCTGGTGGTTCCTACACACCTCCTCCACCCCCACCGCCTCCTCCGGTGAACGGCGGTACACCGCCGGCCGGCGGCGCCGCGTCCAGCGATCGGACGATCTTTCTCATCCTGTCGTATCTCGGCCTCCTCTCGCTCATTCCCCTTCTCGTCAAGAAGGATGATCCCGAGGTGCAGTGGCACGCCAAGAACGGCCTGGCGCTGCTGGGAGCGGAAATCGTCTGGGTGATCCTGCAGATCATTCTCGGGTTCATCCCTTTCCTCGGCTGCGGCATTCACATCCTCGGGTGCGTGGTCTGGATCGGGTTCCTCGTGCTCGTGATCGTCTGCATCATCAAAGCGGTTCAAGGGCAGCGCTTCCGTATCCCCGTGGTCACGGACTTGGCCGAGAAGATACAGATCTAGGGCAGCGCCAACGATCAGGTTGCCACGCACACGAAAAGGCGCCGCCCACGCGGCGCCTTTTCCGTTTGCCTGATGAATCTCCTGTATCATTCATCTCCCAAGCAACGTGCCCGAAACCGTAATCGCAGTCGCTCTGATTCTTCCTGACCTCACCCGCAGCGTCGTCGAAGAACACCTCTCCGAACTGGAAAAACTGATCGAGACAGCCGGCGGCGTTGTCGCCGATCGTGTATTCGCGAAACGGCCGCGGCCGGATCCCGCCACCTACGTCGGCAGCGGGAAAGCAGAGCAGATCAAGGCGCTCGTTACAAAGACCGGCGCCACCCTGATCGTCTTCGATGACGACCTTTCCCCCGCTCAGGTCCGCAACCTCGAGAAGATCACCGAAGTCAAAGTGATCGATCGGAGCGGGCTCATTCTCGACATCTTCGCCGGCCGCGCGCGTAGCCGCGAGGCGCGCACGCAGGTGGAGCTGGCGCAGCTCGAGTACATGCTGCCTCGACTGACCAGGGCCTGGACGCATCTGGAGCGGCAGGCAGGCGGTATCGGAACGCGGGGAGTCGGCGAAACGCAGCTCGAGCTCGACCGTCGCATCATCCGCAACCGCATCGCCCGGCTGAAAGAGGAGCTGACGAAGATCGAGCGGACGCGCGAGACCCAGCGCAAGTCGCGCAACTCCGTCTTCACCGTCGCGCTGGTCGGCTACACGAACGCGGGCAAGTCCACGCTCTTCAATCGTCTTACCAGCGGCTGTGCCGAAGCTGCCGACAAGCTGTTCGCAACGCTCGACGCAAAGTCCGCTCGCGCAGCCTTCCAGATGCCACGCGAAACGGTGATCATCGACACCGTCGGCTTCATCCGCAAACTCCCGCACCACCTCGTGGCCTCCTTCCGCTCGACGATGGAAGAGGCGGTATCCGCTGATCTGGTGCTGCATCTGATCGACTCCAGCCATCCCCAGTTCGAAGACCAGCGTGCCGTTGGCGACGAAGTGCTGCGCGAGCTCGGTGTGAAGATGGATCGAGTGATCGAGGTTTATAACAAGGCCGACCTCACCGAAGATGGGTCACGGGGTCTCGCGGTTGCGGGATCTCGCGGTGATGGAGCCCACACCAATCGCGCGATAATCTCCGCCCTCACCGGACGCAACATCGATCGACTCATTGAAATCATCCGCGAGCGCGAGCTCGAGAACGGCGAGATCATCCAGCTCGAGATCCCGCACAACGACGCGCGGGTGATCGCGAAGCTGCACGACCTGGCGCAGGTCTACGAACAGCGCGTGACAGACCGGGCCATGCTCATCACGGCCTGGATTCCGCGCGACGTCCTTCATCTTTTCGAGCCGTATGCGGCAGGAGTGTTGGAGCCCGCGAAGGTGAGTTGAGTCTCCCTGCGTGTAGGGCCGCCGCCCCGGCGGCCCACGTACACAAAAGGCCGCCGAGAGCGGCGGCCCTACACCTGAGGAGCTGGCGGCTGTGTTCGCCGATGCTGTGAAGACGCTTATCATGGCCGCCGCCGCACGGCACTGCACATGAAAATCCGTCCCGCCGAGTTGCGCGACCGAGGGCGCATCAACGAGATATTGGTCGCCACGGCGCGCTTCACCGAAGAGGAACTTCGTTCCGCGATGGATCTCGTCGATTCCGCGCAGGAACATCCCGAGAGCGGCGAGTACGTCGTCCACGTCCTCGAAGAGCCGGAGAGCGGGCCGAAGAAGCTGGTGCAGGCCTACGTCTGCTACGGCCCGACGCCGCTCACCGAGGGGGTCTTCGACCTGTACTGGATCGCCGTCGATCCGAAGCAGCAGGGACAGGGTATCGGGCAACTGCTGCTTCGGTTCGTCGAGAACGAAGTGAGGCGCCAGCGCGGACGTATGCTGCTGATCGAGACGTCGTCGAAGGAAAGCTACACTCCGACGCTGCGGTTCTATGAACGGAGTGGCTACCAAGAGATCTCGCGCATCAAGGATTTTTACCGTATACAGGACGATAAAGTCGTCTACTGCAAGAAGCTGACGCCGAACTGACATGAGCCCCAACCTCACTCTCTACGCCGCGCTCGCGCTCTACGCCGCCGGAACCATCGTGGCGCTGATGACGCTCTTCATCCGCGAGAAGCGGCCGCAGCACGTTGCCCTCGGCCTGATGATCGCCGGCTTCGTGTCGCATACGGTGTGGATCAGCACCATCTGCGTGCGGACGCACCACCCACCGCTCACGAACCTGCCGGAGGCGGCAGGTTTCATGGCCTGGCTGGTCTTTGCCTTCGAGCTGGCGCTGTTCATCCGCTATCGGGTTCACGCGGCGTCATTCTTCGTCTACCCGCTCGTGTTGATGCTGCTGACCGTGTCGGCAGTCGTGCGGGAACCGTTTGTAAGGAGTCCGGCAGCCGTCTCGCGCCTCTTCATCACGCACATTCTGCTCACGACGACCGGTGTGGCCGGCCTGCTGATCGGCCTCGCCTTCGGCGTGCTGGCGTGGGCGCAGGATCGGGCGCTGAAATCGAAACAGCGCGGCGCTCTCTGGGATTTGATTCCCAGCCTCAACGTTTGCAAAACCGTCAGCTATCGAGCGCTCGCGATCGGGTTCAGCATCTACACCCTCGGTATCCTGGCCGGCATCCTCTGGTCGTACAGGACTTCGGCGGAACTGATGGACCTTCGTGTCAAACAGGTCGGCGCCATCATCGCCTGGATCCTGTTTGCCGTCGTTTTGCAGGCGTATGTCAGCGACACCTACCGCACGCGGCGAACGGCGGTGATCGGTGCCTGTGCATTCGTGGCTCTGGTCGTGGCCATTCTGGGGATTCATCATGCGTGACACTTCGAGGTACGCATGCCGCTGATCGCCGTAGGCGTGAACCATCGCACTGCGCCTGTCGAAGTGCGGGAGCGGCTCAGCGTGTCGCCGGCGCGGGTGGCCGCGGCGATCGATGAGCTTCGCGCGCTCGACGGCATCGACGGCGCCGCCGTCCTCTCGACCTGCAACCGCGTCGAGGCGATCGTTTCCGCCTCGGGTGAGGATGTCATCGAGCCGATCGTCGGCTGGCTGACGCAGCGCGCCGGCACAGCTCGGGCCGAGTTGGAGAAACACGTATACATCCTTCGCCACGGCGACGTGCTGAAGCACCTCTTCCGCGTCGCCTCCGGCCTCGATTCCATGATCGTCGGCGAGCCGCAGATTGGCGGGCAGGTGCGCTCGGCGTTTCTGGCCAGCCGCGAGCGCGGCGCGCTCGATTCGTTCCTCTCGCAGGTGTTCGATCAGACCATGCGTGTGGCCAAGAAAGTCCGGACTGACACCGGCATCGGCGAGCACGCAGTGTCGGTGCCGTTTGCCGCCGTCGAGCTGGCGAAGAAGATTTTCGGCGATTTGCACGGTCTGCAGGTTCTTCTCCTCGGCGCGGGCGACATGGGCGAGCTGACCGCCGAGCATCTCTCGGCATTCGGTCTCGAGCAGATCTTCGTGGCCAACCGCTCGCACGACCGCGCCATCGAGCTGGCCGAGCGTTTCCATGGGCAGGCAGTGAAGTTCGAAGGCATCGAGCCGTACCTGGCTACCTGCGACATCGTCATCGCCTCCACCGCCGCCCCTCACTTCGTCATCGAGTGCGATCATGTCGAACGAGCGCTTTCGACGCGGCGGAGACGCAACCTCTTCCTCATCGATCTCTCCGTGCCGCGCAACATCGATCCGTCCATCGCCGCGATCGACGGCGCCTATCTCTACAACGTCGATGATCTGCAGCAGGTTGCTGACGGCAACCGTGAGCTTCGCCAGCAGAAGGCGCAAGAGGCGGAGCAGATCGTCGACCGGGAAGTCGATACCTTCCGCCGCCATCTCCAGGCTCAGGATGCGGTGCCGACAATCGTCGAACTGCAGGGAAGGCTGGAAGCCATCCGTGCCACTGAGCTGGAGAAGTGCCTCCGTAAGATCGGGCCAATGAGCGCCGGGCAACGCGCAGCCATCGAGCAGCTTTCCACGCAACTGGTGAACAAGATCCTCCACTATCCGATCCTGCAGCTCAAAGAGGCCGAAGAGCCGGCCGAGCGCGAGTCGCTGCGCAAAACGATTCGGAAGATGTTCGGACTGCGATGAGCCGGACCGTTCGCATCGGTACACGTGGCAGCCAGCTCGCGCTATGGCAGGCGAACGAGGTGGCCAGGCGCCTCTCCGAGCACGGCTACCGGCCGGAGGTCGTTCCCTACAAGACGACCGCCGACAAGCGTCAGGACGTGCCACTCGCTTCGATCGGCGGCAAAGGGTTGTGGGTGAAGGAGCTAGAAGAGGCTCTCCGCCGCGGAGAGATCGATGTTGCAGTACACAGCCTCAAAGACGTCCCATCGATCATCGGCGACGAGTTCCTCCTGGCTGGATTCCTGGAGCGCGCCGATCCACGCGACGCCTGGGTCAACCTCGAGGCGAAACCGATCGCCGCACTGCCCGACGGCGCGGTGATCGGTACGAGCGCTCCCCGCCGCCGCGCACAGCTCCGCGCGCGCTATCCGAAGCTGCGCATTGAAGACATACGCGGCAATGTCGATACCCGGATCAACAAATTGCGCGCCGGCCTCTACGACGGCGCCATCCTCGCCAGCGCCGGACTGGCCCGGCTCGGGCGATCCAGCGAGATCACTTCGTATTTTTCGATCTCCGAGATGCTCCCTGCCTGCGGCCAGGGAATCGTGGCCATCGAAACGCTCCGCGACGGCGACACGCGCGCCATCGCCGCATCGATCGATCACGCGCCGACCGCTCTTGTCGCGCGTTGCGAGCGAGGCGTACTCCAGAAGTTCGGCACGCTCCTCGATTGCTACTCCGCCTGTGCCGTCCACGCCACGTTAGATGACGGCGTGATTGCGCTTCGCGCCTTCTTCGGAGAGATCGAAGGAGATCAGATGATCCGTGTGAGGCTTAGCGGACGCGACGCCGATGCGTTAATCGACGAGGTGTATCAGGAGCTGGTGGACAAGGGCGCCCTCGATCTGGTGGAGAGCCGATGATTTTGATGAAACCGACTTCTCACTCCACCTGTCATCCTGAGCCTGCCGCAGCCGCGTCGGGTGGTGGAGTGGGGGGAGCGGCGGAGCGCGGCGAAGGCCCCCCCAACTACAGGCCGGAAGGGAGGGGGCCGCTCCACCCACCCCACCGCCCAACGCGGCTGCGGCAGCCTCAGGATGACAGGAAACACGGGACGCGCGATTTCTGCACAAGCAGAGAGATCGTACTTTTCGCGCGCGAAGGCGCGCCAAACAAGATAGCCCCGCGCTCGGCGCGGGGTATCGGGAAGATATTGAATTTGCGGCCGCGAAGGCGGTCGCCACACGAGGCGGCGAAGATAGAGTTGTGGCGGCCGCCTCCGCGGCCGCGCAAACTTGCTGCACCACCGATTCCCCTGGCCGAGCCAGGGGCTAGATTGTTCGACGCGCCTTCGCGCGTCGATGCCCCGGCTTCCGCGCTATTTCTTTCCGCAGGTGAGGCGCACGCGCTGTCTTTCACTCGGAATGGCAGGTTGGATAGCAGGACCGTCAGGAGTCACCAATGAGCACCGGCAAAGTCTTTCTCGTCGGTGCCGGCCCCGGCGATCCCGGCCTTCTCACTATTCGCGCTGCAGAGCTCATCGCGCGCGCCGATTTTATTGCCATCGACGCGCTTGTCTCGGACGAGATTGCTGATCGCGCGCCAGCCACTGCCGAAGTCGTTTACGTCGGCAAGCGCGCCGCCAAACACGCGCTTCCGCAGGAGAAGATCAACCAGCTCCTCATCGACGAGGCGAGAAAAGGGAAGACTGTCGTGCGCCTCAAAGGCGGCGATCCTTTTGTCTTCGGCCGCGGCGGTGAAGAGGCGGAGGAGCTTGTTGCTGCCGGCGTAGCGTTCGAGATCGTCCCCGGCATCTCATCATCTCTTGCAGGCCCTGCCTACGCCGGCATCCCCGTCACGCACCGTTCCTACGCCACGTCGCTCACGCTCGTCACGGGCCATGAGGCGGATGCGTCGACCGGCATCAAATGGGAGGCGCTGGCCCAGCTCGACGGCACGATTGTCTTCCTGATGGGTTTCGCGAACTTGCCCACCATCACCCGGAAGCTGACCGGGCACGGTGTCTCGCCAGACCGGCCGGTGGCCGTGATCTCGAAGGCGACAACGCATGAGCAGCGGACTGTCACCGGTACGTTGTCGACGATCGAGGCAAAGGTGACCGAGGCCGGGCTGCCGACGCCGGCGTTGATCGTTGTCGGTGAGGTGGTGAGGCTGCACGATGTGATCGGCTGGTTCGAGACGAAGCCGCTGTTCGGGAAGCGCATCGTCGTCACACGCGCGCGCGAGCAGGCCTCCGAACTGAAACGGCTCTTGCAGGAGAGCGGCGCCACGGTCGTACAGTTCCCGACCATCGAGATCGCTCCTCCCGAGTCCTATGAATCGCTCGACGCCGCTGTCGACTCCCGCTTCGACTGGCTGGTCTTCACCTCCACGAACGGCGTGTCCGCCTTCTTCGAGCGTCTGTTCGCGAACGGGAAAGACGTCCGCGCGCTCGCTGGAGCACGCGTTGCCTGCGTCGGCGACACGACCGCGGCGGCCCTGCGCGCGCGCGGAATCGCGCCTGACATGGTGCCGGAGAAATTCATGTCCTCCGCGCTGATCCCGCACTTCGACGCCGATCAGAAAGGTGTCCGCATCGCCGTCATCCGCGCCGCCGAAGGCCGCGACGAATTCATCGACGAGATGCGCCGCCGTGGCGGGGACGTACACCTGGCTGTCGCCTATCGCACCATCCCCGTAGCCGCGAACGCGGACGAGCTGCACGACATCGATGTCGTCACCTTCACCAGCGCCTCGACGGTCGACAACTTCTTCGCCGCTCATGGGAATGCCGGCGGCGCCCTGCTGGCTTCAATCGGTCCGACAACCAGTGACGCCATTCGGAAACACGGCCGCCAGCCGGATATAGAGTCACCCGTTGCCAGCATCCTGTCGTTGCATGACGCAGTGGTGAGGGCGATTGTCCTGATCTGAGGACAACGCGCGTCCAAACGATGCTCGCGAGGGTGAAAAAGATCCTCGCGAGGGTGAAAACGATGCACGCGCAGCTGGAAACGATGCTCGCGCAGATGCGATCGTGACGCAAGCCATCGAAGCCCTCAAAACGCTGCGAATCGCCGGTGAGCCTCAGAAGTCTGAGGAACCGGATCGAATCGCCGTTGTCGAGCTGGCAGACAGCTATGAACTGACCGTTCCCGTCAGCCGGCTTCTCATGAGCATTCCGAAAGAAGGGCTCGTGCAAGTGCCAGATAACCGGGAAGGTTCGACTGCAAGCAAGCGGTACTTCTATCTGGAAGACAAGCAGAAGCACCTCATCCTCTCCGGCTGGTTTGAAGCTCAGGAGGAGTTCCGTGGGATAGAGAAGTTCTGGGCCTCCGAAATCGGGGCATGGAAGCAAAAAAAGATACCTCTTCCAGAGGAGACAGCGTTCAAGAAGATCGGAAACTGGGATGCGGTCGTCTACCAGATGCATCGGGCGGCCGGGAGCAACCCACACATTCGCGCCCACTCTCCAGGCCGGAACCTGGATCGACCTTCATCTATCGATCGTGTCTGAACAGCCGAAGAGTGAGAGTGAGCATGCACTCGAATCCCTGCTCGGTCGTATCAAGGTGATCGCAAAGAACGGCGGTTGAAGCTCCACAGGAAGAGTTGCGGATGAAGGACGCCGCGTGAGGTGGTTGATCAAGGAAGACTCAGTCAGCCGTTCCTCCACCCACGTGGGTTCGGCCCAGCGCAGCTGGGCCCTACGAATCGTCAGTTTGTGTCGGTCCAGGAGTTTTCGCGGCGGCCGTCGCCCGTAGGGCCCGGCTGCGCTGGGCCGAACCCACGTGGGTGGCTACGGAAAATACCCCTTCGGCACCCTCAACTGCTGCCCCGCGCTCGAACTGATCGCCAGCGCGTGCCACTGATCCGTGGCTGACGGATCGGAGTTGAAGACTACCTGGTATTGATTGCGTATCTCCGAGGCCAGCTTCGCGTAGACATCCGGCAGCTCGCGCTCGCCTCGGATGATGAAGTACGTTGCCCCGGTGTCCTGGGCGATGGCGGAGAGGCGGCGGGCTTCGACGTATCCCACGCCGAAGCGCATCCAGCGGGTCAGGAGCTTGTTCTTGATGATCGGGTAGAGCGGCACGCCGGCGTAGCGGGCGTAGTGGACCAGATGATCGAGCTTGAAATGGCTGCCCTGGTCGACGCCGTCGGTGAGGATGACTAACGCATGACGTCCGGGCTGTTTCTGCAGCTCGTACAGCATGTCGATGGCGGTATCGTACAGGTGGGTCTCGCCGGCGGGTTTCACATGATCCACCGACGCCGCGGCGAGGTTGAAGTCGTTCGTGAACGGCGTAAGCCAGAACGCGCTTTGGTTGAAGCCGACTACGGCGATCCGATCCTGTGGCCGCAGCAGACGTTGCGCGAACTGCTTCGCGGCGGCCTTCACGACCGGTAGCTCCTCCAGCATCGATTCCGAATAGTCGATGAGGAGGATGACGTAGAGCGGCTGGTCGGAGGCGGGGTTGAGCGCTTCGATGTGACGCGGTTTGCCGTCGTCGAGCAGCGTCAATTCGGGCAGCCGCGGAATGCGGCCGCCGCCGGCGACAGACAGTGGGATCTGCTGGACGGAGACGTCGACCTGTTCACTCGGGTTGGTGCCAAAGAAGAGAACGTCGTTTGCCTCGCTGCCATCGCTCCCGCGCGCGGCCACCCGCGCGTAAACCGCGTTCGGATACTTCGCGGCATCGAAAGGAGTGGTGTAGGGCTGCGCCGCCACGCCGGCGATCTTCTCTTCGCCGATGAAGAAGTCGACCGTTGGAACGCCCAATTGCGGCGGCTTGACGACATTCGCTTCGAGTACACCGTGATTCGAGTGCAGCCGTACGCGAAACGGCGGCTTCGGATCGTTGATGACCATCTCGTCTTCGCCGGCCACGTTGTTCTGTGCGTCGTACCCGACCGCGCGGATGCGCAAGCGGCGGATGTACTCGCCGATCTTGATCGGCAGAACCATGAACCGGCCCGTCCCTTCCGTGTACCTCACGCCGTTGATGAACAGCGCCACACGAACGACGGGGTCGGTGGTCTGCACCGGCACGGCGAGATCGCCATGGACCAGCGCCGCCGGCTTCTGCGTGATCCGGACGCTCTGCGCGAGCGCGGCTGTGCTGACGAGTGTGAGAAGGATGCCGGAAAGGATGAAGGATGAACAATGAAGGATGAGACGTCTGAATCCGATCACAGGGCGATCAACGGGGATTCATCCTTCATCCTTCCGCCTTCATCCTTTTCCTTCGCCTTCACCTGCGTCATCAGGCACTGTCGCGGTTCTTTCTCCGGCCGCCAGCGGAGGAACTTCGAGCCGTGGCGGAAGCGGCCCTGCGAGAAGTAGTCATACTCCACTTCGCAGACCAGCTCCGGGCGGACCGGTTCCCACTGGCCGCTCTTCTCCGTGGCCCATCGCGATGGGCCGCCGGGAACGCGCACCTCGAACGGGTTGTCACCGCGCAACGCTTCGAGTTGCTTCGTCAGCGCATCGCGATCGCTGTTCCTGATCGACGAGGTGTGGCCGATATGCACCAGGCGGCCTTCGTCGTCGTACAGGCCGAGAAGGAGCGAGCCGGCGAGGTGGGTCCCTTCGAGGTAGCGGAAGCCGCCGGCGACGCAGTCGGCGGTCTTGAGGTGTTTCACCTTGACCATCCCTTCGCGGTCGCCGGAGTGGTATGGCTCGCCGAGCCGCTTGGCCATGACGCCGTCCAGCCCGACGCTGCCGAAATTGTTGAACCAGCCGTTCGCCACCTTGCGGTCGGTGGTCGCCGGCGAGAGACGGATCAACGATCCCTCCGGTACGCTCACGAAGAAGCGCTCCAGTTGGTCGCGCCTGTATTCGATCGGTTTATCCACGATCGACTTACCGTTGACCACCAGCAGATCAAACGCGAAGTAGTGAGCCGGCGTCTCCGCGGCAAGCTTGCGGACTCGCGACTCCGCCGGATGGATGCGCTGAAGCAGGTCGTCGAAAGAAAGCCGCCCATCGACCGGCACGACGATCTCGCCATCGATCACAAACTCTTTCTGCCGTAGCTCGAGCATCGCTTCGACGACCTCGGGGAAGTAGCGTGCCAGCGGCTGCCCTGCCTTCGACTGCACGGCTACGTTTCTGCCACTCCGGAAGACGATGGCCCGAAAGCCATCCCACTTCGGCTCGAACTGCCAGCCGTCGCCGGCTGGGATTTGGTCGACACGCTTCGCCTCCATCGGCAGATAGGGCGGAGTGATGGGGAGGTCGACACTTGGGAAGCCCAGGGTGTCGATTTTCGGGGCGATGTTCTTGCGAGGAGTCATGCGGATTTCTTCTTCATGGATTTCTTTTCCGGCGCGGCGAATAACGAGGTCAAGTCAAATCGCTTCTTGCCCACGGCTACAGGCTTCCACAGGTCCCCAACCTCGGCGACGCGCTCGCGGACGTTGTCGATGCGGAAGTCCGCGATGTCGATTCCGTCTTCGATCTCCTCCCAAGTCACCGGCGTCGACACACCGGCGAACGGTGTCGGACGAACGGAGTAGATCGACGCCAGAGTGTGGCCCCACGCGTTCTGGTTGTAGTCCACGAGAACGCGCGCGTAGGGGCGCTTCACCTTGCGGTACTCGGCCGTGATGATGTTCTTGTGACGCGATTCCAACTCGAGAGCGATGGCCTTCGCGAATGTCCACACCTCTTTCTGCAGCGGGCCTCGGACGATGGGGATGTAGACGTGGATGCCCTTCGAGCCGGTGGTCTTGGCAAAAACAGGCATGCCGAGGTGGTCGAGGATGTCGCGCACGCGCAAGGCCACCTCGCGAATCATGGGGAAGCCGGCGCCGGGACCAGGATCGAGATCGAAGTGGAGAACGTCGGGACGGTTGTAGTCGTCGCAGCGCGCGTACCACTGGTTGAGATCGATGCAGCCAAGGTTGATCAGCCAGAGCAGAGAAGGCAGATCCTGCACGATGGGAAAGTTGACCATGCCGGCGTCGTGCGGTATCTGGCAGATGTCGATCCACTCCGGCCTCGGCTCGGGCGCCCGCTTCATATAAAAGAAGTCGCCCTCAGCGCCATTCGGATATCGCTTCATCACCATGGCCCGTCCGGCCAGGTGCGGCAGAAGGTACGGCGAGATGTCCGCGTAGTACTGCAGCAGATCGCGCTTGGTGATCTTCAGATTCTTCCAGAAGACCTTGGGCAGATTCGTAAGCCGAACCTCGCGCGTACCGAAGTTCAGTACAAGGTCAGTCTTGTCGGTAGGGATGACTAAGCGTTTCGCGGCAGCCACGATGAGGATTGTGCAGCGAATGGAGCGAAGTGGGAAGGGTGGAGTGGTGGGGTTCTGGGTTGCTGGGTTGTGGGTTGCGAGGTCTCGCGGCCACACCCACCCAGTTACTTACCGAGCAACTTAGCAACCCCAAGACTAAAACCCCATCACCAACCCTCCGGGATCTTCCCATCTCCGCTCGTGCGATGCCGCGGAGCGTCGAGTGTGGTGTATTCGAGCTCGCGATTGGCGCTGGCGGCGCGGAGCATGAGGCCTCCTCGGGACATGTCTCCGAGGCTGGCGAAGGCGGCAGGAAAACGAAGGCGATTCTGGAAAACCGGCCAAAGGATGTCGACGTACTTGCCGCTGGCGACGCTGCCGAGGAGTACGACCTGCGCGTCAGGCTCGAGCTTCCCGGCAAGTGACAACGCATCGCGCTCCAGCGGTCTCCTGTAATTTCGTTTGCTGAGGTCGACCGGCGTACGCGACATCACTTTCATTCGCTCCGGTGTGAGTCGCCAGTCGTGCGGGACGAGACCGAAACCGGGAGCGATGACGAATACGCCGTTGTCGCCGGCTTCCGGCGAAGGCGATGCGAAATGAAGCGCATAGGCAATCTTGCCGCGGAAGTAGAGAGAGCTCATGAACGCGAATGCCGTAGCGATCGGAACCCCTTCCGGTGACCGATACAGGCGCGCCGCCTCGAAACTGGCGTCAGGCGAAGTGAACTGCCTCGCCCTCTTGCCGCCAGTATGCGCCGGCGAAAGTAAGAAGATCGTGGTCACGGGCGCGGGAAACAACGAGGGCGGGTGGTGTCATCCCGAAGCCACGCCGCGCTGTATTTGACAGTCATCCTGAGAGGATGTGCAGAAGTCGCGCGCCCCGTGTTCCCTGTCATCCTGATGAGGCTACCGCGGAGGCTCGGCGTTGCCCGCAACCAGGACGTGTGTTCCATGAACCGGGGGGGCCCCCCCTCCCAAAGCGGTGGCTGGGCGCCACCGCACTCCAAAGCGCGCCTCCGGCGCGCGAAAACCTGTTCAGAGTTGGCGAGGATTGTCCACATCATTTCGCGCGAAGCGCTTTGGAGTGCGGTGGCG
>JBBRNB010000009.1:0-88319 GCA_038230535.1 Thermoanaerobaculia bacterium
CAGGTAGCGCACCTCCTGGTCACGCTGTCCCCCTCGGTGGTGGTGGGGCAGGTCATCACCCTCACTCTCGATCCGACGCCGGCCCTCACGCAGCTCACCGATCAGTCGGGCACTCCCGGCACAGCCGAGAACACCGGCAACGCCAGGCTCGTTCTGGTCAACGGCTCCATCACCGTCTTTCCCCCCGTCCCTGCGTTCGGCCCGATCGCTCTGATTCTCCTGGCCATCTCGCTCATCTTCATCGCTATCCGCGCCCGTTCCTGACCCACCGGTATTCCGCTGGAAGAGGCCGCCGGTCCCGGCGGCCTCTTTCGTTTCACGGGCCGGATGGATGTACGCGAGCACCAAAACGACCCTCGCTTACATCACTTGCCGGACTCGCGAGCATCAAGACCACACCTGCAACAATCGAGCTAAACCCTTGGAGTCAAAGGGCAGTCTCGCGTGAACCGGCAGAGAGGCCGGTGGTCTTCATCCCCACCCGGCCGCTTTAACATGACGAGATCGGCTTGCTATGTGACCCAGGCCCCATCAGCTGGTTGGTTCGCAAGTCTAAAATAACGGTGCGAATGCGCTTCGCCCGGGCGATGTTATCGTCCGCGCTCCCTCCCCGAGCCGAACGCTTTGCTTCGATTCAATCAAGGTGCCCGACTGCATGAAACGCATCCTCAACTATCTTTTCCTGACTCTGCTGCTCGTACCGGCAATCGGTGCAGCGGCAGCACATAAGCCGAGGCATCCGAAGAGGAAGGCCAAGCCTGCGGTCGAGGTCATGGCACTGCCGGGCCCCGCGATACCGGCCCCTCGGATCAGGCCCGAGAGAAAAACTTCCGCGGCGAGCGATGACGGAGATGTGGTCGCTCAGACCGGACCGAGTCCCTTCGGTCCGCCGATCGAGCTTTCGATGACGCGGGCGGGAAGCAGCGCGATCGACCTGCGCGCGCTGCCTGAGACGCCACAGCCGTTGATGGAGCGCCCGGAGCACGAGGACCCGCTGATCACTCGGACGACGATCCGAGGGCAGGTAGTAGCCCCACCCGAACTGAGTACCCCATCGGTCCCGGCGCGAAATGCTCCAGCGCCTCCGGCCATCATGAACTTCGCTGGTCTCGACTTTGCGAACTGGGGAGCCGGTCATCCACCCGACACGAACGGCGACGCCGGCCCCACCTACTACATCCAGACCGTCAACACGTCGATCGGCATCTTCCGAAAGTCGGATGGTGTCCGGGTGGCCGCGTTCTCGTTCAACACCTTCATGAGCCAGGGCCACTTCGGCAACCTGTGCGACACGAACAACTTCGGAGACCCGGTCGTCCTTTACGACAGCTTCGAGGACCGTTGGATCATCACCGATTTCGCCTTCCAGCTCAGCGGCAACAACGTCGTCAACCCGCCCGGCAACTTCCAATGCTTTGCCACATCGATGACCGGCGATCCGGTGAGCGGCGGATGGAACTTCTACTCCATCAACACCGCCGGCGGCCTCGGCGATTATCCAAAGTTCGGCATCTGGCCTGACGGCTTGTACATGTCGGTGAACATGTTCGACTATGTCGGATCCGGGTTTCAGAGCTCACGTGTCTATGCCTTGAACAAGGCTCAGATGTACGCCGGGAAACCTCTGGTCCAGGTACTCACATTCAATGCTCCGGTGGCCGATTTCACGATTCTGCCGGGCAATGCGCGACTCCAGTCAGGCACACCCCCGCAGGGTACTCCCAATTACTTCCTTTCCACATGGGAGTTTACCAACGGGCTCACGGTCTACAAGTTTCACGCCGATTGGACCCATCCCACAGCATCCACCTTCACCGGTCCTGACACTCCTCTCGCCGCGACGAGTTGGCCGAATGACATTGTACCGAATGCGCCCTCGCTAGGCGGCAATGACCTCGATGTTCTCGAACTCCGGGCCATGGTGCAGAACCAGTACACGAACATAGGCGGTGTCGAGTCGCTATGGGCTTCGCACACTGTTCGCAGAGCCGACGCGAGCGATGATCCCAATTCCCCCCATCCCGTCTTCCACGGTTTCGCGGCCCCTCGCTGGTATCAGGTAGACGTAACCGGCGGCACCGTGAACGCCAACCTCCCGCAGGCCGCCACGTGGGATCCCGACGGCGCGAACGTCATCTATCGATTCCTCCCCAGCGTGGCCGTCGACCGCGCAGGCGACATGGCTCTCGGATACAGCACCTCGAATAGCACAACCAAACCGGCGTTGAAGTACGCCGGCCGGCTCGCCTCTGATCCGATCAATACGTTGAGTCAGACCGAACAGTTGCTCTTCCAGGGCACCGGCACACAGACCGGCAACTGCGGCGGTAACTGCACCCGTTGGGGCGACTACAGTGCCATGACGCTCGATCCCGACGGCTGCACGTTCTGGTACACGAACATGTACTACGCCGCTGATGGCCTGAACTGGCAGACTCGTGTCGGCTCGTTCGCGTTCCCCTCCTGCACGACAGTCGGCGCCGGCGGAACCCTTTCCGGGACAGTGACCGCTGCGATTGGCGGGGCTCCGATCAGCGGAGCGGCGGTAACACTTGGGAACAGGACCACAACCACCAACGGCTCAGGCCTCTACTCGTTCCTGAGCCTTCCGGCAGGCACCTATCCGAGCATCGCCGTCACCGATCCAGGCTACAACTCCGCCTCGCTGAACAGCATCGTCGTGACCGATGGAAACACGACCACGAAGAATTTCTCGCTGACACTTGCCCCTGCCAACGCGTGCCCATCCGACACGGCTCAGTTGGACTTTCAGACGGGCGTGCCTACGAATGTCGATCTCAACAGCAGTCCGGGCGATGTCATCCTGCTCAACCCACTGATCCTCGATCAGCAGAACACGACGCTCGGTGATGCGATGGGCAATATCAGTGGTGGCGTCATCACAAGCACGAAGTTCGGCGGCCAAACGTTTACCCCCGTCATAACCGGCACACTGCATGCCGTCGACGTCAACCTCTTCTGTTCAGGCTGCACCGGCACCACTCCGAACCTCACCGTCTCTATCCGCGCCACCAGCAGCTCCCTTCCAACAGGCGCAGACCTCGCCAGCGCGACCATTGCCGGATTCAACAACGGCTCCGCTGCCTTTTACACGGTGACGTTCGCCTCGCCCCCGACGCTGACCTCGGGGACGATGTACGCGATCGTAGTGCGGCCTGTCGCGGATCCCTCCACTGGGGTGTATGCACTCTCGCGAAGCGGCTCTTCGAGCACCGGCGCCGACGTCTACGCGGGCGGCATGCGATTAACCGATTCAGCAAGCGGCACGTCGTGGTCGGTCCCGCTAACCGGCGGAATATCGACCGACGCCGGGTTCGCAACCTACATGCAAACCGGCTTCAACACTTCGGGAGACCTCATCTCCTCGGCCAGAGACAGCAACCCAGCGCCCGGATTGACTCCGTTCTGGTCGACACTCTCCTGGACCGCCACGACACCTGCACAGACATCGATCAAATTTCAGGTTGCCGGCAGCAACTCGGCGTCAGGCCCCTTCAACTTCGTAGGCCCCGACGGGACAGCCGCGACGTTCTTCACGACGAGCGCCGCCTCGCTCAGCCAGTTCAGCGGCCTTCGATACCTCGAGTACAGAGCTTACCTCGCTACTACGAACACCGCGGTTACTCCCACAGTAAACGACGTCACCATCTGCTACGCGGTGGCCGACTGCAGCAGCCCGGCAACGATCACTCCAGGAGCCCCACAGGCTTGCGCCAACTCCACCGGCAACACGGCCAGCGGTCCGGCCGGCGCGACGTCTTACTCCTGGTCGATCACCAATGGCACCATCACCGGCGGCGCGTCTTTGCAGACCGTGACCTACACCGCCGGCGCGTCCGGCAACGTTGGACTGACGCTGAACATCGTCGAAGCGGTCGGATGCCACAAGTCCGGTTCCATCAACGTCCCCATTCCAGCGGTGCCCACGATCACCCCCGGCGGTCCGACGACGTTCTGCGCCGGCGGCAGCGTGACGCTGGCGTCGAGCAGCGCCTCCGGCAATCAGTGGTATCTCAACGGCAACCCGATCGGCGGCGCCACGAATCAGACGTTCATCGCCAGCGCATCAGGCAGCTACACAGTGGCCGTCAACGGCTGCGTCAGCGCTCAATCGTCCGTCACGACGGTAACGGTGAATCCGACCCCGGCGACACCGACGATCACCGCCGGCGGCCCGACGACGTTCTGCACCGGAGGAGGCGTGAATCTGACATCGAGCAGCGCCTCCAGCAATCAATGGCTCCTCAACGGCAACCCGATCGGCGGCGCCACGAACCAGACGCTCATCGCCAGCGCTTCGGGTAACTACACGGTGATCGTGACGGCCGCAGGCTGCAGCAGCGCCCCTTCCGCCGCAACGACCATCACCGTCAATTCGACGCCGTTCACGCCAACGATTACCGCCGGCGGCCCGACGACATTCTGCACCGGCGGCAGCGTGACGCTCACTTCGGGCAGTACTGCCGGCAATCAGTGGTATCTCAACAACAACCCGATCGGCGGCGCCACGAACCAGACGTTCGTCGCCAGCTCGTCGGGCAACTACACCGTGATCGTCACGACCACCGGCTGCACCAGCAACACCTCGGCCGCGACAACGGTCACCGTCAATCCGATCCCACCCACGCCAACCATCACCCCTGGCGGCCCGACAACGTTTTGCGCCGGCGGCAGCGTGACGCTCACATCGAGCGCAGCGTCCGGCAATCAGTGGCTTCTCAACGGCAACCCAATCGGCGGCGCGACCAATCAGACGTACAACGCAGCGGCATCAGGCAACTACACCGTCGCCGTGACCACGAGCGGCTGCACCAGCGCTGCCTCGGCTGCCACCGCGGTGGCGGTCAACCCGATCCCGGCCACGCCCACGATCACTGGCACAACGAACTTCTGCACCGGCGGCAGCAGCACACTCACATCGAGCAGCGCCGCCGGCAACCAATGGTACCTGGCCGGCAACCCGATCGGCGGCGCCACCAACCAGACATACAACGCCACCGCGGCCGGGACCTACACGGTTACCGTGACCACAAACGGCTGCACAAGTGCCACCTCGGCGGTCACGACGGTGACCGTCAACCCCATACCGCCCACTCCGACGATCACTCCCGGCGGCCCGACGACCTTCTGCGCCGGCGGCAGCGTGACGCTGACCTCGAGCAGCGCCTCAGGGAATCAGTGGTCACTCAACGGCAACCCGATCGGCGGCGCGACCAACCAGACATTCAACGCAGCGGCATCAGGCAGCTTCACCGTCACTGTGACCACGAGCAGCTGCACCAGCGCTGCCTCGGCTGCCACGACGGTAGCTGTCACCCCGCTCCCGGCCACCCCGACGATCAGCGGCGCCGCGAGTTTCTGCACCGGCGGCAGCACGACACTGACTTCGAGCAGTGCCTCGGGGAATCAGTGGTATCTGAACGGCAATCCAATCGGCGGCGCCACGAACACGACATTCGTCGCAGCCGAGGCCGGCAGCTACTCCGTAACGGTGACCGCGAGCGGCTGCACCAGCGCCACGTCCGCCCCTGCAAACGTCACCATCAATCCCAACCCGAACGCCACCATCACCGTCGTCTCGACGATGCCGTCCAACTCCAGCACCACCGCCTCGGTCGCCGATGCCGGCGTTGGCGCGACCTATCTCTGGACCATCAGCGGCGGCACGATCACCGCTGGCGCCGGAACGCGCACCATCACCTTCACCGCCGGCCCGGCCGGAACGCTCAACCTCACCGCGAAGGTCACCACAGCCGCCGGCTGCATCGATACAAAGCCGGCGAACGTCACCATTACCATTCCGCCTGTCACCGTCACTTCGATATCACCGGTGAACGGCTCGGCGGCCGGCGGGACAACCGTCACCATCAACGGCACCGGCTTCGTCACCGGCGCGAACCTCTCGATTGGCGGCACGGCCGCTACGAACGTGGTGGTCGTCAGCAGCATCAAGATCACCGCACGGACGGCCGCACACACCGCCGCCACAGTCAGCGTCACCGTCACGAACACCGACACCTCGACGGGCACGCTAACAAACGGCTACGTCTACCTGGCGCATCAGTTCGATCCGAACGGCGACTCGCTGATCGATACCGCCGACATCTTCTATCTAATCAATTATTTCTTCTTCCACGGTCCCGCACCCAGGGGTCCAGCCGGCCTACTGTCCGGTGACGCCAACAACGACGGCATTGTCGATCTCGCCGACATCTTCTTTCTGATCAACAACCTCTTCCTGCACGGCCCGGCGCCGCTGTCCGTCCCGTCTACCGGGCACGTCGCAGCGACCGCTATCGGTTCGAATTCCGCAATCTCAGGATCCGTGACGCTGGGTAAAGCCATCCTTCGCGGGGGCCTCTATGTCATTCCAGTCATCCTGACTGCAGCGCCCGGGTCCGCCGCTCCGCAGGCGTTGTCGCTGAACGTACTCTTCAACGGCGGAGATGGATCGCTGAGCAACGTATCGATTCAGCGAGCTGGCGCGGCGAAGAATCTTCCGCCAGTCTTTGAGACAAGTAAGCGCACGTCTGATGGTCTCTACTACCTCGTCTCTTACGACGGCCTGAACCTCGGAAGCGATGGACGCTCCGCGGTGGTGGCTGAGATCGGAATCGGTGCAGACACCGGCGCGGGCGTCACGATCAGCGTCGATCCACGCCTTACGATGCTGAGCAATCAGAGTGGAACACGGAGCGCAACGGTCGAGAACGGGTCGTTGACCGTGAGTGGAACAACCATCGGAGGTTCTCCCCGCACGCGACCCAACCCGGACAAGAACGAATCGAACTGAGCCCAAGGAAGAACTTGAAACGGCAACACAAACAACCAGCACTCCTTCGCGCAGCTCTGCTCGCCAGCGAGCTCCATCGCAATTCGTACTCATTAATAATGTCACCGGCTGTCCGGTTCACCGGGCCAGCACTCAGGAACGCTCAATGACCCAGAATCGTCTCCAAGCGACGCACTTCGCCGCACTCCTCATCATCGCCTTCTTTTCCCTCCAGGCCGCGCCAGCCCTGGCCCAGGATGTCATCACGGTCGGTTCCGTATCAGCTAACGGCTCGACGGTTGACGTTCCGGTCTACATCCGCGACGTTGCCGGCACACCATTAGGCCGGGATCAGGCATCAACCTTTAAGATCCAGGGATATAGCATCACCGTGAACTATGCGCCGGCTGCGGCCGTGCAATCGGTGACGTTTTCGCGCGCCGGCATCACGGCGGGATTGACGCCCGGCTTTGAGAACTCGTCAGCGCCGCCGGGCTCGATCGCACTCATAGACAGCTTTGATGAGGCGACCAACCTCATCCCCTTCACTCTGAACTCACCTGCCCCGGGCGATCAGGTTGCTCATATCGTCTTTACGCTTTCGTCATCAGCGGCTCCCGGCTCTTCAATCGCGTTGACGCTTGATTCATCGCTGACTTCGCTGTCGAACCAATCCGGAGGTACGGAAGAGATCATCGGTAACGGCGGCCTCGCCTTCGTCAACGGGTCAATCACTATCCCGCCGGTTTCGCTGTCTCTCCTACCCGGAGCGCGAACAGTTACGATCAACGACTCGGGAATCATGACCGCGCAGACGAGCACCAACGTTTCCAGCGCCACAACCGTAACCCTCACCTCGTCGGACCCGACCATCGCCACCGTGCCCGCATCCGTAGTCATTCCAGGCGGATCGCGCGCCGCAGATTTCAGTGTGATGGGTATCGCCCTAGGCAGCGTCACCATCACCGCTTCGGTCTCGCCGGCTAACGGCGGAGCAACGGCGACGGCATCCGTCTCGGTCATCCAGCCGCCGCCGCAGTGCGCCGTTCCGGCGACGCCGCAGATCGGCGGGCCTTCCACAGCGGAAGCTGGAAAGGCGTATGCCATCACATGGCCTGCCGTCAAAGACGCCACCGACTACTCGGTCGACGAATCGACCGACCAGAACTTCTCCACGCTGACGAACAGGATCGTGACGACGACTACCGCTTCGTTCACCCACGCCACGCCGAACCGCTACTACTACCGCGTCCGGGCTCGCAATCTGCTCACCGGCTGCAGCACGGTCTCGCCTCTCTCCACGGTCATCTCCGTGCTGGTGAGCGTCGCACCCGTCGCACAGACAAAAATCCTCCCGGTAGCCGGCTCGACGACCGGCAACCTCGGCTCGTTCTTCAAGACCTCCGTGCAGCTCTTCAACGGAAAGAGCGTGGCCATCTCCGGCAAGATCGTCTTCCACACGCAGGCGGCCTTGGGATCGTCAACCGATCCGTCCATCGCTTACTCGATCCAGCCCGGAAAGACCCTCTCCTACGCCGATCTCCTCCCGGCCATGGGTATTGCCTCCGGCCTCGGCAGCGCCGATCTCATCGCCGACGCCGGCTCCTTTTTCCCTACCACCCTCATACGCGTCTTCAACGACGCCGGCGCCGCCGGAACGACCGGCCTGGCCGAGGAGCCGATGGCGGCGAGCGACGCCTTGCAGAGTGGCGATACGGGAGCTCTGATCGCCCCCGCCGATCAGAAGTTCCGCCTCAACATCGGCGTACGGACTCTGGAGCAGGGAGCATCCCTGAGCCTCACTGTCCGCGACAAAGACGGCAACATCGTCAAGACCACCACGAAGAGCTACGGCGCAACCTTCTTCACTCAGGTTGCAGCAACAGCCATGCTCGATGGCTACGTGCTCACCGGCGGCGAAACGATCACCATCCAGGTCACCGCCGGCAGCGCCTTTATCTACGGATCAACGACGGACAACACCACCCAGGACCCGAGCGTCCAGTTCGCCCACAGAATCGAGTGAGTCGAGAGGGCCGGTCAACCGGCCCTTCCTCATACCTCGTGCGGGTCAGCCGGCCTCACGGAACGCTGGCGTCCCGCCGGCTGGCTCGGCGGCGTTTCGCCGGCGCGTTCAGGTCATTATTTCCGCCACCCAACGAGGTTCGGCCCGGCGCAGCCGGGCCCTACGAATCGAAATTTGTGTCGTCGAATCCGAGGAGCTCTCGCGGCCGGCTGCCGGCCGTAGGGCCCAGCTGCGCTGGGCCGAACCCTCGTGGGCGGGCGCTTGACCGACGACGGTAGATCAACCAGTTCGAGCGATCACTTCGCCGGTTGGTCGGTGAGGAAGCCTACCTTTCTTGCTCCTGCTGCATGCGCAACGTCCATCGCCTCGACTGCGCGGTCGAACGGTACGGTGTCGTCGGCATTGATGAAGACGACGCGGTCGGCGATGTCTTTGCGGGAGAGCATCTGCCGCGCGAGCTCATCGTGCAGCGCCTGGCTGTTGGCCATCTTTGCCGAATTGAGATAGATCCCGTCGCTGCGCACGGTAACGACGAGTTGCGTCTGCTCGGACGGCGGCGGCGCACCTGACACCTCGACCTTTGGCGGCACTTCGACATCAAGCCCCATCTGCAGAATCGGTGTGGCCACCATGAAGATGATGAGCAGAACCAGCACCACGTCGACCAGCGGCGTGATGTTGATTTCCGATCGGACTCCGTGGCCGGAGCTGGCGGACATGGACATCGTTGCGTTTTCTCCGTTGCCGGCCAGTAGATCAGTGGATCGGTCGATCAGTGATCGGAGCCGTTCCACTTCATCGCTTGACCTGCTGATCCTGGTCTACTGGTCCACTGGTCTACTGATCCACTGCCTACTGATTCACTACGTCACATTCCGTGTTGAACGATCTGCGTTCCCGCCTGTTGATTCTCGGTGAGGAACGAGACGGCGTTGAAGTTTGCGTCGTTCGCCGCTTTCATCACCATTCTTACTTTGCCGAAGTTGATGCGCTTGTCTGCTTTGATCATCACGTTCCGTGAGGCGTTCTTGTCGTGCTCTGCCTTCATGTAGCGTGGCAGGTCGCGGTCGGGAATCCAGTCCTGACCGATGAAGACCGTCCCGTCCGCCTTGATCGAGATGGTCAGGTCAGTCTCCTTGCCCGGCTTCTTCTCCGAATGCGGACCCTGTGGCAGCACGACGTCAACGCCCGACTGCAGCATCGGCGTCACCACCATGAAGATGATGAGCAGCACGAGACAGACGTCGACAAGCGGCGTGACGTTGATGTCTCCCTTGACCTCGTCGGGGCTTCCGCCCCCGGCGCCGAATGCCATCCTCGTCTCCTAGCGGACTGCTGCCGCATTGGCGCGGACGCGCGCCTCGTTCTTGATGAAGTAGTCGATGAGCTGCGACGACGAGTTCGACATCTCCACCTGAAAACGCTCCACCTTGTTCAGGAAGTAGTTGTAGAGCCAGACCGCCGGGATAGCAACGAAGAGGCCGAACGCGGTAGTGACCAACGCTTCGGCGATACCGGCCGACACGGCACCGAGTCCGCCTGAGCCGCTGATGGCCATCCCCTGGAAGGCATGGATGATGCCGGCCACGGTGCCGAAGAGACCGACGAACGGGGCCGTCGTGGAGATGGTTGCCAGATTGCCAAGGCCCTTCTTCATCTCCGCGGTAGTCATCAGCGCTTCACGCTCGATGGCGCGTTGCCCTGATGCGACGATATCGAAGTCGTCCGGCAACGCCTGCGTCGTCTCGTACTGAAACTCCGTCAGCCCGGCCCGAAGCACGCGGCCGAGGTGCGAGTGGCGATAGCGTTTATCGCTCGTCAGCGTGATGGCTTCCTCGAGCTTGTGTTGCTTGAGCAGCGGAGTGACGCCGAGTGCGATTGCCAGTGACTCACGCTTGGCACGCTGGAAGCGGATGATGCGCTCGATGGCGATGGTCAGCGACCAGATCGACATCAGTGCGAGCACCAAGACAACTCCCCGCGCCACCCAGTTCATTGTCGACAACATGCCGAAGATGCTGAAACTGTTATTCATCCCTTCCATGTACTTCTCCTTCTGTTGAATCGGTGGATCAGTCGATCAGTGGATTGGCAGATCAGGATGCCTCGTCCGGATCGGTCTACTTCGCCGATCTCTGCATGTTGAATCATGGGGGTTGGCAGATCAAAGGATAACCAGGGTCTCGTCCTGATCAACCGGCCTGCTAATCCACTAGTCCACTCCTTCACTGCAACGTGAAATTTACCGTGAGTCTGAAGATGACAGGAACCGGCTGCCCGTTGTAGATCCCCGGCTTGAACTTCCACCGTTTGACGGCATCGAGCGCCGACTGATCGAGTCCGAACGGCAAACCTTTCAAAACGCGTGCATCCGTCACGTTACCGTTACGGTCGATGATGGTTTCAACGATGACCACTCCCTGAATGTGAGCCTTGCGTGCCACGTCCAGATAGACGGGATCGACTCGTGTGACGGCTGTGGGGGGCGACACGTCACCGCCTACCTGCATCGGCTTGTCGCCGGTACCTCCAGGCTGCCCGCCGAGCTGACCTCCGAGGGTGCCCCCAAGTGTTCCGCCGATGACACCTCCGACTACGCCGCCTACGACGCCGCCTACCTGTCCTCCCACCACACCGCCTTCCTGATCACCAGTCGTGTCAGTCGGTACATCTTCGACTTGCGGCACTTCCCGCGGCGTCTGCGCCGGCTGGTGGAACGTCTGCGGAGTCTGTGGGGTCACGTGTTGCTGGACGTGCGGAGTCGAAGCATGCGACGCCGCCGGCGGAGGAGGTGGTGGCGGGGGCGGCGCCGAGACCACGAAGGCCTCGATCGGCTTCGTGATGACCTCGGGGTTTTGTTTGACATACAGCCCCGCCGCAACCACCGCGCCGATGATGATGAAATGCAGGGTGGTGGAAATGAGCACCGTAACCCACCCACCCTTCTTCTTGTCCCTGCCTGCGGATTCGATCAGGACATCATCAAACATGGCAGCTACCTCAGTTACTGCTGTGTCCTCTTCAGGGATGATGCCAAGTGTGGGGGGGCGGGGGTTGGGGGTCTGGTGGATCAGTGGATCAGGAACGGGGCCGTGGACGGTGAATTGGCCGCCCGGCCGGTAGGACACCGCTCTTCCTGATCCTGATCTACCAATCCACTGCTCAACTGATCCACCGACCCACCCCCCCAAAGAATTTACACTCTTCCCGGTGCATTCGCGCACGTGCAGTGCATACCATTGGCGTCCCAATGCCTTTGCCATCAGAAACAGCACTGATTGAGGTGCCTGCGGTGCCCGATACAGGGCCGCAAGCCGTGCAGTCGCTCCCCACCCCGCCACCCTCCCCGCTTGCCCCGCCCCCACTGCCAGCGGTACCGCTGTTCGACCGCGAGCTCGGTGCGCTGTCGTTCAACGAGCGCGTGCTGGCGGAGGCGCAGAACCCCTCGGTGCCGCTGCTCGAACGGGCCAAGTTCCTGAGCATCTGCGCGCACAACCTCGACGAGTTCTTCATGATCCGGGTCGGTGAGATCCGCGACCTCATCGCCGCCAACGTTCCGGCCGATCCGTTCGGGAACGGTCTCAAACGTCTTCAGGCAGTGCGCAGCGGAGCGCGGTCGCTGCTCCACAAGATCTATCACTGCCTGGGCGAGGAGCTGATCCCGGCACTGCGCAAGGAAGGGATCCGCATCGAACGAGTGGCGGACCTCGGCAAGAAGGAGCGCAATTTCGTCGAAGAGTATTTCTGCCGCGACCTCGAGCCGATCCTGACACCGCTGGCCATCGATCCAGCCCACCCTTTCCCGTTCATCGCCAATCTCTCGCTCAACCTCGCCCTGCAGCTCGAATCGGAACGCGGGGAGAGGCACGTGGCCATCGTCAAGATCCCCGAAAGCGTCCCCCGGCTCGTGCCGATGCCGGAGAAGACGCGCTTTGTGCTGCTCGAGGACGTCATCTCATCGCACGTTCATCGTTTCTTTCCGGGACTGAAGGTCCTCCGTGTGGCCGCATTCAGGGTGATCCGCAACTCCGATCTCGACATCAAAGAGGAGGAGATGCAGGACCTGCTCAAGAGCATCGAGAGCGAACTGCGGCGCCGCGAGCGGCGGGAGGTCGTGTGGCTGGAGATCGAACAGGGAGCCGGCGATCCGCTGCTGGCGTTGCTCGCCGGCGCCACCGACTCATCGCCGGATGACATCTTCTTTGCCCCAGGCCCGCTGAAGCTCGGCGATCTCCAGCAGCTCTACACACAGATCCAGAACCCGGAGCTGAAAGAAGCGCCCTTCAACCCGCGCATGCCGGCCCGGCTTGCCACCACGGACGACATCTTCTCGATCATTCGCCGAGGCGACCTGCTACTGCACCGGCCGTACGACTCGTTCACGGCTGTCATCGAGTTCGTTCAGTCGGCCGCCGAGGATGCCGGCGTCGTCGCCATCAAACAGACGCTCTATCGCACCGATCCAGGCTCGCCGATCATCGCCGCGCTCTCCGCGGCGGCGAGAGCCGGCAAGCAGGTAACCGCCGTGGTCGAGCTGCAGGCGCGCTTCGACGAACGGAAGAACATCACCTGGGCGCGAACGCTCGAAGAAGCGGGCGTGCAGGTGGTCTACGGAATCGTCGGGTACAAGACCCATTGCAAGGTCTGCCTCATCGTCCGGCGGGAAGGCGGCGAGCTGCGGCGGTACGTCCATCTCTCGACCGGGAACTACAACGCTGTGACAGGGCGCCTCTACACCGATGTCGACCTCTTCACATGCGATCCAGCCTTCGGGTCCGACGCCGCCCAGCTCATGAATCTGCTCACCGGCTTCAGCGTGGCAGGAGTGCAGGAGCTGGTCGAGACCAAGGGGGCGACGCTGAAGTGGCGGGAGTTCGTGGTCTCGCCGATGGACTATCTGCGTTGGACGATCCGGATGATCGACCGGGAGACGGAGAACGCCAAAGAAGGGAAACCGGCGGCGATCATCGCCAAGATGAACGCCCTGGTCGACCCAGGCGTGATCGAGGCGCTTTACCGGGCCAGCCGGGCCGGCGTGCAGGCCGACCTCCTCGTGCGCGGCATCTGCTGTCTCGTCCCTGGCCTACCCGGCGTCAGCCAGAACATCCGCGTGACGTCGATCATCGACCGGTTCCTCGAGCATTCGCGCATCTTCCAGTTCGCCAATGGCGGCGCGCCGCAGGTGTGGATCTCGAGCGGCGACTGGATGCCGCGCAATTACCTCCGGCGCATCGAGACCACGTTCCAGATCCGCGACGCCGCTGTGGCAAAGCGCCTCAGCGAACAGATCCTCCCGATCGCGTTGGGCGACAACGTGAAGAGCTGGACACTGGGCTCCGATGGCACCTACCGCCGCCGCACACCGGGCGACCAGCGCCCCCTGCGCAGTCAGGAGACCTTCATCACCATCGCCCGCTCCGATTCGGTGAGCGTCGGACCGTATGAGGAGAGCATCCACGATCCGGCGTCATTCCGAAGGAAAGCGAAGAAGAAAAAGAAGCATTAGGTGATGGGGGTGGGGAGTCGGGGGTGGGGGGTGGTAGAACGAATCCGCGCGGCCCTATCGTTGCCGCATAACGCGTGGGCGCAGCATCCACTCCAGCGTCGCGCTTCCGTCCGCGCGGAGCCGCAGGCCGTAGCAGCCGCCTTTTCTCAGCTCGATCGCTCCGTCGCTGCTCAAATTCGTGATGGCCAGCATCGCTGTCGAGAGGGACGGCTCGTGACCGACGCAGATGACTCGCCGCGCCTCGCTCGACATGATCAGCGTACGGATGGCATCGACGCCGGCGCCCGGCTTCAGCGCGCCGGCCGCTCGCATGATCGAGGGCTTTCGGTAGGCCTTGACCACCCATTCCGCGGTCTGCATGCAGCGGAGGAGCGGACTCGTGTAGACCACTTCCGCCTTCGGAAAGAACCGCGCCAGACCACGGCCGATCTGCTTCATGCGGCGCTCGCCGGTTGCGGTCAGGACACGGTCGTCATCATTCTCTCTCGCCCCATGCGGCTCGGCGATTCCATGACGCAGCAGGACGATGAACTTCTCACCCGTTTCCATTTGGCGGTTCCCCCACGTACCTCGCCCGTGGCCGGATCATTTCATCCTTCGCATACTGTTCGATGGCGTGGCCGATCCAGCCGATGCTGCGGCCGAGCGCGAAGAGTGTCAGCGGCGCGCCGCGATCGAGCTTGAGCGTGCGGGCCAGAGCGGCGAGAGCAAAGTCGATGGCCGGCTTGTCACCGGTGAGCTCCTCCCCCACCTTGGCCACGTTGCGAGTAAAGATCACCTCAGGCGATTTGGCGAAGCGCTTCGCGAGCAGATCCATGAGGATCGCCGCGCGCGGATCGCCATTCGTGTACAGACGATGTCCGAAACCGTAGATCGGCTCGTGGCGGCGGAGGCGGTCAGACAGCGCCTTGCGAACATCGCGAGTCCGGCGAAGATCGGTGAGCATCGATTCCACCTTCTCGCTCAAACCGCCGTGCTTCGCCCCTTCGATCGCCGTGAGCCCCGCGATGACGACTGCATAAGGACTCGATCCCGCCGAGGCTACACAGCGGGCGGTGAAGGAAGAGACGTTCAGCTCGTGATCAGCGCAAAGGATCAGCGCCGCGCGCAACAGCTCGACAGCATGCGGCGTCTTCGGAATCCAACGCTTCTGAAGCGTCTCCTCGATGGAGTCTTCCAGGTCGGCTGACTCCGCGGCCACGCTGGTCAGAAGATTGACGATGCGCCAGCCGGTTTGGGCGACCGCACGGGGGCGAAGATCATAAGCAAGAGAATCGCGCGCTCCGACGAGCGGCAGCATCGATTGCGCGCGGCTGACGAACGGCAGATCCTCGGCGCTCTTTCCACCGGCAACCACGTGCAGAGGCATGCCGGCGAAAAGGCTGACGTCGAAACTGCCCGTCCAGAGCAGCGCCGCCACCTCCTCCACGGTTCGCGTGCGCGCCAGCTCGCCGGCCTCGTAGCCGCGGAAGTACAGCCGATCGGAGTCGATGAGCGTGATCGAGGATTCGAGCACCGGCACACCCCAATGGAGGGCCCGTTCCGCGGTCTTCCCTGGGTCGCGGCGCTGCTCGCTCCTGTTCCGCAGCCGCTCGACATCCTCGGCCGCATAGCGGCGCTGATGGGAGTTGCCCGGTTTCGCCGTGGAGCGCACCAAGCCTCGGCTGACGTACGCGTAGAGCGTCGTACGGCTCACGCCCAGCCGCTTGGAGGCATCGTCCGAAGAGAGCCATGAGACCATGAGGCGGTTACGCTATCACCCTGACATTGATTCTGCAATCAATGTTGACAACATTGATGACCGGCCCTAGCTTGATCACATGAACGACACCATGATCCACAACGGTCTCGAAGGCATCATCGCCGCGGAAACCTCATTGAGCATGGTCGACGGAACGGCAGGCGAGCTGATCATCGCCGGGTTCCCTGTTGCCGAACTGGCCATGAACGCCACATTCGAGGAGACGGCGCATCTCCTCTGGTACGGCTCGCTGCCGGACGCGCAGGAGCTGGCAGCCTTCCGCTCCGATCTCGCGCAACGACGCGAGCTGCCGGCGGCCGCCTACGAGCTCCTCCGCGCAGCCGCGCGCGAGCAGGCCGGCGGCATGGACGCGCTGCGGATGGCGGCAGGGACCATCAGCCTTCGCGGTTCCGGCACAGACAAGAGTTTCCGTGCTGCCGATGACCACGCCGCCCGCAATCTGTTAGCCGCTTTTCCGACGATCGTAGCCGCCTACTGGCGGCTCAGCAACGATCGCTCGCCTATCGCGCCACGTCCCGACCTCGGCCATGCCGCGAACTTTCTCTACATGCTCTCCGGAGAGACGCCGTTGGACGAGCGCGTGCGGGGTCTGGAGACCTATCTCAACACCGTCGTCGACCACGGGCTCAACGCTTCGACGTTCACCGCACGCGTCATCGCTTCGACGAATTCCGATCTCATCTCCGCCGTAGCAGGCGCGATCGGCGCGCTCAAAGGGCCGCTGCATGGAGGGGCGCCGGGACCGGCGCTCGACATGGTGTTCGAGATCGGCAACGCCGGGCGCGCCGAGGAGGTGCTGCGGGGAAAAATCGAGTCGGGCGAGAAGCTGATGGGCTTCGGCCACCGCGTTTACAAAGTGCGCGATCCACGCGCAGACGTCCTCGCCGCGGCGGCGGAACGAATGTTCACGCGCGGCGGCGACATGGCGCTTTATCAGCTCGCCCGCGCGGTCGAGACGGTTGCGCTTCGCCTGCTGGAGGAATACAAGCCGGGCCGCAACCTGCAGACGAATGTCGAGTTCTACACGGCCCTCCTGCTGCACGGCCTCGATCTCGAGGTTCCGCTCTTCACCCCCACCTTCGCCGTCAGCCGGGTCGCAGGCTGGATCGCCCACTGCTTCGAGCAGCGCCGCGCCAACCGCATCATCCGGCCGCAGTCGGTCTATCGCGGCTCCCGTGACCGGCGCTGGGTGCCAGCCTCGGCCCGTTCAGCGCAACCCGCGGCGGGAACGCTCGTATCATTGTGACGGAGGCCTTGACCATGTTTGCGTTGATCGTGCTCCTCGGGATGGCGATGTTCGCAGCCGTTGCGTTCACAGTGGTGGCATTGATCGCGGTCGTGGCGAAGGTGGTGATCCTGCCATTTCGCCTGCTGATGCTGCCGGTCAAGCTTCTGGCCCTGCCGTTCATCGCCATTGCACTGGTGATCAAGTTCGCGTTCCTGATCGCCTTCGGTTCGATCGTGGTTGCTCTGCTGATCCCGCTGGCGATCCTGGCGCTCCTTGTCGCCGCGCCGATCGCGCTCATTGTTTCGGCCGCGAGCTGAATGGCGGTGTTCTGACGGCAGCGCGCATAATGCGCGCTGCCATGCCGCAAACGATCCATACCGAGCGCCACTTCACCGCCAGCGACACCGTTCGCGACGTCGTCATCGGCATGTCCGACGGCCTGACCGTTCCGTTCGCGCTGGCGGCCGGACTGAGCGGTGCCGTGGCCGCCAGCGGCATCGTCGTGACTGCCGGTCTTGCCGAGATTGCCGCCGGATCGATCGCCATGGGCCTCGGCGGCTATCTGGCCGCGAAGTCCGACGCCGAGCACTACGCCGCCGAGCAGCGGAAAGAAGAACAGGAGATCATCGACATCCCCCGCGAGGAGATGAAAGAGGTGGCCGACATCTTCCGCCACTACGGCATCCCCGACGAGCACATCCGCCCGGTCGTCCAGGCCATGAGTGAGCGCCCGAAAGAGTGGGTCGACTTCATGATGCGGTTCGAGCTCGGCCTGGAGAAACCCGATCCGAAGCGCGCTCGCAACAGCGCCGCCGTCATCGCGGGTTCCTACCTCGTCGGAGGTCTGATTCCGCTCGGACCGTACATGTTCATGCACGCCGCGCACGACGCCCTGATCGTATCGATCATCGTGACGCTCATCGCGCTTGCCGTCTTCGGCTACGTGAAGGGCAGCTACACCGGAGCCGGTCCCTGGAAGAGCGCCATGCAGACGACGATTGTCGGCAGCCTGGCAGCAGCGGCAGCATTCGTGATCGCGAAGGCGATTACGTAGTCTGGCGACACGGGCATGGAGCGAGATCTCATGCATCGCTCGACACTCCGCGCGGCAGAACACTCGATACGGCACTGTAGCCGGAGCCTTGGGCAACCAACCTCGCCGGCCGTGCCGGCCTACCGCGTCACGTACTGTTTCTCGTAGTACGCCTTGAACTCCGCGCTCCGCTCCTTGATGGCGCGCCACCAAGGCTCGTTGCCGATGTACCACTGCACGGTGCTGCGGAGAGCGTCGTCGAAGTTTGTCGAGCAGCGGAAGCCCAATGACTCCACCCTGGACATGTCGATCGAATAGCGGCGGTCATGGCCTTGACGGTCTGCCACGCGTTTGATGAGCGACTCGGGCTTCCCCGTCAGCTCGAGGATCTTCGTTGTGATGTCCCGGTTCTCGCGCTCGTTACCGCCGCCGATGTTGTACGTCTCGCCATCGGCGCCATGTTCGATGAGGAAGTCGACCGCCGCGCAATGATCCTCGACATAGAGCCAGTCGCGGACGTTGCGGCCGTCGCCGTAGAGCGGTAGAGGCAAGTCGTCGATGGCGTTCGTGACGAAGAGAGGGATGAGCTTCTCCGGATACTGCCACGGACCGAAGTTGTTCGACGCGCGGGTCACGATGACGGGCAGCCCGTAAGTCTGCGAGTAAGCGTACGCCATGCGGTCGCCGCCGGCCTTTGACGCCGAATACGGATTGCGCGGGTTGAGCGGATCGGTCTCTGTGAATGACCCAGTATCGATCGAGCCGTAGACCTCATCCGTCGAGATCTGGACAAAGCGCTTCAGGCCAGGCGCCTGTTTGCGCGCTTCCTCGAGCAGAACGAGCACACCGTGCACGTCGGTCTCGATGAACGTGCCGGCTTCCATGAGCGAGCGGTCGACGTGTGTCTCGGCAGCGAAGTTGACGACGATATCGACCCCGCTTCCATCCACTCCCTTGTAAGCCTCGGCGACATCCTCAGGCTTGGCGATGTCGCCATGAAGGAAGCGGTAGTTCGACTTCCCTTCGTACTCGGCGAGGTTCTCGCGGATACCGGCATACGTCAGCTTGTCGAGGTTTACGACCTGGGCGTCGTCGCCGTATTTCTGGAAAAGGTAACGAACGAAGTTGGATCCGATGAAACCGGCACCGCCGGTGACGAGGTAGCGCATGAGGGGGCGATCTTGTAGCACGAAGTGGGGAGGAGAGAAAGCGGGGGTGAGGTAGTGGGGCGTGGAGGAATGACGCGGCCTGTACTCTGTCATCCAGGATGACAGTTTGGGACAGGCGCTTTCTTCGAGCCTACACCCTTACAATCCCCCTCCTCATGTCCGCCGGACCATTCCGCATCGAACTGCGGCAACTCCTCCGCCTCGCTGGGCCGCTCGCGGCTGCACAGGCGGGGAACCAGATCATGGGTCTCGTCGACCTTGCGGTCGTCGGGCGCCTCGGCGCGCGTGAGCTCGGGGCGGCGGGGCTGGGCAACGCCATCTTCTTCACCATCTCGATCCTCGGCATGGGGCTGGTCTTCGGTGTCGATCCGATGATCTCCCAGGCCTTTGGCGGTCAGGATCCCGTTCGGGCGAGACACGTGTTGTGGCAGGGCATCTGGCTGGCGCTTGGTGTCACGGTGGTGCTGACGATCCCGCTGCTCGTTTCACCGATGCTCCTGTCGCTATTTCAGGTGACGCCGTCGCTGCGGCCGATCGCGATCCAGTTCCTTCTCGTGCGCACGCCAGGGCTCGGGCCGATTCTGCTGTTTCTCGTCGTCCGCGCGTACCTGCAGGCGCAGCACGTTACGTGGCCGATGGTGATCGCGACACTGATCGGCAACGTCTTCAACCTCGTCTCGGACATCGTCCTGGTCTTCGGCTGGGGGCCGTTTCCGCGCATGGGCGTTGCCGGCGCGGCGTTGTCGTCCGATCTCGGCGGGGTGCTACAACTGGCGATCGTGGCCTGGACGGTGAAATCGATCCACCTCCCGCCGCACGACGCCGGCGTGCTGCATCACCCCAAATGGCCCGAGATCAGGCAAGCCATCAGCATCGGTCTGCCGATCGGTGTGCAGTTGGCAGCGGAGATCGGGATCTTCGCGCTTGTCGGCCTTCTGGCCGGTCACCTCGGCACCATCGACCTGGCCGCGCATCAGCTCGTGCTGGCCTTTGCCTCGCTGACTTTCACGGTGGCTGTCGGCGTCGCCTCGGCTGGCTCGGTCCGCGTCGGCCTTGCCGTCGGCGCTCGCGATCAGGCTCGCACGCGAACTGCCGGTTTTGCGGCATTCCTCGGAGGAGTCTGCTGGATGCTCGCCGGCGCTTCGGTATTCGCGTTCTTTCCTCGCGCCGTTGCCAGGCTGCTGACAGATCAGCAAACCGTGATCACCGCGGCCGTTCCCATCCTCCTCGTCGCTGCCGTTTTCCAGCTATCCGACGGCATGCAGGCCATCGGAGCGGGCGTGCTGCGCGGCGCTGGCGATACGACGTTCCCCTTGATCTCCAACCTGGTCGGCCACTGGCTCATCGGTCTCCCGATCGCCATCTACCTCGGCTTCCACCGAAACATGGGGATTGTCGGCCTTTGGTGGGGACTGTGCGCCGGATTGACGGTCGTTGCGGCGCTGCTGCTGTTCCGATTCAACCGGCTATCGAAGTCGGTGATTGCGCCGATCGCACGACGTACGTAGGCTACGACGCCCGACGCCTTGGGAGAACGAGCGGGATTGCGTTCGAATACGGCGAAACGCCGGCACCACTCCACCCTCGGACACGAAACTCGAACTTTGTCGTGGTCGAGTTCATGTGTACCGACAGCGACGTGGTGAGCCCTTGCGACAGATCGAGCTCGCGCCATTCATCACCGCTGCCGTTGCGATACTCGACTCGGTACTCGGTTGCATTCGCCACCGGCGTCCACTGAAGAGTGGCAACCGACGCGGCGAAGACCGACGACAGTTTCGGCGCCGGCCCAATCGTGGCCGCAGCGGTCGTCTGAATCGTTACCCGAGATGCGCCGTAGTACGGCGCGGCTTCGACGGCCTGGGACGAAACGAGCACCTCGCGGCCAGCGGCATTGATCAACACCAGATCTCCCGTGGTCGCGGCCGTTTCGATAACCTTCACGTCTGACGCGCTCCCATCAGTATGCACCGCGACCAGGTAACTATTCACCGGTGACCGCTCGTGATGGACGTAATCGCCGGTTGGTGATCTTACATAGTCCGTCTCATCGATCCTCGCCGCGACCACAAAGTCAGTCCCGTCAACGACGATGGACGGGCGGCCGAGACTGCCGGCTTCCGGCAAGTTGACCGGTACGCTGCCAAGCGATTTGCCGTCCGGAGAAATGCGCGTGATCGTCAGCGCACCGTTCGTGGCGACCGCGAGAAACTCGCTGCCGTTCCATGCCACGGCGGTTGACAATGGGTATCCGAAGCCGGGCTCACTGATCGGAACCTCCGATCCAGGCTCGAACGTGGGCGTGAGAAGAAGCACATGCCCTGCTTCCTTCTGGAAACAGCTGACGCAATACCCTTCCAGCCGGCGGAACGACATCAGAAATGCCGAGCCACTCCAAGCCAGCATCGGGTCGTAGATCTGTCCTCCGTTTTGGGGCACCGGCAACACATGAAGGGGACCAACCGCGCCTGAGGGGTCAACGGTGAAGACTCCAGCTCCAGTACCGCTGGTCATGTTGCCGGCAATCACATAACGATGACCGTCCCAGATCGCGCTCGTCGGCTCAACGGAGAGAGAGGTCGCCAGTGATGTTGTATCGAGGCGCGTTCCGTCTGAGGCCAGACGTGCGGCGCCGCCATACCAAACGATCAGAAAGTCGGTGCCGTTGCTGGCCAGGACCACGGGATACGGCCACGTGATGGGACCCAGCTCCCGCCAATGACCGGAGCCATCGAGAAGACCGGCCGAGATCGTTGCCGATGGCTGATCAATCCATGTGACGAGTGTCTCGGCGCCGTTCGATGCAGCGGCGGGATTCAGTTGCCCGCCAGCGGCGATTGCAACGGGGAACGGCGTTCCAATCCATGCATCTCCAACAGCCGCGGCATGCAGGTAGCCTGAGCCAGCGTTTCCGGCATAGCCGCCACTTGGAAGGTCGGCCCACATGACGACACTCGAACCGTTTGCGGCGGCAGTGGCGACTCCGAATACCCGATTCTCGGTTTGAACCGGCTGAGAATTCGAGATCGCAAAAGGCGAAGAGTCGATTCGCGTCACATACGCGTTCCCACTCACATCCAGCCTGGAAGTCGGAGAATCTCCGTCGATGTAGCCGCAGACGTACTGACGCCCGTCGAACGCGATCGAAGGCTGACCGATGCGCGCTGTGGCCGGCTTCTGCGTGGTTCTCGCCACAGTTCCACTCCCCAACACAACGCCGTCCGCCCCCAGGCTCGTGGCGCGGAGGGTTCCGTCGCTCGCAGTCCAAAGCACCATGTACGCATGACCGTCACTCGCAATCGAGACGTACTGCACCGGTTGATCTGACGTCGAGCCAGTACCAAGACCTTCGAGCGACGTCGTCGCGACGACGGTGCCAGCCTTATCGAGGGTCACCACATTGACGCCACTTGCCGACACCACCGCCACGGCGAAGCCGCTCGCGTTCGCGGAGATCGCGTATCGAGACAAACCGCTGAACAGCAAGGTCGTTGGAAGGATGATGTTCCTTTCGAGAATGATTCCATCGCGTGAAAGAAGAACCATCTCCAGGCCAATCCCGCTCTTTGTCGAGTGCGTGTAGACAATGCCGATCCGGTCGCCTGACACCGCGATCGCAGGGGCAAAGGCTCCGGTCTCGACCGGAATCGGGTCGCCGGCTGGATGCGCCGCGTCATCGACAAAAATCGCTTCAAGATCATGCTGATGAGTGGCGGCCACGACATAACGGTCACCGGCGGCTGCGATGGATGGAGCCGACCAACCCCACTGTTCGATCGGTACGCCGACGTTTGATTCGCCCTCTCCGATGTGAGCCACACGCTGGTCGCGATCAGTCTGCCAGACAGCCACAAAGCCGTGTCCGTTCGATGCGACAGCCGCGCGTGCCGAGATACCCGTCGCCGCATAGCGCACATGCGTCAGCGGAGTGGAAGGAGTAAAAGGCGCCGCGGTGACAGCGTTTGCAAGGAGAAGCGCCGCGGAGAAAACGGTTATGCGCATGAACTCACTCTACTCCATGTTCGAGATCAGCACTTCTTCTCACGCCACCCACGGGGATTCGGCCCAGCGCAGCTGGGCCCTACTGTGCCTATCTCGCTATCGCAACGAGCGTCCTCTCTGAAGGACACTCGCTATCCGCGGATAGCAACCGTGTATTGACGTCATAGGCCGGTGGCTATCCCCGGATCGCTCCGAGTGATCCGAAGAAGACTCCGAGTCTTTGATCGGATAGCACGAGGGTCATGATGAGAAGACCCGAGGGTATTGCGTTCAAGACTCCGAGTCTTCCTTTCGATACTCCCTCCCTATCCGCGGAAGACTCCGAGTCTTTCCGTCCATGACTCCCTGGTCTTCCACGCAATACCCCGGTGCTATCCGCGGATCACCTCGGAGTCTTCCTCGGAATGCACCGAGTTATCCGATCGATGCTCGAGGGGATTGCGAGGAGTGGTCGCGAGTCTTGGGAGGGGTGCTCGAGAGTCTTACGTCGAACGCACCGGGTGATCAGAAGAACGCACGCCGTCATCCAGGGAGTGCTCTCCAGTCCTGTCTGGAACGCTCGCGCGTTATCCCATCGGTGCTCGGAGTCATACGTGGAATGCTCAGCCGATTGCCAGGGATGCACCGGCGATCATGGGGAGGAGCATCGAGCATCGCGAGCATGAGCGGAGGGTATCTCGGAGGATGCGTCGAGCATCGCGAAGATCAGCCGAGGGTCTTGCGGGGAGCGCCGGATGCCTGACGATGAAACCCAGGGGAGGCACAGACACTCCTGTCTGTGCTGAGGGGCAAGCCACGATGTCATTAGAAAAGCGGCCTACGGCTTGTCACGCAACTCCGCCACAATCTCCTCCAGCAACTGGATCACGCGCTGGTTCTGCTCCTCAGTCCGACGCTGCGAGGCGCGGGTCGACTTCATCCACGTGTAGCAGAGGTAGATGATGACGAGCGACGCGAGAACGAGGATCGGACCGGCGTAAACCACGTCAATAGATCTTCCAGAGGCGCGTCAGGTAGTCGGCGAAGGTAAGCACGAAGAGCACGCCGAGCCAGAGGAACGACGCGATGATGACCACCCAGGTCAGCCGCGTCGAATGAATCACGTGCATGAAGAAGAGGATCACAAGCACTGCCTTGATCGTGGCGATGATCAGGGCGATGGGCGTGTTCCACATACCGAGGTCGAAACGGGAGGCGGCGACGGTGAGGACCGTCCCGACGGCCAGCGCGAAGAAGACCACGAGGTAGATCCAGATCGGTGTCACATGCACGTGCGGGGCGTGTTCGGTATGTTCCCTGCCGGCCGTGGTTACGTCAGCCATGGTGTGCTCCGTGGATCAGGTAGAGGAACGGGAAGAGGAAGATCCAGACGATGTCGACGAAGTGCCAGTAGAGGCCCATGATCTCGACAGGGCCGTAGTACTCCGGTCCGAAGTGGCCGGACCATGCTCGCTTGATGAACCAGAGAAGCAGTCCCGCGCCGATGACCATGTGCAGGGCATGCAGCCCGGTCAGGGTCCAGTAGAAGGTCATGAAGAGCTCGACCTTTGGTGCCAGGGCCGGCACTTCGTTCCAGTGGAACGCTACCCCGGGGAACAGGCCCTCTTCATAGTGTTTCGCATACTCGTAACCCTTCACGCCCAGAAAGATGCTGCCGAAGAAGAGCGTGGCGATGAGCATGTAGACGGTGGCCATCCGTCGTCCGAGCTGTGCGTTGCGCACCGCGAGGGCCATGGTCAGTGAGCTGATGATCAGAACGATGGTGTTGATCGCGCCCAGCCACCAGATCTGTTGCGCGGCTCCGACTGCCCAGGCCTCGGGGTACATGACTCTGTAGATCCAATAGGCGCAGAGAACGCCGCCGAAGAAGAGGATCTCCGTCGACAGGAACATCCACATCCCCAGCGTCGAGGCTTCGTGCTGCTGCCCGAGGTCCTCGAAGTGATGCTGAAGGAACGGGTGATGCTGCCCGTGCCCGGCATGATCCACCTCCGGCACAGGGACGTTGCCTGTGAGAGTGACGTCAGACATTCTGCGTCTCCCCCCTCGCTTTCATCATGGCCGGGTAATCGTACGCGTCCCAGGTCACGACCGGCGTTTCGTGGAAGTTGTCGTGCGGCGGAGGCGAGGCCGTCGTCCACTCCAGACCGACCGCGCCCCACGGATTGGGACCGGCCAGCCGGCCGTACCAGAGAGACCAGAGCAGATAGACCAGCGGCAACGCGTACCCGATCGCCAGCACCGAGGCGCCGGCGGTCGACATCACGTTGAGCACCTGAAACTCCGGCGCGTAGGCGTGGTAGCGGCGCGGCATGCCGAGGTACCCGAGGATGAACTGCGGGAAGAACGTCAGATTGAAACCTGCGAAGATCAGGAGCGCGGCGAGGCGCGCCCACCACTCGGGGTACATCCGTCCGGTGATCTTCGGCCACCAGTAGTGAATCCCGGCCATGTAGGCCATGACGGCGCCGCCGACCATGATGTAGTGGAAGTGTGCGACGACGAAGTAGGTGTCGGTGACATGCACGTCGAGGCCGATCGCGGCGAGAAAGAGTCCGGTCACGCCGCCGATGGTGAAGAGACCGATGAAACCGAGGATGTAGAGCATCGGCGTCATCAGCGCCACCGACGCGCGGTAGAGCGTGGCCGTCCAGTTGAAGACCTTGATCGCCGATGGCACCGCCACGAAATAGCTGAGGAAGGAGAAGATCATCGCCGAGTAGACCGAGATCCCGGCCACGAACATGTGGTGCGCCCAAACCAGGAAGCCGAGGAAGGCGATGGCCAGCGACGAATAGGCGACAAAGCTGTAGCCGAAGATCTTCTTGCGCGTGAACGCCGCCACCACTTCCGAGGCCACACCCATCGCCGGCAGAATCATGATGTAGACGGCCGGGTGGGAGTAGAACCAGAACATGTGCTGGTAGAGAAGCGGATCGCCGCCCAGGGCCGGATCGAAGATGCCGACGTGCAGCACGCGCTCGACCATGAGCATGACCAGCGTGATGGCCAGGACCGGCGTGGCCAGAAGCTGCACGATGCTGGTGGCGTACATCGCCCAGACGAACAGCGGCAGCCGGAACCAGGTCAGACCGGGAGCGCGCATACGGTGAATCGTCACCAGGAAATTGAGCCCGGTCAGGATCGACGAGAAGCCGACGATGAACGCGGCGAAGGTCACCCCGAAGACGTGCGTGTTCGAGAACTGCGTCGAGAAGGGCGTGTAGAACGTCCAGCCGGTATCGACGCCGCCGGTGATGATGATGTACAGCCCCATCACCGCCGAGATCATGTAGAGGTACCAGCTCAGCAGGTTGATCTTCGGGAAGGCCAGATCCTTCGCCCCGATCATCAGCGGCAGCAGGAAGTTACCGAGCACCGCCGGGATGGACGGGATGAGGAAGAAGAAGATCATCACGATGCCGTGCAGCGTGAAGAACTTGTTGTAGGTATCGCTGGTGAGCAGGTCGCCTTCGGGTGTGAGGAGCTCGATGCGCATGACCACGGCGAAGAAGCCGCCGAGCATGAACAGAGCCGTGATCGAAAGGAGGTAGAGGATCGCGATCCGTTTGTGGTCCTTCGTCAGGAGCCAGGAGAGCGCGCCGTAGTCGTGCGTGATGTAGTTGCGCGTCCCTTCCGGCTCGACGAAGCGCGCATCGTTCAGTGTCAGTGAGCTCATGGCTTCGTACCTTTGCCGGATTGTGTAGTGCCGGCGCCCTGGCCGGCCGGGGATGGCGAGACCGGAGTTGGCGAGACGGCCGCCGGGGGCGGAGTTGGCGAGACCGGAGTTGGCGAGGCGGCCGCCGGGGGCGGCGGCCCTGCACTGGCGGTCTTTTGCGTGCCGAGAGAATGAACGTAGGCGACGAGCTTCAGCAAGTCGTCTTCGCTCACCTGCCCCTGGAACGCCGGCATGATCGGGCCGAAGCCCTTGGTGATTTTCGCCTGCGGGTTGAGGATCGATTCGCGGATGTAGTTTTCGTCGGCGACGACGGTGCTGTTGTCCGCCAGCGTGACGGTCGTGCCCCACAAGCCGGCGAGCACCGGACCGCGCCCGGTGGCGTCATTGGTATGGCAGGTGCTGCAGGCGTATCTCTGGAACAGCTTCTCGCCCTGCGACGCCAGCGAGCCTTCGACGCCGCCGGCCAGCCACTTCTGATAGTCCGCCGGCTCCATCACCTCGACCCAGCCGGTCATTCCCGAGTGCATCGTGCCGCAGTATTCGGCGCAGAAGATGTGGAAACGGCCTGTCTTCGTAGCCTGGAACCACATCGTGCGATAGCGGTTCGGCAACACGTCGGCTTTCACACGGAAGGCGGGGAAGTAGAGGCTGTGGATGACGTCTTCGGAGGCCATTGTGAGACGGATCGGGCGGCCGATTGGCACGTGGAGCGTATTGATCTCCCGCTGGCCGCTGGGATGCTGGAACTTCCACATCCACTGCTTGGCGCTGACATAGATGTCGATAGCGTTGTCGGGGACGCGCTGGATGCGGAAGTAGAGCCACGAGCCCCAGACGAACATGAACATGAAGACGAGGAAGGGAATGATGATCCAGGCCGCTTCGAGCGCCTTCGGCGGTTCGTAATCCTGGGCGAACTGGTTTTCCGGCGTGCGCCGGTACTTGATGGCCAGGTAGAAGATGACCACGAAGATGAGGGCCGACATGGTGCCAGTGACGACGCACATGAACGTCATCAACGCATCGACGCCGGGGGCGACGGTCGATGCCTGATCAGGCCACAGCGGGAAGTCGGAAAGCATCATCGGGTGTGCTCTCTCCGGATCATGACGAAGATGAATCCGGCCAGGCCGAGCATCGTGGCCACGCCTCCGGCGCGAACGAAGTTCATGGCTGTCCGGCTATACCTTCCGTTTGCCGGATCGTAGTGGTAGCAGAGAAGGAGGATGGCGTCGGTGGCCGTGCCGATCTTGCCGCCCGATGCCTCGACCAGCGCGAGCCGGAGATCGCGCGGCTTGTATTCGAAGCCGAAGAGGTAACGCGAAACACGCCCCGCGGACGTCGTCGTAATCAGCGCCGTCGCGTGCGCGAACTGATCGGTCTTGGGGTCGTACGCGTACTGGAAGCCGGCTATGTTCGTGAGGCGCTTGATCGCGCTTTCATTTCCGGTGAGGAAGTGCCAGCCGTTCGCGGCACCAAAGCGGCCGTATCGTTTGACGTATATCTCTTTCTTCGCCGCGGCCTGCTCCGGCGTATCGCGCGGATCGATGCTGACGGTGACGACGTCGAACTCCTTGCCGATGTCGAATCGGAGCTCGGTCAGCGCGTTGGTCACTCCGTCCATGACCATTGGGCAGAGCATCGGGCAGCGGTAGTACATGAAGTTCAGCAGCACCGGCTTGCCATGGTTGAAGTATTCGCCGAGGCGCACCACCCTGCCGGTCTCGTCGCGGAGCATCAGATCGAGCGGTAGTTGCGCGTTGAGGTTCTGCGCAATGGCGACCTTCCCCGGGAGCTCCGGCGGTGTGGCGGAGTTGGATTGGGCAAACGCAGAGGCAGCAAGCAGAAGCGCCGCAATCGCGATGCGAAGGCCTTTATCCGCAGATGACGCAGATTGACGCAGATTCGAGATCGATGCATCGCTCTTGTCTGCGTTAATCTGCGTAATCTGCGGATCGGCTCCCCGCCTCATGGTGTCCCTTCTTTCACGACAGGCAATCCGCGCTGCACTACGAGTTGCTTCGCTACGTCGATCGGCAGCCTTACGACGCCCTTCTGCTGATCCACCCACCCCGCCTTGTTCATCGCTTCGTCCTCGGCGATGCGCATCTCTGCCATGTCCTTTACCGGGGTACTCACGTTTGGCGGCAGGTCATTGGCCGGGAACGGTTGCAGGCGCGGCGCCGCCGGTACCGAGGATGGGCGGGGCATCATCGTCAGCGGTTGCGACGTTTCGTTGCGGAAGTACCGGGCGTAGGCGTGGAACTGGAGATAGAGAACGAGATGCGTCACGCCGGCGAAGATCACGAAGATGACCACGGCCCAAAGGAGCGCGCGGACGTTGACGTCGCTCTCCTCATGCCGGGTCTCGGCGTTGACGATCTCGTCGTCGCGGTAGTGAGCGTGATCAGCCATTGATCTCCAGCGCCCCCTCGCGAATCGCTTCTTCGACCCACGTCTCATGAATCGGGATGATCGTCTGTCCACGGAGCTGGCCGATGAAAGCCCAGATCCAGATCCCGCCGATGCCGAGCAGCGACGCGAGACTCATCCACGACCAACTGAAATGCTCGCCGTACCACGACGGTGCCACGAGCCAGTAGAGGACCACATACCGCATCACGATGACGATCACGGCCACGATGGCGATCGTCTTCGGCTTGTCTTTGACCGGCCGCATCAGGAGCAGGCCGAAGGGCAGGAAGAAGTGGAACATGGCCACAGAGAACGCCATCACACCCCACACGCCGTTGTTGCGGACCAGGTAGTGCGGGATCTCTTCGTGGAGATTGGCGTACCAGATCAGCAGAAACTCGGAGAATGTGGTGTAGGCGTAAAACATCACGAAGGCCAGCATCAGGTTGCCGAGGTCGCGCAGGTGCGAAGGCTTGAGCACGCCGGTCATCGCTTTCGTGTGTGCGAGCTGCGCCAGGAAGAACGTCACGAACGCCAGCGCGGAGAGCGCGCAACCGACGACAAAGGTAATGCCGTAGATCGTCGAGCTGAACTTCGGTTCCGTCGACAGCATCCAATCGATCGATGCGAAGGTCAGCGTCAGGACGATCATCACCAGCCCCGAGGCCGCCCACTTGCGTCGCGTCAACTCGGTGTACGGCGAGCGGTCCTGGTAGAACTTGAGCGAGAGGTTACGGATGCGCCACGCCCAGAGGTTCCAGAGCGTGAAGTAGATCGCCGCGAAGATGACGAAACGCTTCCAGTTCAGCCAGTCGAGCTTCTGGCGCACGCTCTCATCGGCCATCGCCCACGCCGTGTTGGACCACGGATAGAGGACCTTCATCCCGAAGAGGATGGGAATGAAGAAGAGGACCATCCAGAGCATCGTGCGCGCCGCGGCACCGAGCGGACGGCGGATCATGAGACCCCACTCGCCGCCGGTGACGTACTGCAGCATCAGCACAGCCAGCGAACCTGCCACGATCGAGAACCAGAAGAGGAAGCTCGGCAGATAGGATTGAAAGAACGTCTCGCGATTGACGACATAACCGACGATGCTCAGGGCGATACCGATGATGCCGATGACGAGCGACGGCATCCGCACGCGCTCGATGCCGGTGGCTGGGGCGCTCACTTCGGCGGTCATGGCTTACCTCCGGCGTCGAGTTGCGCGCGCTGCGCCGGCGGCAGGTCGTTGATGGTGCCGTTCCGGCTCAGTTGCAGCGCCCGGATGTAGGCGATGATGGCCCAGCGGTCGCTGACGGGAACCTGGATCGCATACGACGGCATCGCGCCGAATCCGTTCGTCATCACATCAAAGAAGTGTCCCGTCTTCGCGCTCCTCAACACCTCTGTATGAAACGAGGGGGGATGCCGCAGACCGCGCGACGGGATCATGCCGTTGCCGTCGCCGGCCCGGCCATGGCACGGCGAGCAATAGATGTTGAAGCGCTCCTGCCCGCGATCCATGACTGCGGCGGTGATCGGAAACGGATAACCGTCTCCGTCGGCATTGCCGCTCTTTCCGGTAGCCATGAAGCCGTCGATGGCCAACTCCCCGCGCGCCACGGTTCCCGGAATCCGAGGACGCGCAGACATGCCGTCGGCGAAGAAGTCGCTCGGCTCCAGTGGGTCGTATTTCGGTTGATTGGCCATTTTCTGACGGCAAGAGAAAAGCAGAAGGCTTCCGGAAAGCAGAAGGCAGAAAGCAGAAAGCAGAAGGGAACGCCGCGCAGGCCGGTGGCCACGCTCATTTCTGCTTTCTGCCTTCTGCCCTCTGCTTTCCTCAGTCTTCTTACCAGGGAACATCGACGACCTCGCGTGGATGGAGTGCCTCGAGAAACTTCCAGACGCTGTCGAGGTCGAACTTCGGATCGCGCGCCTGGATGACCAGGAAGAATTTGTCGCGCGAGGCCTGATCGAATCGACGGACGTTGAAGACAGGGTGATACGGCATAGGCAGACCGTTGAGAGCGAGCATGCCGAAGACCGCCGCGAACGCGGCGAGGAGGATCGTGCACTCGAAGGTGATCGGAATCCAGGCAGGCCATGAGTTGAGTGGCTTGCCGCCGATGTTGAGCGGATAGCTGATGACGTTGGCGTACCAGCACATGAAGAAGCCGCTCAAGCCGCCGATGATCCCACCGCCGAGAACCAGAGCCGACATGCCGGTGGAGCGCATCCCCACCGCCTCATGCAGTCCATGAATCGGAAACGGCGAAAAGGCGTCCATCTCCGTGTAGCCGGCATCGCGCGCAGCCTCGGCCGCGGACATCAGCTCGGCCGGCGAGGTGAACTCGGCGATGACGCCGTACATCCCGGTTCTGACTTTGCCGATACCCATCGCTTACGCCTCGTGCCCTTCCGGATGCGTCTGCGCCTCGGGCAGCATCGTCCGCATCTCGAAGATCGAGATCATCGGAAGGAAGCGGACAAAAAGGAACAGCAGGAAGAAGAACAGTCCCATCGATCCGATGAACATCCCCCAGTCCCATTGGGTGCTGTGGTACATGCCCCACGACGATGGCAGGAAGTCCCGGTGCAACGACGTCGGGATGATGACGAAGCGCTCCAGCCACATGCCGACGTTGACGAACATCGCCACGATGAAGAGCCCGACGGTCGATGTCCGGAACCGCCGGAACCACATCAGTTGCGGCGCCAGACCGTTGCAGACGAGCAGCATCGCGTACATCTTCCAGTACGGTCCCTGCACACGGTTGAGCCACATGTAGCGCTCGAAGTTGTTGCCGCTGTAGTAGGCAAAGAACGCTTCCATCGCGTACGAGTAAAAGACGATCAACCCCGTCGCCAGCATGACCTTGCCCATGTTCTCGAGGTGCTTCATGGTGATGAAGTCCTCGAGGTGGAACATCTTCCGCGCCGGAATGGCCAGCGTCAGAACCATGGCGAAGCCTGCGTAGACCGCGCCAGCCACGAAGTACGGAGGGAAGAACGTGGAATGCCACCCCGGAACCTGGGCCACGGCGAAGTCGAACGAGACGATGGTATGGACCGACAGCACCAACGGCGTGGAGAGCCCCGCAAGCAGCAGGTAGGTCGACTCGTATCGAAACCAGTGCTTGGCCGATCCGCGCCATCCGAGGGAAAACATTCCGTAGATGACGCGCGCGAACTTGCCGCGAGCGCGGTCGCGCAGCGTGGCCAGATCAGGGATCAGACCGACATACCAGAAGAGAAGCGAGACGGTGGCGTAGGTGGAGACAGCGAAGACGTCCCACATCAGCGGGCTGCGGAACTGAGGCCACAACGACATTGTGTTCGGGTAAGGGAAGAGCCAGAAGTCGTACCACGGCCTCCCCGTATGGAGTGCCGGATAGAGCCCCGCCGCCGACACCGCGAAGAGGGTCATCGCTTCGGCGAATCGATTGATCGACGTCCGCCACTCCTGGCGCAGAAGCAGGAGGATGGCAGAGATGAGCGTACCGGCATGACCGATACCGATCCACCAGACGAAGTTGAGGATGTCGAAGCCCCAGCCGACGGGATGGTTGATGCCCCAGATGCCGACGCCAACCAGCAGCAGTTTTCCGATGGTAGCCGTCAGCACCATCACGCCCACGCAGGACGCGGCCATACCAACCCACCAGAGAAACGGCATCTTTTTCCGCAGGACGATGGCACTGATCTGATCCGTGACCGAGGCAAAGGTGTGCCCCGGCTCCACCGTCGGAACGGGAATGAAGCGCTCCGGGATCTCCTGCGTGAGCGGGCGGATCTCGTGGGCTGGTGTTTGGTCTCTTTCAGCCATGGTTATTGCGGCGGGGTTAGTTGCGCTTCGCGTTGTCGGTTGTCGGTTGATTGCGCTTCGCGGGGACTCGGTTGCCTGCGCTTCGCGCGTTGTCGGTTGTCTGCGCGTTGCGCGTTGTTCGTTCTCGGTTGCCGGTTGGTTGTGCCGCTGCGATGCGCGTCACCAGGGCTCGCCGCCGGAGTGCGGCGGGAGGACCGTAGCCCCCGGCTTCAGCCGGGGGTTCAGCGGCATCACCAATTTGTGAGCCCGCTTCAGCGGGCGGCAGAATCGCACCGCGGGAAGGACATCGGTACGGCAGGGCATGCAGGGTTTCTTCTCTGTCGCCCGCTACGCGGACTCGAAAGAGTGGGAGGACTCCATACCCCCGGCTAAAGCCGGGGGCTACGGATCTCATGCCGGCTACGCCGGCGGCTTCGGAGGTTAGGCCTGTTCCGCCGGCGCTGAGAACTGCGTGTCTCGAGCCTGGCAGGTTCCCTATGTCCAACCTGACGGCGCGGAACGTCGCCGATGCGGAATCCGGTCGCAAGGTTCGGTCAACGCGCGGCGCGAGCCGCGCAATCAACCGACCACCGACAACGCGCAAAGCGCAATTCATTTGATCTCCGGATTCGGGTTCTTGATTGCGCCGAGGTACGTCGTACGAGGCCGTGTATTCAACTCGGCAAGTAGTGCGTAGTTCGCCGGCTCAGCCTTGAGCGCAGCGACGCGGCTCGACTTGTCGTTCATATCGCCGAACACGATGGCATCCGTCGGGCAGGCTTGCTGGCAGGCGGTGACGATCTCACCGTCGCGCACGCGCCGTCCCTGCTTTTCCGCTTCGATCTTCGAGGCGTTGATGCGCTGGACGCAGTAAGTACACTTCTCCATCACGCCGCGCGTTCGCACCGTGACGTCGGGGTTTCGCTGGGCTTTGAGCGCCGGCGTCTCGTAGTCGCTGTAGTGGAAGAAGTTGAAGCGCCGTACTTTGTACGGACAGTTGTTCGAGCAGTAGCGCGTTCCGACACACCGGTTGTAGGTCATGTCGTTCAACCCCTCGGGGCTGTGCGAGGTCGCACCAACCGGACAGACCGGCTCGCAGGGGGCGTTCTCGCACTGCATGCACGGCACCGGCTGGTGGTAGACCTCCGGGTTGTCAGCGCTCCCGCGGTAGTAGCGGTCGATGCGCAACCAGTGCATCTCGCGCTCCGCCAGGACCTGATCCTTGCCGACGATGGGGATGTTGTTCTCCGACTGACAGGCGACGACGCAGCCGTTGCATCCGGTGCAGACGGAAGTGTCGATGACCATGGCCCACGCATGCGACTTCGAGTAGTCGTACGGCGGGTACATCGTCTCCGGGCTCTGTTCCAATTCCTTCTTGTAATCACGGACGAAATCCGGCTTGGCCAGATATTCGGCGAACGTGGCGGAGCGGATGATGCCGCGATCGGCACCGACATCGCTGGGATTGAGGCTCTGATGCTCCTGGGTGCAGGCTACGGAGTACGGCGGTTCGTTCGTCAGCTCGATCTCCGCCCCGACTCCTCCCGAGAGAGCTTCGGAAAAACGGAACGGCGTGACATCGACGCCGAGCGTACCGCCCGAAATGTGGAACGGAGCGAGATCGAGGCCGAGCATCCCCTTCGTATGAGCCGCCGGCGTGGCAATCTGGCCGCCGCGCGTCCGGCCGTAGCCCATGAATAGCGTGATCGTCCCGTCCGCGTGGCCCGGCACGACCCAGATCGGCGTGCGTAACTTGGTGCCGCGATAACGGATGTCGGCCAGGAGCGTCTGCTTCTCGTTGACGAGGGCATCGCGCCGTTTGTCGTCGTAGCCGATGGCGGCCGCGGTCTTCGGACTGACCAGAGCGACGTTCTCCCAGCAGATTTTCGTCTGCGGCTTCGGCAGCTCCTGCAGCCAGCCGTTGTTGGCGAATCGGCCGTCGTAGATGTTGGGGTCGGGGAGGATGCGGAGCTCGTAGCCCTGGGTTGCTGCGTTGCTGGGTTGCTGGGTTGCTGCGATCACGGCCGTCCCGGACGCTGTTCGTGCCGGCAATGCCGAGCCTGCGATGACGCCGTCGTTGAGCCATTTGCGCCAGGTGGCGTTGAAGTTCAGGGCACCCGCCTTTGCTGACCAGTAGGCGCGCACGACATCGTATGGTGATTGGTCAAGTCCGCCGAGGAGCGCGCCCAGGAGCTCGTGCGGCGAACGGCCGTTGTAGAGCGGGGCGATCAGCGGCTGAACGATCGATACGGTGCCGTCGTGTGCACGCGCGTCGCTCCACGACTCGAGGTAGTGCGTCTCCGGGATGTGCCAGTGGACGTGCATCGACGTCTCGTCGTAGTACGGCGAGAGGTGCGCGCGGAAGGGCACCTTATCCATCGCTTTGACGAACGGGATATCGCCGGGAGCGTCGTAGACAGGATTACCGCCGGCGATGATGAGGGTCGGGACCGTGCCGGCGTTCATGCCGGCGACGAGCTGACGCAGCGAATCGACCTGATTGACCGGCGCCACTTCGACCGGGTCGGTGATCGTGATCGTCGTGCCGAGGTTGCCGAGGGCCTGGTTGATGGCCATGGCGATGGCATGAACCGCCGGTGGCTGTTCGTCGCCGGCGACGACGATGCTCGCGCCGCGGTTGCGCTGCAGATCGCGGATGAGCGCCGCAACCCACTCAGCGTGTTCTGTCGCGACCGCGGTACCGCTGCCGAGGCCTGCGGCGAGCGATCGGGCGTAGCCCTCGATCTGCGACGGACGTACGGCCAGACGATGATCGGCGAGCGAACCGGTACCTGTTGGTCCCGACTCGATGACGTACAGACGATTGATCGACGTCGTCCCCTTGCGCACCTTTCGGCGGCCGGCGAAGTCGCGAGCGTAGCGGAGATGACCGGGGCCGCTGTCGAGGAAGTCAGCGTCGAGCGACACGACGACGTTTGCCTTGTCGTAGTGATAGACGGCGTTGACGTAGCCATTGAATGCGGCGCGGAGACCTTCGCGCACGTTATGGCCGCCGGCGGCTTCCCACTGGTGCCATTTGGCGCCGGGATACTGGGCGAGGAATTGCTGGATCTGGCCGCCGAGGGCCGGCGATGTGATGGTCTGAGTCAGGAGCCGCAGGCCGGCGCCGTTCGCGGCCGCCGCTTTCAGCGCCGGTTGCAGTGTGGCCAGGAACTCGCTCCAGGTGGAAATCTCGCCGAGGTGGCGGACCACTTGCGAACGGTCCGGATCGTAGAGGCCGAGGATCGACGCCTGCATGAATGAATTTGTCGCGCCGAGGCTGGAAGGATGATCGGGGTTGCCCTCGATCTTCGTCGGACGGTTCATGTGGCTCTCGACGAGCACGCCGTGTGCGTAGCCGCTGATCGGCATGGCCGTGGCGAAGAAGAGCGGTTTGCCGGGGATGATCCCTTCCGGCTGTCGAACATACGGGACGATCTTCTCGGCCGGGCGGTTGCACGCGGCCAGACCGCCGAGCGCCATCGACGCCCCCATCAGTTTCACGAAGTCCCGGCGGTCGACACCGCGCTCCAGCGCCAGCGCCCCCTGTGGGAACTCGCTCTCGACGACCTGCTCGAAGTCCTCGCGCGAAAGCTCGTCAAGGCTGCGCCAGTACTCGTTGCCGAGTCGCTTTTTGAAGCCTGCAAGATTGAGCTCGTTGTTTTGGGTCATGGTGATTTCGGGGAGTAGGGCGTGGGGGGTAGGGGGTGGGAAAGAATCGATTGAGTCGATCTCCCACACCCCACTCCCCACTCCCGACACCCTAGTAGTGACACGTCGAACAGTTCGTCAACTTCTGAATGTTGTACTCCCGCACCAGTTGCGGGCCGGTGCTCTCCTGGTCTTTTGCGATGTACGCCATATTGAAAACCTCGCTGCGTGGGCGGACGAACTTCTCCGGCGCTCGATGGCAGCCCAGGCACCACTCCATCGTCAGCGGCGAGTCCTGGTAGGTCAGCGCCATTTTGTCGATACGTCCGTGGCAGCTTGCGCAGCCGATGCCCTTGTTGACGTGGATGGAGTGGTTGAAGTGCACGAAATCCGGCAAGCGGTGAACGCGCGACCAGATGATCGGTTTGCCGGTGGCATAGCTGGCGCGTACCGGTTCGAGCATCTCGGCGTTCGTCCAGATCTGTGAGTGGCAGTTCATGCAGGTTTGCGTCGGCGGGATGCCGGCGAAATTCGAGACTTCGACGCTCGTATGGCAGTACCGGCAATCGATCCCGAGTCCTGCGACATGATGCTGGTGGCTGAAAGGAACGGGTTGCTCGCGCTGGATCCCCTGGTCGGTGGCATACGGCGAACGGACCACGCCGCCGATCACCCAAAGCACGAAGCCAGCGATGAAGACAGCGCCGAAGATCGTGACACGGGCGAGAGTATTGGCACTGCGGTGGAAAATCTGAGCCATTCCAGGCTGCTACCGTCCATCCAAGCGTGGGGTATCTAAAATCGAAAGGCGAGGAGCAATTGCCATGCACGGATTGCCCGATCCGAGCGAAACGCCGCGATCATATCGAAATCGGGCGGTGACGCAAGGCCGCGCGTTCAGGATGTCTGCGCTGCGCGCGTTGGCTGCACTTCGTGCGTTATCTGCGCTGCGCGCGTTATCTGCACTTCGTGCGTTATCTGCGCTGCGCGCGTAGGCTGCGCTGCGCGCGTTGGCTGCGTCTGTGGGAGCGCGGAGAACGCACGAAGTGCAGATAACGCGCGCCAGCGCAGATAACGCACGAAGTGCAGATAACGCTCGCCAGCGCAGACAACGCGCGCAGCGCAATTCTCACACTTTCTTCGGCGCGACTCGCGACACTCCCCCCGACACGACGAGCGCCATGACGCTCGCGCTGTCGACGGCAAGCTGCTCCACCCGATCCCGGCCGACGACGATGAGCGTCCCGGCCACGCTGTACGAGAACGGAAGATAGACAGCGATCTGGCCGGGCATCGACAGGAACCCCAGGTCGTCCTGCGTGACGAAGCCGAGCGTCCGGACCCCCTCGGTGATGGTGACTGCCACCGGTTGATCGAAGCGCTTCTTATCGCCCACGAAGGCGTCGAGCAGATCCTTGATCGACGCATAGACCAGCCGAACGAGCGGCGCACGATTGAAGATCGCGTCCGTCAGGCCGAGAAACTTCTTGACGAAGAAGTTCGAGGCCACCGCACCGATGGCGATGATCGCCACGATCGTGATGCCGAACCCCGCCCCAGGCGTCCGCAGGTTCAGCAACCGGTCGATCCGGACGAAGGCTTCATAGAGGAGATAAAGCGTCAGCGCGATCGGTACGACGATGACAAGACCACGAAGGAAGTTCTTGATGAGCCAGTTCATGGGGGTAATCGTAAGCCGGGGAGTGGGGAGTGGGGGGGAGGGGGGGGAGATCGCGGTCGCAGTTTTCCAGGTTCATCCTCTGGTTCTCCCACACCCCACCCCCCACGCCCCACCCCCGATACGCTAAACTCCCGCATACAGCAATGCCTGACAGGCAATCCCTGGCCGACCTCTACGATCGACACGCACCGCGCTTGTACGCGATCGCGATTCGTATCACCGAGGACCGCGATGCGGCGGCAGATGCCCTCGAGGCGGCGTTCCTGGGATTGTCACGGGGTGAAGACGTTCGCGATGAAGTGGCCTATCTCATCCATGCCACGCGCGACTGTGCGCTGGCGAGACAAACCCGACCGGCCTCGGCAGCCGTAGTATCGAAGGAGCCCAGCCCAAGGACCATCGTCGAGGACGCCTGGTACAAGGGTATGAATGTGAAGGATTTGGCTTCGAGGTACGGCATTTCGGAGGAGAATGCCAGGGGGATGTTGTGCGAGGGAATGGCACAATTGCGGACGCAGTTTGCGGCAGGAACGAAATGACCGAAACCCTTACTCGCGAAGACGTGAGTCTTCTCAACGCCATCGTAGCCGAGTCGATCGACCCGATCGCCCCGCCGGCCGCGTTGCGCGCCCGAATTCTGAGCGCTGCCACCGCCGCGCCCCAGAACACGCGTACCGTGCGCTCGGATGAAGGCCGCTGGCATCGCATCGTTCCCGGCGTTACGGTGAAAACCCTTTCGGTCGACATGGAGCGCGACACCGCCACGATCCTGATGACCCTGGAGCCGGGATCGATCGTGCCCAGCCACGGCCACTCAGGCCCCGAGGATTCGTTCGTCGTCAGCGGCAGTTGCCGCATCGGCCCGAACTACCTGCTCAAAGGCGACTTCCATCACGCCGATGGCGGTACGCATCACGATGACCTCATCAGCGATGAAGGTTGCGTTCTGCTGATGGTCGTCGATCGCGCTGACTATCTCGCCGCGGCGTAGAAGCCGTCCCCCTTCCCAAAGCGGTGGCTGGCGCCACCGCACTCCAAAGCGCGCCTTCGGCGCGCGAAAACCCGTGCAGGGCTAACGAGAATTGACAACATCATTTCGCGCGAAGCGCTTTGGAGTGCGGTGGCGCCAGCCACCGCTTTGGGAGGGCTGGGTTGGGGGCAGACAAGCAAGCATGACAGGGCAAAATTGTCGTCACCTCTCATCATCCGAGGAGCTTCCCCACGGCGGCGGCCGCAGCCGCGAACCTCACTTCCCAATCGCCGCGAATGACGACGAGCTCCGCCCCGAACCCAGCAAGCGTCGTCGCGAGCTCACCATGCAGGACGCCGCGCGCGGCCGCGGAGTCACGCACAGTATCCGCGGCCCATGGCACATCGATGTCCGTCAACAGGTAGAGGTTTGCCTCCCGCGATTTCGCCTCGGCGACGATCCACTCGGGGCAGTCGCCGTAGTAGTGCCGGCTGTAGACGACGGTGCTGATGAGATCCGTATCGAGGATGACCAGACCTTCGTTCGCGGCCGCATCCGCGAGCGCCATCTGTCCTCGGGCGATCGGAACGACATCGTCATACGTCAACAGTCGCCCAACCCGCAGCGCGTACTCCCGCGCGAACTCGGGAACCGACCGAACGCCGAAGCGGCCGGCAAGACGCTCCGCGAGCGTGCTCTTGCCGGTGCACTCCGGACCGATCAGGCAGACGCGAGTGCCGAGCGGCGCCAATCGATCAGCCCTTTAAAGCAGAGGAAGACGAAGAACGCGTAGAGCACCGCCGTCGGATAGAGCTTCTGGTTGATGAACATGACGACGTAGATGACGTCGACGATCGCCCAGATGAGCCAGTTCTCGACGATCTTCATGTTCAGCATGAACTGCCCGACGATGCTGAAGGCGGTCGTCACGGCATCCCAGATTGGCAGCGACGCGTCATGCGCAGTCAGCCGCAACAGCCAGAGCAACCCGAACGTGAGAACGACGCCGATGGACATCAGCGCCGTCCACATCCGCAACGAGGCGCTCGTGATCTTCAGCTCGGTCTTGTTCGCGCCGCCGTGCAGCCATTCGTACCACCCGTGGATCGACAACACGAAGTAGATGACCTGCAGGCCTGCATTCAGGTAGAGATGCGAGCGCCAGAAAACGGCAAGATACAGCAGCACGCTGGCGATACCGGCCGGCCAGGTCCAGATGTTCTCTTTGATGGCCAGCCAGACGTTGGCCAGCGTGAAAAGGACCGCCACCATCTCCAGCGGAGTGAATGTCTCCTTGATCACCAGCCAGACGTTTGCCAGCGTGTTGCCTGCCACCATCCCGATGAGAGTGATCGTCACCGCCGGAAATCTACCATCACGGTGGCGTTCCGCGTCGCCTGCGGGTAGTAGTACGCCGTCCCTTCGATCGTCCTGGCCGGCGTGAGAAAGAGGTAGCTGTATCCGCTCGGAAAGACGCGCTTGTTGTTCAGCAGGTTGTTGACCTGCAGATGAATGCTGGTGTTGTGCGACATGGCGAAGGCGGCATTGGACTCGAGCGTGGTGAACGCTGGCGCGACGAATGCTCCGTTGTTCGTGTTGTCGAGATACGAGCGTCCCACGTGCCGGCCGGTGAGGCCGAGGGTGATTGTCGACGACGGCGTGTACTCGATGGTCTGGTTGACGATCATCGCCGGAGTCAGCACCGGGTTCACATCATGGAAGGTGATCGGCTGGCTGCCGGCGATGTTCCCCGCGGCGTCGTAGACGTCGTAGAACTGCGTCCAGGTGTGGATACTGTTGCGGCTCAGGTTGGCGTTGCCGCGCAGCTTCCATCGCTGCACCGGCTTCCAGCCGTATTCGATCTCGATCCCGCGGCGGTAGCTGCGATCGACGTTGCGGCGCAGGAGCAATCCGATCGGAGACAGCTCGCCGGCCGATGCGATCTCGTTGTGGAAGTTCATGGCGTAGACATTCGCGTGCAGCGTCGCCGATGACGTGCGATAGTCCCAGCCAGCCTCGAGATCGACGAGCCGCTCCGGGCGGACGGCGTGCAGGTCATGAGCAAAGGAGGCGTTGTCTTCACCCTGAAAGAGATCGTTGCGCGCCGGCTCACGTGTCGACATACCTGCCGATGCGTAGACGCCGCTGGCGGACGATAGGTCGTAGCGAGCACCGAGCTTGGGATTGAAGAACGTCCAGCGGATCGGAGCGATGTCGCCATCGCCGTGGTAGTGAAAGTTCGTCGTCCGAAGCTGCGCGTCGGAGTAGAGATGCCAGTGCGCCTGGTCGTAGCTCAGTTTGGCGAAGGCGTTGGCCTCCCCTTTCGTGCCGTAGTTGAAATAGTCGCGCGCGCCGCCAACCTCATCGAGCGTGTGCTCGCGGCGGAACTCGTTGACGTGCAGACCGTAGTTCGCCGTCCACGGACCGTGCGTCGTGCTCATCGTGAGCATCGAGCCGGTCAGAAGTCCGTCGAGACCGTATTGGGAGCCGGAGAGGCGATACCAGCCGTAGCCGCGCTGATAGAAGACCGACGCCGTCATGCTCGTCGCCGGCGAGAGAGCGCGCAGGTACTGCAACTGCGCCAGGTCGTACCCGAAGCTGTCGCGATCCTGAGGAGTGAACGGATTCGCGCGCAAATTGTGGGCGAGCGTGTCTGCGTCCGCCGCGACGAACGATTGCGCCGTCCACTCGTGCGCCGTGAAGCCGGTCAGGCGGAGCTGCGAATTCTCGTTCTGCTTCGCCGCGCTGACGAAAAGGTTGTGCGCGCGATAGCCCGATGATTCCCGAAAGCCGTCCGACTGGTCCGCGGAGAGGCGCGCGTAAAACGCGTAACCGCCAGGCAGGTTCCCCGACTGGTATCCGACGCTCGCCGTCCTGGTGCCGAATGACCCGATGCCGAGCTCCCCGCTGGTCGATTCCGCCGGCGTTAGCGCGATCGACTCGAGGTTGATGGAGCCTCCGAACGACGGAGAGCCAACCGTCGACGTCCCCACCCCGCGCTGCACCTGGATCGATTGCAACGACCGGGCGAGGTCGGGGAAGTCGGCGAAGTACGTCCCCATATCCTCCGAGTCGGCCAGCGGCACCCCGTCGAGCGTGAAGTTGAGCCGGGTCGGACTGATCCCTCGCAACGTGATGTACGAGTATCCCGATCCCCCCACCCCAGCTTCGGCGTACGTATCGATCGACGGCGTATCGCGCAGCAGGAGCGGGATGTCCTGACCGTAGTAATCGCGCTCGATCGTGCCGCGATCAACGTCACTCTTCGTCACCGGCGTCTTCGCCTCCGCGCGAATCCCGCTGACGACGATGTTCTCCGCAAGCCCTGGCCGCAAGGTGATGACGATGTCCTTGCCAGCGACCGCGGTAACCGCTACGGCCTGAAACCCGTTTCGCGTCACAACGACAGTGTAGCTTCCCGCCGGAACATCGATCGCGAAGATGCCCGTTTCGCCGGTCACCACGCGATGGCCATCCACTTCGACCGAGGCCTGCCCGACCGGCTGTCCATCCACCCCATGGACGACGCCGCGAACGGTGGCGGCTGAAACAAGAGTGGGGAAAAAGAGGAAAAACAAAACCACTCGGAGAGCGCGCATGAATACCCCATTGCCTTTTCCTACGCCGGTCTCAACCGGTTCAGGTTCCAGGGTGTGATCTCAGGCCGAAAACGGCCACCCCTAGGCGATGGGGTGATATTACTACATTGGTGGGTTTTGCTGGGCCGGCGGCGCCTGCCCTTCCGGCAGCGGCAGAACCGTGTGGGGAACGGACGTCTACACGAACGACTCAGCGATGTGTACCGCCGGTGTCCACGCCGCAATGATCACCACTCAGTACGGCGGGACGTTCACGATCCAGATCCTGGCGGCCCAGTCGTCCTACCGCGGCTCCAAACGCAACGGTGTCACGACGAGCAGCTATGGTCCCTGGCAGTGCAGCTATCGGTTCGTCCCCACCGTGCGGAGGTGAGGCGGGGTGGTGCGTGAACGATCAGCGACATGGTCCGTTTGCATCGACTCACGCCCGAAGTTTCTGCGGAACGCCGGCGTCCCGCGCCTGTGTCCCTTGGCGGTCCGGCTAGAATTGCCTTGTGCCGGAAATCAGCCGTTTCTTCGGGATCATCATCACGATCAATTATCGCGAGCACGAAGCTCCTCACTTTCACGCCTGGTACGCAGGTAAAGACATCACTGTCCGAATCGCCGACGGATCGTTGGCCGGAGAGATGCAGCGGAGAGCGCTTGCGCTCGTCCTGGAGTGGTGGCATCTTCATCGCACTGAACTACTGGAGAACTGGCAACTCGCGCAGAGCGGCCTGCCTCTGAAAAAGATCGAACCTTTGGACTAACGCATGGACTACACAGTTGTCGAAGCACGTTACGTTCGCGATTTCACCATCTGGGCGAAGTTCAAAGATGGAAGCGCGGGAGAAATCGACCTGCGTGATGAGCTGGTGGGCCCGATCTTCGAGCCGCTGAAGAACATCGCCTACTTCCGGAACTTCACCATCGCCGAATACGGCACGATCTGCTGGCCAAACGGGGCGGACATAGCGCCGGAACGCCTGTACGAAAAAGTCCACGTGCATGCCTGATCAACCGCACCGTTCAGGAGTTGCTCGGCCACCGCGACGTGGCCACGAGTATGATCTACACGCGCACGTCAAGCAACTCGGCCGATCGCGCCTACGCAGCCCGTTTGATGGACCGTAGCCGAGGAGTCATGATGAGGAGCGATGGCGAGAAAGAGGACAGGGTGCCACTCGGCGGCCTGTTCGGGAAGGTCGCGAGACTCTCGAAACTCTTTATCCCGGCCGGTCAAGCCGTGGTCGCGTTCTTCTACGGATGGGAGCGGGCAACGAAAACGATGGCCGAGAAGAACTTGGTTCTGATTGGCGCACCCATCTTGTTCTTGATGTTCGGTCTGTTCGTCTATCTGCTGGCTGACCTCCTTCATCCTGCGGGGGATAACTTTCTCCTTGTGATCCTCTGTGTCGGCGCCGGATTTCTTCTCGCCGCACTTGTTAATGACCTAAGAAGTAAGGAGTAGAACCGCCTTTCTCTCCTGTTCCTCGCTTCTTCCAGCTCCCCAGGTGGGGTGCTCAATGTGGGAGGCATGGTGTAGACACTGGAATCGGAACCACTCGCAACGTACATCTGCGGGCCCCGACTTCTCGTCGTGCCGTTAGACTCAATCGATGCTCCTCTCGTGGCTCCTCTACTGCGGCTTCGCAGTTTCACTCGCTGGTGCTGTTGCAACCGTGCCGCGGCGGAGACGCCGGTTGGGCGTGATGATGTTGATCAGCGGCATCGCTTCCGCGGGGATCGCGCTCTTATGGCCGGTGCGCGAGCAGCACGCCGAGGGCGTCCACTCGCATCTCGACGAGATCGTGCCGCGGTGGCAGTTCGATGAGCGACACGAGATCCGGATCGATGCGACGCCGGAGCGGATCTACACGGCAATCCAGGATGCCACGGCAGGCGAGATCCACTTCTTCCAAATGCTGACGGCCATTCGCCGGTTTGGCAGCGGGGGCGGGGAGAGCATCCTCAACGCGCCGAGCGATCAGGCGATCCTGGCTGTTGCCACACGCTCCGGTTTTCGTCTGCTGGTCGACGACGCTCCGCACGAACTGGTCGTCGGTACGCACGTCGCGCCGCAATCCGTTGCCGTGATGAACTTCCGTATCGAGAGCGGGGGACTGCTGACGACGGAGACACGAGTTTTCTCGCAAACGGACTCCGAGCGCCGCAAGTTTGCCGTCTACTGGCGCCTCATCCGTCCCGGCAGTGGGATCATTCGCCAGAGCTGGCTCGAGGCGATCAAGCGGCGCGCGGAGGCGAAACGGTGACTGAGTCGACGCAAATGACCGGAGAGATCGTGGCGATCTGGATCAAGCGCGCGCACCGCGGCGTGATGGACGCGGCCGTCGAGGCGCTGGCAGTGACCGGCCGCGGTCTGGCCGGAAACGCCGATCAGGGAAGGCGACGTCAGGTCACCATCATCGATGCCACAGCGTGGCGTGCTGCCGCATCCGAGGCTGGAGGGGAGGTCGATCCGTCGAAGAGACGGGCCAACATCATGCTGGAAGGCATCGCACTCGAGGAAACGCGCGGCAGGCTCCTCCGGCTGGGTGACTGCGTCGTCCGCATCCTCGGCGAGACCCGGCCTTGCGAGCGGATGGAAGAGGCTCAGCCCGGCCTGTGCCAGGCCCTTGGCAGAGCCTGGCGTGGGGGGGTATTCGGCGAGATCGTCGAGGGGGGAGCAATCAGGGTAGGTGACAGGGCAGAGCTCATCTGATCTGATATCGTTTACCTATGCCGCACCACTACCCGCAAGAGGCCGTCTTACGCGATGGCCGCAAAGTTCTCCTTCGTCCCTTCGCCGAGAAAGACGTTGACGCACTGTTCGAGTTTTTCCAGCATCTGCCGTCTTCCTACCGCCGCTTCGCCTGGGACCCGATCGACAATCACTCCCTGATTGAAAGTTGGGGCCGCGACATCGACTACGCGAAGGTCCTTCCCGTTCTGGCGCTCGACGGCCACCACATCGTTGCCGATGCAACGTTGCATCGCCGTATTGGCGGTCCCCTCCGACTGACCGGCCGGATCAAATGGATGATCGATCCAGCCTTCCGCGGCGTCGGTCTCGGCACGTTGCTGGTGAACCAGTTCATCGGCATCGCCCGCGAGAAAGGCCTCCGTCATCTGAACGCGATGCTGATCTCCGATCTCGAAGCCGACGCCGTAACCACTCTGCAGAACCTAGGATTCGTTCCGTACGTGATGCCCGGTTACGGTACCGATCCCGACGGCAATCAGCACGACATGACGAAGCTGCTGCTGAAGTTGTGAGTGTGGTGTCATCCCGAGCGTGGCGAGGGACCTGGGCGGGAGGCAGTTTTTCAATTTTTGCGCCCCCGCCCGCCCAGGTCCCTCGCTACGCTCGGGATGACACAAGGGCCGGATCAAATCCCGCCAGTGCCTCGGCCAGCATGCGCTTGGGAGTATCCCTGCTGACATCCAGGCCGAGGAGGTGCAGCGCGAGGGCCAGCGTCTCGATCACACGTGTTTCGTCGAGCGCGGGCAGCGGCAGAGCACCATCGCGCTTTCCCAGTTTCGCCCCCTCCGCATTCACGACCAGCGGAAGGTGGGCGTATGACGGTGTCTGCAATTCCAGCGCGCGTTGCAGCGCGATCTGGCGCGCGGTCGACGTGAGCAGATCGGCGCCTCGGACGACCTGCGTGACGCCTTGCGCCGCATCGTCGACGACGACAGCGAGTTGATAGGCATAGAGGCCATCCGCACGCCGGACGACAAAGTCGCCGGTCATCTTGGCGACATCCTCCTCGACGTGGCCCCGCACGAGGTCATCGAAACCGATGACGCCATTCGGCGCGCGAAACCGGACAGCCCGCGGCCCACGGCCGGGAGGAAGTCCGTCGCGGCATGTTCCAGGATAGACAGGTTCCCGTCTCAACGGTGCCGAGGCTGCTCGCTGAAGATCGGCACGCGAGCAGCCGCAGCGGTAGACGAGATCTTTTTCGCGCAGAATGGCCAGGGCCTCGTCGTACAGCGGGATCCGTTGCGACTGATGGACGACTTCGCCGTCCCACCCGAGGCCGTATCGCTCGAGCGCGTGGAGAATCTCATCCGCGGAGCCGGGGACGACACGTGGTGTATCGAGATCCTCCATCCGTAGCAGCCACCGCCCACCCGCGCGTCGAGCATAGAGCCACGAACCAACCGCCGCGACGAGACTGCCGAGGTGCAGCGGGCCGGTTGGGGAGGGAGCGAAGCGGCCCGTTGGAATCATCGAAGCGATGGTAGCGAATCGGGAGCGTAAGATCAGAGACTATGCGAGGCAACGACGAACTTCCCTCTCTCGAGGAGCTCGGAAAAGATCTCGTCATGCTTCCGGTGTGGCGTCTGGCCTACTCGATCGTCCTTCCGTTTGTTCTCGTCGCCGGGTTTTTCATGCTGGCGGCACACGGACTGTGGATCGGCGCCCTCGCCTGCCCGGTAATCCTCAGCTTCATCACCTATGGCTCCATCTCCCATGACCTGGTACACCGCACACTGGGGCTTCCGCGCTGGCTGAATGAACCGCTCCTCTGCGCAATCGAGCTGATCACTTTCCGCAGCGGACATGCGTATCGCTTCACACACCTGCATCACCACGCGCATTTTCCGGCCGTCGATGATGTGGAAGCGCGCGCCGCGCGGATGCCACTCCCCGGCGCGCTGATCGACGGCGTGACGCTGCAGCCACGGCTGTGGTTTCTCGCCAGGCGCGAGGCGAAGCGGGAGCGGGGCTGGATCGTAAGCGAAGGGTTTGCCGTCATCCTTCTTCTGGCCGGCTCGATCGCCTTGATTCCCGTGACACCGCTTCCAGCCATCTACGCCGTTTTGATGATCGCCGGAAGCTGGGTCTTTCCGCTGGTCACCGTCTTCATCCCGCACAACCCGTCGGGTACCAGCGAGCTGACGCAGACGACGCTCTTTCGCGGCCGGGTGTTATCGATCATCGCGGCCGGGCATCTGTATCATCTCGAGCATCATCTTTATCCGCAGGTACCGCATCACCACTGGCCGAAGCTGGCGCGACGGCTCGATCCCTATTTCGACCGCCTCGGTATCAAGCCGGTGAAGCTTTTCTTCTGACGAACCATGCACGACGACCGCGGCTTCTTCGAGACGTTCATCGGCGACGGGCGGTCGCTGATCAAGCTGACTGCCATCGCGCTGATTGGCGCAGGCGCGTTTGCGCTCTTTCAGGCGGCGACCGGCCATTTCCTGCCACAAGACACCGACTACCTCGGCATGACCGCGCAGCAGCTCTGCGCGATTCGAGGATGCCGCATCCTGCACTTCATGATTCATGACCGCGTTTCATTCGGCGGCGTCCTCATCGCGATCGGTGTGATGTACCTCTGGCTCGCGGAGTTCCCGCTGCAGAAGCGCGAGTCGTGGGCCTGGTGGGCTCTGGCCATCAGCGGGGGCGCGGGCTTTCTCAGCTTTCTGGCGTACCTCGGCTACGGCTATCTCGATTCCTGGCACGGCGCGGCGACGCTCGCGCTGCTTCCGCTATTCGTGGCGGGACTGGTGCGGACCCGCGGATTGCGCGTCGAAAAGATCCGCCGTCCTGCATTGGATGTCCACTCCCGCAACGGAATCGGACGAATCCTCCTTCTGCTCGCGACCTTCGGCATCGTCGCTGCCGGTTGCACCATCACCACTGTCGGCATGACCACTGTCTTCGTCCCGCAGGACATCGCGTTCATGGGGATTACGCCGGCGGAGATCCAGCAGATCAACGCCCGGCTCATTCCGCTCATCGCTCACGATCGGGCCGGCTTCGGCGGTGCGCTCGTTTCGGTTGGCCTGGCTATGTTCATCGCCGTGCTCTATGGATGGCCATCGCGCAGCCTGTGGCAAGCCCTGGCGGCCGCGGGGCTGGCCGGCTTCTGCACCGCGATCGCCGTCCACCCAGTGATCGGCTACAACGACCTGACGCACCTCGGCCCGGCCATCGCGGGTTGCCTCCTCTTCTTCTTCGCCATGGCGATCACGATGCCGAGGCGCGCGCCGCGCCGCGTGTAGGGCCGCCGCCCCCGGCGGCCTGGCTCTTGGACTGGGCGAAGATGGCCGCCGAGGGCGGCGGCCCTACACGTGCTGGGACAGCGAGAGAATGTTTCCGTCAGGATCCTTGAACCAGGCCACTTTGTCGCCGGATGGAGCGGTCCAGATGCCCAGCTTGTCCTGTTCGAAGAAGCCGTAGCGCTCGAAGATGACTCCCTTGGCCGTAAGAGCGGCGACGTCGGATTCGATGGCGGCGGATTCCCATCCCAGAATCGTGAAGCCGGCGGGTTTGAAGCCGGGCTGGACTTTGGAAACGCGAATCATTGTGCCGTTCGCGTCGAGCACCATGGCGAAGCTGTCGTTGTGTACGAAGCGGAGTCCGACCACGCCTTCGTAGAACGCTCGCGATTTGTCGAAGTCCAGAGTGGGGATGAAACCTACGATCTTGTCCAGCATCAGCAGCACCCGCTTCCTGGTAAATGCATGTGGTCCGGTCCGGCCGTTGCCGGGACGAATGCTACCGCTTCGCCGCGTATTGCGCGCATCCAGGCGCGGGCGGAAGCGGCGATGATGATGATCACGCAGACCATCAGGATGGATGTCAGCGACGCGTCGAGGTAACCGGTGAACGGGTCCTTTGCCATCATCTTCGGGCCGAGGAAATTGTCGACGATCGAGCGGTAGCCGGCGTAGAGAGTCATCGAGGCCACGAACGCCAGCGGGAACATCGTCGTCCACGCGTATCGCACACGGCCGGAGTTGATGATGACCGTCGTCCCGACGCAGAGCGCCACGGAGGCGAGGAGTTGATTGGCGATGCCGAACATCGGCCAGATCTGCGAGATCGAGCCATTGAGGATGAACCACGACCAGGCGAAGACCACCAATCCCGTCGATGCGATCGTGCCGGGAATCCACGATGTGTTCTCGAGCGGCTTCCAGGCGCGGCCGAGGAACTCCTGCACCATGAAGCGAGCCACCCGCGTGCCGGTGTCGATCGTGGTCAGGATGAAGAGAGCCTCGAACATGATGGCGTAGTGGTACCAGTACGACATGAGATGCCCGAGGAAGGGGATGCCGGAGAAGATCTGCGCGAAGCCGACCGCCAGCGACACGGCGCCGCCGGTGCGGCCGGCCAGGGTCTCGCCGACCAGCGTGGAGAAGTGCTGGAGGTTGACCGTCGACATGCCGAGCTTTGCGAACACCGCAGGCGGAACGTTGATGGCGTAGTAATCGCCGGGATGCAGCGCGCAGACGGCGATGAGGGCCACGCAGCCGACCAGCCCTTCGCACAGCATCGCGCCGTAGCCGATCATCCGCGCGTCTGACTCCTTCGCCAGCATCTTCGGCGTCGTCCCCGAGCTCACCAGCGAATGGAAGCCTGAGATGGCACCACAGGCGATGGTGATGAAGACGAACGGAAAGAGCTTGCCTGGAATGATCGGTCCGCCGCCGCCCGCGAACTGCGAGACCGCAGGCGCCTGGATGTGCGGCGCGACGATGATCGTGCCGATGACGAGCAAGCCGATCGTGCCGAGCTTCATGTAGGACGACAGGTAGTCGCGCGGGCAGAGCAGCATCCACACAGGAAGCACCGAGGCGATGAACCCGTAGATGGCGATGGCGATCGTGATCTCCGGCTTCGTCAGCGTGAAGATTGCGCCGAGCGCGGTGCCGGGGATGAATCGGCCGGCCACGACCGCGGCGAGCACCATGAGCGCTCCGGCGATGGAGCCGTTGCGGATGGCGTTGGGCGCTTTCGAGCGGTGAAGGTATTGGCCAATGACCAGGGCGATCGGGATGGTCAGAAAGATCGTGAACGTCCCCCACGGTGAATCAGCCAGCGCGTTGACCACGGCGATACCGAGTCCGGCCAGAGCGATGACGATGATGAAGAGGATCGCCACCATCGCCGTCGTGCCGGCCAGCGGCGAGATCTCGTTTCGCGCGATCTCGGCCAGCGACTTTCCGTTCCGCCGCACCGACGCCGCCAGAGTCACGAAGTCGTGTGCCGCCCCGCCGAGCACGACGCCGAACGCGAGCCAGAGAAGCCCGGGCAGATACCCGAACTGCGCCGCCAGCACCGGCCCGATCAGCGGCCCAGCGCCGGAGATGGCCGCGAAGTGGTGCCCGAAGAGTACCCACTTGTTCGTCGGCACATAGTTCTGCCCGTCCTCGAAGCGATACGCAGGCGTGACGCGGGAGTCGTCGAGCGCCATCACCTTCGCCGCAAGGAACGCCGAGTAGTACCGGTAACCGATCGCGGTGACCGCAAGGAAGAAGAGGATCATCGGGAGGGCGTTCATGATGTGTGGGATTCTATCTGTGTCGGGGTTGGTTCGCAGCGCAGGCCCTAGGAGGCTAACATTGCGACATGCCCTCCCTCCCGCCCGGCCCGAAGAGCCGTATCCCCTTCCGATACTTGCGCACCATGCAGCGCGATCCCATTCCCTTTCTCTCGCGCGCGGCGGCGGAGTACGGCGACGCGGTCTTTTTCCGAGTCGGGCCGCAGCAGATCTTTCTCTTCAATCACCCGGACCTCATCCGCGAGCTGCTGATCACGCAGCATCGTTCGTTTCACAAGAGCCGGGCGCTGCAACGGTCGAAGGTCATCTTCGGTGAGGGGCTTCTGACATCCGAGGAGGAGGTACACAAGCGGCAGCGGCGCCTGGTACAACCGGCCTTTCATCGCGAACGGATAGGGCGGTACGCCGAGGTGATGATCGATCGTGCGGCGAAACTGAGTGAGCGGTGGAGGGACGGCGAGGTGCTCGACGTCCATCACGAGATGATGGGACTCACGCTGTCAGTCGTCGCCAAGACTCTCTTCGATGCCGATGTCGACGGCGAGGCTGGTGAGATCGGAGAGGCGTTGACATCGCTCGTCGATCTCTTCCCGGCGCTGATCAACCCGCTCTCCAGCCTCTTGCGGCGTTTGCCGCTTCCGCAGACGATGCGGTTTCGCAAATCGATTGCCCGGCTGGACCGTACGGTCTACGCGATCATCGACGAGCGCCGGAAGTCGGGCCAGGACCACGGCGACCTGCTGTCGATGCTGCTGCTGGCCCTCGACGAAGAAGGCGACGGCAGCGGGATGACCGACCAGCAGCTCCGCGATGAAGCGATGACCCTCTTCCTGGCCGGCCACGAAACGACCGCCAACGCACTCGCCTGGACGTGGTACCTGCTGTCCCGGAATCCCGCCGCGCTGGCTGAGATTCATCGCGAGCTCGACGCAGTTCTTGACGGCCGCCTGCCGGCGCCGGACGACTATCCCCGCCTGCCGTACACCGAGATGGTGGTGGCAGAGTCGATGCGGATGTATCCGCCGGCATGGGCGGTGAGCCGTCTGGCGCTCGAGGACGTGATGATCGGCGAGTGGCTCGTGCCGCGCGGTGCTGTCGTCGTGGCGTCGCAAGCGGTCACGCATCGCGATCCCCGCTGGTGGCCCGATCCCGACCGTTTCGATCCGTTGCGATTCACGCCGCAAGCGAAGACATCCCGCCCGAAGCTCGCTTACTTCCCCTTCGGCGCCGGCCCCCGCATCTGCATCGGCGAAGGCTTTGCCTGGATGGAAGCGGTCCTGATCATGGCCACCCTGGCCCAGCGCTGGCGGCTGGAGTTGGTCTCGCGGGATGTCACGCCGCGAGCCTCGATCACGCTCCGCCCGAAGGGTGGCATCACTATGCGCCTCTATCTGCGTCAATCTGCGTGATCTGCGGATAGGCCTTTAGGTAGAATCTCCGCATGCATGACATCCATGCGTTGTTCGCCGACTACGCCTCCTACCATCGGACGAAAGGCAACAAGTGGTTCCACCGCTTCGGCATCCCGCTCATCGTCCTGACGATCTTCGGCATGCTGGCCCGTGTGCCGGTCACGGCCATCAGCAACTTCCGCGTCGATGCTGGCATCCTCCTGATCGCCGTGGCGATCCTCTACTACCTGATCCTGGAGTGGCGTCTGGCGTTGGCGATGCTCATCGTCTCGATCGCCTTCTACCTGATCGGCGCCTGGCTGCCGATGTGGCTCAATGTCACACTCTTCGTCCTCGGCTGGATCTTCCAGTTCATCGGCCACAGCGTCTACGAGCACAAGAACCCGGCGTTTTTCCGGAATGCCACGCATCTGATGATCGGACCGCTGTGGATATTGAATGATGTGATCCCGGTGGTGAAGTAGGCGCCGAGTGTCCGTGCCACAAGAGGCCTTGTCCGCAGATTACGCAGATGAAGCAGATTAGAGCGTGAGACAAACTCATCTCCGCCTAATCTGCGGATAAGCAAACCCCTACAATAGCTACATGCAGGCGTACGGCTCCGACCGCGTCCAGAAGGGCGATGGCGACCAGTTTGTTTTGCTGTCGCGCATCCCGAAACGGTGGATTCCGCGGGTGGTGAAGACGCTCACCACGGCCGAGTTTCCGGGGACGGCGGTGCTGTGGGAGGAGCGCTACTTCGAAGTCGTCGATGCCGAGCCGCTGCCGCAGGGGGGTGTGCGCTATCTGCTCGAGCCATGGAGCGACGCGCACATCATGCGGACGACCGGCCGCTACGATGCCGGCAGTGAGGCGGAGCGGCTCGTCGAGTACCGTGCGCAAATCTCGCGCGAGAGGAAGCGGAAATCGGCGAATGCGCTCGCTTTCCTGGTGGGTCACTTCCCCGCCGGTGTGCAGGAGGCGATCGGGGGGGAGCTCGGCATCGTTTCGACGCGGCTGACCATCACCTCGGTCTTCCCGATCTACGCGGTTGTCACTTGCCTGGTGCTTTGGATCGTCAGCGGAATGATGGCCGGTTCGCCGCGTCCACTGCTGGTCTGCATCGTGACCGGTTATCTGTTCATCGAATCGTCGTTCCGCTTCGCCGTAGCATGGCTCATCGGACGGCCGATCGGCTCGTTCGCCGGAACTCTTAGTTACATCCTCTACTACGTCACCGTAGCCAACCGTGCCCGCGCGGTCTCGCCTTTTGCGCGAGAGAGGGGGAAGCGGTGATGATCAGCAGTGCCGCCCTCGAGCTCCCCGACGCCGAATTTGCCACGCCGCACGGCGTTGAGTATATTCACCAACTCTTCGCTCATGTCTGCCGCCGAGAACAAGCTGCTCGTTCAGCACATATTCACCGAGCTGGCCAACGGCAACCCCCGCCCATTCGTGGATAACACGAGCGACGACTTCTGCTGGACCGTCACCGGCACCACGCCGTGGTCGAAGAGGTACGAGGGGAAGCAGGCCGTGTTCATGGAGCTGTTCCCCACTCTGCGGTCGAAGATGTCCGATCGGATGCGCACGATCCCGGACCGCTTCATTGCCGAAGACGATCTCGTCGTCGTCGAGGCCCACGGAGAGAACACGATGAGGAACGGCAAGCCGTACAACAACCGCTACTGCTTCGTCATCCGCGTCGCCGGCGGAAAGTTGCGCGAGCTCACCGAGTACATGGACACCGCGCTGGCCGTGGCCTTGCTCAGCGACGGCGCATAGAACGCAACGCCGAGAAGAACGCGGCCGTTCGTGCGCAAGCTGCTGTAGATTCGCAGTCCGATGCGCCGCCGCTACGTGTTGCTGTTTGCCGCTGTCATCGCGCTCACGCTGATCACGTGGCTGCGCATCCACCTCATCGGTACGCTTCATGACCAGGGCTACTTCGCCAAGTACCTCATCTTTGGGGACCGCATTCTGGCCGGACAGATGCCGCGTGACCGGCTTGCCGATCTGAGCCCCGGCTATCTCTGGTTCGTCGTCTCGCTCCGCTGGCTCGGCGCCGGTTTCACCACCATCCGCACGCTACAGATCGTTTTCGTCAGCATTGCCGCGTTGCTCTGTGGCATCGCCGCGCGACGCTTCGGGACGATCGCGATGATCGTGGCGCCGCTGCTCCTCCTCGGTAACCGCGCTGTCCTGGTCTGCGCCACCGAAGCCGAGCCGGAGACGTTGATTCTGCTGTTGGGAAGCGCGGCCATGGCACTTCTCGCGCGGCCGCCCGCCGGCTCCGGGTCATTCTTCGGACTGGCGTCGATCTGCCGTCCGGTAGTGATGTTCGGTACCGCTGCGATTGCCGTCGTCGAGCGATCGTGGAAGCTGATTCTCGCCGCCGTCGTGCCGGTCATCATCATGTTGTCGATCAACGCCGCGCTCACCGGCGAGCTCGTCCTGATGGATCCGGGGACGGTCTTCTATGAAGGGATGAACCCAAGCGCGACGGGATACGAAGGCGTCCAGCCGCGGATCGTGAACGACATCGAGCGCGCGTCGAAGGAGCCTGATTACCTGCATGTCGCCTACAGAATCGTGGCGTCGCGCTCTTCCGGCAGGACGCTGACGCGCGCCGAGTCGAACCGTTTCTGGACCGGTAAGGCACTGGCGTTTGCGCGTGAATACCCGGGAGCCGCGTTACGACTCACGCTGCACAAACTGTTCTTCGCGTTTCACAGCCACGATGCTCATGACCTGGCGACGATGGCGCGCAAAGACATCCTCCTGGCATCCTGGCCGTTCGTCCCGTTCGGAGTGCTGGTCGCTCTTGCCGGCGCGGGAGTGTTGCTGGCGCGCGAGCGCCGCCGGGAGTTGCTGCCGTTCGTCGTCTTCGCGCTTGCTGGCATCATCGTCCTGGCCGCGTTCTACGTTACGGCGCGGCAGCGGAACGCCATCCTCCCTGCGATGGTCATCCTGGCGGCCGCCGGCATCGCTGAGATCATTGCCCGGCGCCACGTGATCGCCGCCGTCGCCGTAGTGATTGTCGCCATCCTCCTCGGCATCAACGGTCCCGAGCAGATCGAGGACACGAACGGTTGGCGCGGTGCGCGAAACACGTTCGATGACGCCCTCGCGCTGGAGCAACAAGGCCGTTGGCCGGATGCCGACCGTCTCCTATCGCCGCTCGAAGAGGATGGCTACCGTCCGATCCGGGAGAACCGCGCCGTCTCCTCGGTGGCCTTCTACCGTGCCCGCGCCGCCCTTCACCTCGGCACCGATCCTCGCCCATTCCTCGATCGCGCCGCCGAGGATGCGCCGGGTAATGAGCATGTTCTGGCGATGCGAGCGCGCCTCGGGGACGGCAACGCCGGCCGTCTGCTTTTCGCGCTGCATGACAACCTCACGGCTCGTAAGGCACTCGCCGAGCCGTAACCACTATTTCGCGCGCAGCGCTTTGGAGTGCGGTGGCCGCAGCCACCGCTTTGGGAGGGTTGGGGCTCCCGGTAAGCCGAGCAGTGAGATCCAGAAGATGGCGCCGCACTGATCATGCCGAAGACCACCGCCCATCCCAAAGCGGTGGCTGCTGCCACCGCACTCCAAAGCGCTGCGCGCGAAATCAGCCAGGAGGCATGCTGATCGCACCGTCTCCCCCTCGTGGCCGAATTGCAATTCGACGGGCGTCGCCGAGTGATCGAGGCGGATATCTTTTGCCGGCGGCCACGATCTCCTCTCCGCGGTTGTGCTTCATCGCCACGAATCCGAAACGTCGCCGGTCGAGACGCGGATGAGCGCGCTGGTGAACGACCGTTGGCGCGCGGAACTGCCGGTGCCTACGAGATGAACAGCCGGCCGGAGCGGGTTCGTATCCCCCTCCGCGGCGTGCTCGAGCTGCTCGGGCGCTGATATTCTCCGCCTCCCCATGCTCATCCGTTACATTTGTATCCATGGCCACTTCTACCAGCCCCCGCGGGAAAACCCGTGGCTGGAGGCGGTAGAGACGCAGGACTCGGCGTCGCCGTATCACGACTGGAACGAGCGGGTCACAGTGGAGTGCTACGGGCCGAACGCATCGTCGCGCATCCTCGACGCGCGCGAGCGAATCGTCAAGATCGTCAACAACTACTCCGCGATCAGCTTCAACTTCGGCCCGACGCTATTGTCGTGGCTGGAACAGCGTCAGCCCGAGACGTACGGGGCGATCATCGATGCGGACCGCGCCAGCCAGGAGCGCTTCGGCGGTCATGGCTCCGCGATCGCACAAGCCTACAACCACATGATCATGCCGCTGGCGAATGCGCGCGACCAGCAAACGCAGGTGCGCTGGGGCATTCGCGACTTCGAGCAGCGTTTTCGAAGAAAACCGGAGGGGATGTGGCTGCCGGAGACGGCGGTCGACGTCGCGTCGCTCGAAGCGCTGGCCGCCGAGGGGATGGCATTCACGATCCTCGAACCGCATCAGGCCTTGCGGTGGCGAAAGATCGGCGATCAGGACTGGACCGAGAGGGCCCGCGCGATCGATCCGACGATGCCCTATCGCTGCAACCTGCCCTCCGGCCGGTCGATCGTCCTCTTCTTCTACGATGGTCCGATCTCGCGCGCCGTAGCCTTCGAGCGCCTGCTCGGACGCGGGGAGGATCTCGCTCACCGTCTTCTCGGCGCATTCGTGGAGGGACGCACGCACCCGCAACTCGTCAACATCGCCACAGATGGCGAGACGTACGGCCACCACCATAAGAAGGGCGACATGGCTCTGGCATATGCGCTCGACTACATCGATGAGCAGAAGCTTTCACGGATCATGAACTATGGGCAGTTCCTCGCCGATGTTCAGCCTACGCATGAAGTCGAGATCATCGAGCGGACGGCCTGGAGCTGCGATCACAGTCTGGGCCGCTGGGAGCGGGACTGTGGCTGCAGCAACGGTGGCGACGCCGGATGGAACCAGCAATGGCGGACACCTCTCCGCTCCGCACTGGACTGGCTTCGCGACGAATGCACCGCCATCTTCGAATCGCATGGCTCCGGTCTGCTTCACGAGCCCTGGCAGGCGCGCGACGACTACATCAGCGTCGTGCTCGACCGTTCGGAAGACAACGTCGACCGTTTCCTGACGCAACACGCCGTCGATGACAGCCGGGCAAGGGTGACCGCTCTGGAGTTGCTGGAGATGCAGCGCAACGCCATGCTCATGTACACGAGCTGTGGCTGGTTCTTCAGCGACATCTCGGGAATCGAGACCGTGCAAGTGCTGCACTACGCCGGCCGTGTCATCCAGCTTGCGGAAAAGGTATCGGGCCGCAGCCTCGAGCCGGACTTTCTCGACCGCATCGCCTCCGCGCGCAGCAACCTGGTGCAACAGGGCGATGCCCGGCTCATCTACGAGCGCGACGTCACGCCGATGCGGGTTGATCTCCGCCGCCTGGCGGCGCACTACGCCGTCGCTTCGCTCTTCGACAACTTCGCACACGATGACCGCGTCTATTGCTATCGCGTCCGCCAGGACGATTTCGACTCGTTCCGCGCCGGCCGCGCCCGGATGGCCATCGGATCGATCACCGTTACGTCGCTCATCACGCGGGAAGAATCGTCGTTCGAGTTCACGGTGATCCACCTCGGCGAGACGGAGCTGACCGGAGGTGTGCGGCTCGCGTCGCCGGCGCCGGAACAGTACGAGGCCATGAAGCGCGGTCTCAGCGAAGACATGCGCCTCAACGGGGTCTCATCCGTGATCCGCGTGCTGGGCAGGTATTTCGAGGAGCCGCTGCTGTCGATCCGTGCACTCTTCCGTGACGAGCAGCGCCGCATCCTCAATCTGCTCTGCGACGCCACGCTGAGTGAGGCGGAGAGCGCGTTCCGCCAACTGCACGAGCGCTACGATCCATTGATGCGTTTCCACGCCGCGCTCGGCGTTCCGCTTCCGAAGGTGTTGCGAACGGCGGCCGAGTTCGACGTCAACATGCAGATCCGCAGGATGGCGTCGGCCGGCGAATTGCCGCTCGGCGATATCGAATCGCGCCTCCGCGAGTCGCGTGACGAAGGGGTCGTGCTCGATGAGACGACGCTCATGTCGCTGACCCACGCCGTCGAGGGTGCGGCCGGAGATTTTTCGATCAGCCACGACAATCTGGAACTGCTCGAACGCTGGGAGACGCTCGTGGCCATCGTTCGTGAGGCCGGCATCGACGTGAATCTGCGCCGGCCTCAGAATGACTACTACCGCCTGATGAAGACCGTCCGGCCGGTGATTGCAGTGAACGCCGGCAACGGCTCGTCGAGCGCGAATCGCTGGTTGCAGCACTTTGACGCGCTGGGCGAGACGCTTTCGATCAGCCCGGAAGCGAGAGGGTGAATGTCTTTGGATCGTGGCTTCGGCGCTACGATTGAGCACTGATAGATGACCCACACCTCCGCTCCCGAACCCCGGAACACTGACCGCACCGCGGGAGTACTCCTCCACCCCACGTCCCTCCCCGGCCGTTTCGGCATCGGCGACCTCGGCGACGAGATGCTGGCGTTTCTTGAATGGGTGCAACGCGCGGGGCTCGGCATCTGGCAGGTGTTGCCGCTCAACGCACCGGGCTACGGCAACTCACCGTATGGATGCCTCTCGTCGTACGCAGGCAATCCGTTGCTGATCTCACCGCAACGCTTGCTCGAAGGCGGGTTACTGCCGGATGACGCGCTGAACGATATGCCGGAGCTGCCGGCGGACGTTGATTTCGAACGCGTCAAGGCGCTGAAACACGGTCTGCTGCAACGCTCCTATGAACACTTTGCCGAGCATGCCTCGGCCGAACAACGGCAGGCGTTAATTGGTTTCGCGCGGGACAACCCCTGGCTATTGGACTGGACGCTCTACGCCGCGCTGAAAGAGCAGCAAAGCGGCAAACCATGGACGGTATGGCCGGACGGTCTGGCCGCGCGCGCGCGAAATGCAATGGCCGACGCCCGTTTCGAGCTGGCGGAGGAGATTCGTTTTCACGAGTACGTCCAGTGGCTGTTCTTCGAACAATGGTCGGCCGTCCGGGACGCCGCCTACGCGCGCGGCATCCGCATCATGGGCGACGTGCCGATCTACGTTGCCGCTGACAGCGCCGACGTCTGGGCGAACCGTGAGATCTTCCATCTCGACGAACACGGCGAGCCGGATGTCGTCGCCGGCGTGCCGCCGGACTACTTCAGCGAGACCGGACAACGTTGGGGCAATCCCCTCTATCGCTGGGATCTGCTTCACGAGACGAACTACCGCTGGTGGGTGTCACGCATCCGCGCCGCACTCCGTTTCGCCGATGTCCTTCGCATCGACCACTTCCGCGGCTTTGCCGCGTATTGGGAGATCCCGGCCAGCGAGACCACGGCAATCAACGGCCACTGGATGCCCGGACCCGGTATCGCTCTCTTTGACGCCGTCCGCGATGCCCTTGGCGAGTTGCCGCTCGTCGCTGAGGACCTCGGATTCATTACTCCGGAAGTCCACGAGCTGCGAACGGCCATCGGTCTGCCGGGGATGAAGATCCTGCAATTCGCGTTCGCACAGGAAAACAGTCCGCATCTACCGCATCACTACGATCCGATGACGGTCGTCTACACCGGCACGCACGACAACGATACGGCGCGTGGCTGGTACGAGAACGCGGCCGAGAGAGAGCGTGAAACCGTGTCGGCATATCTGGGCGTCATCGACGCCGGCGACATCGCCTGGACTCTGATCCGCGCCGCTTACACCTCAGTCGCCGAAACTGCGATCGTCCCGGTGCAGGACATCCTCGACCTCGGCAGCGCCGCTCGCATGAACCGCCCCGGAGCCGAACACGACAACTGGTCGTGGCGCCTGCCAGACGGTGCGCTCACCAACGAGCACGCCGATCGCCTGCGCAAGCTGGCCGAGGTATCCGGGAGGGTTTGAGCGCCTTAGCGATGCTGGCCTGCACTGCGCTGTCGCAACACGGGGGGCGGCTCAGCGCAGTTGAGCCCTATGAATCACCATCCATGTCGTAACCCAGGGTTTTCGCGGCGGCCGTCGCCCGTAGGGCCCAGCCGCGCTGGGCCGAACCCCCGTGCGTGGCAAAGACCCGTGCTGCGAGCTACCGCTTCAAGCTTCGAAGATTCGGTTGAGTCTGATCTCGAGGCCGGGAAGAAAGGAAGAGGTGAGAGTGTCGTCGCCGGACAGCTCTACTGCGCGCTCGTAACGTCCCGAGGCATTGCGCCGGAAGATCCGAACGTCGTCCGCGACCGGATCGATGATCCAGTATTCAGGGACGCCGGTGCGCTCGTAGAGCGTGCGCTTGGTTACTTCGTCGTACTTACGATTCGAGTCAGAGAGGATTTCGACGAGGAGGTCCGGTGATCCCTGGATGTTCTTCGTCGTGAGGATCTCGAGATGCTCACTGCTGATGAAGATCAGGTCGGGCTCGACGACGTCGTATCGTGTGAACACGACGTCGAACGGCGCGTGGAAGAGTTTTCCGACTGGATGTTCGCGCAGGTAAATGCCAATCTCGACGATGAGGTTGTAGGAAACCCGTTGGTGCTTTGTAATTGGTGATGCGTTCACGTAGTGCTCCCCATCGATGATCTCGTGGCGGAGACCGTCCTCAGGGAGCAGGAGCAAGTCCTCATAGGTCATCTTTGTCGAAGTCGCAGACGCCATAGAGGTAGTCTACGCCTTCTCCACACTTCGCCACTGCTGCCAGCGAGCGAGCTGCCGCCTTGATTGGGAATCGAGTCGGACCTCACTCGCGCTCGATTCGCGGTTTCAGGCTGCGAAGATGCGGTCGAGTCTGATCTCGAGGCCCGGAAAAAGGGGAGAAGTGAGCGTGTCGTCGCCGGACAGCTCGACGGCGCGCTCGTAACGTCCCGAAGCATTGCGCCGGAAGATCCGAACGTCGTCGGCGACCGGATCGATGATCCAGTATTCGGGGACGCCTGTGCGTTCGTAGAGGGCGCGCTTGGTTACTTCGTCGTATTTGCGATTCGAATCGGAGAGTATTTCGATGAGCAGATCCGGTGAGCCCTGAATGTTTTTCGTTGTGAGAATCTCTCGTCTCTCGTTGCTGATGAAGATCAGGTCGGGCTCGACGACATCGTATCGGGAGAAGACGACGTCGAACGGAGCGTGGAAAAGCACCCCCACTTGATGTTCCTCGAGGTAGTTGCCGATGGCAAGGATGAGTCGATAGGAAACCCGTTGGTGCTTTGTAATCGGTGATGCGTTCACGTAGTGCTCCCCATCGATGATCTCGTGGCGGAGACCGTCCTCAGGGAGCAGGAGCAAGTCCTCATAGGTCATCTTTGTCGAAGTCGCAGACGCCATGGAGGTAGTCTACGCCTTCTCCGACCTCCGGCTACCGACTCCCGGCTCCCTCTCAACGTCACTCATCAGAAACACCGCTCCCAACGGTGGAAGCGTCAGGTTGACCGACCATTTGCGGCCGTGCAATGGGATCGGAGCGGCGTCAACTCCTCCCATGTTTCCCTGACCGCTGCCGCCGTAAAGCAACGCGTCGCTGTTCAGTACTTCGACCCAGTGCCCGCCGGAGGGAACGCCGATCATGTAGTTGTAGCGCGGCAGAGGCGTGAAGTTCAGAGCCACGATGACAGGCTGCTCCGGATGCAGTTTCGATTTCCGCAACAGGACGGCGATACTGTTCTCCGCGTCGTGGCAGTCGATCCACTCGAAGCCTTCCGGCGAGAAGTCGAGCTCGTGCAGCGCCGGGATATCACGGTAGGCCTTGTTGAGATCTTCGACCCATCGATGCAAGCCAGCGTTCGGCGGCGCATCGAGCAGGCTCCAATCGAGGCTGGCATCGTGATTCCACTCGCGCCACTGGCCGAATTCACCGCCCATGAACATCAGTTTCTTGGCCGGCTGGGAGTACATGTGAGCGAAGAGCAGCCGCAGGTTCGCGAACCGCCGCCACTCATCGCCCGGCATCTTGCGTATCAGCGAGCCCTTTCCGTGGACAACCTCGTCGTGCGACAACGGCAGCACGAAGTTCTCCGTGAAGGCATACATCCCTCGAAACGTCAGATCGGTCTGATGGAACTTGCGGTGAACGGGGTCGAGCGCGAAGTAGCGCAGCGTGTCGTGCATCCATCCCATGTCCCACTTCATCCCGAACCCGAGCCCTCCAACGTACACCGGCCGCGACACCATCGGCCACGACGTCGACTCCTCGGCGATGACCTGCACATCAGGATGCGCTTTGTAGACGTCCTCGTTGAGCCGCCGCAGAAAGGTGATGGCTTCGAGATTCTCGCGCCCGCCGAACTCGTTTGGAATCCACTGGCCCTCTTTGCGCGAGTAGTCGAGGTAAAGCATCGATGCCACCGCATCGACGCGCAGCCCGTCGGCGTGGAAGATGCCGATCCAGTAGAGAGCGCTCGACAGCAGGAATGAGCGGACCTCGTTGCGGCCGTAGTTGAAGACCAGCGATCCCCAGTCGGGCTGGAACCCTTTCCGCGGATCGGCGTGCTCGTAGAGATGAGTACCGTCGAAGTAGGAGAGCCCGTGCTCGTCCGTGGGGAAGTGCGACGGGACCCAGTCGAGGATGACGCCGATGCCGTTCTGGTGCAGCACGTCGATGAGGTACATCAGATCCTGCGGCGTGCCGTACCGGCTGGTGGCGGCAAAGTAGCCGGTACACTGATAGCCCCAGGAACCGTAGAACGGATGCTCCATCACCGGCAGCAGCTCCACGTGGGTGAAGTTCATCTTGCGCAGGTAGTCGGAGAGCGGACCGGCCAGCTCGCGGTAAGTGAGCGGCCTGTCTCCGTCCCGTCTCCACGACCCGATGTGCATCTCGTACATCGACATCGGCGCCGTGAAGGAGTTGCGATCCGCGCGATGACGCATCCATTCGTCATCGCGCCATTCGTAGTCGAGGTCCCAGACCACCGAGGCCGTGTCGGGTGGTGTCTGGTGAAGGATGCCGACGGGATCAGCCTTGTCGACACGATAGCCATTGTGCTTCGAGCGGATGTGGAACTTGTAGAGCGCTCCCTTGCCGGCGTTCGGCACAAATCCTTCCCAGATACCTGAAGGACCGCGATCCGCGAGGTAGTGCTGTTCCGGATTCCAGCCGTTCCAGTCGCCCATCACGCTGACCGAAGCCGCATTCGGCGCCCAGACCGCGAACATCGTCCCGTTGCTGACGACATGCGCGCCAAGCTTCTCCCAGAGCCGGTTGTGGCTCCCTTCGTTGAAGAGGTGGAAGTCCCAATCGCTGAGGAGGGAGGGGGATTCGCTACTGGTCGTCATCAAGCCCATCGTGTCGCGCTGACGGTTCCGATAGCAAGCGGCGCGCCGCCCTGTCATGCCGAGCGACGCGAGGAATCCCCAGCAGGGCTGACGCGACGGGGATGTTGATTCGAGTGCCGATGGGCGGTGGTCAGGCGCAATTGGACAAAGACACCGCCCGCTGACGTCCAGCGTCAGGGACATCGTTAGCTAAGCTAAAGTCAAGCGAACGTGAATGTTACGACCCGTCGAAGACGACAGCGCGACCGTGGAAGCGGACATCGCGACCAGGTCGCATCAAGGGGAAACCATTGATCCAATGAAGGTTACAACGCGCGGGAGTATGGCAAGTCTCGGAGTCGCTGTGCAGTGCTGCACTCGTAAATCTATGTAATTGCGCGAGTTGCGTTCGAAATAGATCACTGCGCGAAAGACCGAAGGCCTGCGCGGTTCCCGGGTGTAGCGTCTCGTCGACGTGGTAATGCACGTGCGTCGCCAGCGGGCAGGGTTGCGTTGCATAGCGAGTAGAATTCGAGCATGACCGTGAAGGAGCAAGTCGTTCACAGCGACCAGGAGATCATGGGCGGCGAGCTCGTATTCGTTGGGACTCGCGTGCCCGTCTACAACCTGTTCGACTATCTCGAGGCCGGCGACTCGCTGGATGAGTTTCTGGAGCAGTTCCCCTCGGTCAGCCGCAAGCAGGCAATCGCTGCACTCTCATCGAAGTAACCCGTTGACTGTCGGTTGACGTACGTCGTCAGCCCACGTTCACTGCGGCCCCTGCCGCCGAGGCTTGCTCTTGACGATGCTTCTCCGCGAAGGCGATGAGCTGTTGGGATGATGCTCCGGCAATGGCGACAAAGCCGTATCCGAGGCCGCTGAGAGTGTTATGCCAGCGGATGGCGCCGGTGGTTGGATCGAGGCAATAAACCTCGCCCTCGGTGGCCGCGACGAGCTCCGATCCGTCGATGACGATGTTGACAAAGTCAGAGCCGGACAACTTTGACCTCCAGAGCTCAGTGCCTGTGGTTCGGTCCAGCGCGACGACGGTGCCTTTGATTCCGACGAAGATTCTGTCGTTCATAAAATCACTCCAAAACTCACTATGGTAGGACGCTTTCAGACCGTAGCAAGTACCCGCAGCACTTCCCCCACGCTCCACGCCTGCGCGATGCAGCCGCGCGGGGTATGGGGAGCGTCGCCGTCGAAGATCTCGCTGATGGTGCCGGCTCCGGCTTCGGACAGATGAGCGTGCATGTTCGCGATAAGACCGCGCGCGGATTCGCGTCCGGATTCGCCTCGATAGCGAAGCAGCGCGTCGATGTAAGCGCCGAGGAGCCAGGGCCAGACGGTTCCCTGGTGGTAGGCGGTGTCGCGAGAATGTTGATCGCCGGTGATCTGACCGCGGTAGTGCGGATCGGTGGGCGCGAGCGTCCGTAGTCCGACCGGGGTGAGGAGCTGTGTCTCGCAAACGTGGAGGATCTGCTCGGCGCGAACGTCGTCGAAGAGAGCGAACGGCAGAGCGATGGCGAAAAGCTGGTTCGGACGGATCGATGCGTCGTTCGGGTTCACGACGTCGAAGCAGCACAACGAGTCGCGATTCCAGAATGCCGCTTCGAACGACTCCCGCACCGTGTCCGCTCGTGACGAGAGCGCGGAATCGCCGGTGAGCGCAGCTACGATCCGGAGGGCGTTGTACCAGAGGGCGTTGACCTCCACCGGCTTTCCCCGGCGTGGCGTCACCGCTTCTCCGTCGACAATCGCGTCCATCCACGTCAGCGCCACTCCGTTTGCGCCAGCGTATAGCAGGCTGTCGAGGCCGGATTGGATGTTGAAGCGCGTGCCTCGATCGAGCCAGTCGATGGCCTGACGGAGTACGGGCAAGGCCTCATCCCGCACGAAACGCTCGTCGTTCGCCGCTTCACGGTATCGCCAGATGGCGACGAACAGCCAGAGGCCCGCATCGACCGAATTGAACTCCGGCTCTGTCGTGCCATCCGGAAAACGATTCGGGATCATCCCCTTGCTCGCGGCGGCCAGCCATCGTCGAAGGATCTGTTTCGCATCGTCGAAACGGCCGGTGGCCAGGCAGAGCCCGGGCAACGCGATCATCGTGTCCCGCCCCCAGTCTGTGAACCAGTGATAGCCGGCGATGATGGTCTTCTTGTCGTTGTCGCGATCGATGAGGAATTGATCGGCGGCGAGAAGGAGCTCGGGAGTCGGGAGCCGGGGGTCGGGAGTCGGAGAAGTTGGTCCCGGAGATTGTTCGCTCCGACCTCCTATGACTCTCTCCCTCCGAGCTCTCTCCTCCCCGATCATCTCGAGCGCATTCCAGTCACCGTTCTCCGTGGCCAGAATGACGGGCAGTAGATCGCCGCGCCGGAGTGTCACAACGTACGAGCCGGGGATGAAGAGATCCTCTTCGCAGTCGAGCCCGCGCTCGCGCTCGCGGTCGTAGACGAACCGCTTCCAGCAGTCAGGTTTCGGCTCGAACCTCGCGCCCGGAACGTCGATGTGTATGTATGGGAGTGCCGCGTCGGAGCAGTGGATGAGCGAGTGGTAATCGCGGCCGGCCAGGAACGGCGAGAGGCGGAGCTCGAACGGAGACTGGCACTCGATGACTTCGTAGAGTACGACCGTCATGTTCCTGCCGTGTGGCGCGACGACCGTCTTCCGCAGGTTGACGCCGCCGGCGTTGTACTCCCACACCGGAAAGATGCCGCGGGAGAACGACACGAGATGCTCGAAGCCGCACGGGTGGACGCACCCCGGGAAGCGGTTGGAGGCGAGGTCGATGCCGGCCACGCTCTCGTCGAGTTTCGATACGAGCACCGTTCGTTCCGTACGGCCCGGCGGTGCCGCGACGAGCATCCCGTGATAACGCCGGGTATTGGCGAATGTGATTGACGATCCGGCCCAGCCTCCGAGACCGTTCGTCTCGATCCACTCGAGCTGTGAGGCTCGTTCGAAGTCGTGCAGAACGTCCGGGCCGAAAACGATCATGTGCGAACTTTATGCTAACGATTCCAGGACTGCTCCAAGTGGATCAGTGGATTCGCAGATCAGTGGATTAGTGGCTCAGAAAGCGTTTTGGTTCTGATCCACTGATCCACTGACCCACGAACCCACTGATCCACTACAAATCAATCTTCTGCGACACCACGCCGACGTGATCCGTCAGCTCGTCTCGCACCGCCACCACCACCCGGTAAGTCCCTCTTGCCAACGCCAGCGGCGGGATCGTGACGGTCATTGGGCCGGTGGCTGATTCGTTCGGCAGGATGGAGATATCGGCGAACGACTTTGCCAACGTGATGTTACGGCCGTCCGGATCGAAGATGGAGACGTAGACGTGGAGCCGGGTACGCGAGCCGCGCGCGTCAGTGATGTACTGCAGCGACTCCATCGACATCGCCGCCTTGATTGGCACGAGGGCGACGATGCCGCGGTACTTTGGCTCCCCGAAGATCAGCGACACCCCCATCGTCGACGGTTGCATGAATGCGCCGAGCACGGAACGAAGTGCGCGGGTCATCTGCAGGTCGGTGGACACGCTGGAGTAGCCCTCGCGGTACTGGAGCTGATAGTCCCGGTGCCCTTTTACATGTACAGCCAGGCGGTGGTAGCGCTCGTCCTCGGGATGTTGCGGGACGTAGCCGAGCGAATAGAACGTGGCAGAGCGGCGGTCGAAGTCGGCGAACGACTCGTCGATGCGGTTGCCCGGCATGTACGCGCCGCCGGTCTGTCTGGCCAGCCAGAACATCGGCGACGTATTGAACGTGTTCGATGAGGTGCGCGGCGCATCGCTCATCGCGGTCACGGTCTCCTGCACCGGCATTTCCAGCCCCTCCGCGGAAATGATGTAAATGCTCGTATTCGACGCATTTGCCTCGCGCACGAGTTTCTCGCGCATGTTGTCCAGCTCATTGTCTTCGCTGACCACTTCCCCCACGTGGCCGCCCACCGCCGGGTCGGGCGTGGATCGATTGAAGGGCGAGAGCGTTCCGAGCGGCAGGTATCCGGTGACGAGAAGAATGATCTTTCTTCCCTCGCTGCTTCCGAACGCGCGCGCTGCATCGACGAGTGCGTCGGTCGACGAGTGCGCCGAGATCATCTGCTCGTTGAGCGACGTCTCGTCTTCAAAAGAGTTGATTGTGGCCGTCGACCCCCACGTGGCCGGGTAATTGATTTGTTCGGCCTGGACCGTTGGGAAGGCCGCCGAGCTGTTGAAGTCAGCGTGCTCGATGGGCGTTCGGATGGCTTTGCGGGTTCCGCTGTGCCGGATATCGGTGACCACGGCATGCAGAGTCTTCTTATCCGAGGTCATCGGAAGCAGCACATGGACGCGGCTGTCGATCGTCGCGATCGACCACTCGTAGCGGCCGTCGTCAAAATGCTCATTGACGAAGTTCTCCAACCGGTCGAGAGCGACGTTGCGGCCGTGTGGCGTGGTATTGAGGTTGTCGATCAGCACGAGTACTTTGCGGCGGAAGCGTTCCGGTGAAAGCGTGAGCGTTGGGTTTGTCGCTGTCGTGGCTGCCTCGGGATGCGCATCGCTGCGAGCCTGGGCGCCATCGACGGAGTAGAAGTTCGAGATCGGCTGCGGCTTGCCGTCTTCGAGGATCTCGAAATCGTTGCGCGTGAGGCCCGGTACCGGCTTGCCGTGACGATCGGTGACTGTTACATCGACGTTGACCACCGATACGTCGATCTTCTCGACGAGCGGCGCCGGTGCCGCCACCGGTTCCTGCGGCGACTGTTGCGAAGGCTGCTGCGATTGCGAAGAAACAGCGAACAGCAGGGCGGCCGCAACGATCGTCACACGCATGGATTCGTTCTCTAGCGCTCGGTCACCATACCTGGCACGCCTTTGTTCGCACCATCGGCGAGCCGGCGCTGCAGTTGAATGCCTTCTGGAACTGGGGCAGGTCGGAGACGATGCCGTTGATGCGGTACTTGCCAGGCGAGTGTGGATTGGTGATGGCGTTGGCGCGAAGGTTCTCAGGCCGCTGGTTCTCACATGCCCACTGCGCGAAGCCGACGAAGAAGCGCTGATCAGGTGTGAAGCCGTCGGTGGGCGCCGTATCGTTGGGGTCGGCCGCCTTCCAGGCGACGTAAGCCAGCAGTGTCCCGCCGAGGTCCGCGACGTCTTCGCCCGAGGTGAGCTTCGAGTTGATCTTGATGTCGTCGACGATCGTGTACTGCGCGTACTGGTCGCGCACGCAGCCGATGCGCTCTTCGAACGCTTTGGCGTCTTCGGGGGTCCACCAGTCCTTCAGATTTCCCTGCGCATCGAACTGGCGGCCTTCGTCGTCGAAGGCGTGCGTCAGTTCGTGACCGATTGTCGAGCCGGTGTTGCCGTAGTTCGGGGCGTCGTCGAGCTTCGCGTCATACAGCGGCGGCTGCAGCACGCCTGCCGGGAAGTTGATGTCGTTCATCTGCGGGTTGTAGTAGGCGTTCACGGTTGGCGGCGTCATGCCCCACTCGTTGCGGTCGACCGGCTTTCCGATCTTTGCCAGATCGCGATTCGATTCGAACAGCGTCGCCCGCGTGGCGTTGCCATAGAAGTCGCCGCGAACGACGTTCAGCGTGCTGTAGTCACGCCAGCGTTCGGGGTAACCGACCTTGTTGGCGACGGCGTGGAGTTTCTCGAGGGCGCGCTCCTTCGTCGCCGGCGTCATCCAGTCGAGACTCTTGATCTCCACCTCCATGGCCGTCTCGATGCGCTTGGTCATGTCGACCGTCTTCGCTTTCGTCTCGGGAGTGAAGGTGCGCAGCACGAACTCCTGCCCGAGCGCTTCGCCGAGGTCGCGGTCGACGTATTGAACGCAGCGCTTCCAGCGCGGAGCCATCGACTTCACGCCGCGGAGCGTCTTGCGGTAGAAGTTGAAATCCTCTTCCACGAACTTCTTCGAGAGATAGGGAGCGCTGGAGTGAACGGCATGCCAGCGGAAGTAGCTCTTCCAATCGGCCAGCGGAACCGTGGTCAGCTCCTTCTGCACAGCGGCGAAGAACTTCGGCTCGGTGACGTTGAGGGTTTGCACGTTGCCGATCAGGCCGGTCGTGGACAGATAGGGCTTCCACTCAAACGCAGGCGAGATCTTCGAGAGAGCCTCCACCGTCATCTTGTGCGCCAGCTTGTAAGGATCGCGGCGCTCGACTCGGGTTAGAGAGGCTTTTGCCAGCGCGGCCTCGATGCGCATCACCGTGGCCGCATCCTTCTTCGCTTCGGCCTTCGACTCGCCGATCAGCGACAGCATCGCCGCCACGTGAGACAGGTACTTCTCGCGGATCTCTTTCGATTTCGCATCCGTCTTCAGGTAGTAGTCGCGATCCGGCAGCGCCAGTCCGCCCGCGCTGGCTTCAGCGATCACATGCGAAGCATCGCTGTAGTCCTGCGTCGAGCCGAAGCCGAAGAGCCAGCCGCTCCCGCTCGAGCGGAGATGCTGGTGCGCCAGAAACGCTCCCAGGCCGGATTTCGCCTTCAGGCCGGCGATCTCTTTCAGCAGCGGCTGCAGCGGCGCTGCTCCCAGTTTTTCGACGTGCTCCTCATCGGTACACGCATCGAAGAAGTCGCCGATCTTCTGCTGCACAGCCGTGCGGTCAGCGCGCGGCTTGGAGGCATCGAGGAGGATGCCCCAGAGGTACTCCTCGTTTTCTTCGGTGACTTTGCCGTAGACACTCCACGCCGCCTGGTCGGGCGGGATGGGGTTGTTCTTCATCCAGCCGCCGCAAGAATACTGGTAGAAGTCCGCGCACGGGTTTGCCGTGCGGTCCATCGACGGGATGTCGAGGCTTGGTGTATATGGAAGCGCGGAGAGCGGATGTGCCGCCGGCGCGGGCGCTGGATTCTGCTGCGCGAGCAACGTCGAGGCGGCGAGGAAAAGGGCGACCGTGGCAACTCTCTTCATACCGTGCAGTCTACCGGCCCTCGGCGTCACAACCTTGTTACAATCAGAGTTTCCCACCAGGAGGGCCTATGGCCGATCTGTCGACGACGTTTACCGGAATCCGTTTCGAGAATCCGTTTCTGCTGGCGTCAGCTCCGCCGACGGAATCGGACTCCAACATCATGCGTGCCTTCGAGGCCGGGTGGGGCGGGGTGGTGACGAAGACGATCGGTCTGCATCCGGTTGTGAACGTGAAGGGTCCGAAGACGAAGTTCCTTCGTTCCGAGGACGGCGGTACACGCCTTTCCATGACGAAGCGCCCTGGCACCACGGTCATGGCCTCGTGGAACTGGGAGCTGATCTCCGACAAGCCGCTCGACTGGTGGATCGGCAAGCTGGCAGCGATCAAGAAGGCGTACCCGAAGAACGTCATCGTCGCCTCGATCATGGCCGGCTCCGGCAACGACAAGGAGCTGAACAACTGGCAGACACTGGCCAAGGCCTGCCAGGACGAAGGGGCTGACGCGCTGGAGCTGAATTTCTCCTGCCCGCATATGGACCGCGTCGACATGGGCTCCAACGTCGGCAAGGACAAAGTGCTCTGCTCCGTCGTGACCCAGGCGGTGAAAGAAGTGTCGAAGATCCCGGTGTGGGTGAAGCTGACGCCGGCGACGGCCAACATCGTAGAAGAGGCCGAGGCCTGTTTCCGCGGCGGCGCGGATGCGGTGGTGTCGTCGAACACGTTCCCGTCGCTTCCGGTCATCGATCCCGTCACGCTCGATTTCGAGATGAGTGTCGACGGCTATGTCTCCTCAGGCGGACTCGGAGGGCCAGCCATCCTTCCGCTCTCGCTGGCGAAGATGTCCCAATTGACGAAGACGTTTCCGGACCGCGAGTTCTCCGGCATTGGCGGGGTGGCAACGTTCGACCACGCACTCAACTACTTCCTCCTCGGCTGCGGAACGGTGCAGGTCTGCACCGCCGCCATGCTCGACCACGCCATCGGCCCGAACGTGATCAAGACCCTGACCAACGGCATGGCCGAGCTCATGGACGCCAGGGGCTTTCGTTCTCTCGAAGATTTCCGTGGCATCCGCCGCGACCGCATCGTCCCTCACTCTCAGATCAAACGCCCCGACGCACGCGAATACCACGGCGGTTACGAGGATGAGGCGGTGGAGGGGTACGCAAGGGCGGAGACGCCGGTAGGAGCGTAAGCGTTCAAGCCTGAAAAGCAGTTCGCAATCGATCGAGAGCGCGACGTAGACTTGGAGAGTTGACGGCAGCAGCCTTCGGATCCCAAGTATCGGCGACGAACGCGGCAAGTCTCGAGTTGTACGCTGGACCGACGGTCCTGGTATCACGCGAGGAAGGGACCATGTCCTCACGAATATCTTTTCGTTTTGACCTTCTCGCGATTGAGACCATCAGCTCTTTTGGTTGACGAACTTCATCAGGATTCATGGGAATACGGTGAAGCGGCACGGATAGAAGCGTTGCCACTGCGTCACGGTCAGCCATCACCCATGACTCGATCTCCATCACGGCCACCCGGAGCAGGAGGTTTGGGGCGTGCGGCGACGGCAACCAGCTTTCGATGAGATCTGCCGGACAGGGAACCGGTCGATCGAGGTCCACGAGTATGAACACGGGTATTTTGTGTGCCGCGCGATTCAACTCGATTATTCGGCTCTGAATGTAGCTGCGGCCGCTCTTCTTCAACACAACAGAGAGAGTGAGATCGGGCCGCGCAACGGCGACCAGTTTGCGAACAACCGCCTCGCTCAGCATGTCCTCCACCGCGGCGATCATGGGGCTCAGTCGAGGAGTGACAGCTGCTCCGCACGTTCCGGGTTGCTGCGAGGAAGGATCACCTCACCGGCTGTAAAGCCAGCGTCGAGCAAAACGCGGATGTCCTCTACATCAGAGGCGATGCGAACAGCGGTACCCTCGCTGGAGGGGGTCAGCATGAGGACCTCACGCCCGTCGATGCCACGTTCGCCCAGAAGATCGTCGCTGTGAGTGCTGATCAGTACCTGCCGCCTACGTCGCCTCTGAACGCGGTGAATGACTGAGGCAAGTCGAGCGACGATGCCAGCGTTGAGCGACTGTTCCGGTTCCTCGAGAAGCAGCATTGATTCGCCTTCGAGCAATGACCACAAGAGACCGATCAGACGCAACGTTCCATCTGAAAACTGGTCTTCGCGCTGCCAGCCAGCGTTGGGCCGCCAATGAGAATAGAGCGCTTGAAGGTGCGGCCGGCCCGTGTCTTTGTCGCGTGTAAACTGGAGTTGCTGCAACTGCGGTACGGCAATCTTCAGCGCCTCCTCGATTACACGGAGTCTGGACTTCTGGCTCTTTTCGGTAGTCTTCGCGATCCGTTCGAGAAATGCCTGCCCGAAGGGGTCGTCTTCGATGATCCGTCCCTGTATCTGGTCGGCATGACGAAGAAGCTGCGGGACGAGATGTAAGTAAGTAATAGCCTGAAGAAACCGTGAGACGTCCCGGAACTCCGCGTTCGAACCGATCTGTTCGAGATACGTCTGTGTCAGGCGCTGTTGGTCCGCGTTATCTTCGGGGTTTGGCCGGTTCAGTAGGCGTGTCTCGCCATTCCAGACTCGTTCGTAGCTGACGAACGGAAGGCGCCGGCCACGTTCTCCCTGCCGGATACCAAGTTCGTAGCGCCATAGAGGAGTTTCCTCAGCCTGATCCCCGAGAGCTACCTCGATGGAGATCTCCGGGTCCTTCCGGGCAGCGAGACTTCTGAGTTTCGAAACGCCGCCGCGATCTTTGATGGCCTTCTGAAGACCACCGCCCTCAGATTTTGCGATATCCCGAAGGAAGCGAAAGATGTCGAGGAAGTTCGATTTGCCCGAGGCGTTGGGCCCGACGATGAACTGACGTTCGCGGAGATCGACGTCGATCCCCTTGAAGTTGCGCCAGTTCTTTGCTTTGAGATGGGTGACGATCAAGACATTGCCTCGCATACGAAATGATACGCGAGTATCACCACCAGCAAACGCGCACGCGGCAATTCAGGTGCTCGGCGGACCTGAGGGACTGGATTGCTGGAGTAGAGCCTTCGAGTCAGGAACCAAACCGCTGGCCGGCTTGCGCCGGCCGGCGGTTTGGCGGGAAGATCCTTTTACGCCTTACGTACGATGGCGATCAGACCGAGCATGACAGCGAGGAGACCGAGCATCCAGCCGTTCATGGCCGGGATGGACGAGGGGTCAATGACGAAGTTCGAGACCTGGCCGAATTCCACGGGACTCATGCACCTCGTCGCGTTTGCGGGGAGAACCGCGCCCGCCAGCGAAGCAGATTTGGTATTCGCGGCGGCTTTCGACGGCTGGAGGACGGCGAAGGTCATGATAATCCTGGTCTGGCCCGGAGCGAGTGTGAACGTCCAGCCCCAAAATGGGTTGTCGTCACCATCGACGAAATTGAGGCCAGCAAGGGGAATCGTCCCGCTGGGGCCTGCCAGGACGTGCCCGAGGCGAGGGTCGGACGATGTGGTACCGCTGAAGTTCTGGAAGCTGGTGACCCACTTGACGCTGGCGGCCGGGGTCACGGTCGTTCCTCCGAGGTTTGAGGTGACGATCCTCGTGTTGCTGTCTGAGCCGAGGTTCGTGGCGATCACCGCTGTGACGGTCGTCGGCGAACCACCTGTGTTTTTGAAGTAATTCAGAGTCCGGCTGAAGGAGTCGTTGTCCGGTACGAATACTTTGCGCTGAATCTGAATCGGGGTGCCGTTGTTGGTGGTGTTCATGACGGGGAAGACGATCTGGCGGTTTATTGCGGGGTTCGACACTCCCGGGCACTCGTTGGTTGCGGGTCCGCGCTTGTTGTAAATGATGAAGTTCGCGTTTCCCGTTTGGCAATTTGCCACTGTGTTGTTCTGGCTGATGCACAGTGTGTCGTAACCGTCGTATCCGTCGTTGAGTGTGGAGTTTGTTACTCCACCGTTCAATGTCGATGCCGCGACGGCGTGGGTGTAGCTCGCCTCGGACCTGGCCCCGGAAGCGGACGATGTGGTGCTGAAGGTGATGTTCGTGTTGATGAAGTATTTGACACCGCTGGCGTCAATAAGCGCCTGGCTACCGGTGGCAAGCGTGCCAGGGTGAAAGCTGAGCGCGCTCGGGTTTCTATGGCTCAGATGGCCTACCTGCCGCAGGCGCTTGGCATCACGTTTGGCTTTGTTCGCTGCCACCGCGGCGGCATGCCGTGCCGCCGCATCGGAAGCAGCATCGGCAGCCCGCGGTTTCAGCACGGACGAATCGACAGTGATGAATCGCAACGCTGCGCTTCGATCGGTCAGGGAGATATCGGCGAACACCACCGTGGAGGAAAGGAAAACCATTGCCCCGATGACTACTCTTCTCACATTGCACCCCACGCTCTCAAGAAAACTTTCCAAGTAAATGAGACCCGCTCGCCCGGCTCACATCCGGGGGTGTCTCACCTCAAGAATACGATAGTTGTCTGCGGCCCGCAAGCCCTGAATGAGGGAACCGGCCGTCCCGGTTTGGCCAGTGCCTTCTTGTGAAAAATTCTTTAAGTCTTCAGCCCCAGCGTCACGGCGAGGAGACCATTCCCGGGGCACAGGGAGTGCCATCGCTGTGAGTATGCCGCGATTCTGGAAAGACTCACCTTCTCCGATAGAATCTGGTGAGTCCATGCCCAACCGCAAGCGTCTCTTCATTCTCGTCGTTGCCCTTGTTTTCCTCATCGTCTCCATCCTGGCGATCGCCGCCTATGCTCGAAGGCGGCACCCCAACGTCCTCATCATCACCATCGACACCACGCGTGCCGATCACCTCGGCTGCTACGGTTTCGGGCTAGCGCATACGGCGGCGATCGACCGGGTCGCGAGCGAAGGCGTGCGCTGCTCCGACGCCATCGCGGCCGCGCCGATCACCATGCCCGCTCACTCGTCGATCTTCACCGGCCTCTATCCACCCGCGCACGGCGTCCGCGATAACGGCGCATACGCGCTGGGCGACGGCGCGGTCACCCTCGCTGAGCGCCTCCGCGACGCCGGCTATACCACCCACGCGTTTGTCTCCGCCCTCGTTCTCAACCGCCGGTACAACCTCAACCAGGGCTTCGAAACCTACGACGACGATCTCTGGGCCGAGGACGAGCCGAAACTGTTCATGATCCGCGAGCGTCAGGCGCCGAAGACCGCCGATCGCTTCCTGGCATGGTTCAACGTCTGGGACAAGGATCGAACGAAGCCCTTCTTTACCTGGATCCACTTCTTCGATCCACACCAGCCGAATCGTCCGTCCCGAGCCGACCTTGCTGTGTCTGTGTCTCCCTATGATGCCGAGATTGCCGGCGTCGACCGCCAGATCGGACGGATCGTCGACACCCTCCGGAGCAGCGGGATTCTGGACGACACTCTGGTCATCATCACCGCCGATCATGGGGAAAGCCTCGGTGAGCACGGCGAACAGACCCACGCCATTTTCGTCTACGACGCCACCCTGCGCGTGCCGCTGATCATCCGGTATCCCCGGCTGTTCTCGCCGGCAACCTACGATGGCCCTGTCCGCTCGGTGGACATCATGCCGACCGTGCTCAACGCTCTCGGTCTTCCCGAAAACAAGGCGACCGACGGACGGAGTCTGCTGGCCGCCTTCCGCGGCAAGGAGAGCCCTCCCCAGCTACCGCAGTATTCGGAGTCACTCCTCTCGGAAGTCGGATTCGGTATGGCGCCGCTGTTTGCCGTTCGTGACGGTGGTTACAAGTACATCCGCGCGCCGCGGCCTGAGCTCTATGACCTCCGCGCAGATCCGCGCGAGTTGAACAACCTGCTCACGTCGTTGCCGCGCGTCGCTGCGCGTCTTGATGCCGAGCTGACCAGGATCATGAAAGAGAGTAGTGGTCATCCTGTGAAGGCGTCGACCGCCGCGATGTCGCGCGAGACGGAGGAATCGTTGCAGGCTCTGGGCTACCTGGCTCCTCATGCGGAGCGCTCGAGCATGCAGGGAATGGATCCGAAGGATGGCCTTCCGATCCACAACAAGCTCGAAGAAGCGCGTCATTTTGCCCAGAAGGGCGAGTGGACGCGTGCCGAAACAGTCCTGCTCGAAGTATTGGCCATAACGCCGCGGAATATCTCCGCGCTCAACGTCCTGGGTCTCGTGGGCGTCAAGGAACGCGACGGCGACAAGGCGGTGAAGTACTACGAGCAGTCGCTGGCCATCGATCGCGAACAGTTTCGCGTTTACGGCGTGCTGGGTGCGCTCGCGCTCACACAGGGCGACCTCGACCGTGCGGGGAAGGAGTTCCACGCCGCGCTTTCCATCAACCCGAACTTCGCCGAGGCGTCGACCAACCTCGGGTTCATCGAAGCCCTTCGCGGAAACGACCACGCCGCCGAGGAGTGGTATCGGAAAGGCATCGCAGCCGATCCGGCATTTCCGCGTGTCTATCGACGGTTGGGTGACCTTTATTACGAGCGCAAAGATTTTGCCCACGCCTACGACAACTACCAGAAAGTGATTCGATTCAGCGGCTCCGATATTCGCGCTCTGATACAAGCTGGGAATTGTGCCCGCCGGCTCAACCGCTCTGCCGAAGCCGATGCCTTGTTTCGCCGAGCGGAGGCTTTGCGCCCCGATGGCTGGATCCCGACGTACAACCGTGCCTGCCTCATGGCCGCCGATCATCATCCCGATCAAGCCCTTACGACGCTCGACACGCTCGTGCGACGGCACCCTGTTCCCCTGGCAATGGTCGAACGCGATCCCGACCTCGCCGCAATGCGCAAGCTCCCCGGTTATGGCGCGCTCCGGAAGCAATTGACGTCAGCGGAGGACGACGAAGACGTGGAGTAGGGCCGCCCGAGGGAGCAAGGGCTGTCCTCAGTGGGAATATGCATGCTCGGGATGACCCGCTCCTTCCGGATTTGTTGGTACCCTCAACTTGATGCGCAACCGGTCCTGGATCAAAGACTTTCTGTGGCGGCACTCGGCGGGGGTCGCCTTCGTCGTCATGATCTGCTTCGTAGGCTTCCTGGCGTTCGTCGGATACACCTACGTGGTCATCACGAAGAAATTCGACTCCAGCCGGCGCTGGGACCTGCCCAGCCGGATCTACTCCGATGCCACCCCCATCGTGCCGGGGATGACGATTCCGCGGCCGTTGCTCGAGCCGAAGCTGAATCATGCCGGCTATCACGAGGTTGCCGTTCGCGTCGCGAACCCTGGCGAATATCGCTACACCGGCGGAACTGTCGAGATCTATCTGCAGAACTTCGAGTACCCCGACATCGAGTTTCGCGCGCTGCCGGTGGCGATCGACATGGACGGTGGGACGGTCCGCGCCATCCGGCGGCTCGACGACAACGTGGCGCTTCGCGGCATCCGCATCGAGCCGGAACTGATCACGTCGATTTATAACAACGAGATGGAAGACCGCCTGCCGGTGGCCCTCGACTCGGTGCCCAAGGTCGTGAGCGAAGCGATCATCTCCACCGAAGACAAGGGTTTCTACCACCACGAAGGGATCTCCATCCGCGGAACGCTCGGCGCGCTCGTGACCGACATCCGAAACAAGAGCCTCATCCACGGCGGGTCGACGCTGACGCAACAGCTCATCAAGAACCTCTACCTCAATCCGGAGCGCACCTGGCGGCGCAAAGCCATCGAAGCGTTGATGGCGGTTCTGCTCGAGGCGAGCTACAGCAAGCAGGAGATCCTCGAGGCATATCTGAACGAGATTTACCTTGGCCAGAACGGAGCCGTGCAGATCATCGGCGTCGAGCAGGCCTCGCAGGTCTACTTCGGCAAGCACGTGACGTACCTGACGCTAACGGAAGCCGCTACGTTGGCCGGCATCATCCGGTCGCCCAACGTCCTCTCGCCGCTGACTCATCCCGATCGGGCCAAGCTGCGGCGCGACACGGTGCTGCACCTCATGAAGGAGCAGGGATACATCACGCCGGCTGAGCATGAGCAGGCCGTCGCTTCCCCTCTGACGATTTCGCGCTTCCCGAAGACGTCACGCAGCGCGCCCTTCTTCGTCGACCTCGTACTCAAGCAGTTGAAGGAGACCTATCCCGAGACACAGCTCCGCACCGAGGGGCTGCGAGTCTTTACGACGCTCGACACGATCATGCAGCGCTCCGCCGAGCAGGCGCTCGACAGCGGTATCGAATCGCTCAACAAACACTACCCGTATCTGCGCAACTCGCCGACACCGCTCGAAGGTGTCGTCTTCACGATCCAGCCCGGAACCGGTTATGTAAAGGCGCTCGTCGGCGGACGTAGCTACTCGAAGACGCAGTTCAACCGAGCCATCCAGGCCCGGCGCCAACCGGGATCCCTCTTCAAGCCGTTCGTCTACGCCACGGCCATGGACCCGGCCCGCGGGCAGCAGGCATTCACGGCGGCAACGGTGCTGGATGACTCGCCCATCAGCGTCCGTAGCGGCAACGCCGTCTGGACTCCGCAGAACTACGACCTCAAATTCCACGGTCAGGTGTCCGTGCGCGAAGCACTGGCGCACTCGTACAACATCCCGGCTGTGCGCGCTGCGATGAATGCTGGCGTACCGAACGTGATCAAGACCGCGGCCACCATTGGTATAGAGAGTCATCTGGCGCCCTATCCGTCGGTGTCGCTCGGGGCATTCGAAGTCACGCCTCTCGAGATCGCCTACGCCTATTCGGCGTTCGCAAACCTCGGGGTGAAAGCTGAGCCGATCTCGATCCTGGCCGTCTCCACCCGTGAGGGGAAGTTGCTGGAGTCGCGCGAAGTGAAGATGAAGCGTGTGGCACCCGCAAGCGTTTGCTATGTGATGAACAACATCCTCAAGGACGTTTTCAGCTACGGCACGGCCGGCAAGGCACGCCAGCTTGGGTTTGCCCGTCCATTCGCGGGGAAGACCGGCACCACCAGCAGCTATCGCGACGCCTGGTTCATCGGCTATTCGCCGCGCATCCTGTCGCTGGTCTGGCTTGGATTCGACGATGGCCACAGCGTCCGCCTCGCTGGCGGCGACGCATGTGTACCCATCTGGACGGCGAACATGAATCGCGTGGGCGGTCTGATTCCGGATGTCGACTGGAAACGCCCCGAGGATGTCGTCGACCGTCAGATCGATCCGCTGTCGGGGATGCTGGCAACGCCGAATTGCCCGAAGACGAAGGACGAGGTCTTCGTCGCCGGCACCGAGCCGGCCTCGGTCTGTCCACTGCACGCCGGCAGCGGGGAGCCCAGCCCGTTCTGGCGCGACAATTCCGAGCCCGCCAGGACGCAATCACTGCAAGCAGCCGGTGGCCTGACCCCCAATCCATCACAGCCGGTGACGCAACAGCCGCCGAAGCAGAAGGAACGCGGTCTCCGAAAACTGCTGCGAGCGATCTTCGGGGGGCAGTAGTCAGGGGGCTTCGACGATCCTGAGCACGTCCTCGGCGACATAGATCGATCCGCGCCCGCTGCGCCGTGGCGTGAGGATGTGCATGCCGACGAGCTTCTGCACGTTTTTCTTCGCTGCCGGATAGGACATCTCCAGATCGGTTGCGACCGACGAAATCGTTGTTGCAGGCACGGCGAACAGCCGGTCCACCAGCGAGGAAAGCACGCCGGAGTTCCGGGCTGAGGCGATCCGGCGTCGATAACTCTCCGACAGATCCAGGAGCTCGCGCGTGCGCCGGACGCCATCGTTCGCTTGTTCCGTTACACCGCGGAGGAAAAAGTCGATCCATTCGTGCCACGCACCCTTCGTCGTTACCTCGATCAGACCCTGGTAATACTCACTCCGGTGGCGCTCGAAATACGCGCTGAGATAAAGCAGCGGCTGTTCCAGGACCTTTTCGACATGGAGCAGGAAAGCAATGAGCAACCGTCCGACTCGTCCGTTGCCGTCAAGGAAGGGATGAATCGCCTCAAAGTGATAGTGAATGAGCGCGGCGCGCAGGAGCACCGGCATGGGTGAAGGCTCGTGCAGGTAACGCTCAAAGCGGTCGAGAGCTCCGTGCATCTCCTGCACTGGCGGAGGAACGTACGTCGCAGTGTCGATTCGCGATCCGGCGGGACCGATCCAGTTCTGAACTTGCCGGAACTCCCCCGGCGCACGTGTGCTTCCCCGCACATCCGCCATCAGCTTCGCGTGGACTTCGCGAAGGAAGCGAAGACTCAGGGGTAGCTTGTCCAGTCGTTTCAGCCCATACCGAAGCGCCACGACATAGTTCGAGACTTCTCGGACATCCGATTGATCCGAGGACGGCGAGCCTGCGGCTTCGAAAAGAGCGAGATCCGTTGCTGAGGCCTCGGTCCCTTCAATACGACTGGAGAGGACCGCTTCGCGCCTGAGAAATGGATGCGTCAGCAGATGAGGATTCGGCAGTATCCTTCCGATTCCCGCGAGAGTACCGACAGCGCGATCGGCCTCAGAGAGACGGCGCATGAGCTCGAAGGAGATATCTAACTTAGGTGGTAGCGGCGATGGCACAAAAGCATCATGTCCATCTGGAGTGCGTACCAGGCGGCCAGTGTCCCGGGTGGTGAATTGCGATTCGTTCATGAAACCCTGCGTACCCGGTGGGCTCTCATATTAAACTAAAAGATGCTTTTGGTTGAATATCGATCCGATTGTTGAACTTTACGTTAATCTTCCTGATGTTCTCCGCACCCATACGGATTTGACCTCCACCGTCCAAACCGACGCTGCCCCCAACCCCGCCGCCTCCGGCGCAGGGGAGCGGGGGAACGTGCTTCTGGAGCGCATCAAGCGTCAGTCGCAGGGGGCGTTGTTGTACATCGGCGGGTTGTCCGACCTGGCCAGGGAGACGATCCAGCAATTCATTCGTGGGCCGCTCGACCGTCAGATCATCATCGCCCAGTTCGACCAGATCGGCGTGCGGTCGATCTCGATCGTGGCCATCACCTCGCTCTTCATCGGCATGGTGCTTGCGCTGCAGACCGCTTACTCGCTCTCGGATTTCGGCGGCTCGCTGTTCATCGGGAAAGTGGTCTCGCTCTCGCTCATCCGCGAGCTCGCCCCGGTGCTGATGGCGCTGATGGTCGGCGGCCGCGTCGGCGCTGGCATCGCCGCCGAGCTCGGAACCATGAAAGTCACCGAGCAGATCGATGCCCTGCGCGCCCTGGCCACGAATCCCGTTCGCAAGCTCGTCGTGCCGCGCGTTCTGGCCACGACGATCATGATGCCTCTGCTGACGCTCCTGGCCTGTTTCATCGGCATCATCGGCGGATTGATCGTCGCCGTCGGCAGCCTTCACCTGAGCTCGAACTTCTACATCCGGAGCGTCATCGAGACAGTGAAGTACAACGACCTCGCATCCGGCATCGGCAAGACCTTCTTCTTCGGATTCGCCATCGGGCTCATCGCCTGCTTCAACGGACTGAGCACCACTGGTGGCGCGGACGGCGTGGGCCGATCCACGACCGCCACCGTCGTCACGGCGTCGATCACGGTTTTGGTAATGGACTTCTTTCTCACCAAGCTCTTCCTGTTCCTCTTCTGATGACTGAAACGACACTGGTTCCCGACCGCCGCGCTGAGGCGCGCCAGACGCCTGACAGGAGGCGCCAGGCCCGCGATCTCTTCGTCGAGTTTCGAGACGTGAGCAAGGCATACGGCGACAAGCAGGTTCTGCGCGGCGCGGACCTCAAGGTCTATCGCGGGGAAGTCATGGTCATCCTCGGCGGATCGGGCAGCGGCAAGTCGGTCACCTTGCGGCACATGCTGGGGCTCGAGGCGCCAGACACTGGACGGGTCATCGTCGAGGACGAAGACATCACCGACCATCCCGAAGAAGAGCTGTACCGTGTCCGCAAGAAGTTCGGGATGCTCTTCCAGAGCGGCGCGCTCTTCGATTCGATGACCGTCTTCGAGAACGTCGCCTTCCCCCTGCGGGAGCACACGGAAATGTCCGAGGATGAGATCGGGCGCGCGGTGAGGGAGAAACTCGAGCTCGTGAACCTGCCGAACACGGAGCAATTGATGCCGGTCGACCTTTCCGGCGGAATGCGCAAACGGGTCGGTCTGGCGCGGTCGATCGTTCTCGATCCGAAGATGATCCTCTATGACGAGCCGACCACCGGTCTCGATCCGATCACGGCGCACAAGATCAACGAGCTCATCATCGATCTGCAGTCGAAACTGAACGTCACCTCGGTTGTCGTCACGCACGACATCCAGTCGGCGTTCTCGGTCGGCGACCGCATCGCCTTTCTCAACAAAGGCGTCTTCGAATGGGTGGGAACGATGGAAGAGGCGCGCGACTCTGAACATCCGGTACTCCGCGAGTTCCTCAAAGCGTCTGCTGTCACTGCCGCGCAGCCGGCTCACTGAAATCTGACAACGAAGGAAAACCGTTCGGTACGAAACGATGGCAACCAAACCGAAAGAAAAAACGATCCGCGTCGGACTGCTCGCCGCTGCCTCGCTTCTGGTGTTGATGATCTTTGTCTTCTTCATCGGATCGGAGCAGAAGATCTTTTCGCGCAAGAACGAATACAAGGTCCGGCTCGACAACGTCACCGGCCTGGCCGAAGGCAATCCGGTCAAGATCTCCGGCGTCACGGTCGGCGTCATCAAGGACATCACCCTTCCACGCGATCCGAAGATGCGCGACGTCGACATCGAGCTGATGGTGGACCGCAAGTACGCCGACCGCGTTCGCACCGACTCCCGCGCACGGATGAAGAAGCTCGGCCTTCTCGCCGGCGACAGCTACATCGACATTTCGCCCGGAAGTCCGAAGTTCGATGCCGTGGAGCCGGGTTCTCTGATTCCCGCGGCCCGGGAGACCAACGTCGATCAGCTCATCTCCTCCGGTGAAGACCTCGTCGACAACTTCGTTCAGATCTCCTATTCGCTGAAGAACATCCTCGGCCGCGTCGACCACGGAGAAGGCCTGATCGGCGAGCTGACCACGACGCCGGAGACGAAGCAGCGGATCACCGACACGTTCCTGACCACGCTCAACAAGACCAACGCCATTCTGACGCACGTCGAGAGCGGCAAGGGTCTGGTCGGAAAACTCGTCTACGACGACAACTACGCGGCGACGCTCACCGGCTCGATCCAGGAGAGTGTCCATTCCCTGCAGACGCTCGTTACTGACGTTCAGGGAAGCCTCAAGAGCGGCCAGGGCGCACTGCCTGCGCTGCTCAATGACCCTGAAGGAAAGAAAAAGGTCTTCGACCTCGTCGACAACCTGCGCGTCACGTCGGGTAATCTGGCGGCGATCACCAGCTCGTATCAGAACGGCCAGGGCCTCGTGCCGCGGCTGATGAACGACAAGGCCTACGCCGATCAGGCGCTCGTCGAGTTCACCGGCCTCCTCCACCAGCTCAACGACACCGTGGCCAAAGTCAATCGCGGCGAAGGAACTGCCGGGAAGCTGATCAGCGATCCCTCGGTCTACGAGAGCGTGAACGACATTCTCATCGGTATCAACGAGTCGAAACTCCTGCGCTGGCTGATCCGCAACCGGCAACAAAGCGGCATCCAGAAGCGCTACGACACCGAATCGACCAAGCCGCCTGCCACGCCACCGCCTGCTCCAGTCGTGAAGCCGGTGCCGAAGAGCGAAACGCCAGTGCCGGATGTTCCGCCAGTCGCGACTTCGACGACGACTTCGACTGCGCCACCAATCTAGATGGTGGTGTCTCGTTTCGAGCTCGAGAGCTTCTACCATCGAGAGTCCTTCTCCCCCGCTTTTGGGGGAGAAGGTAACTCCCCTCACCCGCACTACGCTTCGGTTCGTGTCTCCCTCTCCCCGCGTCTACGCGCGGGGAGAGGGTCTGGAGATTGGACGTTTCTCGGCACCCCGACGGGGTGCGTGAGAATAGCCGGTGGCCACGCCGGAGGCGTTGCCACCGGTTCCGTAATGCAAAGAAAGGCACCCCGGCAGGGGTGCGTGAAGCCGGGCAGGCTCGATTGTATGGAACGACATCGAGCTCGACGTTTCACGCACCCCTGCCGGGATGCCTTTTTCATGCCCCTGCAAACCGGTGGCAACGCCTCCGGCGTGGCCACCGGCTACCTTCACGCACGCCTCCGGCGTACTTTCGTTACGCCCCGAAACGTCCAATCTCCAGATCCCTCTCCCCGCGTCTACGCGCGGGGAGAGGGTGGCTCGATGGGGGAAGGCGCGGTGTCTCTTGGGGAATCGCGCTTTGACCGCGTTCATCCGTTTTACCGCCAGCCTTGTCCACCGCTCGCCATTGATCACTTGACGGCTTCTTCTCCCCCTCTCCAGGTGACCAACACCTCGCGTGGTACGATCGTCGGCCGCGCGTTCGCGCATTACTTTCCCGGAGGACTCCCCTGTGGATATCGCAGTCATCGGAACGGGCTATGTCGGGCTCGTTACCGGGGCCGGTCTGGCCGACTTTGGCAACGACGTCATTTGTTGCGACAAAGATCCGAGGATCATCGACGCACTGAACAAAGGGCGGATTCCGATCTACGAGCCGGGCCTCGACGAGATCGTCAGCCGTAACGTTGGCGAGGGACGTCTGCGCTTCACCACCGATCTCCCAGACGCCATCCAGCGCAGCCGCGCCATCTTCATCGCCGTAGGCACACCTCCGAAGCCCGACGGCTCGGCCAACCTCCAATATGTCGAGGATGTCGCCGGAACGATCGCGAAGCACATGAACGGGCCGAAGCTCGTCATCACCAAGTCGACTGTGCCGATCGGCACCGGCCGGATGATCGAGGGAATCCTCGCCAGTTCCGGAAACGGCCACAAGGGTTCGGTCGTCTCCAACCCCGAGTTCCTGCGCGAAGGCTCGGCCATCGAAGACTTCCTCAAGCCCGACCGCGTCGTCATCGGCGCGTCCGACGAGGAGTCGATCGAGATCATGAAGATGATCTACTCGCCGCTTCATGGGCTGGAGATCCCCTTCGTGGTCACCAATCTCGAGTCATCGGAGCTCATCAAGTACGCGGCGAACGGCTTCCTGGCCACGAAGATCTCGTTCATCAATGAAGTGGCGCAGATCTGCGAGCGTGTTGGCGCGAATGTGCAGGATGTTGCTCTTGGTATGGGGCTGGATACGCGCATCGGGCCGAAGTTTCTGCAGGCAGGCCCCGGATTTGGCGGCTCCTGTTTCCCGAAAGACAGCTCGGCGATGGCCCAGATAGCGCGGCGGCATGACTATCCGTTTCAGATCATGGAGGCGGTGCTCCGCGTCAATGACGACATCAAGCAGCGGATGGTGACCAAGATCGTCGATGCCCTGTCGGGGGAAGTGAAAGGAAAGACCATCGGCATTCTCGGTCTGGCGTTCAAGCCTGACACGGACGATATGCGCGACTCGCCGGCCATCCCTGTGATCAAGGGCCTGCAGGCGCTTGGCGCGCGCATCCGCGCCTACGATCCGCAGTCGATGGAAAACAGCAAAGCCATCTTCGAGAACATCGAATACTGCGACGATGCGTATGGAACGGCGGAAGGAGCGGATGCGATCGTGCTCACCACCGAGTGGAACGCCTTCCGCGCGCTCAACTTCGACCGCATCCGCAAGGCCATGAAAGAGCCGAACCTCATCGACCTCAGGAACGTCTATGACCCGCATCGGATGAAGGCCGAGGGCTTCACGTACGTATCCGTCGGCCGCGCTGGGGACATGCGTATTCGGGAGCGCGTCTGATGTCTCGTGCCCTGATCACCGGGGGGGCCGGATTCCTTGGCTCCCACCTCTGCGAGCTGTTTCTCGAGCGCGGCCACGAGGTCATCTGCATCGACAACTTCATCACTGGCAATCCCGCCAACATTCAACACCTCATCGGCCGGGAAGGCTTCTCGTTCGTGAAGTACGACGTCACGAACTACATCCACATCGACGGGCCGCTCGACTACGTGCTGCACTTTGCCTCTCCAGCCAGCCCGATCGACTATCTGGAGAAGCCGATCCAGACGCTGAAGGTTGGCTCCCTCGGCACGCACAAGACGCTCGGCGTGGCCAAGGACAAAGGGGCGCGCTATCTCATCGCGTCCACCTCCGAGGTCTATGGCGATCCGCTCGTTCACCCGCAGAAAGAGGACTACTGGGGGAACGTGAATCCGGTCGGCCCGCGCGGCGTTTACGACGAAGCGAAGCGCTTTGCCGAGGCCATGACCATGGCGTACCACCGCTTCCATGGCGTGGAGACGCGCATCGTCCGCATTTTCAACACCTACGGTCCGCGCATGCGCATCAAAGATGGACGTGTCGTGCCAGCGTTCATCTCGCAGGCGCTGCGCAACGAGCCGCTGACGGTCTTCGGCGACGGCTCGCAAACGCGTTCGTTCTGCTTCGTCACCGACCTGATCGAAGGCATCTACCGCCTGCTGATGTCCGCCGAAGTCAACCCGACCAACATCGGCAATCCGAACGAGATGACCGTGCTGCAGTTCGCGGAGGAGATCAAGCGCCTCACCGGAAGCAGCGCACCGATCGAGTTCCGTCCGCTTCCTGAGGATGATCCAAAGATCCGCCGCCCCGACATCACCAAAGCGCGGAATCTGCTGCACTGGGAGCCGGTGGTGCCGCTGGAAGAGGGATTAACGAAAACCATCGACTACTTCAGGCGGGTGCTTTGACCCGAAACTACGATTCGAAGCGCGAAAAGTTGGCTTCGAACAGGGTGCGCAATTTCTGAACAAGCTTCGCGATCGATTGTATGTTCTTGTCATAAAGCACATTCACATTGATGCCCCTCCCCACGAAGTGGGAAGAGGGACTGGAGATTGGACGTTTCGAGCGCCGGCGGGGCCGGCATACAGGGCAGGCTCAACCGCCGCACTTCGACGTACAACGCGGCATGACGACTGCAAGGATCGGCAGCACTTCCGGATGACGGACGCGCCGATAGCCTGGCTGCGGCGGCCGGACTGCTCGCACGGGTTTGGAAAATGATGCCGGCGCGAGTCAAAAAGCACCGCGCGAGGTGCTAAAAGCATCGCGCGAGGTTCAAAACACAGCGCGCGAGGTGCTAAAAGCATCGCGCGAGGTGTCAAACGCAGCGCGCGAGGTGTCAAACACAGCGCGCGAGATGTCAAACACAGCGCGCGAGGTGCTAAAAGCATCGCGCGAGGTGTCAAACACACCGCGCGAGGTGTCAAAACACAGCGCGCGAGATGTCAAACACAGCACGCGAGGTGTCAAACACAGCGCGCGAGGTGACAAACACAGCGCGCGAGTTGGAAAACACACCGCGCGCCGTGACAA
>JBBRNB010000010.1:0-85566 GCA_038230535.1 Thermoanaerobaculia bacterium
GCGTCGAACCTCACCCGCCGTAACAGCATCGGCGAGAAAGCGCTTCTGGCGTACGTAGTCAGCAAGAGGCTGGTGCGTAAGCCGGAACACGCCGATCTGCTGCCGCACGTGGCGGTGATGAAGCAGATGAACCGTTTCGGCCGGAAGAACCGCAAAGCAGCAAAGCAGCCGGCCCCGGTGACGCCATCGACGGAGACTCCGTCGTCAACGCCGAAGGTGTAATGCAGTAGCGTAGTGAACCGGGCGCGCCGCCGAGGCGCGCCCGGTTTTCTTGCTTGAACAAGGTCCCCCACCCTCCCAAAGCGGCGGCTGCGGCCGCCGCACTCCAAAGCGTGCCTGGCGGCACGCAAAATGGGCAAGCTCATTTCGCGCGAAGCGCTTTGGAGTGCGGTGGCCGCAGCCATCGCTTTGGGAGGGTGGGGGTGTCCGAGGCGCTACCCGCCATTTGACTCATGCAGTCAAATGCCGGCAATAAAGACACCCTTCGGCGTCTTATGCATTTCATGTCGACAGATCACGTACTCCTCGGACCGTGTGTCAATGACTACCGTGAGATTCCGGAGCAGTTCGCGGACCAGGGCGCGACTCTGGTCTTTCGCGCGGAATGGGAGTCGATGGCCGGTGAGCACATCGCCGACGGCGATCTGTTGTATCTGCGCGAAGAAGCGGATTCGCGGCACGCGCGTGGCCGCGTCGTGGTCTGCGTCGTCAGCGGATCGCCGTAGGTCAAACTGCTGGAGTGGACCGCCGCAAGATCCGGCTCGTGAGTGTGAATGAGCGTTTCGCTCCGATGGTGATCGACGAAGACAACGTGGAATGGAGTCTCATCGGGATCGTCCTCGGATGGCCGCACCACGCACGCTGATGGATTATTGCAATCGCTAATGAATCGATGCTGTCATGTTGTGGACAGTACCAACGATGGCGCATACAATATCGAACATGGCCTGGGGTTATTCCAAACCAGAGAATCCCAATCCCGAGCCTGCCGGGCCGTCGATGACGCTTGGCGAGCGGCTCCGCGCCGCGATCGACGCCAAAAACAAGTCGTATGCCTGGGTGGCCGGCGAAGTGGGGATGACGCCGGCGGCGTTGAGCAACATCCTGACCGGCGCGACGACCGATCCGAGTTTCTTTACGGTGCTCGCCATCGCGCGCGCGATCGGCGAGCCGCTCAGCGCGATCGTCGATGAACCGAACATCTTCTGGATGAACCAGGAGTTGAACCGGCTGCGCGAGATAGGCGGTTGGCTTGTCGAACGAACGGCGCTCGATCACGCCGGAACACCGTTGGAGATTCCCAGCCGAAAGAGAAAGCGCATCGCCGAGGAGAATGTGTTCGTGGCCGCGGCGATCCCCCGTGGCGGGCGCAAGTCCGACGCATTCGAACAGCCGAATCGGAGAATCACCGCGCGCTACAAAAGGATGGGTGCCGAAACGGTCTTCTTCGTTGAAGGGGAGTCGATGACCGGCGAGAACATCTTTCCCACCGATTTGCTCTACGTACAGCGTACGAAGGAACCGATAGATGCCATCGGCCGCATCGTCGTCTGCGCGGTCGACGACCTGATCCTGGTGCGGCGCCTCGATGTCCGCGGAAGCACTCTGCGGCTCGAAGGTGCCAATCCAGGCATCGAGCCGGTAGTGCTCGATGAGAGCTCGTCACGCTTTCAATTGTTCGGGATCGTGATCGGCACATCGTTGACGTAGCGCGCGCGGTCTTCGCCTACCTCGGCGGACGACAAATCGCCGAGGAGTTCTTCGATGGCGAGAAACCACCTCCTCGGAATGGAAACTTTTCCTCGCGATCTCCACCGCCTGTAGCTGCGTGAATGGGGCCTGGTGTCGCCCGCCGAGGGAAGTGGCGTCGTGGCGTGCGACAGGCGGTAGAACTTCGAAACGGATCGATGACGCGGTGCGATGCTGATTACGGGGAGGAAACGATCATGAACGAATACAGATTCACCGCTGAGGTCGCACGGAACGCTCGAGTCACGAACGTTGATGCGAGTATCGATACGCAGCTCTGGCGTGATGCGACATCCGCGTTTCACGAGCGCGCGTACACGATGCCGGGAGGCATCGTGCGCGTGCTGGCTGATTGGAGTCCGCTCACTTCCGGCGATCCGATCGTCCGCATCGACGTGCGCGTGATCGACGACGTAGGACATCTCGCACCGCGCGATATCCCTTCATTCGTCGAGCTCTTCTTCCACGATGCCTTCCTCCTCTTCAACATCGCCGTCCCCGGCTCCTTCAGCGGCGCGATCACCGTGACCGGCGGTGAGTACCGCGTAAACGATCTCGCCTTCGACGGCTCGCTGTTCGAATACGCGGGGGTAACGACCGTCGTGCCGTTGCGCGACGTGGTGGCGTGGTATCCCGGCTCCACGGAGCAGATCGCATCCACGCCGATGCAGACAGTGCTCTTCCACCTCCTGCACATCGCCCTCGGCGGCTCCGACGAGTGGATGCTGCGCGCGCGGCTGACCGCCTGTCTGGAGGCGCTCGGGATGTCAGAGCCGTCGCTGGCCGTCGCCGGCGCGACGATCACGCATCCGATGCACGATGAGGTGCTCGACGAGCGGGTCTCGGACGAGGCGACCGAGGTGATCGACCGGGCGATGGGGCGTGTGGTGGGGGCGGTGCAGGAGAGGGGTTGGGGGGCGGTAGGTGTGAGTTGAAAGGGAAGCTCAGCGGCGCCCGATCCCGTCCTGCTCCTCACCCGAGACCACCTTCCAAATGTCGTGGTAGGGAAAAACGCCAGTCGTGTCCCTCCTAAAGAGTGGCGGGGAGTGTCCAGCCGCTAGATAACTCGAAATTATCGCTATGGGCAATGTCACGATCTTCGCCGTCTTCATGGTTCTGATCGCCAGTCTGGCGATCAGCGCGTGGTCATCGAGATCGCGTCGATCAAACCTTATCCAGAACTTCCTTTTCGAAGGCAACACGCCGCTACTCGCGATCTCAAGCTGCATTGGTTCGATCATCTCGATGGCCGTGTCATTCACGGCTCTACTTTCCGCCGGATACTTGTGGGGCTGGCAGATCACCTTTTCCATGATTGCGGGCGGCCTGGCCGGGCTCGCCGCGATCCTGACACTTAGCGCACATCCGGCAATTACACAAAATGCCGAAAGAGTCGAGCAGCGATCATTCATTAGTGGAGTGTCATACCTTGCGATATTCGGATCGCTCGAATCGATGCCGTACTACGGATTCCTGATGGCGGCGTATACAGCAATGTTGATCACCGAGATGGTCGTTCTCCGCACCTTCATCTCCTTTCTTTCCGAGTTGCCGCGGTTTGAGTTGCTTCTGCTCGTTGGAACCGTGCTCCTTGTTTGCTACGCGTATGTATACATCGGCGGCTTTCGTGGCGTCCTCGTTACCGACTACTTCCAACTGCTAGTTGTCTTCGTCTTCATCGGGTTGTGGATTGCGTCCATTTCCCAACAACCGGTCGCTGTCCACCTGCCGTCTCCTTCTGAATCGCGGATTGTGTTCACAGCATGGACACGCGTTCTTCTTCACGCCGGCTGCTTCGCGGGCGGATTCGCCTGGACGTTCGCAAACACAGATCAGTGGTTTCGGACGTACGGTACCCTCAAAGTCACACAAGCAAGACGGGTGCTCATAACCTCGGCGTTAACCATGTGCGCATTTTCAGTGGTGCCTGTCCTCGCGGGCGCAGCCGTGATCGGTCGCCCCACCATTTCGCCAGCGATCACGAACGGAATCTCACTCGTACTCGTCGGCAACCTGCTGATCCACGCTAGTGTCACGTTGCGATTTGTCTTTGCGATGGCGCTTACTTGCGCTGCGCTGACGACGCTCAATACTTACTTGATGACGTTGCAGCAACTCTACTATGAGGCATCTACGCGAATCGACTCGAAGCACTACCTTCACTACCTGCTCATCAATTACCCGCTTAAGTGGAAGGCGGTGCGCGGGGTGGTGTTTCTCATAACGGTTGTTGCGTTCGTGGCTTCGTGTTTCTTCCCAGACCGCTATGTGTACACGTTCGGAGTGGCGTCACTCTCGATGTTCGTTGTGATCCTGCCGTTCCTGGGGACTGCTCTAGCGGAATTGATTGCGGTCTCGCCTCGGCGGTGGGTCCGAGCGGCAGCGACATCAGCAGCTATTAAGCTGGCCGAACGCCGTCGTCTCACTCTCTACATTAGCGTAGTTGGATGGCTGCTGCTGCTCGCTGCTGGACGAGTGTTGATGGGAGCACTGACGCTTCACCTCTACATCATCCCGGCAACGGCGCTCGCGGCAACTGCGACGGCTACGCTCGTTACTCTCTCTCTGCGAACGCCAGCATGGCAAGGAGTTCTACGTGAGCCTAAAGACAGTATATGACTCCTGCAAGACCTGGCTAAAGAGCCTCGTTATTCCGATTGTCGTGGGAATCATCCTGCACAACACGGACATCGCGAAAATACCGTTCTCGAAGTTCTATCCCGACGAAGACTCGATCGGTGGGGTTGCATTTCCTCTTGCCCAAATCCCGCGTGGCGATGCGCAGCGCTCGCGGCTTGAGGTCGTCATCGTTCGCCAGTCGATCAAGCCGCTAACAAAGATCAACTTCTTTCGCCGCGGCACTTCCGACGGAATGTCGACGATCTTCGCCGGCCTAGCTGCAAATTCTCCTGGCCGCGCAACGCCGCTCACTGGAGGCTTGAATGGAATGAGCTTTCTGGAGCTCGATGTTCCAGCTCGAACTCTCGGGGGCACGACTGTCATCTTCAGAAGTGATCAGGTTGCTCCTGCTAGATACGTTGTGACGTCCGGCGACGTTTCAAAGGATCTGGCTGATCCGGAGGACCTCGTCGTGCAGACGAAGAATGAGGTACGGCAGATGCACGTACTTTATGGGTTCATTCTGTTGTCGCTCATTGCCGCGACTTTCCTGGTGACGCGTTCACAGCCGCTTCGGCATCCCTCAGACGAGAATACTGACGAGTCACAGTGGGTCTGATCTAAGCCGTCAGATAGTGCGCAGTAACAGTCGGTTCAAATTGAACCACGCCTCGAGATTGAACTGGTGAAATGACGAGATCACTTGAAAGCAACCAAGTTCGCATCGGCTGCAGTCTTTCGGCTCGACGTGCTGAACGAAACACCCCTCCTCGAGCTTCCCTTCGTGGTTGACGGTGACTGCAAGCCAGTCATGACATGCCTTCGTTCCTGTCTCGGCGCGAAGATGAGATGCTGGATTGAGGATTTGGAAGCGGTCTTTCATTCGAAGGAGCCGGTCTTTTGTCGCTCGCACCTCGGCCGAGGACAACGTGGCGGAGACAACGCTCGCGTACGGATAAATGAATGTGAACAACATCGCATCCACGTAGCTCGAGATCTCCTCCGCCATTTCTTCGAGGGAATCTTTGTTGTCGCGCGAGATAACCGTGATGCTGACAACCGGCGTACGGGCTCTCGCTTTGAGGTTCGTGAGTATGTTTCGGTAAGTGCCGCGGCCTCGCACCGCATCGTGAAGCCTCTCAGGGCCGTCGATGCTCACTGTGAACGCCGTTGGATTGAACCGCCAGATCGAACCGGTGCCGTTCGTTGCCAGTATGGTCTGCGCGCCGCACTGATGTGCGTGTTCGAGAAGGTCAGGCAAGTCTCGGCGAAGCGTCGGCTCGCCTCCCTCAAAGACGAAAATACGGATGCCGCGTGCGGTTAGTTTGTCGATTTGAGCCTTCCAAACATCTGTATCTCGTTCGCCGTCGTAATTTGTCGGTACGGTGTGCCACGGGCAGTAGTAGCAATCGAGGTTACACCGCTTCGTCACCTTCAAGTACGCAACGATCGGTGAACGGTCGCCAAGCAACCACTTTGCACGGCGGCCGAAGTAGTAAAGGAGGGAACGCTTGTCGTAATTGAGGTTTAGCGCCTGTTTCGTCTGCATCGTGGCCCTCGGCTGAGCTTCGATAATTTCGAGTTATCGATATGCGCGGCTAAGGCGGACACTGTCTAGGATGACTAAGTCTCCCAACGACCGCTCGTCGGATGCCGTCTACGAACGCAAGCTGTTCCTGGAGGGGTAGGCGTCGAAGATCAGTCGGGCTATGACGCGGGAGAGGAGAATCTATGGCTGGCGCGACGATTGAGGTCGCAAACCACTCCCCCAACCCTTCGCTCCCCATCGAAGTATCCCCGCCAGATCCTCGCTACCATGTGCACATGAGCAACCACGAACATCTCTACAGCGCACACCTCATCTGGGATGGAAACCGCGGCGACGGGACGGCGACGTATGCCGGGTACGGACGGGAACACCGCATCCTCATCGAAGGCAAGCCGGAGTTGCCAGGCACGGCGGATGTTGCCTTTCGCGGCGAAGCGGACAAGTTCAATCCGGAGGATCTGTTTCTGGCGGCGATCTCCTCATGTCACATGCTGTCGTATCTGGCGCTCTGCGCGAAGTACGGGATCAGCGTTGTCGCGTACGAGGATGCGGCGACGGGGGTGATGAGGGAGGATGGGAAGGGTGGGGGGCGGTTCGAGGAGGTGGTGCTGCATCCGGTGGTGACCATTGCGGATGCGGCGCAGATCGATCGTGCCACCAAACTGCATGAGCGGGCGCATGAGACCTGCTTCATCGCGAATTCGTGCAGTGTTCCAATTCGGCATGAGCCGGTGGTGCGGTCGTGAAGGATCTGGCGATTGCGCTCGAGAATCGGCCTGGGGCTTTGGCGGAGATGGGGGAGGTGCTTGGAGCGGCTGGAGTGAGTGTTGAAGGCGGCGGTGTGTGGGGCGGCATCGCGCACTTCCTGTTTGTGGATGGTGACATCGCACGTGCAGCGCTCGAGGCGGCTGGTATCCGCGTCGCCGGTGTGAATGATGTTCTCGTGCAGAAGCTGCGTCAGGATGAGCCAGGGCAGCTTGGGAAGATCGGGCGGCGGATGGCGGATGCGGGAGTCAATATCGAGGTTCAGTACAGCGATCACGATCACAACCTGATCCTGGTAGTCGACGACATGGAACGCGGTCGCGTCGTGTCAGAGGAGTGGATGCGCGATGCACGACGCGGTTGATCTCGCAGGCTTCGGCGCGCTGATCGGCGATCCGGCGCGGGCGCGGATGCTCACCGCGGTGATGAGCGGAAAGGCGCTGACGGCGACGGAGCTGGCGCTGGAAGCGGGCGTGGCAGCGTCGACGGCGAGCTCGCATCTGGCGAAGCTCACCGAGGGGCGGATCATGGCGATCGAGAAACAGGGGAGGCATCGGTACTTCCGGCTTTTCGATGCAGAGATCGCGGAAATGCTCGAAGAGTTGATGGGGATGGCGGGTAGGCGCGGGCCGCGGCGGCGTACTGGTCCGGCTGATCCGGCGTTGTGTCTGGCACGCGTCTGCTATGACCATCTGGCCGGCGAGCGCGGAGTCTGGCTTCTCGATCAGTTGCGCGCCCGCAAGTTCCTCGGCGGCTACGATCTCTCGCACGACGGCGAAACGTTCTTCGCGCGCTTCGGAATCGATGTCGGGGCGTTGATGAAATCGCGTCGGCCGCTTTGCCGTCCGTGTCTGGACTGGAGCGAACGCCGTCATCACCTCGGCGGCTCGCTCGGGGCGGCGATCCTCGACCGCATCTTCACCCTGCGCTGGGCGCGGCGGGAGTTGGACAGCCGGGTGGTCGTCTTTTCGGCGAATGGTGAGAGGTCGATGAGGGAGTTGTTTGAGGAGAGGTGAGGTATGGGACTTTCATCGTTTCCCAGGCAAGAGAGCCATTGATCCTTGTGTCATTTATGATTGATGTTCCCTCGGAGGATCAATGGCTACCGATACGATGGATCGTGCTGTGGCTCGTGCCTGGCTTGCGCGCTGGAAGGAAGTCGAACGCGTGACAACCGAAGAAGCCCTTGCGCTCACACATGAGGCGAAATTCCGTCAACTCGAATCTCTGATGCGGTCGGCCCATCTCTTCGTATGGCCCGCCGCGACCGAGGAGGAGGACGAGCGGGTGCGTGAGGTCTGGATGCGCCTTCATGCGATCGAGAGATGCTGATCGATCCTCAGACACTTGAAGCCGCGCTCGAGGATTTGATGCGCTGGCTCAACGGCGAAGCGATCCCTGGGGCAATCGTCGGCGGTGTAGCGGCGTCGATTCTGGGCCGGCCACGGATGACGCGTGACGTCGATGCTGTGATCCTCGCAGACGACATTGGTTGGGAGCGTGTAGTCGATTCTGCCGCGGCTTACGGAATCGCACCGCGGACCGTGGATGTCTTCGAGTTTGCCACACGGACGCGCGTTCTACTACTCCGGCACGTCGCGAGCGGCGTCGATATAGACGTTTTACTAGGCGGACTGGCATTCGATCGAGAACTGGTCGCCCGCTCGGCAATCGTAGACGTAGGACCGCTGAAGCTTCGGATTGCGACAGCAGAGGACTTGGTAATCATGAAAGCAATCGCACGGCGGCCGCGAGACATCGCCGACATTGAGTCGATAGTGGCCATGCATCTCGATCTCGATCTCGATCACATCCGGAACCGGCTTCGCGAGTTCTCTTCGGTTCTCGATATGCCGGAGATTCAGGACGATTTCGAGCAAGTGCTCCGACGCTGTCGTCGGAGCGGATCATGAGCATGTGAGTCTGCGGGCGGACCGATTGCCTCAGCGAACGATGCCGAACGCCGTCAGCACATCTTCGGGAACGTCTTCGCGCACGACGGCCTTCGGCCAGATCTCGAGGGGCGGGCTGGCGATGAGTGGGCGCGGGAGCGTGATGACTTTCAGGTCGTCGTAGAGATGGCCGCCGCAGTGGTCGGCCTCACAGCGGCTACGGATTCCGGGTGCGCATTCGCGCCAGGGGCAGGTGCGGCCGAGGTAGGTTCCGGTGGTGCTGGCGAGGAAGACGTTGGCTCCTCGATTGAGTTGCTGGGCGTGTCCCTTGAGTTTTCGGCCTGCCTCGGCGATCTTTGGGACGATGGCCTCCGTCGCGATGGTGAGGAGTAGGTCGATATTGTTCGGTTCCCGCTTCAGCGTTGCCACTGAACCGATCAGAGCGATTCGCTCGATGCCGCGGATGCCCTTTACGCGATTGACGAAGGCCACGGCTCCTTCCAGCAGGTGACGGCGCGAGTCGATTCGCGTGTACGCAGGCAGGGGCTCATAGATGACGCGCAGCCCCTCGGAGTCGAGATACCCGGCGATTTTCTCCCGGCGCTTCTGACGTTCGAAGTGGGTCCATCGCTCGCTCTCGCCGGCCTCTGTATGAACGATATCGAGAAATCGGCGGAACCACCCTCGGTGGCGATCGTCGATCGCTCGATTCATGCGGTTGCGGAGCCCTTCATCATGGACGCCGCCGGCAAACTGTCGTGCCTCATCCGAGGAGAGCCGGAGGTCTTCGCCGGTATCGAGCGAGAGGAAGCGGCCGGGAGGTGCCGATTCGACAAGGGCGGCATCTTCTTCCATCTCCGCCGCCAGCTCTGAGTCGTATGGATCTCCCGGCAAGGTAAGGCACTTTCCCGTCTCGGTATCCAGGACGTACGTGAACGGGCTATCGCGCAGGTCGAATGCCGTTTCGAGGTCGTCCATGTCGATGCGAAGGGTTCGTTTCGTCACTTCTTATCCGCCTCGAGGTGACACTTCTTGTATTTCTTTCCGCTGCCGCAAGGGCACGGATCGTTTCTCCCGACGGTACGCTTCACTGGCACAGTCTCGTCGAAGTCATCGTCATCATCATCTGCCTCATCGTCATAGCCCTCTTCGCCGAAACCGATGCTGAAGCCGTCCCCTGCTGTCAGGGCGGGCGCGGTGACTGTCACGGTCACCTCATCGCCGGGCGCGAACGAATCGGAGATCTGCGCAGGGTCGGCGTCGTCGAAGAGTCTGCGGTGACGCGCGAAGAACGCCAGGAATGCGAGCGCGCACGCAGTCATGATCCGGGAATCGCGCTCGGTTGGCACCCGCGGGTTGTTTTCGCCGCCGACGCAGATCAACATTGGGTAAGCCTTCGCACCAACGACTGGCCAGCCGTGCTGTTTGATCTCGGCGAGCATCGACGGAGGAACGTCCTTTTTGCGGTCGAACGTGAGCGAGCGCAACGAAATCGCATCCTTGGCGGCAAAAGCTTCGGGGACCGTGGCATCCGTACCGAATGCAAGGAAGTCGGGGATCGACCGGAACAGCAACAGCCCGAGGCTCTCCTCGACTCCGCCGATGATGGACAAACAGGCCCCTTCGACGTTGAAGCGGGGGATATCGATCCGAACGACCTGATGTTCAGCGATGTGGCGCCATGGGGCGGCGCGAAAAAGAAGGCCCGCCGCGTCGAAGAGCTCCTTGATGATTGCCGGCGATGTGTTGCCTCCGTCCAGATAGGTCCGTCCAGGGTCATCCCTGGGCAACTGAGCGCAGAGGTCGGCGAAAACGGCATCGAGCTCCGGCACCGGTGCGACGGTCACCGGTATGCCGGCGGCCGATCGCCTCAACTCGGTGGCCATATCGTCGTCCGCCACGCGAATCCGCGTTGGGCGCCGCGGAGATCCCTGTGCGGGCTTCCGCATCGTGTCCTCGAGGATCTTCGCCGCGGAGACCGGTTGGCGCGGGTCGAGAGCTCGACTTGCGACTAACACTCCGCGAGGTAACTCCAGCCAGAGGATGACGTCAGGGTGGATGACCTCGCCGTCTTCCAGAACCTCAAGCGGCATGGTGTAGCGGCCGCCGACCCATTCGCGTTCCTGCGCGCGCCGAAGAGACGGCAATCGTGGCGACATGAAGGCAACTATATCCGCACGTTGACGCAGATCCCTACGGCGCGAAGTAGCCTCTGATCGTCCTTGCGGTCAGTTGCGGCGACTTCAGCATCACGTGCACCCTGCGCCATTGGTTGTGGTGAACCAGACCGCTGACCTGGTAGGTGATGGCGTATTGAGCGCGGAGGTCTTTTTCGATGTCGGCGTACCTGGCCTGGAGGTTATCGGCCGAGGCGGTGACGAGGAAACCGCCGGTCTCGCCGGCGAGGTACTGCAGCCGGGCCATATCCTGCGGCTCGTCGATGCTGGCGCCGCTGTCGAAGGCGATGACGTAGATCGGGATGCCGGTTTCCCTGGTCAGGCGGTCGATGTCATCGAAGGAAGCGTTCGACGACGTGTCGCCGCCATCGGTCAGGATGACGATGGCGCGGCGGTTCTTCTCGTCGCGCAGCTCACGTTCGGCACTGGCGATGGCGTCGAAGAGCGCGGTTTGTCCCATGGCCTTGATCGCGGAGACTACTTGTTTGATGGTGGCGCGGTCTGTGGTCAGTTCCACTTCGCGGCGTGGTGTGGAGCGGACCGAGAAGACGGCGCAGCGGTCGCCCTCTTTGAGCGTCCGTTCGACGAAGTTGGTCGCCGCGCGCGTCGCGTTCGGCATCTGGTAGGTCATGCTCGTCGAGGCATCGAGAAGCAGAGCGATGGAGATCGGTTGCTTGAACGCTTTGCCGATCTGCAGAATCCTGGCCTCGGTGCCGTTGTCGATGACCTTGAAGAGCGCCTGATCGACGTCGTCGCGCGCGGCGCCGTTGCTGTCGACCACCGAGACGAAGAGAGGAACCGTGCGGACCTCGATCGCTTCACTCTGGATCTCGCCGCCGGCCTGCCAGAAATCGCCCGCCTCATCGCCGGACTTTGTTCTCGCGGTGACCTGAACGGTCTTGCGTACGAAGCGCTCGGGCGGAATGGTGAAGCGGTAGGGCGGCGCGTCGATCGATGCGATAGGTTTGCCGTCCTCCCAGACGGAGACGCTGACCACGGGGTCGTCATGCGGTGCCGTTACGTTTGCCTTGAAGACGCCGTTCGCCAGGTCGACGGCCTCAATCTTCACGCGAAGCGTCTGATGGCCTTTGTTGATCGTCGTCTGCCACTGCACGAGCTTGCGGCCGGCGCCTGTTGCGGTGACGATGATCCTGTGCTCGACCAGCGAGGGGCCGAAGTCGACCGGCACATGCCACGGTGCCCGCAGTCCTTCGGCAATCTTCTGACCATCGACGACCACGGTGACCCGCGCGTCGTCCAGGCCGGGGACGATCGTCAAATCGACGGTGCCCTTGATGTCGTTGGCGGGCTCGTTGCCCCGGCTTAGGATCAGTTGATTCGAGGGAGTGGCGTTCGCCGCAGCGGCAACGAAGAAGACGAGAGGAAGGATCCTCAGGACGTGCGTTCTACGGCTTGGTCGGTGCCTCATAAATCCGCCGATACTCGAATCGGTTCCGGCTGACGGTCTTTACATAGAGCCGGGTTTCCGCGAATGGAATCGCTTCGACAAAAAGATCCTCATCGTCGATCGGCGTTTGAGCAATCCATCTGCCAACTGGTTCTTCACCGGCATTGTACGCGGCGATGGCCAGGACGGCATTCCCGTGCTCGGCGGCCAGCTTCTGCGCATACTCCGCGACGCCGATGGCGATGTTCACTTTGGGATCGAAAAGCTGTTCGCGTGTCGGTGGCGTCAGGCCGGCCCTTGTGGCGATGCTCGCGGCCTCGGCGGGCATGATCTGCATGATGCCGATGGCGTCCGCGTTCGAGACAGTTGTCGGTTCAAAGCCGGACTCCTGGCGGATGATCGAGGCCATGAGGTAAGGATCGATCTGGTGCTGCTCCGACTCTGTACGGATGGTCTCCCAGTAGTTGAGCGGGAAGAGGATCTCCCAGAAGCGGTGTGGCACGTTCGTGCCTCCGTGGCGGACGAACTGACGGAACTTTCGCTGCAGCACGTTGTTCGCGGAGAAGGGCTCGCCGCCCTGCACGTAGAGATCGGCAAGCATGAACTGCATGCCGAGGTTGGTGGGGTAGGCAGCGGCGACGGACTTCATCTCGCGGGTGGCTTCGCGGTAGAGGCCGAGCCAGGCCAGCTCATGGACGGAATCGAGGCGCGGCTCGTTCGCGGCAGCGAGCGGAGCATCGACGTCGGGGAAGACGTTGCCGTTCGCGATGTCGTTCGGCGCCAGCATCGGTTCGCCGATGATCGCGCGGGCGCGGTAGCTGAAGTAACTGTACGGATAACCAGCTTCGAGCTCGTGGAAGGCGGCGTCGCGCGCGGCGCGATTGCCGCGTCGCTCGTGGATCTTGGCGGACCAGAAGAGAGAGTTCGAAAGGTAGTCGCCATCGGGGAACTGTTTCGCGTAGCGTGCGAATGTGTTGAGCGCGTCGTCGAGCCGTCCCGCACGGAAATAGGTCCAGCCGAGAGTCCAGATGTTCTCGCCCTCGTTGCCCGCCGCGCCGGCGGCGATGGCGTGCTCGAGGTCGGCGATGGCAAGGTCGTACTGAACGTCATCGGTGACGTAGTACTTCGCGCGGAGGATCTTCACTTCGGTGGCTTCGCTGCTCTTCGGGTACTTCTTCTCGATCTGCCGCAGGCCGGCCAGAAAGACTTTCGGCTGGTTGGCGCGCCATGCGGAGCGCGCGCGGGTGAGGATGAGCGATGGCTCGGCGAGCTTGACTCGGGCAGTCTCGGTGAGCAGGTCGGTGTAACGCCGTGAGTTGAAAAGCGCGTGCAGGCGCACCGCCCGGTAGGCGTTCGATCTCTTCGATTCGCGCGGGAAGCGCGAGGCGATCCGCCCCAGCAGGTCGAAGGCGCGGCCATAACGATCGTTACGGCCGAGTTGCTGGGCGATCTTCAGCTCTTCGTCGAAGGACAGTCCGTTGAGCGGCGACGGCGTGGCCTGGGCGACATGATCGTACGTTTCTTCGGTGAAGCGCCCTTGCGTGAACTCGGTGAGGAGTCTCATCCGCAGCGGTGTCGCCAGATCCATGCGGCCTGCCCTGGCCATCGACTTCGCCAGCCAGACGAAATCCTCTTCGGTGAGGGCGTCGATGGCGACGGCGTTCGCGGACTTGAAGGCGGCGTCGGTATTCGATCGGTCGCCCGCGGCCGCATAGAGCACCGGGAGGCGGAGGCGGGCGATGGTGGCCGCGGAGCTGGCCGGATGGTCGTGAATGATCCGGATCGCGGTGATGAGCGCGTCCGCCCAATGGCTGGAGGCAGCGTGAATGTCCAGAGCCCGAATCCGAAGCCACGGAGCGACGGCCGGGTCAGCATTTGCGGCCTGGTCGAGTACCGGCAGCGCCTCCGCGGTCCGTTTCTGGTCGACGTAGAAAAGAGCGAGAAGCGCCAGTGCACGGCCTTTCGTCTGCGCATCGGACGACTGCGCCAGCGACGTCAGGCCGCTCTCGTAGAGATCGAGCTGATTGTTCGCCCGTAGCGCACGAACATCATCCAGCGACGATTTCTTGACCGGCTCAGGGACGACGACAGGTACAGGTTCTGGCTCTAGTGCAGCGGGTGCCGGTGATGGCGGGATCGGAGTGGGGATGGTGGTGGGGCGGGAGCAGGAGGCCAACGTAGCGATGAGGAACGCCGCACACGCTGTCATTCCGAGCCGGCGACATGGTTCTTTGCCCGCAGGACGAAACCACGGTGTTGCTCGAGTAGCGCAACTTAGGTCAAGGGCAATGACGCGCGAAGGCGCGTCTGACAATGTAACCCCTGGCTCGGCCAGGGGTTTCGAAGGGCGAGAGGTTGGAGCGGCCGCGGAGGCGGCCGCTACAAGGGCAATCCGATCTGACCATTGCGGCAGCCGCCTTCGCGGCCGCAACTCCATGTTGTCCGCGGTACCCCGCGCAGAGCGCTGGGCCAAATTGTGGAGCGCGCCTTCGCGCGCTTCGACCGTTGCCCCCTGATCGCTCATCCCACCCTCCGCTTCATCACGCCGTTCTCTTCAATGAATCCTACATGCCGCAGAAACTCTGCGTGCCCGGCATCGGCGACGAGCCATTCTCGCTCCATCGTTGCCGCGATTGCTGCGAGCTCGTTCAGCATGACCCTTCCGATGCGTTTGCGCCGCAACTCTTCTGCAACGATGAGATCGACGATGCGGATGGCGCCGGCTTCGATCTCCATCGAGACAACCGCGGCAAGATCTCCGACCAGTTTGCCGAGGAGGCCGGTGCGGATCCCGGGCGGGCCGCCGTATCGTGTAATGAACGTGTGGATGGCATCAGCATCCGCGGTCTCGATCGTGCGAACAAAGAGTCTTTGACCTTTCATCGTGGTGTCAACGTCTGACTACAGACTGGTGTCCTCTGCCGGGCAACCCCGTTCTCATCATGCGTTTGCAGCATAACCCGATCGGGCAAATAATTCTTGACAATCATTCGGCGCCAACTAAACTGCCCGCAGTCCCCCCAACCAGCAATAAACTATTTCTTTCATGAGCCCGATGATGAACGTGCAAGAGGCGATCGCCGATTTTCTGCAACATGGGCAAGCCGTGCGTAATCTTTCTGACCGCACGATTCGCGCATACCAGTCTGATCTCAGTCAGTTTCACGTCCATGTCGATGGCGCTGAGATGGTGGACATCACTCCCGATCACCTCGAGCAGTATCTCGACAAGCTCGGCACCGGACCGTATCGCGATACCTCGATCCGCCGCAAAGTGGCCGCGCTCAAAGTCTTCTTCCGCTACCTCGAAGAGAAGGGCATCTTCCCGGAATCGCCCGCCCGCATGCTGAAGATCCGCAAGCCGGTCGAGAACCGTGTGCCTACAGTTCTCTCCTCGCGCGAAGTGCGGGCACTACTGGCCGCGCCGAAGGATCAGATCGGCGCGCTCGCAGGATTGCGCGATCACTCCGCCGGCGGTCGCAACCGCTACTTCTGCGCGGTGCGAGACAACGTCATCCTCGAGCTGCTCTTTTCGACCGGCATCCGCATCGGCGAGCTGGTGGCGCTGAATACCTCGGACGTCAGCGTTGACAACAGCCAGATCCACATCATCGGCCGAGCCACCCGTGGCCGGACCGTGACCATCGCCTCGCACGTCGTCATCGAGTCGCTGATGAACTATCTGGAGATGCGCGCCGGCCGTAGCCTGACCAATGACGCGCTCTTCGCCGGCCGGGCAGGAACGCGCCTGACGATCTATTCGATCGAGAACATCTTCAAGAAGCACGTACGCCTGGCGGAGATCAAGCGTCACATCACGCCACACTCGCTGCGCCACACGATGGCGGCGATGCTGGTCTCATCCGGCGCCAACATCCGCGACATCCAGGAAATCCTGGGCCATGCCTCGATCCTATCGACGCAGGTCTACACGAGACTGCCGATCCAGAAGCGCCGCGGCCAAACCAGCGTGGTTCCGACGCGCATCCAGGTCGAAGCCAGCTCGGCGAAGTTGTCGATAAAAAGGTAGGGCTGAAATCAGAAGGCAGAAAGCAGAAATAGTTCGCGCGAGCGCATTCGCCCGGCTTCTGCCTTCCACGTTCTACCTATAACTTCCGCGCCTTCGCTTTCTGCCTTCTGCCTTCTGCTTTCTGCTTTCTTACTTCACCTCCGGCAGCCTCTCCTCCGGCGTCCTCACCGGCGAACGGTTGCCATCTTTGTCCACTGCACGTACGCCCATGAACACGTTGTCGATGGTGAAGTCCTTGACTGTGTAGCGGGCCACCTTTCCGGTTGGGATCACTTTCTCCCAGTCGTCCGAGGTCGTCTCGCGAATGACGATCTCGTAGCCGGCCAGGTCCGCGTCCGTTCCCATGTCCCAGCTCAGCGTGGTGTCGTTGGTCACGGCGCCAGACGCCTTCACATTCTTCGGTGCGCCAGGCGCGCATCCGCCAGTGACGAGAGCCACCGCGTTGACCGAGGCGACCAGGCGCATGTAGTCGCCGGAGACGAACTCCGGCAGGTCGCCGTACTGGACGCCCTTCTCGACGCGCACGGTCTGATGCTCGCGTTTGTAGTCTTCGTTGGCCTGACTGAAGCGGATCGCTGGGAAGCCCTTCTCGAAGAACGGCGCATGATCACCGCCGCGTCCGAAGCGGTCGAGCCGGTAGATCAGCCGCGCGTTGACTTGCGGCAGGTAGACGCGGACGCCGTCGCGAACGAAGCGGGCCCAATGCCGTGCCGATCCCTCGCCTGCTCCTTTTGGGTTCGCCGAGAAGATGCGGATGGTGTGGTTGTCGATGTCGCCTTCACCGCCAACCGTGCCGCCGACTATGTCGTTCGTGATCATCCCTTCGACGTTCCACTTCTTCGCCACCGCCTCCTCGGCCAGGCCGCGCGATCCGAGCAGTCCCTGTTCTTCTCCCTGGACTGCGACGAGCATGACCGTAGCGTCCAGCGGATGCTGGGAGAGGACGCGCGCCAGATCCATGATCACAGCCACACCCGAGGCGTCGTCATCCGCGCCAGGAGCATCGAGCGTGGCATTCATGACGTCGGAGTTGATCGAGTCATAGTGCCCGGTGGCGATGTAGATCCGGTCAGGATCAGTTGTGCCTTTGATCGTGGCGACGACGTTGATCATTTCCGCCGGCGTGTCGTGTGTTCGCGGACCCTTCTGCATCGATGACTGATAGGCCACCGTCATCCGTCCGTTGCTCGCCGCTGCAACGCGCGTCATCTCGTCGAAGATCCAGCGCCGCGCGGCTCCGATGCCCCGCGTGTCCGACGTGGTGTCGGAGAGGGTATGCCGCGTGCCAAACGACACGAGCTTCTCGACGGTCTGCTTCATTTTCGCACCGTCGAGCTGACCGGCGACGCCAGCAACGTCAGCGCACTGGGCGTGGAGGGTAGCGGTGGTCAGGACCGTGAGGACGATGGTGATGAGGACTCTGCGCATGACCGTATCGTATCTGGTCTCGACCATGGGCCGGCCGCAAATGACACAGCGGAGTGCGCGTACAATCACTTGATCATGGACGCTGCTGCCATTCGACGATGGGCGGAGGACCATGCCGCAGTTGCGGCGCGGGAACTACGGGAAATGCGTCTCGCGCCTCTTCCGCCGGCAGAAGCTTTCAAGGCCGCGCTCTCCCTTCTGGCTTTCGACGAGGATTGTAATGGGTCGCCCTTCGAGCGCCGTGACGACCTTGGCGCCGAGAAAGATCAACAGGTGTGGGACGCGTGGGCCACGCTTCGATTGCGTTGGAACCGTGGCCGCTGAACAGCGCTTCGTTGATGCTCTTCGCGCTGTGGCTGCTGCGCTGAGCGAGGTTTCAGTTCCGGGCATGATCATCGGAGGCATCGCAGTCATCGCTGCTGGCGTACCGCGCCAGACGATTGATATCGACGGTACAGTACTGGGCCGGTCAACAAGTGTCGAAGACCTCATCGAGATACTCGACCGCCACGCGATCCGGCCACGCATCACGGACGCGCTTCAGTTTGCGCGCGAACGGCAAGTCCTCCTGCTCCGCCACGAACCGAGTGGAGTGACGGTGGAGATTTCGTTTGGGTGGCTTCCCTTCGAAGAGGAGGCGCTCAGTCGGGCCGCGGAAACGATCCTTGAAGATGTCGTTGTACGAGTTGCCATACCCGAGGATCTGATTGTGTACAAGGCCGCGGCGTGGCGCGATCGTGACCGCTCTGACATCGAGCGTTTGCTCGCGCTGCACTGGGATCGAATCGATTTGCAGCGCGTTCGAAACCTGATTGCAGAGATCGGCAACGCGCTCGACGATCCAGAGCGCCTTGATCAATTCGACATGATTGTCGGGAGAGTTCGCCGTTCGTTGTAAAGGCGAGAGTGGGAGGTGTGCGCCTCTCTGCGCTACCATCATCATCGTCCGATGCACCTGCGCCGCGCCGCCGTGATCCTTTTGCTGGCCGCCCTGCCGGCCGCGGCGCGAGTTCTGCCTCCCGGTATCCGTCCCTTTCGGACGTACGGCACCGAGGCGGGGCTCGGCAGCCTCGCGGCGATGAAGCTGGCGCAGGACACCGCTGGCTTTCTTTGGGTTGCGACGCAGGATGGCGTCTACCGGTACGACGGGAATCGTTTCGCGCGCTTCGGTCTGGAGGAGGGACTACCGTCGAGCTACGTTCCGAACGTCAAGGCCGCGCCCGATGGGAGCGTCTGGGTGATGACCTACGGCGGCGTGGCGCGCTTCGACGGCCGGCGTTTCATCGCGCCGTTCCCTTTCCTCCCCCAGGACCAGGCTCGCTTCGGTTGGCAGGATGTGCTCGAAGTGGCCGACTCCTGTCTCTACGCCGCCAAAAACGCCGGCCGCAACCGCACGGTCGGCGTCATCGCCGGACTCAGCAACGATCCGGATACCCTCGTCCAGCGCATCCGTAATTCGCTACACGATGTCGTTGCCTCGGGCGAGGTGACGCTGGCGACAAACGACACGGCCGCGATCGCGGTGTGAACGCGCTACGAGTTCAAGGCTCGTTCCCACTCAAATGCGTCTCCCAACGCTCGTTGCTGATCCGCCAGTCGTTGCCGCGCCGGACGACTTGATACATCCACGTCTCATACACGCCGCTGGCGATCGCGCCGCGGAGCTCGACCGTCGCGGCATCCTCGGTGGCGAAGCCTTTGACCAGCTTCGGATGTGCGGGGTGGGACGATTTCCATACCTTGAAGTCCGTATTGTCCCAGGCCGTGAAGGTTGACGCTTTCTTCATCGCATCGAGATCTTCGTTCTGGATGGCATCGAGCCAGGCCAGACAGGCGCGCACCGGCGGATCGTTCTCGCGCAACGCCTGACCTCGTGCTTCGGTCACCGTATCGTCTTTGGCGCCTGCATCGCGCAGGATACGGACGACGTCCATCCGTTCGGCGTCGAGAGCCTGCGTGAGCGCCGTGATGTGCCATTTGGTGCTCACAGTGTCGAGCTTCGCCCCGGCGTTGACCAGCGCGCGGACGATCTCGGCGCGGCCGGCGCCCGCCTGCGTCATCAGCACGGTCTGGCCGTCAGGAGCCGACGCGCTTGCATCGGCGCCATGCGCGATCAGCCAGCGCGCCATCGCCGCATCCTGAGCGATCGCCAGCGGCGTGCGGCCATCGCTGTCGCGAACATCGATGCCGGTGCCGTTGTTGAACAAACGCTCCGCCGCGGCGATGTTGCCGCCGCTCACGGCCTGGTGCATCTCATCGCGATGGAACGAATGCTTCGCCACCGGCGTCTCCGCCCAGAATTTCGACTTCCCGGCCGCCACCTGCAGCAGCATGTAGACCCCACCGTTGACGAGCGCGGCGACGATGAGACAGCCGGCGGCGTTGGCGATGCACTTGCCCCAGAGGCTCTTTACGACCTGCCGTGGGTTGCCTTGAATGAGGCGTATGACGCCGCTCACCGGCGGCACGAGACCGTGCTTCGACGCCGACCAGCGGCCGATCGCACACACCTCATCTCCCGGCGCCACGACCTGCTCATACAGGTGCTTATCGGTCAGGTCGCGGTCTTCCGTCATCTTCCAGTCTTTGCGGAACTGGCCGTCGTCGTCGGTCAGCAACTCCCTCACCTCGTGATAGACCGTGCCGGGGTGGAAGCCTTCCATGTCGATCAGCGGCGCCGACTCGAGGTAGGCGGCGGCGTTCGTCCGGCCCTCCGCGGTGTCGAACCGGGTCTTCGGAAAGCCTTCCAGTAGGGGAAACCCGAGGAGGTTGATCGAGCCGTGCGGTGAATCGATCGCGCATGGCGTGAGCGCGAAGCCCGAATAGTCCATCACATCCGACGTGTCATTCCGGCTTCTCGAGATGTGCTTGATGTCGTAGCTGTAGAGGACGGCCGGCTTCCCGCTGAACGGAGCGCGCAACGGCGAGCCAATCGCGCGGATATGGCCGGCGACTGTCACCGTGGCCTCGTCCTCGAACTGCTCGCCGCCATAGCCGCCGAACGCCGACTCTCTCGACACGCGCGCGGCATCGCGCGCCGCCCCGATCGCCCCCTGCATCGACCCGAACGAGATCCACATGAAGAAGCTGGCGATGCCGGTAGCCCACCAGAACGCCGGCGGCTCGACATGCCCGTGCAGCACGTACCAGTAACCGCCGAAGCACGCGCCGAGGATCACGAGACTGATGAAGCAACCGCGTTTCATGTGCGTATGGTACGTGCGGAGTGGGGAGAGGGTGGCCTGGGAGGGCCGGAAGCCTCTCGGGCAATCCGCACGCCCAAGCGCGGCTGGGCCCTACAGGCAACGGCAGCCCGAGATCCACCTGGGCAACGACACGGATTGCGATCGTAGGGCCCAGCCGCGCTGGGCCGAACCCCCGTGGGTGGAAGACCCTCCACGAACGTTGTGCTCCCGCGCCGCCTACCCTACACTTCCCGCGCATATGGCACTTCCGAAAGTCTCTCTCACGCAGAAGATCTTCATCGGTCTGGCGATCGGTGTGCTCATCGGCTGGCTTTGGCCTGACTACGGAACGGCGCTGCGGCCGCTCTCGATCCTGTTTCTCAATCTGATCAAGTCGATCATCGCGCCGTTGATCTTTGCCACGCTCGTCATCGGCATCGCCGGCACTGGCGACATCCGCCAGGTCGGCCGTATCGGCTTCAAGTCGCTTCTCTATTTCGAGATCGTGACCACGTTCGCACTCTTCATCGGCCTCGGCGCGGTGAACCTGACGAAGCCGGGCGTCGGCGTTTCGCTTGCCGGCGTTCACACCGAGGAGAACAAAGCCGTCCTGGCAGACCGGGCCGCCAAGCTGGCCAAGAGTGCCAATGATGCTGCCGCAAGAGGCGATTCCGCCACCGCCGCACTCATGGCTTCGCAGGCTGCCGACGCGGTAGGGAAGGGGCTCACCGCCCCCGATCCGCCGGCCAAGCCGCAGAAGTTCGGAGAGCTCCTCGCCCACCTCGCCCCCGCCTCGATCCTCAAAGCCATGGCCGAGGGGGATGTGCTGCAGATCGTGGTCTTCTCTGTCTTGTTCGCGCTGGCGGTGACGTCGATCGGCGAGAAGGCGAAGCCGGTGGTGCAGTGGTGCGAGTCGCTGGCGAACATCATGTTTCGCTTCACCGAGTTCGTGATGAAATTCGCGCCGGTCGGTGTCGGCGCGGCGATGGCCAACACCATCGGCCATTCCGGCCTGGGCGTGCTGCGGAACCTCGGCATGCTGGTTCTGACCCTCTACGGCTCGCTCATTGTTTTCCTGGTCTGCGTGCTGCTGCCGGTGGCGCTGATCTTCCGCGTTCCGCTGCGCGACTTCATGCGCGCCGTGAAGGTGCCGGCCACAATCGCCTTCGCCACGACATCATCAGAGTCAGCGCTGCCGAAGGCGATGGAGAACATGGAACGCCTCGGCGTGCCGCGCCGCATCGTCGGCTTCGTCCTGCCTACCGGCTACAGCTTCAACCTCGACGGCACAACTCTTTATCTCGCCCTCGCCTCCATCTTCGTAGCCCAGGCCGCCGGAGTGCATCTCTCCTGGACGCAGCAGATCGTCATGCTGCTGACGCTGATGCTGACCTCGAAGGGAGTGGCGGGTGTGCCGCGCGCCTCCCTGGTCATCCTCCTCGGTACGCTGGCCTCGTTCAACCTTCCCGCCGAAGGCGTCATCGTCATCCTCGGTGTCGACGAATTGATGGACATGGCCCGCACCTGTGTCAACGTTATCGGCAACTGCCTGGCCACGGTGGTCGTGGCGCGATGGGAAGGAGCCTTCCGCACAAACGAGTGGATAGCGGAAGAAGCGGAACTGGAGCAGGTGACAGGGTTACCGGCAATCGCGGGGTGATGCGTTTGCGTCGAAGCGCATGACGTTGACGGACAGCGAAGGCGCGTTTGACGGCGCGAGCCGCGCCTTCGTCCGCGCCGTCGATGAGCCCGCAACGCCACGTTCGCGCGAGCCGTGCAGCACTGAGGTTCCGGAACCCAACATGCGCGCAAGCCTTACGACAGGAGTAGAGTCTTCGGCGATGAAAACCGCGGCCTTGACCCTGTTCCTGATCCCGCTCCTTCTCGCCGGCTGTGCGTCGAGCCCGCCCGACGACCCGAACGCGCCCAACGTCACGGTGCACCTGGACCAGTACGAAATGGCGCCGGGCGCCTTCCAGTTCGGCGGCTCCGTGAACGTGCGGTTCGCGATGTCGATCACGAACGCGACGAAAGACCCTGTGAAGCTCAACCGGGTCGAGATCCGCACGGTCGGCTCCGGCGCCTACACGATCCCGACGACCTCCACGCCGATGAACATCGACCTCGGCCCTGGCGAAGCGAAGACGATGACGCTCTCCCTCTGGGGCCGTTCCCGAGGCGGCCAACTCGCTGCCCAGGAGCCCGTGTCGATCCGCGGACTGGCCTACCTGACCGGCCCCAAAGGCACCTTCCTCCGCCTCTTCACGGAGTACATCACCCCGCAGTGACGCGCGAAAACGCCTGAGGTACAATCCCCCGTCCAACCAGCGAGCGGGCGTAGCTCAGTTGGTAGAGTAGGAGCTTCCCAAGCTCTTGGGACTGCGGAAACGATTCCGCACAATCCACGGAACCGCGAAGACGACTCGCGGACATGAATCATCTTCGGCCGCCGTTCGCCGGCTACCGCGTCGTCGTCATCGACAGCCGTCGCGTCACCGAGCGGCCCTTCTCCGACATGTGATCGCTGCGGCCTCATCCTTGCAGTATTCTGCGCGTTTCTCTGAGCCGTGATCGAGCGATGTTCACGCATCTAGCTCCGGAACCAGTGCAGCAAGATCGCGAACATATAAGGATCGTGTTAGAAGGATTTTTTGATCCGCGCCTCAATGATCATGTCCTGCCCGGGAAACAGCGACAATTGCTGCGGCTGCAGCTGGACCGGCTGACCGCCACAGGTCGCGCTGAGGAACCAGTCGCCAGCGATGAGTCCCTCAAAGAAGAACCGCCCTGTCGTGTCGGAGGTTGCAGTGCGCGTGTCGACCAGCGCGGCTGTCATCTGTAGCGGTTTCGAGAGATCGGGAAGCGAAGTCATCCGCACCACGCCATTCTCGCAGTCCGGCACCATTCCGCGCAGGGTCGCGGCGCGTGAGAGAGCGATATCCCCCAGGTCGATGTCCCTCGCCGGCTTCGGCATGGTGAAGTCGCGCGTCCCGATTCCCGATCCCCAGCGAGCCCGAAGGTGATACGGGCCGGGGACGGTGATCACGACGGAAAAATGCCCGTCCTCTTCGGCATTCGCGAGGCGCATCCAGTCAGCAACATCCTCGCCCATCTTCGCGATCTGATCGGCTGACGGAACGTTGGCGGAGCGAACGACCTCGATGACCGCGCGCTTATCCGTCGTTCCTCCTGCCTGCAGCGTCACGTGACCGGACACGACCGGACCGACGTCGAACGTCACCAGTGTTGCCTGGCTGGTGTCGAGTGTCGCCGTGATGACTTGCCCGGTGGACATGGCGGAGAAGAGCTTGAGCCGATACCGGCCGCTGCCGATGGCGGGCAGATGGAAGTCGCCATCCGGCCCGCGTCGTGCAACGGCCAGCGGAACCCGGGCTTCGATGGGCGACCCCTCCTGAAACACTCCGATCTCGGCCTGCTCCTCGGGTGTCATGTTTAGCCCGCGAAGCAACGTCCGGACGACGACGCCGGCATGCTCGCACGCGGCAACGATCCTGTAATCAGGAGGTGGCGGCAGCGTTCCCCCTACGAAGCGCGTGATCGCGCATTGGTCCCCTTCCAGATCGACCACGAAGTCATTCAATGGTGGCGGGTCATCGATCGTCGCGGCAAGCCAGCCGTTCACGGCGATCGTCGTCACTACAAGGCTTTTCGCCCGCAGAGCCGACAGCGACGACGTCTTCGCCGTGGCATTCAAAGAACGGTCGGTTTGAAAAATGCTAACGAACCGCTGCGAAAGCGGTAAAGCAATGCGCACCTCTGTAGCGTTCTGCGGAACATCGACGCAGGAGCTCGTGAGCCCGTTCGAGAAACAGGTGAACGCGCGACTGAACGGTACAAATTGAAAATGCGCTGTCTGTTCGCGATTCGCGGCGCTTCTCGGCTGCGGCGACCCTTCGAGAAACAGTGTGACGCTTCCGGCGGCAGGGAGGTGCACGTCGAGCGACCGCAACCACTCCATCGCCACTCTCTGCGACGCGGCATGATCGTCGATCCATGTCTCTCCCCATGCGTATCCCGGGTGATCGGAGGAGCGAACGAGCACACCAACTCGCTGTCCCTTCGGCACGACAGGCAAAGCCCTCAGCGGCGAGTACATGCGGGAGAGGAGCCAGTTCCACTCCCCATCCTTTTTGACGAAGAGATCAACGCGTGTCCTGACGGACGGAGGCGCAGCGAACGAGAGGTTCGGTCCGCCGCCCTCGCTCTCTTTCAGCGCGCGCCAATCAATGCTTTGCCAGGTGTCGAAAACCGCCTGCGGGACTCGCGCATCGATAGGATCGTGAAGATGGACGTCATCCGCCAGAAGAGTCTGTGCGCCGACGAAGAGAAGCAACGCGCTGCAACGGCGAAACTTCCTTGCCATGCGTCAGCTTCTCCCGCGGTAAAGTTCGAGAATCGCATCGCGATCGAAGCGTCCTTCCGCTTCATCTTCCCGCCGACGCCAGATCGAAGCGCCGTCCTTGATCAGAACGACGTCGTCCGCGATACGCGCCACTTCGTCGAGGTCATGACTGGAGCAAACGACGACGCGCCCTTCCGAAGCGATCGATCGCAGCCGTTCGTTCAGTCGCTCGCGTGCGTCGGGCTCGAGACTCGTCCACGGCTCGTCCAGCAGCAGGATGGAACGGCGCATATCGATCGCCGCGTCGAGTCCTGCCGAGTGGAGCTGTCCACGCGACAGCACGCGAAGCGACCCATCGCGGCCAGGCTGCGCAGGTGTGAGTCCGAGAGCGCGGCGCAGCGAAGTGACCGTGCCGGCGACCGGCAGCGAGTCGAAGCCGCCGTAGTAGACGATGTCGGTTGAGGTGACGCTGCCGCGATTAGCGAATTGCAACCCCGCGGCGATGCGGAGGAGCGTTGTCTTTCCGGCGCCGTTCGGGCCGACGAGCGCACCAAGACGTCCCGCGAGGAATGTTCCCGAAAAGCCGCGCAGCACCACTTTCGAGCCGTAGGACTTGTGTATGTCCTGCAGAGCGAGACCTGCGCTGCTCATGCCGTGCGATGCCCCCCGAAATCACTGCTGGTGAAGATCCGGAATGACGTCGCCATTGCAATTCCCGCCAAAAGGATCGGCAGAACCAATCCCCATGCGGGAGCGTGCGGATCGAGGTAGACCTCCGGAAATCCCAGGAAGCCGATGATCGTATCGGAAACGCCAGGCGGTCCTCCTTCATGACCCACGAGCCGGACGTAGATCGCCCGCCCGCCCGGCCAGAGTAGAAACGCGACCCTTGTGGCGCTCCAGATCACCCCCGGCGTGTATCCCGGCTTGCGCAATCCGAGTACGAAGCAGACCGCTGTGGTCGCGAACGCAATCACGGTTGCCCGCGCGCTGCCCGCCAATCCGACGTTTGCGAATCCATGAGTCGTGCCGAAGAAGTACGCGTATACGCCGATCAGAAGCGCCGGCATGACGACAAATCCAACGAGGAGAATGCTCCAGAGCCAGCGACGTGTCGCGCCTGCACCAAAAAGGAGGTCGAGGCGGCCTTCCTGTGCCGCAGTCAACAATCCGCTGCCGGCGAGGATCGGCGCGCAGATTAGCATCACGAGAAACGCACCATCCGTTTCGACTCCAAGGGCGGCGACCGTAATGGCATAGATGACGAGCAGAGCCCAGGCGACAATCCGCCAGACCGGCAGCACTCCTGCGAGGCGGAGGTACTGCAGGATTCCTCTGCTCGACGGTATGCGAACTGCTTCAGTCGACAATGCCGCCTCGAACCGGAGCGCCGAAAGGCGCGGACTGAACGGAGCCGTCCGCGGTGATTGCCCACGCCCGATCCTTGTCGGCGCGCAGAATCCAACGCATGGTCACTGGGAACGTCGCTGTCCCGAGGTGACGGCCGTCCGCGCCGTAGCGGTCGAGCCGCCGTCCCTGCTGCGGCACGACGATGCCGTGCGCCGCCTTGACGTCTTCGCGGTTGCGCAGCACGAAGAGATCGCCGTTGGACGATGCGAAGAGGTCGTGCGTCGGCGCTGAATACGATTCTATGTCCGAAACGTCCGACGGACGAAGCAGCGCAGCGCGCTCCCTGGTGCGCAGATATGCGGCCGGGATTCGAGTCAGACGCGTGCCGGCGTCGACCTTCGTCACGACCGGCTCGCCGATGAACGGTGCGAAATAGAACGAATCACCCTTCGCCGGACCGAACATGACGTGTGCGAGGAGCACGCGGTCGCGTCCCCGCATCTTCGGATCGACCGGCTCGAGTGCCGATTGGGTGAACACACGAAGGTCGGTCGTCGACCAGAGCGCATGATCCACCGGATTGCCGAGGGAATAGTAGATCCAGCAGCGCTTTTCGGTGGCAAAGACGTCGAACACCGGCACCGGAAGCGGAACCTCGGCGACCAGCATTCCGTCCGGCGAAAAGGTTCGCAGGATATTCATCCCGTCCGCGATGACCCACAAACCGTTGAACCGCGCAATGCCGGCCGGGGAGTGCTTCCAACGAAGCGGAGAGCCGTCCTTCTGCCTGAAACTGAACTGCGGAAGAGGTGCCGCCGTTCCTCGCTGCACGTAAACGCGGCCGGTTCTTTCCAGAAGCCAGGACTCGGAGGACTGCCGCGATACGGCGACGAATTCCAGCCCCTGCTGCGCTTTCGCAAGAAGGGGGGTGGCCGTACTCGCGAAGAGTGCGGCCAGCGCGAAAATGATACGGGTCCTTGAGAAAACCATTGGCTTGTTCAGGGTACGGGAATGTTTGGAAGGATCGGTGCGGGGGTTATAGCGCGCGACGGACGCATCCGGCGAGATCAACGGCGGCGTCGAGTCTGCACGTCAAGCCGCAACTGTCTTGGATGACCGTGTTCTCGTAGTCCCGGAAGCAGGTCGACGCCTGCGCCTTCTGGGGCGAGGTCAAGGTAACTGAAGCGATCACAGCCAGCATCAAAGCAAACTTCTTCATATAGAACTCTCCTCAATCAATTATGTTTTGTATCTCGCCTGTACAGGAAGCACATCACGGTCATGCCCCTTCGAGGCAGGGCGAATCCTAGGCGATGGATATCCATCTGTCAAATCTAATCCGACGTATGGCACTCCACGGGCGCCATGACCCTCTGTTACACGACATTGCGCACCGGCGTCGAGGGACTCGAGGAAGGCGCCCCGTTCCCCATGCTCGCGCAACACCCTCTCTTTCTCGCCTACAAGGAGGCCTTGCACAATCCGGCGAAACATGCACGCACTGGCGAGGTCCGTGTTCTGGCGATCACTCGATCACGCCATGGAGTTGACGATCGTGGACGACGGCGTGGGATTCGATCAGAACGGGCTTCGTGGGGCGGCGGACTGCGCAACGTGCGAAAGCCGAGTGAGCGAGGTCGAAGGAGAGACGGATGTGCGGAGTGAGCCAGGGAAGCGAACGACGATCGCCGTTCGTGTAGCGATCTCTTGTACTTGATGCAAGCAACCACAGGGTAAAGAGGCGTCGCACGTTCCGGCGGTCGTGAGGGATACAAACGTGGTCCTTCGTTCGAAGGCATACATTAAGTATCCGTGCGGGAGGGCTTGCTTTGAACGCCGATCAGTGTTCAATGGGTCGTCGAACCGGAGTCCTGTCCAGTACGCGTACTTGGGATCGGCGAAGAGACTGGCGCGGTCGTCCACTCCGAGGTCCAGGGGAGTGTGGACGCTGGAAGCGCTGTGAATGGTTTGAAAGCACGAGTGTTCCTAATCGACCCCAAGAGTCCGGCGCGATTTTCGGGATTGGCAGGAGCCGGTTCAGACCGTTGAGATCGAGTCGGCGCCGGAGCGTCTGGCAGATCCCAAAGAAGTGTTCGCTGTTTTGCGATGAGGTCTCTACCGAGGTCTCAACTTTGGTCTCTACGACGCACATTGATGCCCGTAGATGCGGGAGATCCGTGTTAGAATCAAACAAGCATCACTGGACCGGCGTTTCTTCTGGTATCTATTGGAAAATGCAGGGCTTCACGGCATCAAGCGGGCGTAGCTCAGTTGGTAGAGTAGGAGCTTCCCAAGCTCTTGGTCGCGAGTTCGAATCTCGTCGCCCGCTCCAGAAGCTCCCCCTTGCGAATTGACCTCGAAGATTTTTGAGACTGATATCTGTAAACGCAACTAGTCTAGTGAATTTGGAATCGGTCCATGCGAGCCTTCCGAGATCGGCGGCTTCATCGATCGCGGCCGCGAGCGGCTTCCGAAATCCATCCCGGTCTAAGGAACGTCCCATCGACTACCCGCTGCTTCTGACAAGCTCGAATAGCCGATTGACGGCGATCGTCTGCGTTCCCGGAGCGGGCGACAGCGTGACTTCGTTCGCCGACTTCGCTCGGTCGTTTCGGATCGAGAGGAACATCTACGGTCTGGTGCCCAGAGGGCTCGACGGAGAGTCGCCCCCGGATGACTCCGTCGAAGCAGCGGCCGCATCCAACATCGAAACGCTGCGCCGCGCGGGGATCGATCAGCATATTCACCTCATCGGCCATTCTCATGGCGGACTGGTTGTCTTCGAGATGGCACGTCGCCTGAGCGACGCGGCGCGTGCCGCTCTGTCGCTCACGATGATCGACGTCGAAGCGCCCGACCGCGATCCCGCCTGTCTGAAGGAGGTGCCGGACAGCGACAACTTCCAGGTGTTCGCGAACAGCATCGAGCTCCGATTCCAGAAGAAGCTCACTCTGGCCCCGGCAGTTCTCGAGGGCGGGATCATCGACGACTTTCTGACGGCGCTCCATGCGCAGATCGTGCAGGCTGGGATCGTTCCGATCCAAAGCAAGCCCGGCATGCTCCGCGGACCGTTCGCGACGTTCTCCGCCGCACGGCGCTGTGTCTATCATCCGCCCTCGCTCTACGAGGGAAGATGCCGGCTCGTGATCGTGCCGGACCCAACCCTCGGAATGGAAGCGGACCGGATCCGTCGAGCGGCCAAGGTCGCTGCCTGGCGCCAGTTCGCCCCGCGGCTGGAGGTTACCAGCGGCCCCGGAAACCATTTTACGATCCTCTCCCGCCCAAATGCTGAGTGGCTGGTGCAGTGGTGGAGCCAGATTGAGTGAGGCTGGCTCCAAAATCGCATCCCGACGAGCGGATGTCTCCGGTCCCGAAGGTTCTGGTGGTAGAGGATGACGCCGCGATCCGTGGACTGCTCTTGGCGGCGCTGCGCCGGGAGCCGTTCGAGGTTCATGCCGCGGCTAACGGCGCCGAGGCGCTGACGCTCACCAGGTCGTCGGAATACGCGGTCATTCTGCTCGACCTCATGATGCCGGCTCTGAATGGCGTCGAGTTCCTCGATGCCTTCCGGCAGGAGGCTCCGGAGTCTCGTACGGTGGTCTTCGTGATGACCGCGTACGACGATGTAGCTGTCCTGCGGCTGCGGCCGGATCTAGTCCATGGCATCGTCCGCAAGCCGTTCGATGTGCCGCAGCTCGTGGCTATGGTCCGCGAAGTGGCGGTGACACGGTCAGAGCCCGCGTCTGATTCGATCGCGCCGAAGACTGGAGACGATGCAGAGCCTGCCGAGGAGCCGGCGAGCTAATTACTTCGCCGCCGGGAAGAGTCTCAGATTCTCGCTCTTCCATGTCATGGCCGCGTTGATCCGGCTCCGGCCGCTCGGGTGATCGAAGAATATCCATTCCTCGATCGGGCCCGGCGACATCTTGCGATACTCGGCGAGGTGAACGGCAGCCTGTGCGAAACCGTCGGGTTGCCGGCTGGCGTTGATACCGTACATGTCGGCCTCCCGCTCGGCGGTCCTGATGTGCGTATTCAGGATCGGCGTGAGCAGGAATGAGAGGATGCCAAAGAGTAACAGGAACAGCGGCAGCACCGCCGTATCTCCCACTCCGCGGATCTGCCAGTGCACTCCCCACCGGTCCAGTGACCACTGCAGCGACCAACGCAGCAGGTAGAAGCCGGCGACGATCACAATGAGAAAAAACAACATCGACTTATAGACGTGGTTGAGCACGTAGTGCCCCATCTCGTGACCCATGACCGCCTGAATCTCCTCGGGTGACCCGCGCCGCAGAAGATTGTCGTTCAGCGTGATGCGCATGGTGTTGCCGAAACCGCTGACGTTGGCGCTCATGCGCGTGGTTTGCCGCGAGGCATCGATCTGGTAGACGTCGTGAACCGGAATGTCGTTCGCGCGAGCCATGGAGAGGATTGGTGTGGTGACGGCCGGGTCGTTCAGCCGGGTGATCTTGTTGAAGAGGGGGAAGATGAAGACGGGGGAGATCAGGATGGCGAAGATCAGGAAGAGAAAGCTGACGACCGCTCCCCATACGTGCCAGGTTCGCGGCAGCCGCCGCGCCAGACCGAACAACATGACCGTGATGGTTCCGCCAAGGACCACTGTAACCAGCAGCCCCTTGAACTGATCGCCCATCCATGGACCAAACGACTGCGTGGCCAGTCCGTACTGGTGTTCGCGAAAGAACCCTTCATAGACAGCGAGTGGAAAGCCAAGGATCGTCGTGACGATGAGGTACTGCAGAAAATAAAGGAACGTCTGCACGGGCTTGAATCGTGTCAGCCTCTCGGCGCGATCGCGCATCCACGCCGACCAGCGGAAGTGGAGCAGGATGAAGCAAAGCGCCGCTCCGTACAGAAAATCCCAGAGGATCAGCCAATATCCTCCTTCGAAGTACGCATCCGACTTCGCTCTCGCCGCCGGAGGAATCAGCGCCAGGTACGCCTCGGTCGCCGTATCCGCGTTGAACTGCGGCGATGGTTGCGCGGCGGCAGGGATGACCAGCTTCGGTTCGGGCGGAGCGCTCTGCCCAGGTGCAGGCTGCGCGAGAATCGCGCCGGCTGCGAGGAACGTCATCATGGACAGAATCCGAGTCACGAAACGAAGAGAGTGCATGAAGTCTCCAGGCGCAATCCGGCTGCGCATGCCGGTTGACTATGACGTTGATACGGGCGATTTGGTTAACCCTGTCTCGGATTCACATCGCAGGCCGGTGGCGCAGACGGGCTCCAGACGAAGGCTTGGAGCGCGATTCGCGATCCATCGAAGATCCTGGCATCGACCGCTTGATTCATGCCATCGACGCGTTGTCGGGATCGGAGCCTGGATCATAGGCATCGATCCCTGGTTGACCGGGTCTTCCCGTTACTTCGGCGTCGCGTTTTCCCTGCCGCGGACACCTTGACCTCCCTGCACAGCCCAGCGGCCGTCGAGCGAGCCGTCGGAACGCTGCCGGTACGCGGCGATACCGAGCCATGAACGATCTCCACCGCTGTAGGCGACGGAGAGGGTGTCATTCACGACGATTCCTACTCCGGTGTACTGCTCTTTCCCGATCCACCATTTCACGTCGTAGACATCACCACGAGGCGTGATGGTCAGCGTTCCGGTGTATTCGCCTACACCCGGATTGGTGCCGGTGACGGAATAGGTTCCGGAGAACCCGGGTCTTGCCTGAACCGGCAGGCCGCCGAGTAAAACTGCTACGGTGAAGAGAACAAAGACCAGTCGTCGCATGGATGACTACCTCCTCGAGCCGGTATGTTACATCCCGGCCGCGCCCGTCCCCCTCCCGCAAATGACAGCGTCGCCATCAAGGTCGACTCCGGATCCCTGTTCATCTACGGTGCGACCACCGGCAACACCACCCAGGACCCGAGCGTCCAACTCGGCAGGAAATAAAACGAGGGCGCCGAGACGGCGCCGGCTGGCTCGGCGCCGTCACGCCGCCGCGGTCTGAACGTCCAACTCCCGGCGTCCCGGCTCGCGCCGGGACGCTTCAGGTTGAATACTCTCTGATCAGTGCCCCTGCGTCTGTTCGATGAATCCGTCCCAGTCCTTCTGCAACTTCGCGTGTGACTTTTGCTCGAGATAGACCATGTGACCCGACCAGTAGCGCTCGTAGCTGATGTTGGAGCGGAAGCTGGCAGGCAGCATCAGCTCGTGCATCGTGTACTCGGCCTGGTAGTACGGTGTGGCCAGGTCGTAGTAACCCTCCATCACCAGGATCTTCAGGAACGGATTGCCGACGATGGCCGTGCGCAGGGGAGAGATCTCCTCCTGGAATCCCTGCTGGCCGCCGGGAGCAGGTGTCGTGCCGGTCGAACGCCACATGAACATGCCCGATTGCTGTGCCGAGGTGTAGTAGGGGGTGTCGGTCTTGTAGTTCAGCTCCGTGCGCATGTAGTTGTTGAACGCCATCGTGAACGGACCGGTGGTCGCGGTCGAAGCCGGATCGCTGCCGCCACCGCCGCCGCCCCCACGCCCGCCCGGATAGTTCGGCTCGGGAAGCTTGTAGCGGCCATCCAGCCGGCCGACGCGCAGCTTTTGATCGAGCAGCAGGTAGTGATCGAAGGTTCCGACGTCGATGCGCATGTTGAACTCGTCGACGACCTGCTTCGAGAGGCCGATGTACTGCGAGAGCTTGTCGACGACCGCCTGCCGCTCCTGCGGGCTCATTGCATCGCCTCGTGAAAGCGCAGCCGCGTAGTCCGTGATTGCCCATTGCTCCGCCTGCTGGATCGGCGGGCAGGGCGCGTCCGGATTGCCCTGACACCGATCGATGGCCTGTTGAAGCTCGGGTGAGAGCTTGTGATGGTAGTAAGCGATGGCCATGTACGTCGGGACGTTCCATGGATACGGAGTGTCGTTCGCCGGCGAAGCGGAGAGGGTCTGGAAGTTGAGCGCCATCGACAGCAGCCCGATGCCGTTGAAGATGATGCCCCGTCCCGCCAGATACCCCGAGATGCCCGCCGAACGCGTGGTTCCGTAACTTTCGCCGAAGAGGTAGAGCGGCGAGCCCCAGCGCTCGTTCCGCGAGATGTACATCCGAATGAACTCGCCGAACGCCTCGATGTCGCCCTCCGGGTTCTCATACTTGCGTGCAGCGTTTGCGTCCGCCGGCCGGCTCCAGCCGGTCCCGATGGCGTCGATCATCACGATGTCCGTCTTGTCGAGCGGCGTGTACGGATTGTCATGCACCCGGAACGGCGGCTGCGGCATCCACCCCTCGGGTTGCATGACCACCGTGCGCGGTCCCAACGCTCCGATGTGCAGCCAGAGCGACGCCGATCCCGGTCCCCCGTTGTACGAGAATGTGAGCGGTCGTTTCGCCGCATCGCTCCCATCGACGGTGTAGGCGACGTAGAACATCAACGCCTCTGTCACTCCTTCGCCGTTCTTGATCGGCATCCGCCCGGCCGTGGCGGTGTACTTGAGCGCATGCCCATTCACCGTGACCTCGTGATGCGTCACGTTCGGCGGGATCTCCTTCATATCGAACTTGAAGTTGGTGTTCGTCGCTCCACCAGCGCCACCCTGCTGCGCTTGCTCCGGCCGCTCCGATTCGGCCCGCGCTGGCTGCCGTTCGGGCTCAGCCTGACGCGCGCGCGCTGAAGGTTCCGCGGGCTCGGTGGTGGCCGCTGGCGCCGCGGCCGGCTGCGACGGCGGTGCTTGCGCCGTCCTTCGTTGCGGAGGAGCGGACTGCGATTCCGCCGGCTGCTGTGCAACTGCTGGAAGAGAGAGGAGAAGCAGGGAGACCAGGACGACGTACGGTTTCATCATCACCTCATATCGCTCGAATGTGGACGAGCCAATATTAGTGGCTCGGCGGGCGCGGGCCAAGGGATTCGCTGACTTATCAGAGAAAAACGACTCGAGCACGATCTCTCCGGTCTCTGTGGTGAAAAGCTTCTGCCATCTCATGAACGAGATGTGAGAACGCGGAACGGATGAACGAACTGCGCGGTGAGGCTCTCAGGAACGTCCATTCCTTCCACGCCGTGATTCCGCGTATCCTTTTCTGAAAGGACAAATGTTCCGAACAGGACGTCCCACAATGACAGGACTCGTCCGTAGTTCCCGTTGTACTCCCGCGCATCGGCCGAATGATGAACAGCGTGCAGGGCAGGGCTGACGAACAACCGTCCCCAGGGTCCGAAGGACCAGGTCAGCCTCGAATGCTGGATGGTCTCGCTGAATGTCTGCGCCAGGAGGATCGGTAGCCAGCGCGGCTGCGCAATGCCGAGGACGAACGCCGGGATGATCATGAGCACGCCGGCGTACAACTGCTCGAACGCGTGGATCCGGTTCGCAGTAAGGAACGTAAGCCGCCTCGGTGCGTGGTGGACGCTGTGAAATGCCCATAGCGGTCCCACGGCGTGCTGCAGGCGGTGCATCCAATAATTCATGAAATCAAAGATGAGCCAGCATGCGATCAGTGACAATATCGGCGGCATGTGCAACAGCAGACCAACACGGAGAAACTGCAGCCGCGGAGTCAGCAACCCAAAGAGTGGCAGTACCAGAATGCTATAGATACTGCATTTATAGAAGACCGCATAGGCAAGATCGTTCAGGGCCCCTCGGGTGCGGTAGACGCTCATATCGTGCCGTTGCGATAATTCCGCGGCCACGATGACCAAAACACAGACGGCATAAACGCCGAGCCCGATGAGAGTCGATGTTACGAGCTCCTGAAGATAGGGGTGTTGTGCCAGCAACTCACGCATGTTTCCCGCTCTCCAGAGGCTTGGCCGGCGGTCCGTGCATAAACCACCATGCTGACGTCCGGAGAAGAGAGATCGATGGAAAGCCATTCCAGCGAAACGCGGCGCCAACAGTCAGCAGCGCCACCCGAGCGAGGTAGGACCGGCTTGCTACGCGGGCGATGCCACGTTCATCCAGGACGGCATGGGCGTAGTTTGAAAGCCAGTTGTCCGGGATCGTGCCGATGCATTTTCTGAGCATGTCGTTGATTTCTGTGTGTACAGCTCTCGGTTGGCCGAGGGTCTTGTTCGCGGGATGGAGGCGGGAGGCGGCGAGCCTGACGGGGAGATGCATGAAGCGTACGCCGCGCATGCCGAGGCGCAGCCAGTATTCGTAGTCCATACAATAGTGGAGACTCGCGTCGAGCGGGCCGAATTGCTCCAGAACCCTGCGCCGGAGGAAGACTGCGGGCTGGCAGATGAAGCAGACCCGCTTCAAACGTTCGAACGACCATTCCTCTGTCGGGTAGGGACCGATGACCCGATCCTGGTCATCGATGTGAACGGCGTCCCCGTAGACGATATCGATGGAAGGATCGCTTTCGAACGCCGCGACAGCAGCGGAGACGGCGCCGTCCAGGTAGATGTCGTCGGAGTTCAGATAGGCGAGGATCTGACCGTGGGCCATCGCCATTCCAGCATTGATCGCCGCCGACTGGCCGCCATCCGGACCGGTCGAGAACGTGATCCTCTCACTCCAACGCTGAAGAATCTCCACGGTGCCGTCCGTGCTTCCACCGTCCATGACGATGTGCTCGATCGTTCCTGCCAGACCGCCCTCGTTCTGACGCCAGACGCTATCGAGGGTGCGTTCGATGAAACGGCCCTGCTGAAGGGAAGGCGTGGCGATGGACACCAACACTTTGGAGGGAGACCCCTTCGTACGGATTGAAACTGCCGGACTGCGGGAATGCTACGTGCTCGATTCTGCTGGGTCAAGAAACGGGGACTAACGTTAACATCGGCCGTCATGCCGGTTGACGTCAAGACGAGACTGATCGTCGCACCGATCGTTACGCTGTTCGTCACCTAGAGCCGCGATGCGGCGATTCGCGCGAGGTCGGTGAGTTGCGCGTTGCTCAAGGTGGCGCTTCCGTCCTTCTTCCATCCCATCGACTGAATCCAAACGCCGGTGCCGCCTTTGCGGAAGACGATGAAGGAGGGGAAGGCGCCGGCGCCTGACGGCTTGGTCTACGTGACGAGCTGGGTCGACGAGAAGCTGGAGCGCTGCTATCAGGTGATGGAAACCGATGACCGCAGGTTGCTCGACGAGTGGATGGCGAACTGGAGCGACCTCGTCGATTTCGAGGTCCATCAGGTCATCACATCGGCGGAGGCCGCCGAGAAGATCGCGCCGCGGCTGTGATGGTTGTTCCGGTTGTGTAGGGCCGCCGCCTCGGCGGCCATCGCAGCGCGGCGCAGGAATGAGGCCGCCGGGGGCGGCGGCCCTACACAACCGTTGCACTCAGTGATCGGCGTGTAGAATCGAGAAGAGCGACGCGTCGGCCGGCGGATTGAGGACGGTCTTCGTGAATCGGATGACTGCGTTGAACCGCGCCGGACGATCCCGGCAGCACCTCGGTTTCGCATTCAGGCGGTCGACCGAGGGGAGGAACATCCTTCGGATTCTGGTGCGCGTGGAGGACCGAACGCGCGAGGTCGAGTTGTCCGCGGAGCTCGAGGATCAGGAGAGGCAGGCCGGACAGCGCGTCGATCTCGCTATGGAGATGATGCAGGTCAACCCACATGCGTTGACGGACTACCTGACCCGGTATCTGGCGGAGGTATCTCAGATCGCGAAACTCCGTTCGCAAGTCTCTTCCAGTCCACCGCGGGCTGCTCTGGATGCGATCCTCCGCATCCTTCACAGTCTCAAAGGAGAGGCCGGAGTGATCGGTCTCAGGAGTTTTGGGAGTGTGAAGAAGACGCTGGGCCTCAATTGTCCCGAGAGCATCTGGGTGGATGTCGCATGAAGTGTGCTCACGCAAATCGCAATCGCAGCGCGAGAACGAGATTGACTGCAAACAGCATGTGAAAGCAGATGTGGAGCAGATTCGGGCGCGGATTGTCACGGCGCGCCGGAAGCAGGTGCCAGGTTCCCTCATACATGCGGCGATAGTCGCTCTTGCGCTCCGCGGTTGCGCCGAGAATGTATGGTATCCACCACATGCCTATCGCCGAGGCGACTGTTACGGCGCAGTAGGTGATCCAGTAATCCGTTGAGCGTCGCCATGTCGTCCAGTGTGTGACATTCGCCGTCAGCCATGCAAGGCGGACCGTTACGCGACGTTCTCGCCGGTCTCGCGCTCCGCCCGGGACAGCTCCCCCGTTGGCAGGAGATGGTCGCGATTGGCGCGAGGGGCCTCCTTCGGCGGAAGCGGCTCGCCCCACTGGCGATGCCACTCTTCACGTTCTTCATCGCTGAAGTAGAAGCGCAGGTGGATCTGCGTATCCTCCTCGCTCCCGCTGCCGGCCGGGCTGAGATGCCACGTGCTGGCGGCATCGCCTGGAAGGATGGTCTCTTCGACCAGTCCGTCCTGTACGAGATAGCGATACAGCTCCCGATCGGTGAGGTGGTCTGTGTACTCGATCACCATGCCGAGCGCCGGCATTGCTGTGATGATTTCCCACAACTTGTCGTGTAGAGCGCCGTCATCCAGCAAGGCGTCATCGTCGGGAATGTCGATACCACCAGCGCGAAGCACGGCCAGCGGCACCTCTCCCTCTTCTTCTCCGTCGAAGAATCGATCGAGTCGTTCGAGCTCCGAGATTGGATCGCAGTCTTTCTTCATAACAACCTCCTCCCCGAGGTTCCCTCGGAATCGCTCCACTTGCAACTTTTCTACTTGGTGTAGAGCAATGAGGAACCAATCTTCTTCCGTGCGGGTATAGTTGAGGCAGCGCGAAGGGCGCACCCAGTCCGCGGAAAGGGCAGTGCCCACCTTACAGAGACTCATGAAGGCGACAACCTTCTTTCAGCCTGATTCGGGCGGACTCCAGGCGGATATGAAAGGAAGGTCGTCATGGATGCAAAGCCGCTCCCCTCTAATCCGAATCTCGATCAGTACAGGAAGCAGGCGAAGGATCTGCTGAAGGCATGGAAGGCCGCCGGCGTCGAAGTGCTTCGACGGTTCCGGCAGTTCCATCCTCGTCTGGCAAGGCTCTCGGGGGACGCGTTCCGGAGCGCTGCCATCGTGCTCGCCGACGCGCAGCTCGTCGTTGCCCGCGAGCATGGATTCGAGAGTTGGCCGAAGTTTGCCAGTCACATCGATGCGATCCGGAATGCCCGGTTGCCCGTGCCGGCGTTCGAGCTCGCGGTCGATGCCATCGTGGAGGGCGATCTGGAATCTCTCAGATCATTGCTTCGTGAGCATCCGGATCTGGTGCGAGCACGATCGACGCGGCAGCATCAGGCAACGCTGCTCCACTACGTCAGCGCGAACGGCGTCGAAGACTACCGTCAGAAGACGCCGGAAAACATCGTCGCGATCGCGAGACTGCTCCTGGATGCCGGCGCCGAGGTTAACGCAACCGGAGAGATGTACGGCGGCGGCGCGATGACGCTCGGTCTGACGGCGACGAGCATTCATCCGTTCAAGGCCGGTGTGCTCGCGCCGCTGATCGATTTGCTCATCGAGCGCGGAGCGTACGTCGAAGCGCCGCAAGGCTCCGGGAACGGTATGTCGATCGTCAGGGCATGTCTGCACAACGACCGTCCGGACGGCGCCCTACTGATGGCGGAGCGCGGTGCGCGTTTGGATCTCGAGACCGCGGCTGGTGTCGGGCGTCTCGACATTGTGAAGGGATATTTTGATTCCAGCTGCAGGATGACCTCGGACGCCACGCAACAGCAGCTCGATCGCGGCTTTATCTGGGCGTGCGAATACGGCTGGCAGGACGTCGCCGGCTTTCTGATCGATCGCGGTGTCAACCTGTGCGCCGGCGAGAATGTTGCTCAGACCGCGCTGCATCTCGCCGCGCATCACGCCGAGCTCGACATCGTCAAACTGCTGATCGCCCGGGGCGCTCCGATCGAAGCGAAGAACTGCTACGGCGGGACGGTACTTGGACAAACGACGTGGTCATCGATCAACAGCGGACTCGATGTGGACTATGCGCCGGTCGTTGAGGCGCTACTCGAAGCTGGAGCCGATGTTCGCCAGGCGGACTATCCAACAGGGATCGCACGCGTCGACGAAATGCTCCGGCGCTACGGTATCGACGATTGACCGGCGCTCGGGCCGCACACGGGGCGATCACATCTATAATCACCGTGCGCGCTCCATGATCTATCCACACGACGCCGAGTTATTGGTCGCTCATCCGGGGCACGAGCTTCTGGTCCATGGTTGGATCTGCCGGACGAAGCCGGTTGTTCACGTCCTGACCGACGGTTCGGGACACTCGCTGTCCCCGCGCCTCGGTATGACCTCCGAGCTCCTCCGCGACGCGGGATCGCAGCAGGGGGCGATCTTCGGACGGCTTTCGGACCGCGAGGTATACGCGATGATCCTCGAATGCAACACGCCTCTGTTCTTGTCACTAGTGACGGAGCTCGCGTCTGATCTGGGGAGGCGTAAGCCGGGAATGATCGTCTGCGATGCCACCGAGGGATATAACCCGGTCCATGATCTCTGCCGGCTGATCGCTGGTGCGGCCATCGAGTTGGCGGGCGTCGACACGAAGCAGTACGAGTACGCTGTCGTCAACAGTCCTCTTTCGTTCGACGCAACCGCCGGCGAAGTGATGTCGTTTGAGCTCGACGACGCAGCCTATGCGGCGAAGATGGACAGAGCGCGCCGCCACGCGTCGATTCTTCCTGACATCGACGAGCTGCAGTCGCGGCACGGGGCGGATGTCTACCGGCGCGAGACCTTCCGGCCAGTCGTCGATTGGACCGACCTCGGCATCGACTCGCAACCGCTTTACGAGCGTTTCGGCGAGGAGCGCGTGGCCGCGCATCGGTATACGCAGGTCATCCGGCGGTCCGAGCACATGGTTCCCCTGCGGGACGCGCTTCGCGCCGGTGTGGAAAAGCGCTCATGCGCGTTCTGATCGCCGGCCATTCGCTCGGTGAGACCGGCGGTGTTCAGACCTACGAGCGCGACCTTGCGTCCTGGCTCCTCGCGAAGGGCCACTCGCCCGTTGTTTACTGCACGGAGCTGGGGGATGCCGCGCGCCAGTTCTTCCGCCGGACGATCCCTGTGACGGACGATCTGGGAACCATCGCCGCGCCGATCGACGTGATCCACGGCGACAGCTCCATGGAGACGATGACAGCGATGCTCCACTTTCCGGACACGCCCGCGCTATTCGTCTCTCATGGGTGGGGCGGCATTGCCCCAACGCCGCACTTCCCGCGCATTCTTCGCTATGTCGCCGTCGATGACACCTGCGCCGACCGCCTCATCCTGCGTGAAGGCATCGCGCCCGACAAAGTTTCAGTGCTGCTCAATGCCGTCGATCTCGACATTTTCCGTCAGCGGGCGCCCTTACCGGCGAAGCCGCGCCGCGCGGTCGTCTTCGGAAACGTCGCCCATGAGCTCACCTTTCTGCCGGTGATCCGCGAAGCCTGCCGCCGTGCCTCGATCGAAGTACAAGTCGTCGGCGCCTTCGCGAACACCGCCGTGGCCGATCCCGAGGAGATCCTCGGCGACTTCGATATCGCCTTCGCAAAGGCGAAGTGTGCGATGGAAGCGATGGCGTGCGGGCTGGCCGTCATCCTCTGCGATGTCACCGGTATCGGTGGTCTGGTGCGCTCCGCTGACCTCGATCGTCTGCGCCGCCTCAACTTCGGCATCCGGACTCTCCAGAAGCCGCTGTCGGCGGAGACTGTTCTCGCCGAGCTGGCGCTTTACGACGCCGATGATGCCCGTGCTGTGTCCGATCGCATCCGGCAGACCGCCTCGTCTGACGGCCTGCATGAGTCGCTTCTGGCGCTGTATGAGACCATCATTCAGGAGCACGCTGAGCACACCAGCGACTGGCTTGCCGAAAGTCGCGCGGCCGCGGCGTTCCTCCAGGACCTCGCCATCAAAGACCGCCAGAACGAAGGCCGTTACTGGACACTGGCGAAGGCCGCACAACGGGTACTGCGGATGCCGATCGTCGGCCCGGTGGCAACACGCGCTGTCCGTTGGCTGGCTCGACCGCGGTGATGAAGCCAGGTTGAGTAGGAGCCCGGCGAAGCCGGCGCCTGCTCCGGGTAGGGGTTTTCCCCTCCGACGACACTCCTCGGACAGAGCAGCGATCGATCCGCAGGAGAGGAGAGAACATGGCGAAGACGCTCAAAAACCCATTCCTCGGTAAGTGGTCGTATCGCAGCTTCCTCAACGACCCCGACCTTTCCAAGAAGGCCAATGCGCTGCTTTTCGGAAGCGCCACGCTCGAGTTTACCGACGCGCCGGCGGGCAAGGTCGCCGGCGCGATCGGCGGAACGGGATGGAAACTCGACCTGACAGGGTCGATTACGTTCGGCAACCCACCGGCGGCACGTTTTCAAGGGAAGGGTATGGTCAGCGGATCGGAGTGGATCTACGACTACATCGGCTACTACGTTCCCCACTGGCCGAACGGCGTCAATCAGGTCGAAGCGATCGCCGGCTCGGTGATCCGTACGATCCCACACCCTGGCAACGGAGGTATCAGTCCAGCGGGTGTGGTCGTGTCGTTCTATGCAGTGCGGGCGTAGCGGAAGGGTCGACTGTCTCGAGACTCACGACGGAACTGCCACCTGCATCCGAATGCGCCGTCCACTGAGCAAGGGATTATGCCGCGTACACATCGGTGCTGAGGTACTTCAGACCTGAATCGACTAAAAGGGTGGCGATTCCTGCACCCGGTCCCAATCGTTCTCCTGCCCGAATCGCTCCAAGGACATTGGCCCCGGACGACGTCCCAGCGAAAAGCCCCTCTTCCCGAGCCAGACGTCTGGCCATCGCTTCCGCATCGGATGTGGACACCGGGATGATCTCATCCACCAGACTCGGATCCCACAGAGGCGGGACAAAGCCGATTCCGATGCCTTCGATTTTGTGAGCGCCGGGCTGACCACCGGACAAGACGGCTGATTCGGCCGGCTCGACGGCGATGATCCTTACGTTCGGATTGTGATGCCGCAGTACCTGCGCAACACCTCGGAGTGAGGCCGCCGTCCCGATCGACTGTACGAATGCGTCGATCTGCCCATCACTCTGCGACCAGATCTCTTCACCCATCGCCGAGTAGCCTGCGATGCTATCGGCATTGTTGAGCTGGTCGGTCCAATACGTGTGAGGTTGACGGCTGATTTCTCTCGCGGTCTCGATCATGTCGGAGATGAGTTGCTTCGTGATGCGGCCTCCGTCACTCGCAACGAGAGTCAGCTCGGCACCGAACGCCGCCATCTGAGTCAGCTTTTCCTCGCTGAACGCATCCGAGGTGACGATACGAAGGCGGTATCCTTTGGCGGCACAAACCAACGCAAGCGAGGCGCCGGTACTGCCGCCCGTGTACTCGACGATGGTGTCTCCTGGTTTCAGCCTGCCGTCGCTTTCCGCCCGGGCAATCATGGCCTGCGCCATCCGATCTTTCATGCTTCCGGTCGGGTTCTCCCCTTCCACTTTCACGAATATTCGTGCGCAACCCGGCGGTACAACTCGGTGCAGCTCCACGAACGAGGTGTTTCCAATGGCCTCCAGAACGCTGTTGCTGATCGCCATGATTTTGTGACTCCTCCAGAAAGTCAGAGCAGCGTACGGCACGGAGTCAGTGTTCAGAGGTACGGAATCCGTACCCGCCGGGATGCCGGGATCGATTACAGTCGATACGTGACGACCTACGGCCAGTTCTGCTCTTTCGCGCGTGCGTTGGATCTCCTGGGCGAGCGATGGACGCTCCTCATCGTGCGAGAGCTGCTCTGTGGCAGCAGCCGCTTCAACGACATCCGCCGCGGTATCCCTCGCATCTCACGAACCATGCTCTCCGCGCGCTTGCGCGATCTCGCTGATTCGGGTGTGGTCATCCGTGGCACCGGACCCAGCGGACCCACCTACGAGCTGACCGAGGAGGGGAGGGAGCTCGCCGGAGTGGTGCGCGAGCTCGGGACGTGGGGACAGAGGTGGCTCCCGCGCACCCTCCCGCGCGAGCAGCTCGACGCGGACGCACTCCTGTGGGACATGCGCCGCCGCGTGCGAACGGAGGAGCTGCCTGCCACTCCGGTCGTCGCGCGCATCGAGCTCACCGATCTGCGCGGCAAGGCCGGTGTTCGTTTCCTGCTACTCCGCCGTAGCGAGGTGTCAGTCTGCTCCACAAATCCCGGCTTCCCGGAGGAGTTGAAGATCAGCGCTTCGCTCCGAACGCTCACGGCGTGGTGGCGCGGTGACATCTCGCTCACGGATGCGCGGGCGGAGGGAATGATCGTCCAGGGCCGGCGGGAGCGAGTGCGCGCCTTCCCCAGATGGTTCGAGAGATACCTCTTCGCCGGCGTGGCGCACGCACGCAATTCTTGATTCTCGGGCTCGCTCGTTGCCCGAATCATCTTCCCGGCCACGCACCACTTGACATTGTTAGATGATTAGCTAAATATAGAACCTGTGAGCAACGTGTTCAAGGCTCTTTCCGATCCGACCAGACGCCGCGTGCTTCAACTCCTGCGCGAACGGCCCATGGCGGCTGGCGATCTCTCCGACCACTTCCCGGTCTCGAAGCCGACCATGTCGGCGCATTTCTCGGTGCTGCAGGAAGCCGGCCTCATCGAGGCGGAGAAGAGCGGCAGGACCATCCTCTACCGCCTGAAGATGTCGGTGCTCGAGGATGCGCTGCTCGGTTTTGCGCAGACGCTGGGTTGGGAGATGAAGCCGGAGAGGGCCAGCCGCCTCACACCGAGCCGTCCGAAAAAGCAGCGCGCTCTCAAAGGGGAACAATGATGATGACTGTCAACCCGGTTTCGAACTATCTCGCACCGGCGCTGCTCGCGTTAAGCGCCCTGCTTTCCGCTTGGAACTGGTACCTCCAACCCGGGAGGGCCGTGTTCTGGTTAGTGGCCCTGCTCCTCCTGTGTGGCATGACGGCGGCTCTTCGCGTGGCTATGCGCCGTTCGAAGAACGAGGCGGTTCAGACTCGGTCCACGAAATCGATCAGTAACGCTGTCGTTTTCGCCGGACTGATGGTGACGCTCGCGTTGACCGGGAGTCTCGCCCACACCTACGGCGTGCCGGTCGATGCCAATCTTCCGTGGCGGGCAATCATGGTCGTCGCCGGCGTCTTCCTGGTTGTCACGGGAAACGCGATACCGAAGTCGCTGACACCGCTGTCGATACAGCGAAGCGACCCGGCCAGGGTCCAGGCCTTTCAGCGATTCGCCGGCTGGACCTGGGTGCTGATCGGTCTCGCCTTCGCGCTCGTTTGGGTCGCGTTGCCCGTGAAGGTTGCGCATTCAGTGAGCTATCCGCTGCTCCTGGGCGGGATCCTTGTCATCCGGGTGCAGACGTTCCGTCTATGCCGGATGCCGCGGACTGAAAAATGAGCTCGAAGCCAAAGATGCAATTCAACCAGAGGAGATAGAAACAATGTTTGCACGACTGATGGGCCTTCAGACCATTTCACCCGGCGAGCTGTATCAACTGATCCAAGAGCGGCAGGTGATCGTCATCGATGTCAATTCGCCTCAAAGCTGGAACACAGCACATGTTCCCGGCGCAATGAATCTCGATCCTGCCGGCTACGGCGACAGCGACCTCCCGTCAGATAAGGAATCGAGCGTGGTGTTTTACTGCTCGAACCCCATGTGCAGAAAAGCGCCCAATGCCGCCCGCCGCGCGAAGAAAATGGGTCATGGCAATGTGAAGGTCATGTCCGCGGGCATCAGCGGCTGGATTGCCAAAGCGTTGCCGACCGAAGGAGGGGCGTGAAGAAAGGCCACCCGGTGTCGCAGGTGTAGGGCCGCCGCCTCGGCGGCCATCTTCGCGGCGCAGGGAACCCGGGCGCCGAGGCGGCGGCCCTGCACAGGACCGCTGTGGTACCTTCCGCGGCCGTACGCATGAGCAAATCACCACGCTACGACTTCGACTTTGCCGTCGCCGGCGGCGGACCGGCGGGTTCATCGGCGGCGATTTCCCTGGCACAGCGAGGCCACAAGGTTGTTCTCTTCGAGCGCGAGCAGTTCCCGCGCTTCCACATCGGCGAATCTCTTCTCTCCTCCACGAACGAGGCTCTCATCGCGCTCGGCGCGATGGCGAAGGTCGAGGCGGCCTCGTTTCCGCGCAAGTGGGGCGCTCGCCTCATCACGCACGACGGCGCGAGTGGCCGCGGGGTCGACTTCTCGGTCGTACGAGGGCTTGCGCGCGCGCAGACGTGGCAGGTCGAACGCGGCGAATTTGACCGGATCCTATTGCAGCACGCCCGCGAGCTCGGTGTCGATGTGCGCGAAGAACACCGCGTCACCTCCTGCGAGTTCTCGCCCGAGGCCGCGACAATCGAATTCGATCCCCCTTCGGGCGAGAGCGGCAGCGTTCGAGTGCGGGCTCTCGTCGATGCCAGCGGGCGTGCCGGTCTGGTGGCGAGGAAGTATGGTTTGCGCACTGACGAGCCGCGTCTGGCGAACATCGCCATCTACGCTCATTACAGTGGCGTGCCGCGGCTGCCGGGCGACCGGCCCAACGACATCCGCATCGTGGCGTGCAGCGACGCCGGCTGGTTCTGGTTGATTCCGATCTCGAACGAGCTGATGAGCGTCGGGGTCGTCCTGCCCAAGGCCCTGTACGCACGGCTGCCGGCCGGTACACCCGAGGAGAGGCTGGCGAGCGCCATCGCCGGCACGCCGGCCGTCGCGGAATTGATGCGCGACGCAAAGGGCGAGTGGCCGGTCCGTGTGGAGAGGGACTTCTCCTACAGCGCGTCAAAATACGCCGGCGATCGATGGATCCTCGCCGGCGACGCCGGCTCGTTTCTCGATCCCGTATTCTCGACAGGCGTTTCGATCGCCATGGAATCGGGGATCGAAGCCGCCGTGGAGCTCGATCGCGCGAAGGCGCAAAACGACTTTTCGGAGCGGCACTTCGCCGCGTTCTCACGCCGCCAGTTGAGGCGCTTCAAGAGCTTCCGGCGCTTCGTGATCGGGTTCTACACACCTGAGTTCCGCGACCTCTTCTACGATCCGAAACCACCAAAACTGATCTTTCGAGCCGTGGTCACAGTCCTGGCTGGAAGATGGGACGCCAGCCTTGGCACTCGCATCCTCAACCACCTCTTCTTCGCGCTGGTAGCGATCCAGAAGAGAGTCTCCCTCCGCCCGCGCTTCCGCCGCGACGCCGGCGCAGGCTATCCCACCGAAGAGACCGTCTGAAGCGAGAAAAAAACTTCCGTGTCAGTCTAAGAGAGCAGGGGCTGGATTGGCGCAAATCTCGCTGACTGCCTCGCATACCGAAAAGGAGGCCGCAAATGGCAGGCTCATTTGTGATCGAGAAGGGCAGCTCGGGTAAGTTTCACTTCAACCTTCGCGCAGGGAATCACGAGAAAATCCTGACCAGCCAGACGTACGAGGCGAAGGCTAGCGCACTGGTTGGGATCGAATCGGTCCGCAAGAACTCGCAGGACGATGCGCGTTTTGACCGCAAGACGGCCAAAGACGGCAGCCCGTACTTCGTCCTGACCGCCACCAACGGCGAGATCATCGGTACGAGCGAGATGTACTCCTCGAAAGAGGCGATGGAGAACGGCATCAAGTCCGTTGCCGCGAACGCTCCGGACGCCATCGTCGTAGACAAGAGCTAGGAGCACCGGCTGGATACACGAACCAACGGGTTACATACGCGCTGACTCATGGAACGCTGGCGTCTCGCCGGCTGACGGGGCGCCGTCTCGGCGCCCGAAGTCTGGCGAAAATGGCGGTGGGGGACACCGCCAGCCAGCCGGCGAGACGCCAGCGCTCCGTCGTGCGTCGCGAAGTGAAGCACGTGACTGAAAACCAGCCGCGCGGAGCTGCCAACCACTTGCGCGAGGCTGCCAAACCGTGCGCGCTCTCGCGGTTGGCCACGTCGCGTGTTCGTTTTACATCGGCGATGCGTCTTGATCCATTTTATCTGCGTCTCATCTGCGTCATCTGCGGATAAGGGTCTCTGGTTACACTTGTGGCGATGCAGACCGTCATCGAGATCGCCGGCCGCGAGGTGGTGATCACCAATCCCGGCAAGATCTTCTTTCCGAAGACGGGATACACGAAACTCGATCTGGCGAAGTACTACGCGGCAGTCGCCGAAGGAGCGTTGCGGGGGATTGTGGCTCGGCCGATCGTCCTCAAACGCTACGTGAATGGCGCCGAGGGGGAGCCCTTCTTCCAGAAACGGGCACCCGAGCGGCATCCCGATTGGATCGAGACAGTGGAGCTGCGATTTCCGTCGGGGAGGACTGCGCGGGAGATTGTCGTCAACGATGCCGCGCAACTTCTCTGGATCGTCAACCTCGGCTGCATCGATCTCAACCCGCACCCCGTGCGTGTCGACGATCTCGACCATCCTGACGAGCTGCGTGTCGATCTCGATCCCGGCCCCGGCGTCTGTTGGGAAGACATACAGCGCGTGGCGCTGACCGTCCGCGACGTCCTCCACGATCATGGCCTGAAAGGCTGGCCGAAGACCTCGGGGTCACGCGGCATCCATATCAACGTCCGGATCGAGCGCCGTTGGAGCTTCGACCAGGTGCGGCGTGCGGCGCTGGCGCTCGCGCGCGAAGTCGAGCGCCGTGAGCCCGAACGGGCCACCAGCAAATGGTGGAAAGAGGAGCGCCACGGCGTCTTCCTCGACTACAACCAGAACGCCAAAGACCGCACGGTCGCCTCGGCGTGGTCGGTGCGGCCGCTGCCCGACGCACGAGTCTCCATGCCTCTGCATTGGGACGAGGTCGCCACCTGCGATCCGGCCGCCTTCAACCTGGTCACCGCGCCCGCTCGCTTCGCGGACGTCGGCGACGCCTCCGCGGGCATCGACCAGTTCGCGGGATCGCTCGATGCACTTTTGAAACTCTCCGCATCGCAGGAAGCCGCCGGCCTTGGCGATGCACCGTGGCCACCGAACTACAGAAAACAGGACGGCGAACCGCCGCGCGTGGCGCCATCGCGAGCAAAAGGACGCCGTGAGCCGACGCAGCCGCTCATCATCGTGGCGAAAGCGGAACACAAAGAGGATGCCTTAGCAGGGCTCGAACGCTGGAAGGGACGGCATCCGGAGGCGGCAGCGAAACTGGCAGTCGACGACGTGCTGGTCGACTCGATGCGAGGGCGCTCCACAACCTGGACGCGAATCCGCGTCAACCTCCGGCACGTTCCCGAGGACCAGCGACCGACCGAGGAACCGCCTGACCCCGATTACGATCCGTGGCAGGGATGGGCGGGGCGTCAACGTCCGCGCGCGCCGAAGACACGTTCCAGCTCGTAGGGCGGCGTGACTTCGAGCTGATCGTAGCCGCAGTTCTGCGGCGGTTTGTCCGGACGCCAGCGGACGAAGTGCGTGGCGTGACGAAATCGCGACCCCTGCATGTGATCGTATCGGACCTCGCAGACCAGCTCCGGCCGCAGCGGCTCCCAGCTCAGATCCTTGCCGCGATTCCACCGGCTGCTCGCCCCCGGTACTCGCTGTCCTTTCGCGGCCGCTTCTTCAAACGCCTCGGCCCAGTGTTTCCAGGGATGGCCGTCCAAAGCGTTCTCGCGCAGCGGCGCCAGCTCTTCGACGAGCTGTTTGCGCCTGACTGTCGTGAACGATGCGGTGACTCCAACGTGGTGCAGGCCGCCCTTGTCGTCGTACAGCCCGAGCAGCAGCGAGCCGATCATCGTCCCCGGCCCGTTCTTGTGCCAGCGAAAACCCGCCACGACGCAGTCGGCAGTGCGCGTGTGCTTCACCTTGATCATCGTTCTGGCGCCCGGCTCATAAGGACCATCGAGCCGCTTGGCCATGACTCCGTCCAGACCGGCACCCTCGAATCGCGTGAACCAATCCCCGGCCAGCGCGCGATCATGTGTCGCCGGCGACAAATGGATCGGCGGTGCAGACACTTCCAGCGCCTGCTCGAGCCGTTCGCGCCGCAACGAGAGCGGTACGCCGCGCAGATCTTCGTCGCCGATGGCGAGCAGATCCCACACCACGAAAGATGCCGGCGTCTCAGCGGCCAGAAGCTTGACGCGTGATGCCGCGGGATGGATGCGCAGCAGCAGCGCCTCGAAGTCGAGGCCATTCCTTCCGACGATGACCACCTCGCCATCCACCACACAACGCTCCGGGAGCGCCGCGGCGATGGGCCCGAGCAACTCCGGGAAGTAACGGTTCATCGGCTTCTCGTCGCGGCTCTGCAGGAGGATCTCCTTGCCGTCCCGAAAGACCAGCGTTCGAAATCCGTCCCACTTCGGTTCGAACAACCAACCGTCGCTCTCGGGCAGCGAATCGGCAGCGTTGGACAACATCGGCGCGAGCGGCGGCGGGAAGGGTAGGCGCACGGCCCAATCGTCGCATATCGTTCGATTCAGGAGGAAAAGCAATGGCAACGAATGGAATCAAGCTGCTCTCTGCATCGCCCAGCTTCACCGTGAACGACCTCGAAAAGAGCATGGCCTGGTATCAGGACGTGATCGGCTTCGTGGTGAAGGAACGTTGGGAGCACGAGGGCAAACTGCTTGGCGTGGAGATGACCGCCGGCGACGTGACCTTCATGATCGGACAGGATGACTGGAAGAAAGGCAAAGACCGGGTGAAAGGCGACGGCCTCCGGATCTTCTGTACCACCGACCAGGACATCGACGCCCTCGCGGAGCAGATCAAATCCAACGGCGGCACCCTGATCCAGGAACCGAAAGACACGCCGTGGGGCACGCGCGACCTCGGAGTCGAAGATCCGGACGGGTTCAAGATCACGATCTCAGCGGATAAGAAGTAGGGAGTGTTCGAGTGCCGGTGGCCGGCGACTGCTGGCTTCCGGCACTTGGGTCGCAGGTCGTCGTATCCGACTCTCCAGTCGCCTCCATCACCGCAATCTGTACCGAATCCATCGAGGACTACCATGACTGACATGAGGAAGACGGAGTACAAGCCTCAGAGAGTGTCTCCTCCTGGAGAGACACTCGCCGAGGCACTGGAAGAATTGGAGATGACGCAGGCGGAGCTCGCTCGGCGCATGGGCCGGCCGGCGAAGACGATCAATGAAATCGTGCAGGGGAAAGCAGCAATCGTTCCCGAGACTGCCCTCCAGCTCGAGAATGTTCTTGGCATTCCCGCATCGTTTTGGATGGCGCGCGAGATGGCATACCGCGCTGCGGCGCTGCCGTGAACTGACGACAGAAGGTCCGGAAGCGTTCTCTCCGGTCGTTCAGGAAGCGTGTGCCGCGGCAGGCGTTATACGAACACCTCCGCGACGAGCTCGTACGACCGCAGCCGTGCCGCATGGTCGTAGATCATCGATGACACGATGATCTCGTCGACTCTTGTTCGTTCTCCGAACGCAGCGAGATCGCGGCGAATAGTGCCGGGCGAGCCGGCGAACGAGCATTCGAGCATCCCTGATGCGTGCTCTTTCTCCTCCGGCTTCCAGTAGCGATCGATGTCGCCGATCGGCGGCGGGAGGAGGCCGGGAGTGCCGCGAAAGAGGTTCGTGAACGCCTGCTGGAGAGAGGTGAACAGCACGCGTGCCTCCTCATCTGTCGCGGCAGCAATCACGTTGACGCCGGCCATCGTGTACGGACGATCGAGTTGCTTCGACGGCTTGAAGTGTGTGTAGTAAATCTGAAGCGCCGGTATCAGTGCCTGCGGTGCGAAGTGCGAGGCGAAGGCGAAGGGGAGTCCGAGCTCGGCGGCGAGTTGCGCGCCGAAGAGGCTTGATCCCAGTATCCAGAGCGGCACTTCGAGACCGGTGCCCGGTACGGCCCGAATCGATTGTCCTTCGCGGGCTGGCGCCAGAAGCGCCTGCAGTTCGAGCACGTCCTGCGGAAAATTCTCCGCGCTCATCGGCGAGCGACGTAACGCTCGGAGCGTTCCCTGATCAGTGCCCGGCGCGCGGCCAAGCCCGAGGTCGATGCGGCCGGGGTAGAGCGTCTCGAGCGTACCGAACTGCTCGGCGATGACGAGCGGCGAATGATTCGGAAGCATGATGCCGCCGGAGCCGACGCGGATCGTGCGCGTGCCTGCGGCGACATAACCGATCGCCACCGCCGTCGCGGCACTGGCGATCCCGATCATGTTGTGATGCTCCGCCAGCCAGAAGCGGTTGTAGCCCCACTCCTCCACATGCTGCGCGAGATCGAGCGTCCTTCGAAACGCTTCGGATGGCGTAGCGCCCGCGGGAACGTGTGCAAGGTCGAGAACGGAGACTTTCATCTGTGGTTGAGCCAAACCGCGATGGGGCGAGGATTGTTCTGATCCTGGGAACGCGGGCGTCCCGCCCGCTGTCGAGGTTCACGCGGACTGTCCAAAGCCGGCGGGACGCCAGCGCTCCCAGGCGTTTCGCAACGCAATGTTGCTGTGTTTCCTGTCCTCCCAAACCGCGGGGCCGGCCGCTGGACGCGGTGCGCGTCCGCACGCGAAGGCGTGCCGAACAATTTAGCCCCTGGCTCGGCCAGGGGAAAATCGGTAGCGAGAGAATTTTGCGGCCGCGAAGGCGGCCGCCACAGAAGTCGAAAGATAAGGTTCACATGTGGCGGGCCGCTTCCGCGGCCGCGCAAACCCACTGCACCACCCCATTCCCCTGGCCGAGCCAGGGGCTAGATTGTTCGACGCGCCTTCGCGCGTCGAATCACCGGCTTCCGCGGTGTTTCTTTTCGCAAGTGCAGCGCCTGCGCTGTCCCTCGCTCAGGATGACAGAAAACACGGGACGCGTCTCACTGTTGCCGCTGCCAACCCCAAGCCTCGGATGGTACTCTCCGGTCTACCAAAACTCTGGAGGTAAGCATGTCTGATGTGATCGCACTCCTCGACCGCGAAGTGAATCATCGCCATATGCTCAATCATCCGTTCTATCAACGCTGGAGCGCGGGGGAGCTGACGCGTGGCGAGTTGGAAGAGTACTCGCGGCAGTACTACCCGTACACCCTGGCTTTCCCGACGTTCGTCAGCGCCATGCATGCCCACACCGACGACATCGCCATCCGGCAGTGCCTGCTCGAGAATCTGATCGAGGAGGAGCGCGGTGAGGACAACCATCCCGAGCTCTGGCTGCGATTCTGCGAAGCGCAGGGCCTCGGCCGCGAGGGCGTCACCGCCACCACCGCGAACGCCGCGACGGCGGATCTCATCGCCTGCATGCGCCGTCTCGCGCGCAGCGAGAAACTGCACGAAGGTCTGGCCTCGCTCTACGCATACGAGTCGCAGATTCCGGCAGTTGCCAAAGCAAAGATCGACGGGCTGGCCGCTTGGTATGGCATCACCGCCCCGCGCGACATCGCCTTCTTCTCCGTGCACATGACCGCGGACGTCCAGCACTCGCAGACAGCGCGCGAGCTGCTGGAAACGCTCTGCGACACGCCGGAGAAGTGCGAAGACGCCCGTGAAGCGGCCGCGCAAACGGTCGACGCGCTCTATCGCTTTCTAGACGCGGTGAACTAGGCCGGCACGGCCGGCGGCGCTTGCTGCCCAAGGCTCCACCAGCGGTGACGCAAGGAAGGTTCTGCCGCGCAGGCTCCTCGCGATCGCGCACCTAATACTCCGCCGACGCGGCCCTCTGTCGCCAGAGGGCGGCGTCGCTGGGGTCGTTGAGCTGATCGAGCGTGTGTGCGGCGAATAGATAGGTTCGCCGGTTCGGACTGTTGGTGGCCATTAGTTCCAGGGCGGCCAGCGCCTGGCCGCGGTCGCCCTTCAGCGCGTAGACGAGCGCGAGATTCGCGTATGCCTGTTTGCCGTGCGGATAGGCGGCAATCTCTCGCTTGAACGCATTGATCGCGTCGTCGAAGCGATTCATCCGGGCGAGAAGGTCGCCTCGTGCAAAATCCAGCCCCTCGATGGCACCCAGGTGATTCTCCTGTGCCTCCGCGGAAATCCGGTCGATTAACGCAAGTGCGGGTTGAAGATTGTTCTGCTGCGTCATGGTCTGGGCCAGGACGACGCCGGCCGCCGGACGGGCGAATTCGTCGTTCATGGCAACGCCCGCCTCGGCTTCGGCAGTCGCGTAATCTTTGCGAGCCAGAGCGATCCGCGCCAACAGCGTATGGGCGGCGCCGGCGTTTGTACCTTCGCCCAATCTGGCATGGGCGGCCGCATCGTCGTACTTGTCGAGTTTGAGAAGGATCGAGCCGAGGGAGAGACCAAACTCGCCAGCGAGATCCGGACTCATTGTGATCGCTTTCCTATACGTATCGGCCGCCTCTTCATAGCGCCCGGTCGTTTCCAGCGTGAGCGCCAACTGATTCCATGCGTCTGTTAGATGGGGATTCTTCGCGATGACCGACCGCAAGGAGGTAACGGCATTCTGGTACTCACCTCGATTGACAAGGCGCATGGCGGCCATCATCTCGGATAAGTCTCCGATCCGATCCTTCGGATCGGGAAGCGGTCCGCTGCCTGTTGCCGCCGAAGAGCCGAGGTACCCTAGTGCGGTGAGCTTGGCCGCTTCCTCAGGATTGATATGTTTTGGCAGGTCGATCGTGCTTCTGTCAACCTCGTCGAGGTTCTGCTTCATGCTGCTGTAAACGCGGCGCTGCTCGAGCAGAACGTTCCTGCTCTCCTCCGGATCGCGAATCACGTCGTAGAGCTCAGGTTTGGGCGCCTGGATGAAGTGGTAATCCTGACCTGCAAGTGAGCGCAGCTCGCTCCATCCAAGGTGGATGCGGGGATAAAGAGTCTCGCTGTAGATGCGGCGGTTTTTGGCGCCGGTCTCATGCGCAAGGAGTGACGTCCCTTGCAATCCCGCGGGCGCCTTCGTCCCGGTCAATTCAAGAAGCGCCGGCATGATGTCGATCAAGCCAACAGGGTCCCCAATCGTCTCGCCAGCACGATCGTTTCGAGGCAATTTGACAACGAGTGGAACGTGGAGGGACTCGCGATACAGGAAAATGCCATGTTCCGGCTCGCCATGCTGGTTCAGGCCCTCGCCGTGATCGGACATGAATACGATGATGGCCTTGTCGTAGATGCCCTTTTCCTTGAGATAGGAAAGGAATTGCCCAACGATCTGGTCTGCTGAGGCGATCTCGCCGTCATACGGATTCGCATAGCGCGACTTGAATGGCTCGGGCGGCTCATAGGGCGAATGCGGCTCGAAGAGATGCAGGAAAAAGAAGTACGGTTTGTTTCCTTGCGCTCCTATCCACGTCTCGGCCGCTTGAACCGTAGCTGCTCCTGGCCGTTGCAGAGAGCCGATCGGAGTCCCGGTCTTGACGGGAAGAAGGTCATCGTAGGAATCGAAGGAATGCGCCAGTCCTGTATTTCCACGCAGCACGTACGCCGACACGGCGGCGCCGGCTGTATAGCCATTCGCTTTCAGCGATAGCGGAAGAGTCGGGATATTCGGATCGAGCTTGTAACCTATGTTGTTACGCACACCATTGGCAGGAGGGATGCGGCCCGTGAGTACCGTCACGTGCGACGGCAATGTGAGAGGGACGTGGGAGTACGCGCTGGTAAAGAGAATTCCGTCGCGGCGAAGCGCATCGAGATTGGGGGTATCCACCTTGTTGTAGCCGAACATCGGAAGATGATCGGCGCGCAAGGTGTCGATGGAGATCAGGATCACCGGGACGCGGCCTGCGCGCGCGGTGGTCTCGGTTCGGCGGCAGGCCGCGCCGCCCAACAAAACGATACAGATCAGAGCTGCGGCCTTTGCGTGACTCATGGTCTCGGCTGGGTGTGTGGAACCCAGTGCTGTGCCTCAGCACCGTACCCGAAGTGCTGCAGCGTCGTGATGGCAAGCCGGTCGCTGGACTCCGACGGGATTGCACTCGCCATCTGACGGAGCACCTGTTCGGCCTGCTCGAGTTTTTGCTGCAAGAGGTAGATCGCGGCCAATTGAGCGTATCCATCGCGCGCCGCCGGCACCGACGCGATCTCCTCCTGCAGGGAAGTGATCGCTTCCGGAATTCTCTCCAGACAAACGAGAGCCCCGGCGCGGCGAAGCCCCAGCCCTTTGGGCCGCGCGTGATCGCCCGACAATCCGTCGAGCACTTTCAGCGCCTCCGCACACCGCTTCTCCTTCGTCAGCGCCTCAGCCAGCGCAAGCATCGCGGGCGCGTGATAGTGGAGATCTTTCCCGGCGGCACGAGCATCGCGTTCGGCGGCCTGCGGCTCGCCGGCGGCGAGATCGATCTGCGCCAGCAGAAGCTGCGCGCCCCCTGGATTGGATTTGATCGCGAGACTGGCGTGGCTTCGCGCATCCGGATACATGCGCAGGTTCAGATATGCCGTCCCGAGGCCGATCGCAACCTGTTCGATGAGAGCAGGGTCGTTTGCCAGAACGCCGCGGTAGACCTTCACTTCCTCTGAGTACTGGCCTCTTGCTTCGTACGCCCGGGCCAGCCGCAGCGCGGCATCGGTGAAACGGGGGTTCTTGTCGAGGATCTGGCGCAGAGCGGCAATGGCGCGCTCGTAGTCGCCTCTGTTCATCGCCTGCGCCGTGGCTTCGTAGCCGCTGAATTCGGAGATGTGATCCTTCGGGTCGGGGAGCTGACCGGCCGGGGCATTGCCGGCCTGCGTCAAATAGCCGAGGCTGGCGAGTCTGGCACGTTCTTCCGATGAAACCGAAGAGGGCGGCGTGAGACTGTGATCATACGCGTCGAGCTCTCGTTGGAAGGCCGACGCGACACGGCGTTGGTCATCGAGCACATTGACCTTTTCAGCCGGATCCTTCCGCAGTTCATAGAGCTCTGGACGAGGCGCCTCGATGTATTGATGCTCTCCATCGGTCATCGAGCGCAAGTCCGACCAGCCGAGGTGCAGACGCGCGTAAATCGATTCCGAGAAGATGCGTCGTCCCTCAGCCGGCGGCGTACTGAGGAGTGCCTTCCCGCTGATCCCCGGAGGAGTCGCCACCCCGGTGAGGGCTGTCAGTGTAGGAAGGATGTCGGCCAGACCAACAGGGTCATCGACCGAGCCGCCCGCGCCGTCGTTGTGCGGCAGCTTGATGATCAGCGGGATGTGAATGGCCTCGCGGTAAAGGAAGATACCGTGCTCGTTTTCTCCATGATCGCCGAGACCTTCTCCGTGGTCGCTCAACAGCACGATGATTGCGCGGTCATAGAGTTTCTGGCGATCGAGCGCGTCGAGGAGCCTGCCGACCAGATTATCCGCGTACTCGATTTCTCCGTCGTAGAGGCTGGGAGCCGAAGAACGGTAGGGCTCCGGCGGGTCGTAGGGAGTATGAGGCTCATAAAGATGAAGGAAAAAGAAGAAAGGCTTGGCCTGATGCTCTGATAACCACGGCAGCGCGACACCAACCGTCTCGTTCCCGGGACGCTGAATGTCGCCGAGTGGCGCTCCCGGCTGGAACGCCAGCCGGTCTTCGTACCAGCCGAATAACCGCGCCAGACCGGTTTCCCCGCGTAATACATACGCCGACACCGCCGCGCCCGTTGCGTAACCCTGCTTTGCCAAAAGCTGGGGAAGTGCCGCGGACTCTGTTGGGCTCACGGCATAGCCGAGATTGTCGCGCACACCGGTCTGCGCCGGAAGCTTTCCGGTCAGGAGCGAGACGTGTGACGGCAGCGTCAGCGGACAGTGCGAATAGGCATTGCCGTATAGCACGCCGTCGCGGCGCAGGCGGTCGATGTTCGGAGTACGGATTCCTCCGAAGCCATACGCGGGAAGGTGATCGGCGCGCAGAGTGTCGATCGAGATCAGAATGACCGGTGATCCGGCATAAGAACCGGCCTGTACCACCCTCCACTCGGGCTTCCGCTCGGTGCCGTGGCATCCCGCTAGCAGAAGGGCGGCAAGCACGGAGGCCCTGTGCCACGGAGAGCAGCGCGACGTCACGGGAGAAGAAGCCGCCTGGTGAAGTCCAAAATTTCGCAACTCCATGAATAACAAGGGCCCCGGCGCGAACGCCGGGGCCCCGGGTACAAAACAAAGCCGAACAGGAGTTAGAACCTGGCTCCGAACGAGAAACGATAGGTAAGCGGCAATTGGAAGTCGCCGCCAGTGGCGGCAGACGTCGGATTGACCGGCTTGCCGAACGACGGACCCTTGATCCAGTTCACCCCTTCGACCGGAGTATCGGTGAAGGGATTGAAGGCATAGCAACGCTTGCCGATGCCAGGCCCCGTCGTCTGGACGCACTTACTGGAGGTTGCCGTGAGGATGGTCGTGTCCACATTGAGCGCATTCTGAGCGTTGAAGGCGTTGAGCACCTGACCTTCGACGTAGAGCTGTACCTTCGAGACGGGCATGGAGTAATTGAGAGAGAGATCCGTCGCCAAGTCGTTAGCGGTGCGGAAGGTTCCGCGCTTGCTGAAGTAGTAGTTGCCCGTTGTGAATCCGCTGATGTTGGAGTATTTCGTGGTGGCGTTACTCGCGCAGGGGTTGAAGCCGGTCCCGGCGAGAGCGGCCGCGGTGCAGCGCGAGCCCGAGCCGTTCGAAACGAAAATGGAGCCGATTTCGGAATACGCCGTGCCGGAGTCGAATCGCTCCAACGCGCTGGCGGTAAGGTTGCCGAATCGGATCGGGACGTCGTAGGTCAGCCACCCCCGAACCTTGTGACGGGCATCCTGCGGGAGATATCCGATCGGGTTCCTGTTTGCGTAGCTGTTGAACTCCGGGAAGTTGGCCGAGCTATTGGCCGGGTTCGGCCCGCCGCCCGCGGACTCGCCAACGATGTTCCCCTTGAGTGTGGAGTAGGTGTAGTTTGCGCCGAGGTTGAGCTGTTTGGTAAACCGGTAAGCACCCTGCAAGAGAACGGCGCGGTAAAGACGGGTGAAGTCGTTCGAGTTCGTGATGAAGGTCAAATCGACGTTCGCTTCGGCGAGCGGATCGAACACCTTGCCTGTCGTCGTGTTCGCGAAAGAGGTATAGAAGTTGTTCCACTTGCGGTATTGATAGTCGGCCCTTATGAATCCCTTCTGGCCAATCTGGCTGCTGGCACCGAGCGTGTACTCATCCAGCCCCGGGGACTTCAACTGTCCCTGAATCTGGGTGACCACGCCGGCCGCGCCGCCGCCGAGTTTCAAGTCGGTGTTCTTGATGCCGCCTACACTGTTGAACCACGTGAAGATCTGCTTGAGAGCCACGGGCGTAGGTTGACGGATGATGTCCGGACCGTCATAGATCCAGTAGAGATACGACGGCTGACCGGCTCCGGAGGTGGCGTCACCAACGTTGCCGTTCGCGATCTTGGATGCGTATTGACTGTAGCTGGCATTCAGGCGGACTCGGCCATCGCCCCAGACATCGTACGTTGCGCCGAGGCGGGGGCTGACCCGGGAATCGCTCGCCACCTTCGCGTGCGCCTCGTTCTCGCCCTGATTATGGTCGTACCGGGTGCCGAGATTGAAGCTCAGATGGCTGTTGTAGTCCCATTTGTCGTTCACGAAGCCGGACTTCGTGTTGAAGGCGTTGCCCTGTGACGGCGCCAGAATCGGGAACCAGACGATGAACCCGTTGTCGCGGGTCAGGGTCATGAGGAACTGCCCGTTTGCAGCACGGTCCTGCTGGTCGTAGCCGAAGACCGTGAAGTCCGAGGCCGACTGATAGTTGTTCGACTTGAGCATGTCCTGATAATCCTCGAATCCCGCGGTGACGGTATGAGTTCCCCATCCCTTGGTCGAGGCGAAGTACGTGCCCTTGAGTTTGCCGTTGTAGTTGTTCCGTGATTCGGTGCCGCCCGTGCAGCCGCCGCAGAAGATCGTACCGCCGGCGAATCCTCCGATCTGAGGGAAACGGATCACCGAGCCGACCTCGGGTGGTGCCGGTCCGTCCGCTCCTGAATTCACGAACTTGAATACCTTCTTCGCATAGGTCGCTTCGATGAAGAAGTTGTTCGTGACGACGCCGTTGTAGTTCAACGTGTAGAAGGTATTCGGGAGCGATCGCGACGCGTCGAGTGCCGACGGCTCGAGAGGGGTTCCGAACGGATCGTTGGTCTGATCCTGTTTGATGTCGAAATACGAGCCGACGAATGTGTGCTTCGGCGAGAGCTGGACGGTCAGCTTGCCTTCGAGACGCCGCTCCTTGTCGCCGAAAGGATACGTAAGGCTCTGAGCGTTGCCATTGCCCGGGAACGACGGGTCGGCGGCGAGTGTGCCGAAGGTATTCTGGAGTTTCTGATCGCGGAAACGGCCCGCCGTGAAGAACCACACGCGGTCGCGGACGATGCGGCCGCCGAGCGTGCCTTCATACGTGGGCTGAATCTTGCTCGTGGGACGGCTGGCCGTGTCGAGGTCGCCGCGCGAGGTCCAGGCGGGATTCGTGACCGAGTCGCGGAATGTACCGCTGTACTCGTTTCCGCCCGACTTCGAGATTGCCGTGACCACGCCACCGGTAAACCGGCCATACTCGGCCGAGATGGCACCGGTGTGAACCGTGGTCTCCTGAAGAGCGTCCTCGATGAAGAGGTTATCCGGCTGCCCTCGGAGGACTTCATTCACCACGGCGCCGTCCACATAGTAGCTGCTATCGTAGGAGAATGAGCCCGAGATTGCCGTGGCACCGCCCACGCCGTTGTTTGACACGCCCGGCATGAGACCCACGGTTGCGAGAAGCGTTCGTGTCGTCGGCAGAGTCGCGACGAGCTTCGCGCTGAGGTTTGACAGCACTTCGGTCGTCTCCGTCACTGTGGGCGCGCTGGCCGTGACCGTGATCGCTTCGGTCACCGACGACGGCTTCATTTCCCCATCCACACGGGTCGTTCCGTCGAGAGACACCCGTCCGGTCTTGTTCACCGTCTTCAGCCCTCCGAGCTCAATCGACACGGAGTAGTCGCCCGGCGGAAGCCCGGGGACGTTGTAGTTGCCGTTGACATCACTGACAGCACTCCGGCTGCCTTGTAACGAGGGCGATGAGATCGTGATGGTCGCACCAGGCAACGGAGCTCCGGCGGAGGTGATCGTGCCGGTCATGACGCCGGTCATCTGCGCGAACGCCGGCACGCCCAAGAATAGTAAGAATGCAACAAAAAGTAGTAGACGTCGTTTGAACTTCATACGGATTGCCTCCTTGGAATCTGTCTGCCATAAGGTTTCTTCGTTGATGCAGATCGTCACCAACGTTCTTACTGCTCGCAGTTGTTCATCGCCGTCAGCAATGGGTTCCGGCTCCGGCACCACGGCCTCCGAAGGCCACCCCATTGAGCTCCGGCTTGGGGAGTATCAGTCACGGGAATGACCCGCTCTGGAATGATTTGTCAACCAGATGCGAAGTTCCTCGAAGCGCGGTGCCGCCGCGGCCCGCGCTCGCCGATCTGCCGGGCAGACTGATCAGCGGACGTGAGCCCTGCGACACTCGTCAAGCGTCTTCGCCAGCACCTCCCTGCCGGAGAGAGATCGGGAGTCTCCGGCGCCAAGTTTTGCTTCACGGCTCGAATCACCAGAGATTCGTAGCCGGCTCGATTACTGTGTATCCCTAAGCTCCTCTTCGCACCGTATCTGCTTAGACGAGGGTTCCCCGGCGAAACTTCTGCGATTCGACATGAGACAAGACGCCCGAATCGCGAAAAAGTTCGGTCATGTTACTTCACCGGTGCTGCTGCTGTCGCCGCCTTTGCAAAATCTCCCGCCTTGATGATGGTGATCTTTGCGGGGTCGATCCACTTGCGCAGCGCGGCATTCACTTCGTCGAGCGTGAGAGCGGAGACTTTCTGTTCGAACTGCGCATCCCACTGCAGCGTCCGATGGGCGTACAGCTCGTTGCCGAGCGTTCTCGCGAGCCCGGCGTCCTGGGCACGCTGAAGCTTGCGGGATTCGAGATAGCCCTTCTTGGCCTCATCGACTTCCTGCTGCGTGAAGCCGTCTTTCAGTGCCCGCGCGATCTCTTCATGGAACGCCGTCTCCAGCCGGGAGGCATTCTGGGGGGCGTAGATCGCGAAGGTCGTCAAGTTGCCGGCCTGATCGAACGAGCTCACGTTCAGGAACGTGCCGACCCCGTAGCTGAGCCCTTCCTTCTGCCGGATGCGGCTTCCGAGCCGCGAGTAGAGACCGCCGCCGCCCAGGACGGAGTTCGCGATCACGAGGGCCGGATAGCTGGGATCATCATCGCTGAGATGGAGGTTCAAGCCGGCCAGGAAGAGGGCGTTGGCCTTGTCAGGAGTCTCGAAGGACTGACTGACCGGCGCGATGTCCTGATAGAGCCGCGGGACGCGGGTGAAGGCCGACGTACTCTTCCAGTTGCCGAACAGCTCCGTGGCCTGCGCCACGAGAGGCTTCGGATCGAAGTCGCCCACGACGGCGAGCTCGCCCGCGGACGCGCCCAGGAACGACTTGTAGAACGTCTTGATGTCGTCGAGCGTCAGCTTGTTGACGCTGGCGATGTCCTCAGCCGGCGTGGTGACGTAGCGGACATCGCCCATCGGATAGTCATTGAGGTGGCGGCCGTACGCTTTTTGGGCTACTGCCTGCGGGTCCGTCCGTTGTTCTTCCGCGGCCGTCAGATTCACCTGCTTCCAGGTATCGAGCTCGCTCTGGGGGAACGAGGGCGATTTGAGCATCTCGGCGATGAGCGCCAGGACCGCGGGAAGATTGTCGTGCGTCGTCTCGGCGGTCACGTTCACCGAGGTGGGGGCCGCCACAACCTTGATTTGCGCCTTCAGGCGGTCGAATTCATCCTTGAGTTGCTGGCGCGTGTGCCTGGTCGTTCCCCGCTGCAGCATCTCGCCTGCCGCCTGCGCGGCCGTTGAGAGATTCATGAGCGACTTTTCGTCGCCGAAGCGGACCGTGAGATTGACCACCACGGTGTTGCCGCGCGTCTTCTTCGATAAAAGCGCCAGTTGCAGCCCGGAGGGGAGCGTCGGCCGTGAGGTTCGCGACTCGATGTTCGCGGGCGACGGGTCGAATGCTTCGCCCGCCGCGATCGGAGCATCTCCTTTGTAGTTGTCGACCAGCGAGGCAATCTGCGGCGTTGGCGGAATCTGCGAACGGTCGGGCTTCGGGTCGGGGATGAACTCGCCGACGGTACGGTTCGACGTCTTGAGATAGGCCACGGCGACGCGTTGCACGTCTTCCGGCGTCACCTTGCGAAGGTTGTCGCGGTTGATGAAGAAGAGCCGCCAGTCGCCGGCGCCGATCAACTCGCTCATGGCCAGGCCGACGCGGTCCGGAGCGTTGAGCGTCAGCTCGAGGTTCTTGAGAAGCGACGTCCGGGCCCGGTCGGCTTCTTCTTTCGAGACGGGAGTGGTCTTGAGCGCCTCGATCGTCGCCGACATGGCATCGCGCGCGGCGTCGAGCGACTGCTCCTGGCGCACCGAGGCCTGGAAGTCGAGGAAAGCCGGATCGTGCATCTCGAGCAGATCGCTGCTGACGGCAGTCGCTTTCTTTGTCTCGACCAACGCCTTGTACAGACGCCCCGAGGGGGTGTCGGCAAGGATGTGCGCCAGGACCTGCACCGCTGCGTAGTCCGGGTGGGCGGTAGCGGGGACGTGATACAGCATGCAGACGGACTGGACGTCGCCGACGCGGCGGAGAGTCACGGAGCGCTCGCCGTCCTGAACCGGCTCGACCGTGTAGGTCTGCTGCAGTTTGCGCGCCGGCCGGGGAATCGAGCCGAAGGCGGCGCTCACCTGCGCGAGAGCCTTCGCCTCGTCGAACTTGCCGGCGATCAATAGAACGGTATTGTCCGGCTGGTAGAAGTTCCGATAGAAGGCCTGCAGCCGGTCGATGGGAACGCGTTCGATGTCCTCGCGCGAGCCGATGGTGGAGTGGCCGTAGTTGTGCCAGAGGTAGGCGGTGGAGATGACGCGCTCTTCGAGGATGTTGGCGGGATCGTTCTCGCCCGCTTCGAACTCATTGCGAACGACCGTCATCTCCGAGTCGAGATCCTTCTGGGCGATGTGCGAGTGGATCATCCGGTCCGCTTCGAGTCCCAGCGCGAACTTCAGGTTCTCTTCATTCGCAGGCAGTACCTCGAAGTAGTTCGTCCGGTCGAACCACGTGGAGGCGTTGTAGTTGGCACCGTGCGCCTTCATTTCCTGCGGAATGCCTTGGTGTGACGGCGTCCCCTTGAACATGAGGTGCTCGAGCAGGTGGGCCATGCCGGTCTCGCCATATCCCTCGTGGCGCGAGCCGACGGTGTAGGTGAGGTTGACCGTGACCGTCGGCTTGGTCTGGTCAGGGAAGAGGAGGACCCGGAGTCCGTTCGAGAGCCGGTACTCGGTGATCCCTTCCACGGATGTCACCTTCACCGGTGCCGTGCCGGGAGCGGCAGACCTGGCCGCTGCGCCGGCTTTCTTCCCGGCGCCGGCCGTGGCCAGCGCCACGAGCAACATCAGCGGAAGCAGAATCGTTCTAAGGTTTCTCGCCATGCAATTCCCTCCGTCGCTCGCGCCATCCTTACCGACCGGGCGACATGGCACCGCCAGAACATCAGCGATGCGTTTCCAGGGATAAGTATCCGTTCAAGGATGTTTCAATTCAATCCCACTGGCCACGAACGAGATTTCGTCCGCGGTCCCATCTGCGTGACGCGTCACGCTCACCACCCCTCCGGCGCGGGCCTGCATCCCCCTGGCGGAGAGTGGAATGACGAACTTCTCGTCCTTGAACGTGACGTGGACAGTTTTCTCGCCCGGTGCCGGCGCCAGTTCCATCCAGCAACCCTTGGCCGTACACGATTTCTCGATCACTCCCTCGACGACGACGGCATCCTTCGTGTACGCCTTTGGCGACGCCAGGACAGTGGTCAGCGGGACCGCTTTCGCCGACGAAACAGGTTCGCCGCGCTTCACGACCTCGGCGGCAAACGCGGCGTTTGCGATGAGCAGAATCACAGCGGCGATGACAGTCCGTTTCAACGTTTCTCCTGGTGAGGCAAGAATGTGCCGACGCACTTATGTGCCGGGGAGCTGACAGCATACGATCGCGCGGCTGTGAAGTTTGTCAGAGAAAGGTGACGAATTTGTGTGATGGGGGAGTCAGGGTTTTGTGAGATTGGGGTGGGCGATCCGTGTGATCGGGTGAGCGGTCTCCCAGGAACCCCCAGGTCCAATGCGCGGCTTCCTCGGCATTTTTCGACCCCTGGGCAGCCACCTGACCGAGGGGGAAGGCTCCTGCCGGTCGTGGCCACGTTGCGCGCGAAGGCGCGCGAAATAACATAGCCCCGCGCTCGGCGCGGGGTACGTCGAGATGGAGGAATCTGCGGCCGCGAAGGCGGTCGCCACGAGATCCTGGCGCGATGGTCGCGGTTGTGGCGACCGCCTTCGCGGCCGCAACATCAACCACCGACGAATACCCTGGCTGAGCCAGGGGCTGGATTGTCCGACGCGCCTGCGCGCGCCGACACGGGCATCGCGCTGCTTTCTCTCGCGCCTGTTCCTTTTTCTCAGACGCAGCTCGCCAGCTGTCCTTAGCTCTCAATCGAGAGGGGAGATACGGAGCGCGTAGTGCGGGTGAGGGGTTGAAGTCGTAGCCCTGGCCCTACCGGAACACCTGATCCGATGGCGGCAGCATGGGTGTCATCAACTGATCGACCGATCAACTGATCGACTGATCGACTAATCAACTGCGCCACGCCCACATTTTGTGCGCCCGGATCGCAATCTCATCGACCGCGTCGCCGCGGAGCGACTTCGTGATCCAGACGACCTGCCCCGCGTGATTGGCGAAGTGCTCGACGATGTTGATCAGATCGTCGATGACCAGGTTGTGCATCTTCGGCTCCGGCGACGGTCCGCCGAGCTTCTCAATATTGAGCGAATCGAACGTCTTCTCCGCGTTCGCCACCATGTCGTTGAACACCGCCAGCAGCTCCCCCTTCGGAATCCGCCGCCGCCCGGCGAACTCGGCATCGCGGTCGCGCTGATACTCGATGCCGCCGAGGTTGCGATTGAGGAAGTGATTGAGCGACCCGCTGACGTGCAACACGATGTTACCGATCGAGTTCGACTGCTCGTTCGGACGCCACCAGACCTGCTCCTCATCGAGCAGATCGATGCACTCGCGAATCTGCTGCGGAAGTACGAGCGTGATCCGGGAGCGCAGGGAGGCGGTGGCGGAAGTGATGATTTCTGACGTCTTCATGGATTGCTCCTTGGTCGCCGGTTACCGCGGTGGCTGCTGCAGCGTCAATAATATTACATCGGTGCTGTTGCACTTCAAGGGTGAAGCGTTCACAAGTGCCTATTTGTCAAATGGTTACGAGCCTCCAAAGAACAAAGAGTCTGGCCTCAGGAGTTCTCCCCGCAGCAGGTTGATAGTGAATCAGCCGGGCTTTGGATGCTCGCATCACCTGTCATCCTGAGCCTGCCGCAGCAGCGCGGTCGGATGTGTGGTGGAGCGGCGGAGGACGGCGAAGGAACCCCCGACTACAGGCGGGGAGGGAGAGGGGCTTTCCGGCGCAGTAAACAGGACTCGGATGTTAGAACTCCACCTGCCCAGGGTAGATGCAGAGGGTCAAGGCTTTGTTGGCGCAACATGTGATCTGACCCATGCCCGAATTGAGGGCCACGATGCTGGCTCTGATGGGGATCACCTCGGGGACGTACAATGGGTTCAAACCGCCGATGAAGTCCGAGTCGAAGGCGGAGTGAGCCGGAGAAGGCGATTGGAACGCCACGGTTCGGTGGATAAAAAAGCTGGTGAACGTGGTCGCGGAGCAACGTCAGGACGTGGCTGAGCTGATTCGCTCCGGAAACGCTGACCACTTAATGCGCCGAGGTGATGCTGATCGACGCCATCGGCGTGGCGTTGTCGGCGATCGCCGATACGAACGAAAAGCTCGGTTGGTCCACGGTGACAATTGTATAGACGGCATTTGGCGTCCCGTCGAACGGAGGGCCCTGGCATCTCTTGGGGTCTTCCGGCAGGAAGCTGAAAGGCCGCTCTGAAAAGCCACCAAACTGAGTCAGCGTATTCGGGGCGACACTGACGGTCCGGGCGGCGATCGTGACGTTGTTGCAATGCTGGCGAATCTCGATATGTGCTGTTGCCTGGACCTCTGAGCCGTTGTAGATGCCGACGTTGAGCCGGCCCCTGAAAGTATCTCCGCCAAGAGTTGTCACAAGGTGTACCTGTTCCTGCTGCGGCGCTGTAAGAGAGTAGACAACTGGCAGCCGGACTTGCCCGAAGCGATACGGATTAGGGAAGGTCGAGACGCACAGGTTGTGTGAGCCAATCCATAATATAGATTCCAACTGTAGCTTGGCCGGGACGTCCAGGCGCAGTACCCACAGAGGATCGGACGTAACGCCCTGCCAGTTGGGGCGCTTAGCGATCAGATTCAGCGATCTGTGTGATGGCACCAAAAGAGTGTCGCCGGAGGGTACGTGTATGTCACCGTTGGAGACACCAACGACGCGCACTAGAGCATCCTGTTCACCTGTGTTGTACAACGCGACATCGCTGGTCCACTGAATCGCTTCGCAGAGCGCTATTCCATTGGTGAGGATCAGTGGGCCATCGGCTCGGCCCTGTACGACGTATACGTCTTCGGCACGGCCGGCGACGCCGGCCATGAGCAACACGGCACTAAAGCACAATAACTTGGCTGAGAATCTCATATACGAACTCGCGTTAAGTAGACATCGCCGACCACGGTGGCGTTCTGAATGAAGATCCAGTCTGGGCAGTGCTTTCATGTACTCACATATAACATAAACGGGGGCGTAAATTCCGGACGTCCGCAAAGAAGCACGACCCCGATCCATGCGGGCGCTACAGCAATGTACACGCCTCGCCGAACTCCAGCCGGGGATGGCGCTCGCGCAGATTGGTGTGATCGCCGTATCGAGCCTTAGCAATCGCACCGCAGAGGCTTCCATCGCGGCTACAGGCGCGATCGATTTCCCGTCTAAGCTCGCGACGCCATCGAGGATCCCGATGCGAAAGATCGCTGTGACGCCACGGCTGCTTCTGCTTCGATGACTACTTGGTGTGGCCAACTGAGTGCTGCTGCGAATCCAGTTATCACCTTCCCCCAGGTACTCCGAGTGAGCGGATACGACATCCTCAGGATCGCTCGTAAATGCCGGCTCCGTTCCACACCAGCAGGATCGGAACCGTCGCCGGCCAGGATGGAGCGGCCGTGGAAAAGCACGCACGACTCCCTGAAATGCGGGGATCAATGCGTTCCGGGATCGCGACATCTCCTGGAATTGAGTCGCTAACGCGTTCGCCGGCCGCAACATCGCGCAAAAACTACCTGATCACGCCTAAATTTTAGCAGTTAACGCCCTAATTTAGGCGATGAACGCGTTCCGCGAACGCAACATCAGCCAGATTCAACCAGTGAACGCGTTCCGCGAACGCAACATCAGGTTGATTTAACCAGTGAACGCGTTCCGCGACCGTGATCAAAACGTCATCGACAGCGGCGACGAGATCCGTAACCCGAGTTCTTTCTACGGTTTCCGCAGAGACTCACCCAAAGAAGCGGCGAACCGAAGGTCCGGCCCCACCCGATTCTCCCCTTCAAATCGCGTGTTTTCCGCTGCAGTGCAGGGCCGCCGCCTCGGCGGCCAGCGCCGCACGCGGCGCGATCGTTGGAAGCAAACACACGGCCTCACGGCCGTTGGCCGCCGGGGCGGCGGCCCTACACTGTCGCGCCGGGCGGCCTCAGGATGACAGGTATGTGGGCCGCGCGAACCGGCACGACACACAGTGCGAACCGGCCCGACGCGCGGGCGAACTGGCGAAACACACGTGCGAACCGGCGATTCGGCCCGGCGAGCGACGATTGCCTCGGGAGAGGTGCCGCATGGACGTGGACGTGTATCCGCGCCGACACCAACCGATGGTGTCGTTTCGTTCCGCCCGCCCGCCCACGGGGGTTCGGCCCAGCGCGGCTGGGCCCTACGAATCGGCATCCGGGTGTTTCCCGGGTTATCGCCGGGGTGTCGCTTGTAGGGCCCAGCCGCGCTGGGCCGAACCCCCGTCGTCAGCAAACCTCACTGCAACCTCGGCACCCTCCCCGGTGTCCACGGCGCTCCCAGCGCATTCAGCCGCGACTCGACTCCGGCCAGATCGACCTCGATCACCTTACGCAGCCTCTCCAGAAGCGGACCCGCTTGCACCTCGACGATGCTCAACGCTTCGCGGTGCGTCGCGGTCGGGGGGGACGTGGTGGTGAAGCCGTTCACGGCGATGTTGATCCGGTCTGTCAGCGATGGCGCGAATGGCTCGTTTGTGCGGCGCAATACAGGATCACCGCTCAGTTGATCGTTGATGTCGTGAAGAGCAATGTCGATGGCGTTCACGCCGGCCACTAGTTTCGGATCGGGGCCGGTGATCTGGTCGAGCGCCTTGCGGATGTACTTCACCCGCGAGATGGCCTCGGATGTCACCTTGTCCGCGCCCATGACCGCTCTCTGGATGCGCGACGCTTTCTTCTGGAAATCGAGGACCGCGGCCCGGTCTGTCTCCTTCATGATCGACAGGTAGAGCGGGACTACGTTGAATGTCTGCGGTTCTCCGATCACGGTCTCGACGCCGTCGACCCTCTTCGCCAGACGTACTGTGTACTTGCCGGGAACGACCAGCGGGCCGGTGGGTGGTGGTGCGAAGACGTCGGCCTCCGGCTCCTTCAATTCGATAGGGGAGGGTGGGGCGTAGCGCAGATCCCACGCGGTGCGATGGAAGCCGGCTTTGCCCGAGCCGTCTACGCGGCGGATCACGTTTCCTTCTTCATCCGACACGATCAATACGACTGCCGGATCGAGCTCGCGATCCTCGGCGCGCAGTTGATCGAGCGTCGGATACGGTGCACGCTTCCCGGGCTCGTTGCCCTCGGCTTTCTCGATCTTTGTCTCTTCCGACCAGCGCTGCTTCTTCCGGCTCTTCAGCTCCTCGCCGAGGTAGTAGGTGAAGTTCGCGCCGAACGGGGGGTTGGGGGAGGTGAAGTACGAGGCACCCTCGAACCCGTTGCCAGGCAGGCCGAGTTGGTTGCGCTCGGCATACAACTCGGAGTCGCGCACCGGGAAGAGCTTCGTCTCTTTTTTCGTAAACGCTGCTTCGGTCATCGTGCGCAAGGGCGAGTAGTCGTCGAGGATGTAGAAGCCGCGGCCGAAGGTGGCGATGGCCAGGTCGTTCTTTCTTTTCTGAATCGAGAGGTCGCGGACGGCGATGGCTGGCAGGTTGCCCTTGAGCCGGATCCAGTTCCCTCCGCCGTTCTGCGTGAAGAAGAGGCCGTATTCGGTGCCCGCGAAGAGCAGCTTGGCGTCGACGGGATCTTCTGCGATCGACCACGAGCTGCCGCGCGGCGGGAGATCGCTGGTGATGGCCGTCCAGCTCTTTCCGCGGTCGCTGCTGCGGAACAGGTACGGCTTGAAGTCGCCGTTCTGATGATTCTCGAACGCGGCGTAGACCGTATCGGCGTCATGTGACGAAGCGGTCAGGCAGGAGACGTAGGCCGTGTCGGGCACGCCGGGAAACTTGTCGATCTTCGTCCAGTGGGCGCCGTTGTCTTCCGTCAGTTGGATGAGACCGTCGTCGGTCCCAACCCAGATCAAGCCTTCTTTCGCGGGCGACTCGGCGAGCGAGACGATGTTGCCGTAGAGAGAGGTCGAGGAGCTCTTGGCCACTGCGTCGATACCCCACACGCGCCCCATGACAGGCAGCTCGTTACGGTTGATGTGGCGCGTCAGATCGCCACTGATGGCTGTCCACTTGTTCCCGCGGTCATCGCTCCGGAACAGGTACTGGGTGGCGAAATAGATCCGATTGTTGTTGTGCGGACTGACGATCAGCGGCGAGTCCCAGTTGAAGCGTAGAGGGTCCATCGTTCCGGTTGGCTGCGGTTGAATGTCCAGCCCTTCGCCCGTTCGTTTGTCGTAGCGAACCAGCCCGCCGTACTGCGACTCGGCATAGATGATGTTGGCGTCCTTGGGATCAGGAACCGAGCGGAAGCCGTCGCCACCCTGCGTGACGTACCAGTCCGCGTTCGTGATCCCTTGCGCGCTGGTCGTTCGCGTTGGACCGCCGAGGCTGAAGTTGTCCTGTGTGCCGCCATAGACGCTGTAGAACGGGAGGTCATCGTCCGCAGCCACGCGATAGAACTGCGTGACCGGCAGGTTGGACTTGAAGTTCCAGTTAGCGGCGCGGTCGAACGACTCGTAGAGACCTCCGTCGCAGCCGATGATGAGGTGATCGCTGGAGGCGGGATCGATCCAGACCAGGTGGTTGTCAGGATGCTTCCATTTCTCCTCGAGCTTGCGCCACGTCTTGCCGCCGTCGTCGGAGACCTTTATCCAGACGTCCGCGGAGTAGATGCGGTCATCGTCGCTGGGATCGACGAAGATCTCGGCGTAGTACTGCGCGCTGGGCGCGTAGTAATCGTTCACCTTCTCCCAGTTCGCGCCGCCGTCCTTCGAGCGGAAGAAGCCTCCCGCCTTGCGCGTGGCCTCGATCGTCGCGTAGATGATCCGCGGGTTGTTCTTCGCGATGGCCAGGCCGATGCGGCCCATCTGCTCCTTCGGAAGGCCGTGCTCGCTGTCGATCTTTGTCCAGGTGGCGCCGGCATCGGCGGAGCGATAGATCGCCGACTCCGGACCGCCGTCGATCAGCGTGAACACGTGGCGCCGCCGCTGGTACGAGGCGGCGAACAACACATCCGGGTTGGATGGATCCATCACCACGTCAGTGACGCCGGTGTTCTCGCTGATGGTCAGGATCGCCTTCCAGTTCTTGCCACCGTCCGTGGTCTTGTAGAGGCCGCGGTCGCCGCCGGGTGCCCAGAGTGGGCCCTGCGCCGCGACGTAGACCACGTTGGAGTCGCGCGGATCGACCACGATCTTGCCGATGTGCTCGGACTTCGCCAGCCCGGCGTTCTTCCAGCTCTTGCCGCCGTCGACGGACTTGTAGAGGCCATCGCCCATCGAGACCGAGCGCTGGCTGTTGTTCTCACCCGATCCGACCCAGACCGTGAGCGAGTTGTGCGGATCGATGGTGACGCAGCCGATGGAGTACGAGGCCTCGCCGTCGAATACGGGAGTGAACGTGATGCCGGAGTTCACCGTTTTCCATACGCCACCCGAGGCCACCGCGACGAACCATGTGTGAGGGTCGCGCGGATCGACGGCCAGGTCGGCGATCCGGCCGGATGTCAGTGCCGGACCGATGTTGCGCAGCTCCAGGCCGGCAAAGGTCTTCTCGTCGTACTTCGGCTCCTTCGATGGAGGAGGCGCCGCGGGCTTGTCCGCTGCTGCGTGCAGCGGAGCAACGAGGGAGAACAGGAGCACGAGCATGCAGCAGAGCCTGAGTTTCATCAGCTACCTCCGATTTTGGCCATCAGAATCTATCATCCGCAGATGACGCAGATGAAGATCGCGTCTGCGTCAACCTGCATAATCTGTGGATCTGGGTTGTCGCTGGCTGTGCCGCCTCCGGCTTCGACCGCGTACAATCGTGCCACGGACAAAGCAACGTCGCCCGGCAGGCATCGAAGCCTCCAGGCCACCATCAACGCCGCCGACCTCCTCGGCGTCACTCACGACCTCGGCACCATCGAAGAAGGAAAGCTCGCCGACATCATCGCCATCGACGGCGACCCTCTTCAAAACGTCAAGAGTATCGAGCAGGTCGTCTTCGTGATGAAGGGCGGCGAAGTCGTACGTAACGACGTTCATCCTCCAGCCCGAGACAAGTGACACCTCGGGTCTCCTGACGAGAGCGGGCCCACGCCTTCGCGGAATCTGTCCGCAGATGACGCAGATGGACCGCAGATGAGAGCTCCCGATGTTCGTTCGAGCGGACAGCTTGCGCGAACTTGGCCGGCGACTGCGATGCCGGACAAACGTCATCCCTTCACTCGTTCGGCGGCCGAGTGAATTGCAGCAGTCCAGCCCCATCGGGACCTCGGCGTTCACGCCTCCTCCGGAACGGCAGTCGGTGGGTACGGGGGGCAGGGAAGCATGCCTTCCATGGGGGTTGAATACCGTCTGGAACCATGCTACGGTAGAGCATGCTCAGCGCTATCTGCGATGCCAAAACCGCTTGATAAGGAGACGTTATGAAGCTAGACACTCTGAACAACTCCCTCTTCGCTCCCCTCAACATCACCGAATCCGCCTCAGTGCTTGGCGGTGTCGCCGCTGCAGCAGCCGGCACATTCCATGACTGTTACACCTTCTTCACGGACGGCACCTATCGTACCGACGACAAGGACCAGGACGCAGCCGCCGGAGACATTGAAGCAGTCCTGGCCTGACCATCGACCCAGACTTGGCGAGACCAAATAGCGAAGAGCATAGGGGGTGTCACCGGCATATGGCTCGCGTGCAGCGTGGTCTTAGGCCGGTGCGCCCCCGCTAAACTGTGTGGCGAGGCGTAAATCGTGATCCTCATCTTCAGCACCCAGGACTGGGAGAGAACGACGGAAGACGTCATGGACTGGATCAGGACCCTGGGTGGTCAGTGTTTTCGGATCAATGGGGAAGACCTGATCGGGACCGAAGGCTATTCCATCAGGCTGGCTACAGAGTCCTCCGAGGCTCGATTTACGATTGATGGCAGGGAGATCTCCACCACTGACGTTGACTGCGCCTGGTACAGAAGAGGAGGACGGTTCAGCGACTACTCGGTGTACGCTGAGGTTCCCGATCACGGTATCGCAGTCCAACTCGACAGCCATCTCAGGGCCGAAATGCAGAGCACTGCGAACGCAGTGTTCGCGTTGCTGGCCCGCAAGCCGTGGCTAACCCGTCCATCAGAGGCGCGCATCAATAAGATGAATGCTCTGAGGATTGCCACGGAGCAGGGCTTCGACGTACCGGCGACCATCATCACGAATTCGCGGGCCGAGCTCGCGTCTTTCCGCGACAAACACGGCAGAATCATCACCAAGGCCATATCCGACGGCACGGCCTTTTACGTCGGCGACATGCGGTGCGTGACGTTTACGGAGGAAGTCAGCCAGGCCGACATCGCCGATCTTCCGGAGCGTTTCCTGCCTACGCTGGCGCAGGAGCTGCTGGCAAAGAAATACGAAATCAGAGTCTTCTATCTGGCTGGCCGTCTGTACCCTGCTGCAATCTTTTCGCAGGCTGATCCTCGAACCCAAATCGACTTCCGTCACTACAACTCGAAGAAGCCCAATCGGAACGTGCCCTATAAGCTCGAGCCCCGAGTGGAGGAGTCCATTCGCCGATTGATGGAAGCTCTCGGTTTGTCCACGGGCTCATTGGACTTCGTCCGAACCGCCGACGGCCGTCTGGTCTTTTTGGAAGTCAATCCCGTGGGTCAATTCGGAATGGTTTCGGGACAGTGTAACTACAACATTGAAAAAGATGTGGCGGAGTACCTGCTTCCCCTAGGTCAACCCGAACGCGGAGCAACGACAAGGCGCCCTCTATGAAGACCTATGTTCAGGCGGTTCCTTCCCAGGACAACCCGGGTCAAGCCGTGCCGTCCGGCCCGGAAGAAGCGTCGCCGGTTCCCCCGGTCCATGCCGCCGTCACGCAGGTTTCACCCAGCGCTGGCGCGAGCGGTCAGGCCGGGTACGACCCAGCGGCCGAACCAAAAGAGTACCGGCAGCTCACGGACGGAGCTCAGTACCTTCCGGCGGAGCAGCCACCGACCCTGCTGGAAATCCTCCCGGCTCAATACAAAGCCACGCGCCCGCCTGTCCTCTATCGGTTGTCGAAGGTTTCCGAACCGAGCCGCCCCGAGGGCCGCATCGCGGAGAGCCGGACCTATCGCGCCAAGGCCTTTTCCTGCGGTATGTTTTACAAGCCGGTCTCCCGATGCCTGGTCGATTGGGAAGAGCGATGACCGACTCCAGCGAAGAGCCAGTCTTCCGCTTGTTCGCCTGCTGCCTCCCGGTACGTGGTGCTGTTCGGAGCACGATCTGCGACCTTCAGAGGGGTGAGTGCCATTTCATTCCCAACGCCATGTATGAGCTCCTGACCAGGCATCGAGACGCGACGCTGAAGCAACTGCGAGAAATCGTCGATCCCGAAGGGCATGCCACCCTCGATGAGTATTTCGCTTTTCTGGAAGTCAACGAGCTCGGGGTCTGGACGTCGGAACCTTCGTCGTTTCCGGAATTGAACCTGAGTTGGGACGTCCCATCGGTCATCACCAACGCCATCATCGATGTTGACCAGGAGTCCTCCCATGACTGGGCCAGCCTGCTCGGCCAGTTGAGCGATCTGGGCTGTCAGGCCCTTCAGGTCCGCGTCTTCTGCGATTTGCCGTTGGCCGCCCTCGACGCGGCTCTCGAGGAGTCGCTCTATGGTCCTTTTCGCAGCATCGACATCCTTCTGAAGTGGACCCCGGAGCATGAGCCGGAACGTCTCAGGGACTTTATCAGGAAGCATCGGCGAGTTCAGCAGGTGACCATTCATTCAGCACCCGAGAATCACATCTACAAGGAATTCGTGGACAGCGCCAATCTGGTGTACGCGAGTCAGGTCATCTCGTCCCACGAGCACTGCGGCCAGGTGCGTCCCGGCTATTTCACGATCGGAACCGGTTTCTTTCTGGAATCGCTGCACTTCAACAGTTGTCTCAACCGCAAGGTTTCGATCGACACCAGGGGCGACATCCGCAATTGCCCGTCCATGCCGGCCTCGTTCGGCAACGCGAAGGACACCAGGATTCAAGCCGCCGTAATGGACGAGAAGTTTCGCGAGTTCTGGGAGGTCAACAAGGACCAGGTGGAAGTCTGCCGGGATTGTGAATTCCGCTATGTCTGTCCGGATTGCCGTGCGTGGGTCAGAGCGTCCGACGAGAAATTCGCCAAGCCTTCGAAGTGCGGCTATGACCCCTACACAGCCACCTGGCAAGCCATCTCCACGGACCCAGCGATCGATACTGCCCAGCCAATGTGAGGTTCGCCGAATCAAGCATGACTGACAATCAGACGTCCGAAGGGAATCCGAAACCGCGAAGTTTTCCCGTTTTCCGCCAGTTGGACGCAATGGACTGCGGTCCCACATGCCTGCGGATGATCGCCCAATTCTACGGCCGGTCCTTTTCTGCTTCGTTCCTTCGTGAGAAAGCCTGTATCGACCGGCAAGGTGTCTCCATGCTCGGCATGGCCTATGCCGCGGAGGCTGTCGGCCTTAGAACGCTGGCCGCGCGAGTGCCGCTGGAGGCCCTGTTGGAACAGGCGCCCCTGCCGTGCGTGCTTCATTGGGACCAGAAGCACTTTGTCGTGCTCTATCGCCACAAACGGGGCCGGGTCTACATTGCCGACCCTGCCCGCGGAGGAGTGACGCTGACGGTCGATGACCTTCGCCGCCACTGGGTCAGCGTAGAGATGGATGGCAAGGAGGCGGGACTCGTCCTGCTCCTCGAGCCGACTGGGGCTTTTTTTTCTGCCAGTGACGGGATCGAGCCTGCCACCGGTGCGTTCGGCGGGGTATGGGGTTATCTCGGCCGGTACCGCGCCGTGCTTGTCCAGGTGGCGCTGGGAATGGTCCTGGCCAGTTTGCTGCAACTGATTTTCCCGTTTCTAACGCAGGCCATCGTCGACAACGGCATTACCAATCAGAACCTTGGCTTCGTCAATCTGGTGCTGATTGCCCAGCTCGTTCTATCGTTCAGCAGAACGGGCGTGGAGTTTATCCGCAACCGGGTTCTGTTTCATGTCGGCTCGCGGGTCTATCTCTCATTGTTGTCGGATTTCCTGCTCAAGATGATGCGCTTGCCGCTGAACTTCTTCGACACGCGAATGGCCGGAGACATCATGCAGCGTGTCCAGGACCATTCTCGCGTTCAGTATTTTATTACCAGTTCGCTGCTCAATGCGCTCTACGCTGCCGTCTCGTTAGTGGTGTTCACGGGCGTCCTGGCCTACTACAGTTGGTCGATCGTTTTTACCTTCATCTTCGGCACGGCGGTCTATGTTGTCTACGTTCTGTCGTTCCTCCGAGCGCGGCGCGCCCTGGACTACAGGAAATTTGCCTACTCGGCGGAGAGCCAGAACGAGCTCGTGGAGATCGTCCACGGGATGCCGGAGATCAAGCTGGCCAATGCGGAGCAGCAGCGGCGTTGGCGTTGGGAAACGGTTCAGGCGCGTCTGTTCCACCTCAATTTGCGGTCGTTGGGTATCGAGCAGTTCCAGCAAGGCGGAAGCATTCTGGTCAACGAGCTCAAGAACATCGCCGTGACCTTTCTCGCAGCGAAACTCGTCATCGATGGCCAGTTGACTCTGGGCATGCTGTTGGCGGTTCAGTTCATCGTGGGGCAACTGAACGTGCCGGTCAGTCAGCTCATCGGCTTCATCCAATCGATGCAGGACGCCAAGATCAGCCTGGAACGCATGGGAGAAATCCACTCCAGAGAGGACGAAGAGCCGGTCGGTGAAAAGGTACCGGTCCTGCCGGCAGACCGGACGATCCGGCTCGAGAAGGTCTCCTATTCGTACACCGGACCACTGGGGACCAAAGTGCTGGACCAGCTCGACCTGGTGATTCCTGAAGGCAAGGTCACTGCAGTGGTCGGGCCGAGCGGCAGCGGCAAGACCACTCTGCTCAAGCTTCTTCTCAAGTTTGACGAGCCTCAGGGAGGCCGGATCAGCGTCGGATCAGTCGGTCTTTCGGCGCTTTCGGCTCACGTCTGGCGCTCCCAATGCGGAGTGGTACTGCAGGACGGTCACCTGTTCTCCGACACAATTGCTGGCAATGTCGCGGTGGGGTTCGAGAGAGTTGATCCGCTGCGGTTGATCGAGGTCGCGGAGATCGCCCGGATCGACGAATTTGTCGATAAGCTGCCCCTCGGCTACTACACCAAGGTCGGTCGGGATGGTATTGGCTTGAGTGCCGGCCAGAAGCAGAGAATCCTGATTGCCAGAGCGCTTTACAAGAAGCCGTCCTACCTCTTCTTCGACGAAGCCACCAGCGCGCTCGATGCGACCAATGAGCGCGCCATCATGGACCGGCTGGGAGCCTTCTTCAAGGGACATACGGTGGTCGTGATTGCCCACCGGCTCAGTACGGTGAAACAGGCAGACCAGATCATCGTTCTGGAAGGCGGCGCGATTGTTGAGCGAGGCACACACGAGGAATTGACCGGACGGCGGGGCCGCTATCTGGAACTGGTCAGGAATCAACTGGAACTTGGAAGCGCATGATCTCGGAGGCTCCTGCACCCGCTGAACCGGAAGTCGTCGAGACCGGCTCGCGGATTCCTGTCGTCCCCTCGCATTTACCCGGCGATGCCATTCAGGAGATTGTCACGTATACGCCCGGCAGCCTGATGCGCTGGGGAATTACCGCCATGGGCGTCACGCTGCTGATCCTTCTTCTGGTCTCCTGGCTGGTTTCCTATCCCGAGCTCGTTCGAGGCCGATTCACGGTGACAACACAGACGCCGCCGTCCCGGCTGGTAGCCCAGATCGCCGGTGAGGTTGAACGGATTCCTTTTCAGGAAGGAGAGCACGTAAAAGCGGGAGATCCATTGGTCGTCTTTCGCAGTGCGACGTCCTATGACACGGTGACGAAGCTCATTAGTTCGCTCGATGCGATGGACCTCGCATTGAGCAGGGGCAAGGAGATGCCCGAGGCCGATGCCGCTTTGCCGATGGGCGGCCTTCAGGACGCGTATACCGAGTTTCTCCAAAGCCTGTCCGACTTTCGTGAGCTGGAAACCGAGATTCGCTACTTCGATGAGAAGCGAGTGGTGATCGCCGAGCAACTGCAAGCCCAGGTTCGACTCGGGGCCACTCTCGACAACCAGCAGAAGTTGTTGGTCGAAGACATGGAGCTGGCCCGGCGTGAGCTCGAGCGCCGGCAGAGTTTGAAGCAGAGTGGTCTTCTGGCCGTCACGGATCTGGAAACGGCCGAAAGGACATTTCTGCAGCAAAGGGTGGCGGTCGAAACCGGCTCTACGTCGCTCAGTCGAAATCGGATCGAAATCGTAGGATATCGGAATTCAGCTCTCGAGCTCGACCGGCAGATCAGCGAAGCTCGGAGGAAGCGGTTTCTGGACCTGCGCAAAGCGATACAGAAGTTGCGTTCAGCGATCACCTCCTGGGAGAACCTTTGCGTCATCAAGGCGCCCTATGCTGGTACCGTTTCATTTTTCCGCGAGCTGCATCCGACCCAGCATGTTGCGGCCTACGAGCCCGCCGTTGCGATTCTTCCAGACTCTGTGGGATTCGTTGCTCGTGTCAAGATCGACCAACACAGCGCCGGGAAGATCCATGAAAGGCAAAGAGTGATTCTGCGGTTCGACAGCTATCCATATCGGGAATTCGGTACAGTTCTGGGGAGAGTGACAAGTATCTCGCGTCTCGGAATGGCCGATGACAAGGATCAGATGATCTACCTTCTGGATGTTGACTTACCTGCGGGCCTCACAACGTCTTACAAGAGAAAACTGAGTTTTCGCCAGGAGCTCCAGGGGGATGCTGACATCGTCACGGCCGAAAGGCGATTGATCCAGAGGCTGTTCGATCAGTTGCGCTTGTCAGAGTAGGGCCGGGATTGGGATCCGTGCCGTTCGTCAGGTGGCCATGCTGACGTAACGCCGTTTGTCCGACGACGGATAACCCCAGCTCTACTTCTTATCCCAATCGAGCTTCCACTCGCACACCCGCGCGTTTCGAGTCATGCAGATGTCGTGAAGCACGCGGGCGTTACGGACACCTGTCATCGAGCCGAGGCCTTCCATCCAGCCGGTGAGGCGGGCGCAATTCGCTGCCTCCGATGGATAGCCGGCGACGCGCACCCGCGCGGAGAAGTCGCTCTCCTCGACCACGGTGAGGCTGCCGTGGCTATGCACCGTAGACCAGAGCGTCGACGACTTCTTGAGGATCGCGGCTGGAGTTAGCAGGAACGTGAAGAAGCGGTAGATTCCTACGGCGGCGCGCAACTCCGCTTTGCCCGCGCGCCTGCCGAACTGATCCAACGATTCTCCCTTCGCCTGCGCCGCTTCGATCGTGAGGCGATTGAGCAGGAACTCGGAGACTCTCTGTGTCGCCAGGATCACCGGTTGTTTGATCACGGCCTGGTCCGTTGCAGGAAGTGAAGCGACGGCACGCTGGTATTGATCAGGCGTCAGGTCGGTCTGGACGAATTCGAGAAGGGCATGCAGGACCGCACCTTTGATGGTGGCCTGCTCAGGCGGAAGGGCAGCGGAAGCCATCACCGCGAGTATAGCCTGCGGCTCGCCGGTGCTCGCGGAAGGCCGCCAGCATCACTACTGTTGCTAACGGCTCTACCGCAGCGGTTTGATTGTAGCCCTCACCCGCACTCCTTAGTCTGTCGTTTCTCCCTCTCCCCACTTCGTGGGCGAGGGCCATCGAGGTAAGGTCAGTAATGACAAGAGCTTACAATCGAGAGCCCTTCCCTCCGCAGAGGCAGAGCCGGCCCTGAGCGAGCGTAGCGAGCCGAAGGGTGCCGAAGCCGGGAAGGGGTCCTTCAGTTGACGCTATCCTGCTCTCACTCGAGCCTCTCGGGAACGCGCAGCCCGTCCATCAGCATCCGCCAGACGTCGTCGTACGTTTCGTCGGTGGCTTGATCGGCCCACTCGGCGGCGTGCGCCGGGTGATGGAACCGGGACGTGGCGAACAGCACCGCCCGGCCGGTGGCCTCGGCATCGACGCTGCGGAACGTGCCATCCTCCACTCCGGATCTGATGACCATCGCCGCCAGCCCGACCAGCTCGCCGACGTGGGCGGTGACGACGGATTGGGCATCGGCCGCCAGCGTTCGATACGCGGCGAACAACTGTGGGTCTTCGGTAGCCCGGCGGCGTTTGACGGCGATGAGGGTGTCGAAGAGCTTCCGTAGCCGCTGCGGCGCCGGGCCCGGCAGGGCGGCGATGGCCCGCAATGGCGGCAGGATTACGTTCACCCACCGGCCGACCACCAGGTCCCGCAGCTCAGCCTTGGTCGCCACGTACCGGTAGACGGCTGCGTGGCTCACTCCCAGCGCCCGCGCGACGTCCACCACGGTCGCCTTGTCCGGGCCGAAGCGGCGGAGGACGTCCTCCGCGGTGGAAAGGATTTGATCGCGAGTCAGCGGAGCGTCAGCAGGCGACATAGGCAATCAATGTCCCGCCGCCGCGGCAATCCCGTCCAACTCCTCCAGGTCCTGCGGCGACAGCGTCAAATGCCCCGCGGCAAGGTTCTCGCGCAGGTGGGAGACGGACGATGTGCCAGGGATCAGCAGGATGTTGGGCGAGCGGTGCAGCAGCCACGCCAACGCGACCTGCATCGCCGTGAATCCGAGCCGGCTCGCCACATCGGAGAGGGTGGACGACTGCAGCGGCGTGAACCCACCGAGCGGAAAGAACGGCACATACGCGATGCCTTGCGTGAGCAGGCCGTCGATCAGCGCGTCGTCGTGACGCTGCGCCAGGTTGTAGTGGTTCTGAACGCAAACGACGCCCGTAATCCCCTGCGCCTCGGCGACCTGCGCGGCCGTGACGTTACTCAAGCCGATGTGGCGTATCAGCCCCTCACGCTGGAGTCCGGCCAGCACCGTCACCTGCTCAGCGATGGACCCCTCCTCGGGGCCGTGGCCTGACCCCATAACGCGGTAGTTGACGATGTCGAGCGCCTCCAGACCGAGGTTGCGAAGGTTGTCGTGGACACCGTCGATCAGTTTCTGGGGCGAATTCGCCAACTGCCACGACTTGTCTGGCGGACGCCGCCCCCCGAGCTTGGTGACGATCACCAGCTCCGAGGGGTACGGGTGCAAGGCCTTCCGGATGATCTGGTTGGTGACGTGCGGGCCGTAGTAATCGGATGTATCGATATGGTTCACGCCGGCCGCGACGGCCTCACGAAGGACGGCAACCGCACCGTCAGGGTCCTTCGGCGGCCCCCACACACCGGGGCCAGCGAGCTGCATCGCCCCGTAACCGATCCGTTGAACCGTCAGGGATGTGCCGGCGAACGTGAACCGTCCGCCGAGGGTTGCTTCAGTCGTTTCACTCAAGCGTTTGCTCCTTTTCGAGCGTTGGCATGAGTGAGCATACCCTCGTGAGTTACAAATGTCGAATACTGTAACTTGTCATCCGAGGTCGGCGACGTCCTGTCTCACCAAGGGGGCTTAGCGTCCGTACAAGTCATCCGCGATGTGCCTGGCTGTCCTCGTTACTCCGTCGGCGCCACGCTCGCCGGCCGCATGGACGGTGTGAGTGTCGCCGGCCTCGTACGCGACAGGAGCAGGAAGGTGATCGGGCTGAATGGTTTCGGCAACCTGAATCTCTATCGAGCGCGCCTCGTGCTCCAGGCTGTTTCCGATGTAACGCCTCACGAGGTCGAACACGCGGCGACCAGCGCTGCGACGACGGGCGATTCCCGGCGCGCGGGATCACCTGTTACCGCGGACCAGCTGCATAGGGCCGCGGACGCATTCGGCGCGCAAGGTGAGGACGATGGCGTCACGGCCGGCTTCGGCGTCGTCAACGAAGTGCCCTCGGACGAGGGGACGATAGGCAAGAGCGACTCGCGAGGCGGCATCCTGTTCATCGCCACCTTCGACATGCCCGGGCTCGGACAGAAGCTGCTGCCGAAAGCCATGGCTCACGCCGGAACGCACATCACCGACGTCCGCGATGGCTCGCTCGCGAAGGGTTGGAGGAGGCCGAGTCTCACGCGTGGCAGGCGACATTCGGCAAGTAGGGTCGCGATATTGACAAAGATTCGCCCTCGCTGATCGTGTTGTTCGTCGCCCGCTGATGGGGTAGAGAGGCCGGCAAAGCCAGGGGCAGGCCGGCAAAGCCAGGGGCAGGCCTTCGATTCTCCTGTTTGGAACCGAAGGCCTGGCACCTCGTCGAATCTTGCGAAACACCACCGCCGTCTCGTCCCACTGGTGATTCTATGAAGCTGCGACGAAGCGTTTCCTGCTCACGAGTGCGCCCATGGCAAAGCTGAACAAGCATGCCACGCCAATTGTCGCTTGCACAGGACCGCCGTTTACGTTGAGGACGCCGTAGCGAAGATGGCCGACGAGCAGCGCCGCATTCCAGGCAAAGCAGAAGGCAAGGAAGAAGAACGCGGCTCGCGCATGGAGTTTCCAAGCCAACACAGCGGCGATGACGATGGCCGTGAGTATTCCCGCTTCGGAGAGCTGTCGTGGGCCGGAGGCCCGCTCAACGAGTTGGACAGCCGCGAACGCAACGATCCACATTAGTGCGATAGGAATGATGTTGACGATGATTGCTCGGACGTAGGGTACCAAGGGCTTAGTCATCGAAAATTGACCTCCAGAGATGTTCAGCAACTCAAGCGCCGCAGAATCCATTGCAGCCTGACAGAAAAAACCATCCGCAGTCGGTGTGTGGCGTGCAACGGTCCGTCGCCGCATGACACTTAGGGGAAGGCGAAGTGAGGCAGTCGCCAACGCAGCACCAATCGTCCTGCGTGGAGCATTCGCACGCAGGCATACTTCCTCCTGCGACACTCACGTCGCCGGATCCGAGCGTTACGCGAGGCAACGTTGTGAACATGATCTGGTCAGGCTCTTCAGCACCGAGATGTGCGAATGCGGCGAACGCTAGCTTCCCGCCGAACGCAGCGAGCGCACGGGTCTCGAAGTTTTTGAGCGGCAGGTTCACCTTCGTGTTCCAAGAGGGGTCGTCTCGGTCAACATTGAATGCGCCAGCGGCGATGAAGCCGGCTCCCTCGTAAACTACGCCGAGCTGCCTGGGAGTGAGGTCATAGTGGTCGTCAAGGAAGTACTTCAGGTGTAGCATCCAGACATCGGCCTTCATGGTGGCTGGCAGCCTGGAAAACAACGAGTTTCTGTCTGGGCCGGAGCGCTGGGAAATCTGGCCGTAAACGGTGATTACGTTCGCTATCGGGTTGCTAAACGACAGTTCGGGCGAACTACTCTCTCTCGATGGGCGGACCGCGAATGCGGACACGGTAGCGAGCGAAGTCAGCAAGAAGCAAGCTAGGAAGCGCTGGCGCATGGGCATTTCCTCACACATAGGAGTGGCGACAGCGAGGGACTTCCCTACCCGCGGATTGCAAATATCTTGGGTTGCTCAGCAGAATCTGTGGATTGTGTCGGGTAGAGGTAGGTAGCCAAGCGTTTGATACAGCGCGACTTGGATGGCTCTGTAGGTACGAAAGCCAACGCTTTCTTCATAGTCAGTTTGGCCTTGCCGTTGAACCCCTCGACGATCGCTGACGAGGTGGACGCCTTTCTGCCGCTGCGGAGGTCGTCGACGTCACCGTCTGCGACGTGCTGGCGAATCCGCAAGCGTTCGATGGCAAGGTGATCCGGATCAAAGGGGCGTCCGTGTCTGCAGGACTGGACGAGTTCGTGATCGACGGCTCGGGCTGCAATCCGAGAGGCGCGATCTGGCTGGCCTATCCGGAACGTACCAAGGCCAAGGCCGGACCTGCCGCGTTTGTCCGGCTCCAACTGGCGAAGAACAGCACGGTCACTGCTGATGCTCTGGCAAGATCTCCGGTGACTCTCCAGAGAAATGCCGATTTCGAGCGGTTCGATTCGCTGCTGGCGATGCCGCTCACGTGGGAACGCACATCGCCGACGTCCGGGATGGCTCGCTCGCGAGAGGGTTGGAGGAGGCCGAGTCTCACGCGTGGCAGGCGACATTCGGCAAGTAAGGTCGCCAGATGGACAAGGTTTCGCCCACGCGGATCGTGGCCTGCGTCGGCCGCTGATGGGCCGAAAAGAGTGGCGCGTCCATGCAGCCCGTCGAAAAACAAACGCCTGACGCTCGCCCACGAATCAGCGTGTTTTCTGGTACAACGTCGTGCCGCTCGTGTGCGGACGCTTCCTTTTCGGGCTGTCTGTTAGAGGAGTCATTTCATGCGCAGCATCCTCGGGTTCCTCCTACTGGTTCTGGCATTCGACGCCGCGGGCGGCGTGACGGCGCTTCGATTCGGACAAGTCATCGACGGCCGCGGCGGTGTGATCCGCGACGGGGTAGTGGTCGTGGACGGAGAGCGAGTGACCGGCGTCGGTACGACGGTTCCGCCCGGCGCGAAGGTCGTCGATCTGCGTCCTCTAACCGCCATCCCGGGCCTCCTCGACATGCACACGCACATGTCGTTCTACTGGGACCGCGCCCCTGGTACACGGCCTTGGACGCAACTCGGCACGCTGAGCCCCGCCGTAACGGCGTTCCTGGCGCAGGAGAACGCGCGGAAGACGCTGGAGTGCGGCGTCACCACGGTCCGAGACCTCGGGTCGTGGCAGTACCTCGACATCGCCATGCGCGATCTCATCAGGCGCGGAGCGATGACCGGGCCGCGGATGTTCGTGGCCGGGTACGGTCTCTTCATCGCCAACGCGCCGTCGAAAGCCGGCCGCGTCATCGAGCCGGGCGAGGCCAACGGCGTCGCGGACGTGCAGCGCGTGGCGCGCGAGCAGATCGGAGCCGGCGCCGACTGGATCAAGATGTACGGTTCGACGGGCAGCGATCAGGACGTCACCGGATTCCAGACCTTCTCGTTCGAGGAGATGAAAGCGGCCGCCGATGTGGCGCATCGGGCCGGGAAGAAGATCGCCGTCCATTCGTACGGCCCAGACGGCGCGCGCGATGCGGTGCGCGCCGGTGCCGACTCGGTGGAACACGCCACGGACATGGATGACACCACGCTCGCGGAGATGGCGAAGAGCAACACGGTTTACGTTCCCACGGTCGATCACAACCGTTACTACATCGATCATCGTGAGGAGTTCGGCTACGACCAGAAAGTCGTCGATCGCCTGAACGACTACATCAAGCGAAATCTCGAGACGCTCCGCCGCGCCGTCCGCGCCGGCGTGAAGATCGCCATGGGCTCCGACGCCGTCTTCACCGGCTTTGGCGAGAACACACGTGAGCTCGAATGGTTCGTCAAGGCCGGGATGACGCCGGCACAGGCGCTCGCGGCCGCCACCACCACCCCCGCCGCGCTTCTCGGCATGGAGAAAGAGCTCGGCGCGATTGCGCCCGGCACCTACGCCGACATCGTGGCGGTGGAAGGCGATCCGCTGCACGATGTGCAGAGCATGATCCGCGGCGTGCGTTGGGTCATGAAGGGAGGTGTCGTGGTGGTGGACCGGCGAAACGAGCGCTAGCGTCCGCCGTCGAACGGCCGGCCACTCCGCCCAAACTCGAGTACGTTGAAGGTGTACGTGAAACTGTTGTGACCCGCAAGAGCGCCAGCCACTCCGGCTGTTCGAAAGCCTGAAAGACTCGCTAACTAGTTCCTGTCCTAGGTGGGCTAAATAGTAGGAAAGAAAGATAGATAGGGCGCATTTGGGGTTGCTGTTTCTTGGCGATCACGATAGAATAGTTGTGACTAAACGACTGATTCTAAACGGGATAGTAGAAAGAA